>JAGVZA010000013.1 GCA_018302985.1 Candidatus Woesearchaeota archaeon | reverse complement strand
TTGTTGTTTAGGTTGCATTCTGCTTGCCATTTCTTGTCGTGGTGTCATGACTTTCAAGGGTTGTTCCTGAAGCATCTGTCGTTGCAACACCTGTTGTTGTTTCTGGATAAATTCTAAAGGTAAAGAAGGCAGATTTTTCATGAACTGGTCACTAGCAATAGTCAAGTCTGTCAAGGCATTTATAAAAGTCGTCTTCAAGCTGAGTCGTTCTTGTTCAAATGCCTGTATCTTTTCTAGAGTTTGTAAGAATTCAGAAGCATATAATGCAGATTCCAAAAATTGTTTCTGTAATCCCTTCGGTTGTTCAATGCGAATATGCACGTCGTCAGTCATGGTAAGTTACACTTCAAATAACTGTTTGTCTATATTTAAGAGTTTGTCTTTGACTGTTGTCAATAAGGCATGTGCATTCGTGATCTCAGTTTGTTCTTTTACTCGTAAGTCTTCCAACTTTGCTAACGCAGTTTCAGCGTCTTTGATTTTCTGTTTCAAGAGTTCTAAATGAGCCATCGCTTCTCGATATTGTCCGATCTTGATGAACAAAGGTTTGTCTTCAACGCTCATGGTGCGTGGTTGTGCTGCAGGAGGTTGTGGTAAAGAAACGCTAACACTAGGTCTTGCTATAGATTGTGGAGGCATCATAGGTGGCGGTAAAGGTCTGTCAGGAATCATGGTCGGTCTTGGTTGTTCTTGTCTTTGCCAAGGTGATGCTTGCTGAGTTGCTACAGCTATGCGATCAGGATATTGTACAGGTCTGCGAGTGAATGCAGGTTCTCGAATAGGAATTTCAACGCGTTGGGGAGCAAGTTCTGGTCGTGGTATTTCTGTAGGAGGCCTTGCTAAAGGTTCTTGTCGTGTCGGCAAGCGATCATCCATTGAACGAATAAAAACATTTTGTGACTTGTCATCTACTTGTGGTTTTGGAGAATAAGGAACTACAGGCGGAGGTGGAATATTCACAGGTTCTGCGTGGAATTCTGGAAACTCAGGCAGGTGCTGTTCTCTTTGTTCTTGGGGATGAGGAAATTCAGGTTCATAAGAAGGCATATTTCCACCTTGTTGTACTGGAAATCTTGGCACTGGTGGTAATGCTTGTTGTGGTTTTTTTCTGCTAAAAAGTCCCATGAGGTATCCCAAACTGCTGGTTTTTGAGAAAGATTATAAAGGTTTCTTTACTATGCTCGAGTAGTTAGGGAAAAAGAAGGAATAAATCTCATTTACCAGGTTGTTTCTTGGGAGTTTGTTGCAGTTTTTCTCGTAATTTAGTAAGCTCTGCATCTAGATGGTGTATTTGTTCTTTTTTCAGATCCAAGGACGCGGGTTTCCATACTAGCACTGAAGGTTCTTTGAGTTGTGCTTGTCGCTCTTCATGTTGATAAACATCTCTGACAGTCTGGACAACTGCATAGGCTTTGCGAACTGCTTGTAATTGTTCATGCAAAGAAGTAACTACTTTCATCAGTCGAGCTTTATTTTCATGGCTGACCTGCGGATATAAAGTTAATGCTAAGCGATACAAGTCTGGATATTGTTGTTCTGCTGCAGTAAATTTCTTCAAGGCAATCAAATCACATAAGGATTGTGACAAGGCATTAAAGTGAATCAAACTTTTATTTATAGGCGAGGACAATATTTTTTGACTTTCTAAAGGTACAGATGTTGCTTGAACAAGAGGTGTTGGTGAAGAGGATGGCTTTATTGTTACTACGGGTTTTTGCTCAGGCTCTCGATCATGTTTGACATAAACTGGTGGTGGTCTGATGTAGCGAATTTGCACTTCTTTATTTC
The DNA here is from genome assembly GCA_018302985.1 of Candidatus Woesearchaeota archaeon. Classification (GTDB taxonomy): domain Archaea; phylum Nanobdellota; class Nanobdellia; order SCGC-AAA011-G17; family UBA489; genus JACOVP01. The sequence continues at coordinate 11,080 of JAGVZA010000013.1, read as the reverse complement.
CAGGTAATAGTCTGGTAAAATCCTGTGACGATCTTCTTCTATAATAATCTCCAGCAAGATCTGCTCGTCCCCAAACAAAAAGAATGCACATGCCTATCAAAAAAAGCAGCAAAGCTAACCAATAATTATATTGGGGAGGTGGAACAACAACGGGCGTCGTGGTTGGTGAAGGAGAAAGATCTACAGAAAAAGCAGGTACTTCATTCTTTAAGCATAGGCGAGTGGCTGCAGCATCTCCAACATGAACTGCTACACAATTAGTCTCAACAGTTGCTCGCAGAGGTTGTGAAGCAATACCAGTGGTGCAGGTAGTTTGTTGCAAGAGTGGTCCAACAATAGACAAATCTTCTGCTCGTAATCCTCTATCCAGCCAGCATTGTAGTTTTGGACTTACTGCTTCTGGTTGTTGAAGAGTTGGTTGTTCAGGAATAATAACTATGGCATTTTCAGGTTTACCAATTTGAATAGCATCGCCAGTAACAAAGTCTTGAGAAAGTAATACCTGCAGAGAAAATAGCAGCAATAAAGCTCCTATGGATAAGGCAATTAAAATTGCGTCTCTGGTTAATTTTCTTATAGCATGCATGCAAAGTACCCTCTTTTAAGAAATCACAGGCAGCATTGCTACTTAAAGATTATTATTTGAAAAGAAAGAAAAAGTAAGCAGTAAACTGCATTTAAATAGGAAATATGCTTAATAGGAGAAAGGTATATAAAGTCGATATTCTAAAATCACACTTATGCGCCTTTCCCAACCTCTCATGGAAGAATTGGTCAAAGAGGTGGCAGGAGACGATGTTCTTGCACTATTGCGCTTAATTCTTGGAAAATCAAACGTCTCTGAATTCAAGATTGCTGAAAAACTAAACATCACAGTCAATCAAGTAAGAAATATGCTCTATCGCTTGAATGAACATAATTTAGTTGCCTTTACCAGAAAAAAAGACAAGGAAAAAGGCTGGTATATTTACTTCTGGACTTTCGATACTTTTAACGCTCGTCTATTAATTATTGAGCGCAAGCAAAAAAAGATTGCAGAATTAAAGCGCATGATCAATGAAGAAAACACAACTGGAATGTATGTCTGTCCTAGTCGATGCATTCGTGTCAATGCGCAGCAAGCTTTAGATTTGGAATATAAATGTACTACTTGTAATACTTTGCTCAAGGAAGAAGATAGCAGGCAATTGGTGGAAAAAACAAAAAATTATATTGAAAAATTGCGCGCAGAGTTGAATGAAGCATTGGCAGCGGAAGAAGAACGTCTTGCTGAAGCTAAGCCAGCAAAGAAAAAAGGTGCAAAGGAAGAGCAACAAAAGAAACCAGTCAAAAAAATAGCTAAGAAAAAGCCAGTTCCAAAAAAGAACAGCAAGCATAAACCAAAACATAAATCTAAGAAGTCAAAACACTAATCAGTCCAGCTACTACAGTAAAGCCGTCAAACGGTGGGATAGGAATCATGTTGAAGAAGAACAAAAACAAGTTAATCTGTTTTGTTGCTTGCCATAAGAATTTCTGACGAAATGTTAAGCGTCGTGCATGATGTAAAGTAAACCAAGCAATTGCAAATAAAAGTAAGTTGGTTCCTGGTCCAACAAAAGCAGTAATTGCAGCTTCCAAATGAGATGCTCCTTGAATGGAGACATAACCAGGGACAAAAATGATGAAGGGAGATTGTATCACGCGTAAGAAAATGCCTAATCCTAATCCAAAATAAGAAGCATGAAACGTCGCCAATAAGCCAAAGAACATGGCCACAAATTTATGAGCTAATTCATGCAAGACAATTGCAGGTGCAGTAATCAGAATAGCCCATTGAAAACCCTGCCAGTCAAAACGAGAAGCTTGTAAATAACTTTCTACTGTTCTTGGTCGTTGCATCGAACCCATGAAAATATAGCCTAATCCTAGAACCATGATAGCTAAGTCAATAATCTCTCCAAAAGTAAAAAGAGCCATACTCTAGACAACTTAATTTTGTTTAAATAGCTTTCTGAAAGCAGTGAGAAAGTCTTATAAATCTCTGAAAAACGCAATCCTCTATGACCTCTTTAGAAGGAAAAGTTGCTATCATCGGAGCCAAGAGTATACTTGGTCATGCATTACAAAGAGAATTCCCAAAGGCAAGCCTCTTTGACACTGAAGCCTCTGAAGATTCAGCTATAGTTCCCATAGATCTTACAAATCCAAGAAATATTAATGAAGCCTTGCAAAATTTTGGAATCGATGGTTTTATAATTAATGCAGCAGCTTACAATAATGTCGATGGTGCAGAAAAAACAGGATTTACAGATTCACATAAATTAAATGTACTTGGTCCTGAAAATCTTGCTCAATGGATGAAAGTAACGAGATCTCATGTAGTACATCTAAGCAGAGCCTATGTGTTTGATGGTACTAAAGGACAACCTTACACAGAAGAAGATGTACCAAGACCCGTCAACACCTATGGTGGACATAAATTAGAAGGAGAAAGACATCTGCTCTGTCTAGAACAACCTTCAAATTCTTTAGCTGTAGTCATGAGAACTGATGATATGTATGGTCCTCAAGGTAGAGACGGTTTAGATGCTTTAATAACTCAAATAAGATCTGGCAATGCACTTACTGTAATCAATGATCAAATCCGTTCTCCAACTTTAACAACTACCTTAGCACGAGTTGTTCGAGAATTTGTAGAGCTCTGGAATATCTATGAGGAACTAGGTGGGCAAATATATCATGCAACTAGTCAGGATGGATGTTCACGCGCAGAGTTTGCTCAGGCAACTGCTGAACTATTAAATGTTCCTGCAAACATAAGCCCAGTAACAACAGCAGACTATAATGATCTTTTTAGACGAGGTAAGGTAACAGCTAGACGTCCTCGTGATGTTCGTTTAAGTACAGAAAAATTAGCAAATCTAGGTATTGAAACACCAAAATGGCGTAAAGATCTGAGAAACTACTTACAGTCACCACAAGATGCCGGTAAATGATCTAAACCCACTATGGAATAATTTCTACTTCTCAAACACCTCGAAAGCATTTATAAGTCTAAAATACTAAGTACGAGTATGCCTCAAGATGATGTGATTTACAGAAAGAAAGCTCCAGATTTTTCAGAAATGAGGGCTATCATGTTTCAAGGAGTGCAGAAGGTAACAGACAATTTTTTTGGTAATTCTCCTCCACAGATTTTTGTAGGCAGCAAGCTCAAGTATCCAAAAGTCAACGTAGGTATTCTCTCACCACCAGAAAAAGTTCCAGATGCATGGCTCTATAGTGCAGAACAGTATTGGGCGGAAAATAAATTAGATATTAATACTATTATCAAATTACGTTCTAGTTTAATTAATTCTAGATTCGCAACTACAGCAGATCAAGCGCGTTCCTCAGAAAAATTCGTAGACATAGCGCAGCAAATTGGCATGGCTAAGCGTCCAGTGGATGTAGAAATTGAGCTGAAGAAAAAAATAACATTGCAGTTCGACACAGATAAAGTCAATATGCCTATGGGTCCTAGAGCTTCTCTGAAAGATGCTCGTCTAACAGAAAATGTTGCAGTAGATACTCATGTAGAAAAAGTATTGAGTGACACAGATTTGAAAGCAACAGATGCTATTAGTTATTTGTACAAACATCAATTTCAAGATAATACTTTAAATCAACTTTTAAGCGTAGGTGTGCTTGGCTTGAAGAAAAATCGTAAACTCGTGCCCACGCGTTGGTCTATTACTGCAGTCGATGATATGCTTGGCAAGCAAATGAAAAAAGAAATTCGAGATTATCAGCAAATAGATTCCTATCAACTCTTCCATGGCAGTCATTTAGGGAATTATTATTTCGCTTTGTTGTTTCCAGATAATTTTAGATATGAATTGTTTGAATATTTTGTTCCTGGATCTGCTTGGAATCCTACAGACACGATGACTGGTGCAACTGATTGGGAAGATTACTGGGGAAGATCACAATACGCATTTTCTACTGCCGGCGGGTATTATGCCTCACGCATTGCAATTTTAGAACATCTCAAAAAAATTAAGCGGCAAGCGTCCGCATTAGTCATTAGATTTGAACTGCCAGAATATTGGGCAAGCTTAGGCGTGTGGGTTGTGCGCGAGTCCTGTCGTAATACCATGAATAATCCACCCATCAATTTTCCAGACCAAAAGACTATGGTAGAATACATCAAAAAAGTTGCGAAAGAAAGATTTCATTTTGATTTGAATAAAACTTTAGCTCTGAGTAAGTTACTGCAGTCAACAAAAACACAAAGTAAATTGTCTCACTTTTTCTGATAACCTAATGCGGCAAAGAAAGTATCTATATGTGTAAATGCTTCATCTACAACTGTATAAGTTCTTACTTGCAATTGTGGACATCCAGCAATCATAGAAGATAGTTTTTTATCCTGGGGAGCTTTACGGAGACATAAAACGTGATGCAAACCAGGAGCTTGACTAAGACGTTCAGCAAGTCTTCCAAGTTCATAACCAACACCATGACTAGGAGTAGAAACTTCAGCTACTGTAATGGGAGCTTGTAAAAGCCACGTTAAATCACGATCATGTGCTAGTGTATCATCTTTATCGCCAGTGCTAGTCAACGTTAAAAAGTGCTCTGAAAGAACATTGCCCCAGAGTTGTAAATGGCGAACTAGTGCAGTATATCTAGCAACATCTTCAGAATCTCTGCCACCGCTAATAGAGCAAGCAAAGTAAATATCTAGAGTCATTTCTTAAGCTTTCAATTCATTAAATCCTAATAACAATACACCTAAGCCTATAAAGAACAGTCCAAAAACTATGCCTCCACGTAATAAGGTTAAAGTAGCTTGTAGCCAATTAGGAATCGTTAGTAAATAAAGTGTACCTACCCATAGGAGTAAGCCAATAACAATTTGTAGTAATCCTTTCATGTAGTAAAATCCTCCAACAAGAAGAATCCTATTTTACTTTTTAAAGATAGTTGTGCTGGAAAGGTGGAAATGATTAACTCCTAAAGTAGGGTGAAAAGATTGAAAAGAGTTAAATACGAACAAAAACAAACTGAAATCAATGACTGCAGACCTTAGTAAGCCATAGACCAGCAGTAAAATCTATCTGTGATCATGTTTATGAAATGAAATAGAAGTGTTAAGCGGGAACAGCAATTTTCATTTTTCCAGCTCTTGTTCGTAATTCTTGTTTTATAAGAATATCATCTAATTCTATTAACTTGCGAATAGCTGGATGATTTGCATTTAATTTATAGAGCTTAGCCTTCCCAATGATTCTTGTTGGGACTACAATAGCAGATCTTAATAAAATATCCCAAATACGATAGAGTGTAGTCCTTCCAATGCCTGACTGTTCCGCGATGTCTGTCAAAGAGAAATCTAAATCTCGTTCTGTCAATAAAAAATCTAAAACGCGTATGACTGGTGTATCTCCAAGAAAAGTTATAAGTGTGGATTCGTCTTTCATAGAGAAGTAAAAGAGTTACTTATATTTAAATGTTCCGTTTTTGGAACAATGATGTATCATAAAAGCACATATACTATAACTTATTGACATAAATAATTATGGCCTTTGTCATATTCATAGGCAAATGCTGACCATACTTCTGAGTAAATAGTTTTTTAAATTCTTTTACAGATAGACTTAGTCTAGGATTTTCTCTTCTTTTAGATTTTTTCCATTTGTAGTATTCTAGTCGATTAGAAGAGTAGCGGATTGAGAATAGCAAGGTTAGAACTTTATCTCTTATTTCTTGATTACAATTCATTTTTATTATTTCTATTAACTCATTAGTGGATATTTCATTATGCTTTAATCCTTGAACTATATGTGCCCAAACAGTGTCTTGTTTTATTTCTCTTATCTTGGCTATTTGAATAATAGTTTTTCTTTTATCAAGTAACTCTAAAGTATATCCATAGGAAAGCTGTTTTCCAAAAAGTGTTTTTTGTTGGATTTGCATTCTTGCTTCTGAAGATTCATAAAAAAGAACATAACCCATCCCTTTCTCTATCTTATGAGTTGTTTTTGACTTCTTATTTTTAGTCACACTTCTTATAATTACATTATCCAGTCTAATGAAATATATTTTTTTGTTTATTAACTTCTCAGGTAAATAAATCTTCCCCGCTGTATAATATTTATTGAATGATTTTCTAGTGTGTGGATGAATCTTAGAATATTTTTTCCTTAATCTCTTACAATAAGAGGTTTGTGTTTTAAAGACAACAGGAGGAGAAGCAGGCTGGTTAATGACGGGAATGAATAGTAAATAAGAAAATCCCCAAAGAGCATTTTTTTTGGTACTTAAATGAGTTTTAGTGAGTTCAAAAAGACCATAGTTTTCTTTTATGAGTTTACTACTTTCACAGAATCTTGAAGGAATAATTAGCCTACCTGAATAATAAGTTTTATTTTTCTTTTTTTTGGTTAGATATGCGCATACAGTCATAGTTTGATCATGTTTTAGATGGTTTTTAGTGGAAAAGGAGTAATATCCTGCTGAATTATATACGCGCAATCTTTTTTGTTCCATCCATCAATTTCCTCTATTCAGTTTTAAAACTTTGTGGTACAGAATAACTGAAAAAAATCTTTTTCTCCTTCTTGTTGGAAAAAAAATCAAAGAAAAGACCTGAAAACTACCTAATCTCACCCCTTAGGTGCTAATCCAACACTTTTCTTTCCAAGGGACATGCAAAAAGACATGCGAAAGTACCCATTTTTCATAACCCTTATATACTTTGCATTATAATTATAAATAGATAATAAAGATAATTAATAAATTTGTTCTAAACTATTAATACAGACTACTACAGACATCCAATATACCATAAGGTACTACAGAAGTATCCTCTAATCTTAACAACATTATAGTTATAGGAATCAATTTTAATACAGTACATTCTTACGATTAATTTTATAGGTAATAACTAGATAATTTTTAGGAGGGAGATTATGAGCTCTAAAGAGCCTATTAGTAATGGATTCATTGCTGGGCTCACAAGACTCTTACGATCAATTCCTACTTCTGCAGATTGCTGGAAAAGAATCTTGCATTTATTAGATCCAAACCCTCTTGTCGATAAATACCTAAGTGTTATTAGAAAAGTAAAACCTTTCATCAAAAAGGCACATACAGAAAAGAAACCTATGCGTTACTATTACAAGGCAATGAGTGTTCTATTGATAGGTAGCCTTTTTCTGGGCTTCATCACATTGGTTGTTTTATTAAGTTATATATTTCCAGACAAATATCAATGGGTAATTTCATTCTTTATTTATGGAACAATTCTATTATTCTTGTATGTCATTTGTTGTATTTTCTGGAGAGGTGGAAAACCTTATAAACCCTGTCCAAAGCTTTCTTCTTACCTAGTGAATGTGGAGAGTTGCTTCTCTGAACATAGGTCTAGACATACAACAAAAGGAAGCTCAAACAATGGGATTATATCAACACCTCAGAAAAACTTGGCTAAACCGAGATCCTAGTATCATGCGTCAGCGTTTAATCCAATGGCGCAAAGAAGATGCTATAGTTCGTATTGATCATGCTACACGTTTAGATCGTGCTCGTTCTTTAGGCTATAAAGCTAAACCTGGTTTTGTGCTAGTTCGTGTTCGCCTACCTCGTGGTGGACGTAAAAGAGAACAATACAGAGCAGGTCGTAAAAGTAGATCCTATGGTCGTAGAAAAATCGTTAACTTAAACTATCAAACTGTTGCAGAGCAACGTGCTAATAAAAAATATCCTAATTGTGAAGTCTTAAACAGCTACTATGTAGCGAAAGATGGTATCTCTTATTGGTTTGAAATCATTTTGATTGATCGTGCACACCCACAAGTAATGGCAAGCACCGTCTTAAGAAGTATTGCTGCACAGCGCGGTCGTGTCTATCGTGGTTTAACTTCTTCAGGTAAGAAGAGCCGTGGTCTCAGACGTAAAGGTAAGGGTGCTGAAAAGATGCGTCCAAGTTTACGTGCAAGAGATCATTTGGCACATTAATTTTTCTTTATTTTTTTGTTTGTTTGCGCAAGTGTAATGCTTGATAAATTTGTTCTTTTTGTTCTGATTTGTCTATATGATAAGTAATAAATTGTAAAGTGTGGCGTGATAATCTTCGAAGTTTGTGGTGCAGGAGAATCTGTACATTCGATGCTAATTCAGGAACATGTTCTAAGACTTCAGGGCATAAAGTCTCGTCCTGTAAGTAAGTCAATAAATGGTCTACAACACTAATATCTCCGATTTTACCCAATGCAAGAGTCAAATATACAGTAGTCTGCTGATCATGATTCTTCTTTTGTAATAGCTGTTTGAGTAAATGGGATGCTTTTGCTTTGCCAATAACTTCGAGAGAAGCAACCCTCATGGCTTGAGATTGAGTTAGCATTTTCTGTAAAATCTCTTCTACTTGTTTGCGTTGATGAGGTAAAAATGCAGAGCAGGCTGCTCCACGAATATCTGCTTGGGAAGAACGTAAATACTTAGTATACTGCTTTGTAGGTTGTTCTTTTGCACGAATAAATGAATGTAATTTATGCACATGGTTGTCCTGCTTAGGTTTTTTCAAGAATTTTTTATACACATCTTCTAAACTTAATAATCCTGCATTCATGCTTTCTACTGCGATCTTTTGCTTCTGGAGATATTGTGCAATTCTTAACAAGGCTTGCTTGCTGTCAATAGTAGTATACACTTTGACTGTATGCACATTATTTTCACTGGAAAGCACTTCATAGTCTTTGACTGCAGTAAGATCTTTAGTTAATCTCAATAAAACTTTATTGATATCTTGGCCATTAGCGACAAAGTCAACAACATTAGTATCTCTATATTTTTGCTTTAAATCTTCTAGGGGACCATCATAGAGTTTTTCTCCAGCTTCGACGATAACTAAATTTCTGCAGACTTTTTCCATTTCTTGCAATTGGTGATCTGTATAAACAATAGTGACTCCGTCTTTGTTGAGTTGTTTGAGGTAACTTCTTACTTGATCTTTTGTTGGTACATCTAGTCCTAATAGAGGTTCATCCAAAAATAAAACTGTAGGTTGTTTTAACATAGCGACAGCAAGAGCATATCTTCCTTTGAGTCCAGTGCTAAGTCTCCAAACATCTAGGTTTTTATGATGCTGCAAGTCAAAATAATGGAGCAGTTCATGAACTCGTTTTTCTGCCTGATGCTTGGACAGTCCAGTATAGTAGGCAGCCAAAAGTAAATTTTTATACACAGAACTCCAGCTGACTCCTTCATAATCAACACCAAACATCCAGGAGATAGTGTCTTTAATTTGGCGAATATTAGTGTCTAAGTCAACATTATTAATCATGACTTTGCCAGCGCTCTTCTCCAAATTCGTTGTTAAGATGCGCAAGAGAGTGCTTTTTCCAGCGCCATTTCTTCCGAGTAAACCATAAAAGTCTCCTTGTTTGATTTTGAAAGAAACATCCTTTAAAGCATGTGTTAAGAGTTTTCCCTTGCGAAAGACTTTGTACTGATAGAAATCTTTGGACAAATGACTGACATCAATAATGGCTCCCATTAGAACCACCGTCCTTCAATTTTTGCTCTTTTAATGCCATAATAGAAAATATACATACCTATGAAGAAAACTAAGATATTCACAACCAAGCCTGCAAAAATTAAACCTAAAGTGCTTGCATCAGCAAATGTTTTGTTTAAGAATAAAGTGTCCCTCCAGATTAAGATGATATATGCAGCAGGCAATATTTTTGGCAGGAATGCTATAAATTTTGGCAGAAAAGTAACTGGAAATAGTTGTCCTGAGAACAAACGGTTAAATTGTTGCATGAAAAAAGAAACTGGATCTCCTTCTTTCAAAAATAATACAGAGCCTACAGTCATCAGTTGGAATCCTAAATTGCCTATAATAAAAATACCTAGTGCAATCAAAACTGTAATTACATTAGCCATGGAAAAGAAAATAGTAGTAGTATCACCTGCTAAAGTAATCAACAAAGCATACATACCAAACATCGGTAAAAAAATAGTGAAGAGATCAAATAAAACAGACACTAAAAAATTAATGGAAAAATATTCAACAACCCCCATATTAGACAAATAAGCTAGTTTAAACAAACCGTTTTTTCTATCCTCATTAAAGCGTCCAGTAAAATTATTATAAACGCTGTCAACGAAGAAAATAGCTAGACTACCTATCAAGACAAAAGGTAAATAACCCACATTTTCATACCCAAGCGTCGCGGGATCTACGATTTTCGCTAAAAAATACCACATAATTACTTCTAGAAAAGTATTCAAGACATTAATGCCTAAATCTACCTTAAAAGTCCATAATTCATCGAACTGGCAGATGAGGCTTGCCTGTACTCTTTTTAAAAATAGATTGATATTCATGTTCCCAAACTTTCTTGTTCAGAGTCGAAAGTATAAAAGGTTTCGCTTCTAACTATTTATCACTCTTGAATGGGAATATTACACAACACAAATATTTATATAGCAACAAGGTTCTGTGGAATAAAGATAAATGCCTTAAAGGAGGGCGAGATTATGGCTAAACAAGGAAAAACTTTGGTCGGTAGTGATGCTCGAATGAAACTTCGAGAAACAAAAGAACGAAAGAAAAAGATGGCAGAAAATAGTGGTCATTGGTAATTCACAATAAAGAATAAAAGGAGGAAAAGAATATGGCAGCGCAAGGATTTAGAAAAGGTGACGGCGGTGTTCAAGCACGAGCAGCTCGCGACAGTACAAAAAATAATTTCGATAGAGCTAAAAAAATAAAACCAAGAAAATAATCATTTTCATTATAAAAAATAAAAGGAGAACACAAAATGGCAACAGCAAGAAAATTAAACAAAATGGGTGGACTAGATAGAAGAAAAGTATCTGAAGCAAACGAAAGAAGACAACCACCTTCCAGAAAAAAATAAAAATAAATTAATTTTTTTCATTTTTGTATAAAAAGGAGGTAACTAAAAATGGCTATTCTCGGAAAAGAACAATATTTGAAGTCTAAGCTCTGTCCTAAATCTCTTTGAAAAGACCCAAATAAGTTATGGGCGAGGAGTCGCCCATAGAGCTCTGCTCGAATAGTCTTGATTCTTTTGGAGCT
>JAGVZA010000006.1 GCA_018302985.1 Candidatus Woesearchaeota archaeon | reverse complement strand
AACAACGCTGTATGGGTGGTTTAATTCTTCCCAAAAACTTAGCACAATCTTTATAAACCATTTTCAGAATGACTTTCTTACATGGCAAGACTTTATTCCAGAAAGAAAGGCAAGAGCGGCAGTAAGAGACCTACTGTAAGAGTTAAGCCTGCCTGGGTAACTTATGACGAAAAGACTGTAGAACAATTAGTTGTTAAGATTGCTAAAACTGGAAAAACTGCAAGCACTATTGGTATTGAATTACGCGATACTTATGGCATTCCAGATGTCAAAGCCATTACTAAAAAACCTATAGGCCAGATTCTTGTTGAACATAAGATTATCAGCAAATTACCTGATGACTTAAAAGCTTTAATCAGAACTGATATTGCTTTAATGAAACATATGGAAATCAATAAAAAAGACATGCCTGGAAAACGTGGCTTAAGCTTATGTGCGAGCAAAATTGGTCGTTTAGTCAAATATTATAAAAGAACCAAAGTTTTACCTATAGACTGGAAATACGACAGAACTAAAGCAAAGATTTTAATAGAACAATAATTTCTTTATTCTATCAAAGGGGGTTTACCACATTGGATCTTTACGCATACGTCCAGCAAGCAGCTGCTCGTTTTAAGCAGCTACCTAGTTCTCAACCTGTTAGAGTTATTGCAAACTATGATGCAGATGGCATTGCTGCTGCTGCGCTCTTATTAAAAGCATTACAACGTGAAGGAAGAACTTGCGCTGTAAGCGTTATAGGCCAATTAAGTACTGAAGTCATTACATCCTTTCAACATGAGCCTTATGGCACTTATTTCTTTTTAGACTTAGGAGCAAATATGTTAACACCCTTAACTACACATCTTTTAGGAAAACATCTTTTTATTTTTGATCATCACTATTTTGACAAAGCACTTTCCCAAGAAGCAGACGCTGTGCATGTTAACCCCTATCTTTGTGGCATGGACGGAACTAAAGATATTTCCGCGTCTGGAGTCACTTACTTATTTGCTTGCTGTTTGAATTCAAGTAACAGAGACTTAAGTGTTTTAGGATTAGTAGGAGCATTAGGAGATGCACAAGAGGCTCATGGATTTCAAGGCATGAACCAAGATATTCTTCAAGATGCAGTTGATCTCGGACTGATAGAAGTCAAAGAAGGCATTCGCTTATTTGGAGCACGAACAAAACCTTTGTACAAAGTGTTGAGCCAATGCACTAATCCTTATTTACCTTCTATTACAGGTAACGAACGCGCAGCTTTATCCTTTTTGGAAGAACTTCATATTCCTGCAAGAGACAGCAATGGCTTTCGATGGCTGCATCAACTCCAACGTGAAGAATTGCAGAGATTATTTGATGGTCTGCTACTTAGAAAAGCAGGAGGCATAGAAACTACTGAAAAATTATTTGGTCCCTTGTACTTACTTCCGAGACAAAAGATTGATACACCTTTACATGATGCTCGAGAATTTGCCACCTTACTAAATGCTTGCGGAAAAACAAATAAATCTTCTTTAGCTTTGGGAGCTTCTTTAGGAGATGCTGCTTGTCTTGATAAAGCCATGACTTTGCTCTCCAGCTATCATCGTGAAATTACTTCAGCACTTCGCTGGTTTTATGAACAACGTGGAAAAGCTGTAATAGAACAAGAAACTTATGTCCTGATTCGAGCGGAAACTACTATTCGAGATTCCTTGATAGGTGTTATTACTTCTCTTCTCTCAAAAAGTAATCTTTATCCTGAAGGCACTGTCTTGATAGGTCTAAGCCAAACTCTTAGCGGTGAAATTAAAGTTAGTTGTCGCATCAGCGGAGATAGCGAACGAGGACCTGACTTACGACGCTTGATGCACGATACTATTACTCTTACTGGCGGACATGGAGGAGGTCATCCTATTGCAGCTGGAGCTGTTATTCCCCAAGAAAAAGAAGAGCTCTTTATCACTACTTTAATAGATAGACTTCAAAAACAACTTCTAGAAGAGCATATCTAACTTGCTAAGACTCCTTCAAAATTTAATGTTTGACAGCGTTATAAACTACAAATATATTTCCTATCTTTTTTATTCATCGAAACATATATGGAAAAAGTATTAATTAATCTTTTTATTTATTTCTCTTACAATCTTTTGTAAGTCTTCTTCATTTTCAAAATCTAATTTATCTCTGTTTACATAGATCATAGAATCTTTAGCTTCCTTTAAATAATCATCATGAGCTTTTTTTATGGAAAGATTTCTTTTTATGAATTTTTCATTAGTATCAAAATCTCTTCCACGTTTAAAAGTAAATTTTTTTATAGTTTCTTCTGAGGCATCTAAGAATATTATTATATCTGGTTTAGGCATATTCTCCCTATCGGCTCTTGCTTGTTTTAGCAGAATTTCTTGTTCAAAACCGGAAGTCATGGTAGTTATATGTAATTCGTTAGACAGTAAGTAAGTGTCCATAACCACAATATTCCCTTTATTTTTTAATTCGATAGCTCTTTTCATATTGTCTATACATTTGTTTCTAAACCAGAGTATTGTTTCCATGTGTCGGATATCTTTTTTGAAATTTTCTATAATTCTATCAGGAATTCCCCTTTCTTCTTCTTGAATAGATATTGCATTAAGTTTTTTTGAGAGCTTTTCAACTAGAAAACTTTTACCTACTCCAGGCGCTCCAATGATGGCGATTATCTTTGGCTCCATAGTACGTCTAATTCTCTTAAACTATTTAATATTTTTGCAAATTCTTCATTTCTTCTTACAAATTCCTTCATAGCTTCTTCAGGATTCATAGCATAAGGATGAGTTATACCATAAAATTCTATATTTGTTGCACCCATTCTTCTAGCTTCTGAACAATCTTCACCATCAGAAACTAAATCTCCTACATATATAAAAGCTCCATCATGGTTCGTTGCCAATCTATGAAGCGCGATTGCTTTACCTTGAAATGGATTTTCCACTCTATCTCTATAATGCATTAATCCGTCTCTTTCAAACCTTCTTTGTACTCCTTCTGTGGTTTCATTAGTCACAATAAATATATTTCCATGGCCTAGAGCTTCTTCTGCAGCTTGTAAAGCTTCTTTAGCTCCTGGGACCATGTGTGGGGGGTTAGCAGCCTTGAATCGTTTAACAAATTGATTGAGTACAGTATCTATTTCTTCTTCTCTAATTCCTAACTCTCTATAAAATCTTCTCCAATCTTTTGATTGAAATCTTGACCTATACTCTTCTCGAGAGATATTTCCATATCTTAAATCTCTTCTTATACCTTCATCTACATCAAAGCAGAGTGTTAAAGTATCATACAATGTTCCATCCAAATCAAATGCTAATCTCATACTTTTCAGAAGATTAAAACTCTATATAAACCTTCTCTTTTTAGTTATTATACAGTAGTTACATATTCTGGATTTTATCTCTTTTCCTTTCTCTTCAAATGATTCTTCCCTTCCTTATAGAAAGTTTTATAAGGCATATTTTGAGGACATACTGCTATGGCTGTTCAAAGCACTGTAGACCGTAAAAAGCGTAAGAAATGGTATACTGTTCTAGCTACTAAAGATCTTCAAGACTTATACTTGGGTGAAACTTTAGCAGAAGAACCTGGAGAACTTCTTGGTAGACACCTCCATTTGAATTTAATGACTTTACTCAATGATCCTAAAAAGCAATCTATTACAGTTCACTTTGCTATCAAAGAACTTCGAGGCGATATAGGTATAGCTTCTTTAGTGCATTATCAACTGAACAATTCTTACTTGAAACGCTTGGTGCGCAAGACTTCCAATAAAATGGAAGAATCCTACGCAATGACTACGAAAGATGGACAGCTCTGCAGAATTAAACCTGTTCTCTTTACCCGTCATAAAGTTAATAATTCAACATTAACTTCTCTTCGCAAGAAAGCAGAAGAACACCTGAAACAAATTTTTACACAATATACCTTATCTGAATTGTTCCAATTTATTATCTCCAACAAATTACAAATGGAATTAAAAGCGGCATTAAAGAAGATTTACCCTATTTCTTCCTGCGAAGTTAAAGCCTTTTACACTGAGCAACACTCTGGTGTTCAACAACCAATTCCAGTAGCTCCAGTAGTTCAACCACAAACTATATAACTCTCTTCACTTCTCCTCTTCTAGAGGTTGAGATCTTTGAAGCTAACTTATCTTTTTTTATTTGCCTTTTCGATTCTTTTCTTAGGTTTATTCTCTGTTGAACTACTTCAAACTCCTACCGGGGGAGTTGTTTCTTCTATTTACACAGACTATGTCTCGATTACAGCACTACCAGATCATGGATTGCCTGAAGGTTCTGGCTCTTTAACTTTAGATCTTCCCAAAAAGGTTAAGTCTTGTACTTTTGTAGGCTCATGGGTTACTGATAATGACCAATTTCATCGACGCAATACTTGTCATAATGCACAAGGCACTTTTTCAGGCTATGCAGATGTTCATAAACAATATGTAGTTAATGACCCTAATCTTTATTCTTGGGCTGGTCAGAGTCAAGGAAAATTAAATCCATCAGCACAACGCTATGAAGACGCTAGTTTTTCGATGGAACTCTGTGATGATGAATATTATCGTTCCAATCATGTACCTCGTTATGGAGTACAAGGAAGGATAGAAGGCTTCGGCACAGAAACTTTATCTTTTACATGGGATTATAAAGATGACAGCAATGCACGACCACAAGTTCTCTTTATGATAGATTTAACCTGCATACTTTTTTCGTAAACTATTTAAATATCATTTTCTTCCTTTCTGTTATGGAACAAAGACATATTCTTCTTACTAGCTTATTGATTATGCTCTTAAGTTTTTTTTCTTCACAAGCTTCTCTTACAGGACAAGTTGTTACAGAACCAGTTATTCAAGAACTTTCTTCTGTTCAATATGATCTGACTGGTGATGGACAAGTGACTACTGAAGATTTACAAGACATTATGGATCTAGCTTCTTATGGTATTTATAGTGCTGAAGCTGATTTTAATCATGATGCTGTTGTTGATCAATTAGACATAGATATTTTAGCTGCTTCTCTTTAAATAGAAAACATAATTTACTTCTACTCGATTTACTATTCTTTTCTTTTCCATTATCCATCCCTTAGGAATTTCTTTTTCTAGTTCTTTCCAATTAGTGATTAGTATAAGTCTTTTTTTTACTCTGTTTTTACTTTCTTCTAAGAATTGTATAGCATACTCTTTACTTTTTTCTATTCTAGCAGGCACCCACAGATTTGTTATGATGTTGTCTACAGTTACAGGTGATTGCCATTCTATACTTATTTTAGCCATTTTAGCATTGATTTTTGCATTGCGTAAATTATTTTCATTAAAGTCATTAGCATACACTTGTTTACTTCCTAGCTTTTTTGCTTCGATAACTAGCACTCCATCTTTGCTATAAGGATCGAACAGAGTTTCTTCTTCTGGGAAATTAGCATCTCTTAGAACTGCTGCAGCGAGGGAAGCACTAATACCTGTGTTATTTCTTCTTACTCTATAGGCTCTTTTATCCAGATTGTCTTGTATTAATTTTCCTAACATACACTTATTGTCTTGGATATCTACAAATAGAATTGTTTTTGGTTCTTTGAGACTTACCTTATGTCCTTGTTCATAAATTAGAGCGCCTACTTCTTTTTCTATATCATTAGCATTGAAGAGATGATCTCCTTGGCGTTTACAAGTTACTCGAAATGGCTCTTCAATAACCCATTTTTTCTTTTGTATTTGTTCTAGAAGATCTTCTTGATCTGTAAAAGTATATTCTTCTTCTACTTCGTATACTGTATCGACTGTTGCGTATTCTTTTTTTAGCTCTTCAAATAAAATTCTGCCTTTTTCTTTTCTTTTTCCTTGGACTTCTTTAGCTGCAATGTCTTCTATGCCTTCAATAACTATTCCTATGTATTTTTTAGTCATCTAGTCATCTCTGCGAGATAAATATTACTTTTGTTCTCAATGATCTTGATATTTACTTTGTCTCCTACTTTTCTATCACACTTCACGACGGTAATACACCTCTTTTTTGCTACTGCAATCATCTGTCCTTCCATCCAACCTGGAGCTTTGATATCTGCATTTATCCTTTCTCCAATTTTAAACACTAAAGGAAGATTTGTTGCTCGTGTCACATTTAGATCTTCTGCCTTATAGATTAATTTAATAGTAAATTCTTTTTCCCATTCTCTTAATTGCTTGTAAAATTTGTAATAATTTTCTTTTTTTATTTTCTTTACTTTTCTACTGTACTTGTATTCTTCATATTTTTGTATAGCTATAGGGATGTTGAGCTCTTTTCCTCTTTGGATAATAATTTTAATGTCTTCGTCATTGATACCTGGCAACCAGACGGGAGTAAACATTAATTCTATCTTAGTTTTCTTTATTACTTTAATTATTTCTTCTATAGTAGGGATATCATATTTATCACTTCCAAAAAGCTCTTTGCTTAGAATGGGGCTAAAGGAATGAACACTGAGATGGATGCGATTTAAACCTGCTTTTTCTAATGCTAGAATTTTTTCTTTGGTCAAGAGAGTACCATTGGTTTGCATAGATATAAATGAAATTTGAGGAATCTTTCTTATTTCTGTAATTAAAGTTTCTAACTCTTGATAAGCAGTTGGCTCTCCTACAGAATCTATGTTGATGTGTGTTTCTCCTTTCAAAGCTACTATTTCTTTTATCCATTCTGTTAAATAATAAGGGTCAACGACATAATGATTTTGATGTGACTTTGAATAAGGGCCTGCATCTGTAGAACAAAAAATACAATTCATATTACAAATGGTGGTTGCTCGTACTTGAATAAGATTTGAATTTGGACGAACTACTATGCCGAAGGCTATATGACCAATTAAAGGAATGCCTGACTCTTGATTAATCTTTACCAGTTGCATAAGTACTAAGAACTCGTGTTTGTGCTTTATCTATATGTGCTTTAAGCATTTCATATTTTGTTCCACAACTAGGACATTCAAATGGAACTTTGCCTTCACTCTCTACTCTTCGTTCTACTAATACTTGATTTTGATAAAAAGCACGTTTTCCATCATTACCTTGGCAGCAGTCTACCGCAATATGTGGGTCTGGCGTGAACTCCACATGCACTATTTCTTCAACATTTTTCATTTACTTTTATCCTTTTTTAATTATATAAATCTTTCTATTTGTAGTTACTTATTAGTAGTATAAATATTTCTTGGTAAAAATACCTTTTCTGTAATGGCTGCAAGACCTTTGTCTTTGGTCTGCATGGCTTGTGCATTGAGAGCTGCTTTAGAGAGGGCTACTAACTCGTCTTTGAGAGTCATAATGGCTATTTGGTCACCTGCTTCAATGTTACTATGGAGTTTACTAATTCCTTGGACTCCTAATGAAGAACCATGACATACATTATTGACTGCATTATCAAATATCCAGACTTTTTTTACATGATCTACTGCTTTTTCAAAAGGTTGGATTACTTTACGAATCTCCTTTTCACTTCCTTGCTTCCAAAATGCGTAAGCATCTGTGACGTCCTGTAAGGTTACCCAAGTTTGATCTGTAAATGGACCAGCTTTAGTCCTGATTAACTGTGCCATATGCGCACCTACTTTGAGCTGTCTTCCCATATCATGAATGAGTTTTCTGATATAGGTACCAGCTTCACATCCTACTTTGAACAAGACGAAGTTACCTTCCATATCAATAATATTCATGTAATAGACTTCTCTCTCCCTTAGCTGTCTTTTGACTGCACTTCTGACTGGAGGTAATTGCATGATCTTTCCCTGGAATTGTTTAAACACTGCGAGAACTTCTTTTTCTGGAACTTCTGCATGGATCCGCATTAAAGCGATATATTCTTTTCCTGCAGGCAATAAAGCTTGCACTATACGTGTTGCATCGTCAATGGCTATTGGTAAAACACCGGTTACTTTTGGATCAAGTGTTCCAGAATGTCCAGATTTTTTGAGATTGAGAATTTTTTGTACATAATCAGCTACTTGATGTGACGTTGGACCTGAAGGTTTATTGAGATTGATAATACCATATTTGAGTAATTCCTCTACAGGTCGATCTTCAGGTTTGCAGCCCCACTCCGGGTTTGTTGATGCTTCTTTCTTTACTACTATTTTTCTTTCTTCTCTCTCAAAAGGCAGTTTTTCTTCCATGAATTAAAGCTAGAATATTAGTCTTTTAAAGTTACCTATTAAAAACACTTTATTTTTTAACATCATTCTTGATCATTTTAATGATTTCTGGAAACTTAGTTATTTGAAAGTGACCTTTGATGTGTTTGTAGACTATAATGTTTGCATTCTTTAACCTCTTTGCATACTTCTTAGCATGAGCTATTGGAACAATGTCATCATTTTTACTAAAGAGGATATAAAGTCTTTTTGCATTTTTTTCCATTAAGGATAAATCTGATTTTAGCTTAAAACCACCCACTAAGTCTTCTCCCTCTAAATGATTGTCATATGGCGCACAAATGATATATGCAGCAATGATTTTTCTTGGAAATTTATGCTCGGACAAATATTTTGCCAGAAAAACTCCCCCCAGCGATGAACCTATTAGAATAATATTGTTTCTTAAGTAAGGAAAGAACCTTTCAAAATGTATCTTCCATTCACTGTATTTTGCATTCTCTGGCAAAGGCATGCTTGGCTTTATAATCTCAAAATTTCTACCTAACTTTTCTTTTAAGTATTGACCGTGCCAGCGTATTTTTTCTTTAACTCTTACTTTTCTCTTTTTTAGAAAATTGATATAATCTTTCTTATTCTTAAAAGTCATTCCACCATGAATAAATAGTACTTGTATCTTCTTCCCCATACTTCTACCTTTCAGTATAACTTTATTAATTTATCTACGAGAAATCTTTGTATAACACTCATCACAGAAACGAATTTCATCTAAGGTTTGCCAGTCAGGACCTGGATACTGGTTGTGTGACATCTCACATGGATTTGCTGAATCAAATTTGTGATGCTCGATCCCTAATGCATGTCCTATCTCACCGAATGCCATAGCATTAAATCCAACATCATCTGTAACAAATCCACGACCTCCTGTATAACCATTACTTGAAGCGATTGCAATACCCTCACGTCCCTTTCCATGAATTCTTCCAACATCTCCCCGCAAGTCTACAGAGGTTAAAATAACATAGACTCTATCTTTTTGATTGGATAATCTTGCCATAATTTTATCAGCTGGCCAATAACCAGAACATATCTTTATTTCTCTAGGCCTCATTTCCCCATCATACTTATACCCCTCATCAAATCGTTCTTGCATTTGAGGTATTCTAAAAAGAGCTTCTACTACATCATCAACACTGTGAGGAAACCATAATTTTTTAACCAATAATTTCATATACAACTTAATAGATATATTTTACTTATCTCACTTCGTCTTTTCGTGGCTTTTTTCGTGTGTTGGTTTTTGACCGTGACTGTGCATGTTTGTATGTCGTTCTGATTCCATGACTTTCTTATCTTCTAATTTACCTTCTTCACGAGGATGATGTTCTTTGTGCTTTACTTTTTCATGCTCTAAAACTTCTTTCTTTTCTTCAGCTTCAGCTTTCTCATGATCTTCTGTTTTTGGCTTACTTACTTCAGTTATTTTTTCAGCAGGTTTCTTACCTTTTACAACTTCTACTTTCTTTTCTTCACGAGGAGCATCAATTAAGTCTGCTTTGTATTTTTCTCCATCTTTCCAAACTCGTACTTTTACATGATGAGGAGGGTTTTGACGACCATGCTTCATTAATTCTTCATGCAAGTGTTTACCTAAGAGAACATTTTCTACTTTTAATTGACGAATTAAGAAGGCACGAGTAGCCTTGACAGCTTTCTTTGCTTTATTCCAACTAGGTACTTTTTGAAATTCTTTTCTTAAGGGAATATTGAAAGTTTGTTCGTCTGCCATGGTTATACCTTGATGTTTGTTCTTCTGTATGATCTTTTAACTGCTGTATGTCTTCCTGGATGTACACGACGCCCCTTACCATATATTTTAGGAACTGTCCAGAATGGAGCCCACTTTGTTTGACGTCCACGTTTTGCTAAACGTTTTTTCTTTCCAGGTTGTTTGAATCTTGCCATTGTTTATTTCCAAGTGATTTTTGTTTTTTGTTGAGGTTCCTGCATTTTTAGCAAGATTTCCTTGAATTGTGCATCATCAATTTTTTCTGTGATTTGTCCAGATTGAATCAATTGTGCAAGGATTGTGATGATTTGTATTGCTTTTTGCTGATGTGCGGCTTTGATATTACCGTAACGTGTGATTGCTTCTTTTGTCAGATATTGTTTGACTGTTGTTTCCAACACTTGTATCTGCTTTTGAAACTCGATTTGTTTTTGAATGTCTTCCTGACTCATGGTCACTTAATCTTGTCCAAGAAACTTTTTCCTTTTGGAGTTATGACACGTCCTTTATGAGTTCCTTTTGTTTCTTGCTTGATTAATTGTTTTTGCTCTAATTGCTGTAAAATGACTCTGATAATTTTTCCTGAACCTTCCGCATACATTTCAGGCTTGTGACCTCTGTTTTTTTTGCTACCATATTTTTTCTTTAGCTTATTTGTACCAATAGGACCATGACGATAGATTTTTCTTAGAATTGAAGCAGCACGCTTATACCACCAGTCTTGATCTTCTGGAGGACGTTGCTTTGCATGACCAGTTTTGACGAATTTCGCCCATTCCGGTATAGCGATCTCTTTCTTGAGGCCGTCTGCTGCCTTTTGGATTACTTCTTGAGGTTTTTTGTCAAATAGTGTGGTCATTCTTCGTACCTGTGCGAGGAAGGGGTAAAAGTTGCTTTAAAAAGATTTCTGTATCGCCTTTTCAGCGTTTTTGCCTTATTTCTCGTAAGTTTAGAAATGTTTATATAGCAGTTTCCTATTTATCTCCCCATGCAAAAAGGTGAATGGATACTTTCTTTCTTAATATTTAGTACCTTGTATCTTTTTACTTCTTCCTTTTCTGCTCTTCCAGTTTATGCGGATGAAAATCAAACTAACATGACTAATGAAACTCATTTAGAATGCGTCAATCGCGCTTGTGTTTTAGTCAATAATACTCTTGGCAACAACACTAATCTTTGTGCAGTCTCTACTGATTGCTATAATTTAACTAATGTTACTTATGTCAGAGCTAATCGCACTATGATTCTTAATCTAACTCATTTAGCATGTATTAATCAAGCATGTGTTTCTGTCAATGGCAGTGGATTTGATACATGTCAAACAAATGCACAATGTAATCTTACTAATTTAACAAGAACTATCTGCATAGCTCAAGCTTGTGTCCTGGTAAATATCAGCGATATTAATGGCACAGTTATTGATTGCACTACTTATTTAGACTGTCAAAACCTAACTAATTCGACAGGTGGTGGCGGCAATGGATCCAATGGCAGCAGCGGAGGCAATGACTTACCTTTAGCACCTCCAGCAGAGACTTCTGATAAACAACAATCAAAAACTATTTTCAGAGTTATTCTGCGCTTTTTCGGCTTTAACTAAATTCTTTTATTATTTCTTTTGCATTTTCATAAGTCAACATCTTTAGTGCTTCTTCTTTAGTCACCCATCGGAACTCATCATGCTCTTTTTCTTGCGTAATGTCTATTTTTTCTTTTGGATTTATTTGTACTCTATAAAGATACACAATTTTATCTTTACTTGGTAACATAATATCTACTACCTGTTCCTTTTCAATACTGATTTTATTTACTCCTATTTCTTCTTTAATACCGCGTCTTAATGTTTCTTCGAAAGATTCATTTTCTTCCATAGTCTCTTTCATTAATTCCCAACCTACCCAATTTAATTTTCTATGCAGAATGAGATATCTCTTCTTTCCTTGCTCTTTTTTGTATATGACTGCTTGGACTTTGCTTTTCATTGCACTTCTTTAAGATCACAATCGCCAGGGGGTAAGGCTTGCATGATATCATCGAGATCTACATCTACTTTTTCTTTTTGTTGTATAAAGTAACGCACTTTTTTAGCAACATCACTTTTCTTCATAGAACCCTGCCTTACTGATAAGATATGTTTACATTGTGTTTTGATAGCTGTTAAAGGACCACACATTACTAAATTATCTTTTGTTATTCCTATTGCTAACTCCAAGGGGGCTTTCATATAGTTTCTTTCCCCATAAATCATGAATGAGCCTTTAGGAAGACCAAACTCTTTCTTTACTTGATCTGGTTTAATATAATAGACGTCAGCAAGACTAATTTGTGCAGACCATTGCTTTGAATTTGATGCACAGAAGATAGCTGCTTCTTCTTTTTCTTGTACTGTGAGCTTTGCACCTTCAGTTTTAACAACTACGAATGGGGAACCTTTTAACTGCGTGTGGAATACTATATCTTTTGGCTCTAAATATTTTTTAATGAGGATATCATTAGTAGTTGCATCACGACCTCCTATTACTAAACGTCCTTCTGAAGATAGATACCAGCGGAATTTTTCGAACCAATGCTTTTTTCTTTCTTCTTTATACACTTTTTTCTGTTTTTTTAATTCGACATTTTCTATTTTCTTTAGTGTTTCATGATAAGCTCTGATTGCTCCGTCTATCTTTCTCTTGGAACGCTTACCACGCTCATAGTAATAAGCTGCATTATCTTGTACAGATTTGTAAATATCTAGACTGATTTTCATTGTTTTTTGATCTTGAATCCTTGTTCACTATCTTCGATGGAATATCCTGCTTGCTTTATTTTTTCTCTGGCTTCGTCTGATTTTTTCCAGTCTTTTTCTTTTCGAGCAACTTCTCTTTCTTTTGCCCATTGTATGACTTCAAGAGGTATTTTTTCTGTTTTTGGCTTATTGGCAAGATCAAGACCTAGCACTTTATCTGCTTCTTGGATTATTTCTTTTTTATCAGCGTTACTTAAAGTGTTATCTTTGAGAGCATCCCATAGAGTTGCTAAAGCATTTGGCATATTGAGATCATCATTGATTGCTTCTTTGAACTTTTTTTGATACACTTCACTATTTTTTGTTTTCTTATCTTTTATTGTGAGACTTTGTACTTTTTCTCTTAGATGATTTAATGCGTTTTTTGCACCATCCAAAGCTTCCCATGAAAAACTGAGAGGCATACGATAGTGTGTTGTTAGACAAAGATATCTATAGGCTAGTAAATCATATCCTTTTTCTTCTACTGTAGATAATGTTAAAATATCTCCCTTTGATTTAGACATTTTTCCTTCTTTATCAATCAAAAATTCTCCATGCAACCACATATTTGCTAATGGTTTGCCTGTAGCTGCTTCAGTTTGTGCAATTTCATTAGTATGATGCACTGGAATATGATCTATACCACCACAATGGATATCAAATGGGTTGCCTAAATATTTTTGTGCCATAGCAGAACATTCAAGATGCCATCCTGGAAAACCTTTTCCAAAAGGTGAAGACCATTCCATCTGCCTTTTTCCTTCATCAGGAGAGAATTTCCATAAAGCAAAGTCAGTTTTATTTTTTTTACCACGAACATCTATACGAGCACCTTCTTGTAATCCTTTGATATCTAACCTTGCTAATTTGCCATAGTCCTTGAGCTTGCCTGTATCAAAATAAATACCATCTTCAATTTTGTAAGTGTACCCTTTCTTCTCTAATTGTTTAATTAACTCAATTTGTTCTTTGATATGGTCTGTAGCTTTGCACCATTTGCTAGGCTGAAGCATATTGAGCTTTTTCATATCTGCTTGGAATGCTTTGGTATAGAATTCAGCAATTTCCCACGCAGTTTTATTTTCTCTTTTAGCACCGACTTCCATTTTGTCTTCGCCACTGTCTTGATCTGATGTTAGATGACCTACATCTGTAATATTCATGACATGATTTACCTTGAGTCCATCATAGATTAGAGCTCTTTTTAGGAGATCTTCGAAGATATACGTGCGTAAATTTCCAATATGTGCATAATGATATACTGTAGGACCACAAGTATACAAGCCTATTTGCCCTTTTTTGATTGGCTTCAATTCTTCTTTCTTCCGAGTTAAGGTGTTGAAGAGTCTCATAGCTCGATGACAATTTTTCCTTCAGCTTTTTTCATCTCTATAATTCTTTTATCTTCTACTTTCCATTTTTTCTCTCTGACTTCTTTGATCAGACTATCTATTTCAGCATATTTAACATAAATCATATCACCTATTTTCTTGAATTCTTCTGCTTCTTTCTTAAGGTTTTCAATCTGCTCTGATTGCAACTTAGCTAATTCTTCTAATTTCTCCTTTTCTTCTTGTTTTTCTACTACTTCTTCACCGAAATTCTTTTCATAGGATTCGAGAGCTTCACTCATAGTGTTGAAATATTGTTTTTTTGCCTTTTCTTCAGAAACGAGTTCTATAGGGCTTATTTCCTTTTTTAATCCCTTATCTATTATATTAGGATCTAGTTTTTTACTTTCTAAAGTTTGAATAATTCTCCATAATTTAATAGAATCAATTCTTCTTGTCTTTTTGTCTATCTTTGCTAATGCGCATACTTCTTCAGCATATTTTCCACCTAGTGCAAAATCAGAAGCAATAATCTTTACTGCAGACTCTTTCTCGCTGTGATTGTATCTCTCGCGAAATTCTTCTTCAGAGAGTTTAAATGGATTTATGGTTGGAGGTGGATAGATGTAAGTTTGACCTTTTTCTAAGGTTCGGTGTTTCCATTCTTGTCTTTCCAATAATGCTGTGATTTTTCCGTCTTTATCTATTAAAATTACATTTCCTTTACTAAACAGTTCGAGAATTAATCTATATTCATTGGAAAATGTTAGTTCTATAATGCGTTCAAATTCAGCCTGCGCTACATTTGTGACTCTAGCTTGCTTGAGATATTTTCTTAAAGTCATACAAAATGCACTTGGATTTTCTTTACTTTCTCCTTTCTCTTTGGTTAAGTTAGCTACTTGTCCAGCAACCACTCTCAAAAGCTTTTTTCCAGCACCTGAACTATGTAGTCCAATAATTATCTCTTTTTCTGCCGGCTGATAGATCTTCTCTACGATAGCATTCTCTAATTCTTTGAGTTCACGGACTATAAACTTGATATCGAGTGCAGAGAGGCTTATCATACCTAACAGCAGTATTTCTTCCTTTAAAAAGCTATTTCGCAACGACTTCTAGAATAACTGGAGCAGATTCCTCTTGAGGGGGTGTACAATCAGTGCAAGTTAACATTACTCTGAATCTATAGGTTCCTAGAGCATACTTGTCCGAATTGAAGGTAATAATATCTTCAAACCCTTGACCTGATGTTAATGTGATTTCTTTATTATACCATCGAACACTGTTCGCACCTGCATTTCCTTCTTCCGCGATTACTATATACTTGAATTTATGTGCTTCTTCTTCGATATTACGCATCATGATGCGTAGATTGTATTCTTTTCCCTGCTGTACACGAACGACGCTTGTTGGAATATTCACTGCTTTATCACTTGCACCAAATAAGGTTGTAATCTGATCTTCTGATAATGTTTTAATTTTATCACTTTGTTCTGTAAGACCGCCAAAAATACCGTAGATCCAACGTAAGCCTAAGGTTAGAATAGTGATGCCTATAACTACAATAATTATAGTATTCATAGAAAGTTCAATGGCACCTTTGTTCCCTAACTCTTTTCTCATTAGTTGTTTGCCTTTTTTTGGAGTTAATAAAACTTACGTTGGGAAATCTTTAAATAGCATGGGTAGCGCCTTTTCTCTTATGGGTGGATAGCTCAGCCTGGGAGAGCATTACGCTGAAGACGTAGGGGTCGGGTGTTCAAATCACCCTCCGCCCATATTCCATAATCTATTTAAACAAAGTTCTCGAGGTTTTCTTTATGGATAAACCTAAGACTTACAACTCTCAAGAAGCTGAAAAGAAATGGCAAGAGTATTGGGAAAAGGAAAAAATTTATGTATTTCAGAAAGGCAAGAAACCCATTTATTCTATTGATACTCCTCCACCTTATGTTTCAGCGGACCACTTACATTTAGGTCATGCTATTTCCTATTCTCAGGCAGACTTTATTGCTCGTTACCAACGCATGCAAGGCAAGAATGTTTTTTATCCTATGGGCTTTGATGATAATGGATTACCAACAGAACGTTTTGTTGAGAAAAAATATAATGTCAATAAGAATAAAATAACCCGTCAAGAATTTATCGATCTTTGCTTGAAAGAGACAGCACTTGGTGCTCAAACCTATAGAAAACTTTGGAATGCTTTAGGTATTAGTGTTGACTGGAGTCTTTCCTATTCTACCATTGATAAACGCTGTCAAACAATTGCACAGAAATCATTTTTAGATCTCTATCATAAAAAAAGAATGCAACGCAGAGAAGAACCTATTATGTGGTGCAGTCATTGTCATACTGCTTTAGCACAGGCAGATTTAGATGATTTACAGAAAAACTCTTCTCTGAATGAGATTCAATTTACTGCAGAAGACGGTAAACCTCTTATTATTACTACATCAAGACCGGAATTAATTCCTGCATGTGTATCTCTTTTTGTCAATAAACAGGATAAGCGCTATAAACATCTAATAGGTAAAAGGGCAACAGTTCCTTTGTTCGATTATACTGTTCCTATATTTGCAGATGACCAGGTAGCCATTGATTTTGGCACTGGACTTATGATGGTTTGCACTTTTGGCGATGCTGAAGATATTGAACGATGGAAGACTCATAAACTTCATACGAGAATTATTCTTGATAAACAAGGTCGCATGAATGCCTCTGCTGGAAAATATCAAGGACTTCGTTTAGAAGAAGCGCGAAAGGAAATTCTTGAGGATCTTAAACAAGCAAATCTTTTGAAAAACCAAAAACAGATTACTCATGTTACGAATGTTCATGAACGTTGTTCAACACCTATAGAATTTTTGATTGCACCTCAATGGTATGTTCACCTGTTAGATATTAAAAAAGAACTTTTAGCTATAGCAAAAAAAATTAACTGGCATCCAGAACATATGAGGGTTCGCTATGACCATTGGGTTGAAAATCTTAAATGGGACTGGTGTATCTCTCGAGAACGTTTCTATGGTGTTCCTTTTCCTGTTTGGTACTGTAAGAAATGCACTGAAGTTATTTTACCTACAGAAGAAGAATTGCCCGTAGATCCTACAGCACAGCAACCTTCTCTTAGACAGTGTCCTAAATGTAAGCATACTAATTTTATCCCTGAGAGTGACGTTATGGATACTTGGATGACCTCTTCTGTTTCACCCTTGATTAATTCCTACTGGAAAGAAAAACATGAACTTAAGGACATTTATCCTATGCAACTTAGACCACAAGCACACGATATTATTCGTACTTGGGCTTTTTACACGATTGCTAAATCTTGGCTCCATACTAAGAGTGTTCCTTGGTCAGACATTATGATTTCAGGCCACGGATTGGACGCTAAGGGACAAAAAATTAGCAAGAGTAAGGGCAATATGATTTTGGCAGATGACTTGATTACAAAATATTCTTCTGATGCTCTTCGTTTCTATGCTGCTAGTACAAAATTAGGTGAAGATCTACCTTATCAAGAAAAGGAATTGGTTACCGGACAAAAGACAGTTACTAAATTATGGAATTCAGGACAATTTGTTTTATTGCATCTTAAAGATACGCCTACAAAGCAACCTAAGCTAGAACCTATGGATCAATGGCTTTTAACAAAGTTATCTACTGTTATTGAAGAAGCAACCTCATACTTTAACTCTTATGAATTTTCAAAAGCAAAAGCTATAACTGATCAATTTTTTTGGCATACTTTTTGTGACTCCTATTTAGAAATCGTTAAAGACAGACTCTATAACCCCGACAAACGAGGTAAAGAAGCTCGAGCATCCGCACAATTTACTTTACATTACACATTTCTGAATCTTTTGAAACTCTTTGCACCTATTATGCCTTATATTACTGAAGAACTTTATGTACAACTCTTCCAGAAAGAAGAAAAACACAAATCTATTCATATCTCTTCATGGCCTACTCTAGACAAAAAATTATTTACTAAAGAGATTCTTCCTTTTGGAGACAGATTTGTCCAGATTTTATCTGAAGTTCGTCAATTTAAGAGTCAACAGAAAGTTTCATTGAAAACAGAAATTATTTTAAGCCTAGAGAAAAAAGACTATCAACTTTTACAACCAGTTTTTGCAGACTTACAAGCTATTTGTCAAGCCAAAGCAATCAAAGAAGGAACTTTTTCTGTACAACTTAGTGCTTAAGCTTCAGGCTGCGTAAGCTTAATCACAGCAAAATTGCCGCTCTTCGGAGGATTAACTCCAGTATACACGAAATTAAGAGGACCTATTGCTTTATTTTCCCCCTTTTTGATAGTAAATCTTTCTTTACCATAGAATAGAGTTATTTGTGATTCTTGTAATTCGTTTAATGTATATACTTCGTCTCCAGCTTCTGTCACAAAAAGAATCTTAGTATCTTTTTGCATCTCTAAAGTTATTGGTAATTTTTCTGCACCAAAACGAACTTTTCCTCCAGCACTTATTTTTGTTTCTGTTAATTTTTGTACTTCACTGCAAGCATTCTTGATGCATTTACATTCATATTGTGTAGAAGGGAATTGTGCACAATCAGGGCGTTGTGTGTTTACTTTACCCCATTCAGTATTGATACATCCAAGACATTGATCGAGTTCACAATTAGCATCTGTCTCACAAGCTTTTGAGTCCAGTTCTTCCGTATCATCACATTGATTATTGTTATTATTATCTAGACAACAGACTGAACCTAATGCTTTATAGGGTGGTTGACATGTTGGTGTTGGCATACCCGGATTTGAAGTACAAGCCACAGTTATCAAAGTTAAAAGCAATAAAGCTAGAATTATTTCTTTTCTCATTACCTTTTTCACATGCTTCCTACATAAAAAGCTTTCTATTGGACAATCTTTATAAAGTCCCTTAGGACATTCTTATTTATGGACATTGCAAAGAAGCAGGAATTGAAACGTTTCATTAATGAACTGAAAAACATTCGTGGACGTCATACTGAACTTGTGTCTGTGTATATTCCTGCAGGGTACGACTTGAACAAGATTATTGCTCACTTACAGGAAGAGCAAGGTACTGCGAAGAACATTAAAGATGCAAAAACTAGAGGGAATGTTATTGATTCTTTAGAAAGATGCATTCGCCACTTACGCCTGTTTAAGAAAACTCCCGAACATGGATTAGCTCTCTTTTCTGGCAATGTTGCAGCACAAGAAGGCAAAGTTGATATTAAAATTTGGAGTATTGAACCTCCAGAACCTTTGAATATGCGTTTGTATAGATGTGATCAGCGATTTGTTATAGACATTCTGGAAGATATGCGTGAACATAAAGAAGCTTATGGTCTTATCTTAGTTGACAGAAGAGAAGCTACTATTGGTTTATTGCGAGGATCTTCTATTACTCTTCTTACTGATTTAACCTCTGGTGTTCCTGGCAAGTTTAAGGCTGGAGGACAGAGTGCACAACGTTTTGAACGTCTGATTCATGGTATGGCTATTGAATTTTTCAAAAGAGTATCAGAACTTTGCAATAAAGAGTTTTTACCCATGAAAAACTTGAAAGGAATCTTATTGGGTGGACCTGGACCGACCAAAGAAGAATTTCAGCAATATTTAAATAATGAATTAAAGAAGAAGATTCTAGCAGTGCAGGATGTCACTTACACTGATGAGAGCGGATTACATCATCTCGTCGATAAGAGCGCAGACATCTTGCAAAAGGAAGGCATCATTGCAGAGAAGAAAGTGATGGAAAGATTCTTCACCATTCTTGCAAAAGAGCCTAACAAAGCTACCTATGGAGAAAAAGAAGTGCGACGTGTTTTGGATCTCGGTGCTGTAGAACTTATTCTTATTTCTGAAAATTATGACGATAAAAAGATGCAAGAAATTGAAACATTAGCACAATCTACTGGAACAGCTTTACAATTAATATCTACTGATACAAGAGAGGGACAGCAATTACGTGATTTAGGCGGGATAGCAGCCATTCTGCGTTTTGCTGTGGGCAACTATGAGTGATAAACACAAAGTAGAAGCAATTTTATTCACGACTGGACGCTTTATGGGTCTTGAAGAGATTGCAAAAGTATGCGAGATAGGTTCTGTTGGTTATGTTAAAGATCTTCTGGAAGAATTAAAAAAAGATTATGAACAACGCGATAGTGCTTTAACTTTAGTTCATCAGGATGACATGGTCAAGCTGAACATCAAAAAAGATTATGGTTATTTAGCAAACAAACTTATGGCTGATTCTGAGATGGACTCTCCAACTACTAAAACCTTGGCTGTGATAGCTTACAAACAACCAGTCTTACAACACGAAATTATTAAAATTCGAGGCAACAAAGCTTATGACCATATTAAGATCTTGAAAGAACAAAATTTGATTATCACTGAAAAACAAGGAAGAAGCAGATTAATTAAATTAACTCCCCAATTTTATAATTATTTTGACACTGCCGCAGAAGAAGTCAAAGAACAATTCAAAAATATTAAGATTCCAGAATCTTTACAAAATCAACATTCTGCAAGCGAAGCTCAACCTCCAGCAGCACCTGAACCTACCCCACAAGCTTCTATTCCTGAATCATCTCCCCCTGTAGAACAACAACCATCGGCAGTTCCTGAAACTCTTCAACAAGAATCTTTACCTGCAGAAAATCTAGATGAGACCACTTCTTCAGATTAACTTTTTTTCTCTCTAAAAAAACCCACAACAAAGCCTATTGTGGCTCCAACAAAATTCCAAAACAAATCTTGAATAGTATCTATATAATCAGAACTAACTATAGAAGGATCAAAGTCACCAAATCCACGTCCAAAGAATCCTTCACCGAATCCAGTAGTCATAAATCCATAAAATTCTAAAAATTCAATCAAAACTCCGAAGCCTAATCCTGCTAAAATAACTACGAAGAAAAGAAACACATGATGGCTTTTTTTAGTTAGATCTCGCACTATGTTATAAATAAACAATGTAACAGCAAATATTCCCCAAAGATGAGTTACTACATCCCATTCTACAGGTACTGGTGAACTAGCATAAAATCTAAATGCTCCTAAATCATGCAATATAAATCCTAGGATGAGAGCAAAAAAAGTAAAAGCATTTAATCGCCATTGCTTATAGAATACAAACAAGATAATGCTTAGCCCTATGAATATGACGCTATCTGCGATATAATAATTAAAATTGGTCTGCACACAATAGATTATAACGAAGAGAAAGAAGATTATGGCTACAATAAATACAATTAAGTCTATCTTTGATCTACTTCTGTCTTCTTTTTTTATTCCTGACATTCTTGCATACTTGCTTTAAAGTTTTTACAAATCTCTTTTTCTAGGAATTCTTTTGTTGTGAACCCTACAAATACTTTTTCTTCAACAACTATTGATGGTATTTCTGTAATATTATAATTATTTTTTACTAAATCTATCATAGGATCTTCCAAATCAGCATCTAAAGAAAATACTAATAATTTTTCCTTAAATTTTTCTTTCAAATAGGTTAAAATAATTCCTTGCGTATTACAATCTTCACATAGTTGATTTCTTTCATAGAAGAAGAGCACAGATACACTCTCTTTTTCACATACTTTTTTTGCTTGCTGTGCTAATAACCAATATCTTAATTCAGTAATCATATATTCTCTTTTTGCGATTATAAACTCTTCTTCATCCTTAGCATCTTCTATATAGCTTTCTAATTTTGTTCTTGCATTTTCAAGAGCATAGACATTCTGGTCCAAAGCTGTTGTAAAGGCCGTACAACTCGTGTTCTGCGCAGTGTTCAAAAAAGCATATTGCAATTGTAAACTTTCAAACTGTACGCGCTGAAGCCTTGCAGTATTTGTTATTGCACTAATTCTTGAATCACTGACTTGCAGACCAATCATGATACCAATAGTAAATACTATAAGCGTGATCGCTAATGCTGCGAGATGCTTCTTTACATATACTTTTCGATCTATTGTCATTTTGCTTTATGCCACTGGACATTTTTTCTTCTTGCTAAATTCATCGCTACACCCATCCACGCTAGAGACATTAAGAAGGGATAGACTAAGAGATATACTGGAATAAAGGCTATTCTTTTTACTGTCCATTTTTCTTTTGTATACTTATGAGCTAACACAATCCATACGATTCCTCCTAACAGCAAGGCAACTAGGAAAAAGAGAAATGTGTAATCTAAATCCAATAGAGAAAATAACTCTGCTTTCCTTCCAACCATAAATGGTATATTAAAATTAATGTAGCTTGCGTCATATAATTTATTGAATAGGGGTCTGATCATGTGATTATATATAATAAATATAGCGAAAAAAATAGATAAACCTGCTGAGACTGCAATCATAGGCATATGGAACATTCCTAATTCCCCATATTTTGTATTAAATAACATCTTTCTATATTTTATTAGATTGAAAACACTTCCTTGATACCAACGATTTCTTTGCTGATAAAATTCTTTGTAATTCTTTGGAGCTGTAGTAAAGACTTCAGCATCAAGCAATTGAACAATTTTATAGTTTTCTTTTTGCAAACGCATTGCCATTTCCTGATCTTCTGTTAAGTTTGTTGGATCAAATCCGCCTACTTTTCGTAATACAGCCGTTTTATAGGCTCCAAATGGACCTGGTGTGACATGAATACAATCTACCAGACCAACAATTTTCTTAATAAAGAAATTAACGAGATATTCTATAGCTTGTATTTTCCTCATGAATGTGTTTTTTTCTTTAAGTTTCATTAGAGGAAGCACAGAAGCAACATCTTTTTCTTCAAAATAGGGCAGCATAATTTTTAGTGCATTTGGTGTAACGTATGAATCAGCATCTAGACAAATAAATAGCTCTCCCTTTGCTACTTTAAGTCCAGCGTTTACTGCTGCGCCTTTTCTATCACCAGGATTACGCTTGAGAGTGATGACTCTGATTTTATTACCGAATGATTTTAAAATTTCTGCCGTACGATCTTGAGAACTATGGTCTATACAGAGAATCTCTCGTTTCCCTACAGGATAATTAAGATTTAGTGCAGATTTAACTGTTTTAGCAATACATTCCTCTTCATTCCATGCAGGAATGCAGATTGTTACAAAAGGCAGATTCTTAGGATGCTTTTTTTCTTCTTTTACTCCTTTTTCTAGGAATATCAGCAACCAAAAAGATACAAAATACAAGGATGCAAAGTACATAAACCATATTATCCAAGTAGTAAACATGTATTTAGGTCGTTTTTTCCTTATTTAAAGGTTGTTCTAGAACCTTCCAAAATCTATTTATAGAGCCTGTTGCCCTAGCATTCTTTATGGCTAGTTGTGATATGTGCGGATCAGAGAAGCCTTTAAATCCTGTCTTCGTAGAGGGAACTACTTTGCAAGTCTGTTCTTCTTGCAGTCGTTACGGCAAGGCATTACCAAAACCAATTCATTCTGCATCTTCTCAACAACCCTCTCAACAGCGAGCAAGACAACGCATGGAATCAGAAACTAATGAACTTCTTGTTGATACTTTTGCATCTCTTATTAAACAAGCCAGAGAAAAGTTAGGCATGCAACAAAAAGATCTTGCTCAGGCAGCTAAAGAAAAAGAATCTGTTATTCAACATATAGAATCTGGAAAATTAAAACCCTCTCTTCCTCTTGCACAACGCTTAGAAAAAATCCTCCATATTACTCTAGTTGAACTGTATATTCCTCCGGCAAATATTTCTTCTTCACAAGATAATGCATTAACTATTGGAGATCTTGTCAAAATCCGGAAAAAAACATGACCCTGAAGAAAAAAGATTTAGCGATTCATCTTTCTCGCTTGCAAACTTTTGTACAACCTTCTGCTGCTTTAGAACAATATGCAACTCCTAGTGAACTTGCTGCACAAGTGCTTTGGGATGCTGCATTACAAGGGGACATAGATGACAAAGTGATTGCTGATTTTGGTTGTGGCACTGGCATTTTAGGTCTTGGTGCGTTATTATTAGGAGCAAAACAAGTTTTTTTTATAGATATGGATGCAGAGGCTTTAGCTTTAGCAAAAAAGAATTTACAATCACTGGAAGCCACTACTGGTAAAACTTTTTCAGCTTCTTTTTTACACACTTCTCTAGAAACATTTCATCACGCTGTTGATGTTGTTTTACAAAATCCTCCTTTTGGTGTACAGAAAGAACATGCTGACAAAGTTTTTTTAGAAAAAGCCATGCAACTTGCAAATGTTATTTATACCATTCATAAAGTTGAAAGTCAACGATTTCTTACTTCTTTATCCACTGATCATAACTTTACTATAACTCATTTTTGGAAGGCTAATTTTGTTCTTCCGAAGACACAATCCTTTCACCGCAAGGAGCATTATACTGTTCCTGTAGGCATTTGGCGCTTAGAACGAGATAGAAAGCTTTAAAAATGATTTTTCCACCTCTACCCTATGGAAATCAACGTTCTAGAACATACCAAACAACGTCTCAAGTTTGAGCTTAAAGGTGAAGGTCATACTTTTTGTAATATTCTTCGTAAAGAACTCTGGCTTGCAAAAGCACCTGATGTTGCTGGTTATGCCATTGAACATTCTTTAGTTTCTCAACCTGTTTTTATTGTTGAGTCGGACAAACAAGACCCTATAAGCTTGCTTAGTGGTGCTGTAGAACGCCTACAGAAAAAAACTGCTGAGTTACAAGAAAAGTTTAAGAAGCTTTAATTTTACATTTCACTTTCATGAGTTTTCACGCTTTTATTAAGAAAGTATGGCAATTTCTTTGGTATGAAGACTCCCTTTTATCTTGGTTTGTCAATCTTATTTTAGCCTTTGTTCTTGTTAAATTCATTGTTTATCCCAGTATTGGACTTTTATTGAGTACTGCTTATCCTATAGTTGCTGTTGTTTCAGGATCTATGGAGCATAATGGACAATCTTTTGATACTTGGTGGAGTGCAACTGACTGGTATACTCAACATAATATCACTGAAGAACAGTTTTCTGATTTTCCTTTCAAAAATGGATTTAACAAAGGAGACATTATGGTTTTAAGAGGTGTAGAACCGAAAGCTATTAAAGTAGGAGATGTGGTCGTCTATGAAAGTTCACGACACGTGAATCCTATTATTCATAGGGTGGTTAGCATTACACAAAAAGACAACACTTATTCTTTTGCAACAAAAGGAGATAATAATCCTACAGCAGATAGAGATATTGTTACTGAAGCTCAAATTAAAAGAACTGGCAAAGCTGTTTTAAGATTGCCTTATTTAGGCTGGATAAAAATTGGATTTGTAGAATTTCTAGGAGGCGTATTTTCATGATGTTCTGTCCTAAGTGTGGAGCGATTATTGTTCCTAAAAAAACAAAGACTACTGGCAAGATGAGATTAAGTTGTGCATCCTGTAATTATTCTACTAACAAAAAAGAAAAAATTATTTTGAAAGAAAAGGTCACACAATCTAAGAAAGATGACATTGAAGTCATTAGCAAGCGTGTGGACACATTACCAAAAGTCCAAGAGACTTGCTCTAAATGTCAGCATGGAGAAGCTTTCTATTGGCTTGTGCAGACCAGAGCTGGCGATGAAGCTGAAACACGTTTCTTTAAATGTGTGAAATGCAGCCATACTTGGCGAGCTTCGAAATAATTCTCACTTAGATGGAGTTATTTTATCTATTCTCTGGAATACCATAATCATTATAAATTGAACTCAGTGTTTTTGCTAGGGGATATATACATGAAACTAACTCTTGAAGAACCACGTATTTTAGTAGATTCTGTTAATGTGGTTTCTGAGCTTGTTAACGATGTTATCTTCAAAATTGACAAAAACCAAATCAAATTAGTTGCTATGGATCCTGCTAATGTAGCTATGGTTCATTTTACCTTACTCTCCAGCGCATTTACAGCATATCAAGTTGACAAACCTGTGAGTATTGCCATTAACTTAGATGCTTTCAAAACTATTTTACGCAGAGTGAAACCTTCTGATGTTTTAACTATCGAATTAGATGAAGAGAAACATAGATTACGACTTCAATTAAAAAGCGAAGCAACTAGAACTTTCAATTTAGCTTTGATTGATATGGAAGACAAAGAACATAAAATTCCTGAACTCACTTTTCCTGTTAAAATTGAAACCTTAAGTTATAGATTTGATGAAGCAGTTCAAGACATGGATGTTGTTTCTGAATCTGTTGCTCTTGTGGCGATGAAAGATACTTTCTGTGTTGAAGCTGAGAGTAATTTGAATGATGCACGCACTGAACTCCATGCAGATGAAGAAACTATTATTAAATCACCAGGCAAAGAGCCCATTAAAGCAAAATACTCCATTGAATATTTGAAGAAGATTTTGAAGGGAGCTAAACTCTCTAACAAGATGACTTTGCAGTTCAACAAAGATTATCCTTTGAAAGTAGACTACTTAGTGAAAGATAAAGTACAGTTGACTTTTATCTTAGCACCTAGAGTCGCGAACGATTAATTTTCTTTAGATATCTCTTTGTATAATTTCTTCAGCAACTAATTTTACTAAATTACTAGGTATAGCAAAACCTAAACTTTCATATCCCTCAATTTTTAATCTGTTAATTCCTACAATATTTCCTTTTGTGTTAATTAATGGTCCACCAGAATTTCCAGGATTAATAGGAACGTCTGTTTGCAACATGGGGGGATCATTTCTACTGATGACTCTTTCTACCTGGCTAATAATTCCTTCAGTTACTGAGAAACCTAGACCTGCTGGATTTCCTACTGCAACTACTCTTTCTCCTACTTTTATTTTGCTTGAATCAGCAAATTGTAACTCATTAAAACTACCATTAATTTTTAACACAGCGACATCATATTGTACATGAGCGCCTATAGGAATTGCAATGTATATTCTTTTATTGTAGTCTACTATTTGGATAATTTGAGCATCTTTTATTACATGGTAATTAGTTACTATATAACCATCATCAGTTATAATTGCTCCAGAACCGCGACCTTGATCGGTTGCAATATTTACAACACCTGGAAAGACATCTTCTAAAATCGCAGAAAAATCTCCAGACTTAATATTTACATTTTTTACTTCTTCTTCTAAATCTGATAAACGAGATTTGCTTTCTGACTCTATTTCTTCTACTGCACTTGCTATTGTCTCAATCTTTTTTTGAAAGTCTTCTTGTGCTGAAGTAATAAGATTTCTTGTTAATTCTGTATTTGCATCTATATTTTGTTGCAAGGATTCCTTTAATTCTGCATTTTCTTTCTTTATTGCGTATCCGAGATATATTTCTCCAGCTATGGTTCCTATTATAACTAGTCCTAGAATTATCATGAATATTTTCATGCTCTTATTTTCAGCCATGTTTCTTTTATCACTTCTTTAGTTTAAGAGCTTTTCTTTGAGCAATCTTTTTAAACAACAACACTCTCTATTTTCTTGAAAAAAGGTGACTTATGGGCTATCTGCGAATTAAAGCGCTATTCCAATGTTTTATCCTATTGTGTTCTTTGTTTACTCTCTCTTTTTTAGCTCCTGTCGTCGAAGCAAGAGATGATGCCTGTTGTGAAAAAACTCTCAGTGGTGATTCTTGTATCTATACGGCTGCTCGTGATTGTGATACTGCCTACAATACTGCTTACACTACTTGCGAGCAAACTACTTTTTGCCAATCTGTTTGTTGTATAGATCCTCTCAATGGAGCTTGTTATAGACAAGTTGGTGCGAGCACTTGTGCACAACGTGGAGGAACGGTTATTGCAAATAGTCCTAATTGTGAAGTTCAACAATGTCAGCAAGGTTGTTGTCAAATAGGTAATCAATGTAGCTTAGAAACTGAAAGTAGTTGCCAACTGATGACTGCTCGTTATCCTACTCTTCAAGGGCAAGATACTTTTGATGAAACTGTTACTAATGAATTTACTTGCATTAATCAATGCCGTAGCGGAGAAGAAGGTTGTTGTGTTCAGGGAGAAACTTGCACCTATACTCCTCGAGGACAATGTGGTGGAGAATTTAACAATGGCAGATACTGTAGTGATTCTTCTTTAGCTTGTGGTACTCGAGCTCAAGATCACAAAGGTTGTGTCGAAGGTAGTGATGATGTTTACTGGTTTGATAATACTAATAATAGAGAAAGCCTTGCAGAAGATTGTGATTATACTCAAGGAACAAAATGTGGGTTAGTTAACAATAATTATGTTTGTAAATCTCTTGACTGTCCTGATACTCAAGACTTTTCAACCAACGTTCATGACCCTCAAATGGGTGGATTCAGATATAATGGGGATAGCTGGTGCGTGTATGAATCTGGCGTCGGAGATTATAGAGATAGAGTTGGCAGTGAACATTATAGACATCTCTGTATTAATGGAGAAGAGCAAGTTGAAACTGGCAGATCTTTTCGTGAACAGATTTGCATACAAGGAAAAGTTACAGTAAATGGTAGAGAACATACTAATGCCCAGCTGATTAATAATGAGATCTATGACTCTTTAATTGTAGAAAATCTTTCTACCGTCCAACGGGGATTTTCTTTTTGGGAAACATCTGATGATCGTACTGTTCCGAAACGAGAAGGCAGCGATCTTTGTGCAGAAGCGAATGTTAAATGTCCTGTTGTTTGGCTAAAGAGAAATAATTTTGATGATTGGAATTGTCATGCTAATTGTGTATGTGAGACGCAGGAATTTTTAGATGAAGCTGCGAGATATTGTAAAAGTAAAGGTGACTGTGGCGCTAATTTGAATGTTCTTGGTAAGCGTAGTGATGCTGGATTTCAAGTTGCATGGACAGGAGAAATTCGCGGATCAACACCAACTCAAGTAAGTGAAGAAACTTGGATAAATTGGACCCAATATGGTGTGTTCGGGGGTATGGTTTATTTGCAAGATGCATTTGAACTAGCTTTAAGTAGTACTTTTAATGGTTTAAGTTCTTCTACTCAATTAGCAGCATTAGGTATAGCCTATGTTGGTGTTTTTATCGCATCTTATCTTGCTCTTGGAGAGGGAGCTACTATACTTGGAGGATTACAAGGAACAATAGGCACTGTAGGGAGTGTAGCAGGTATGGTCGTCGGAGCACTTCTTCTTGCTTACGGTATTGAACATGGCGATCTTGCTATGACTGGTGCAGGGGCTATTACTCTTTTAGGTGCAGCTCTTGCGCTTATCTGGATTCCTATTATTGGATGGATTGCTGCAGCAGTGGCAGTTGCTTGGACTTTCATTGCGGGTAGTGCAGAAGTTGATACGAAAACCTTAGAAATTAGTTGTGAACCTTGGGTTGCTCCTGTTGGAGGAACCGATTGTGAAAAATGTGATGATGAACTTCCTTGGAAGGAATGTACAGAATATCGGTGTCATAGTTTAGGCGCAGCATGCACTTATTTAGCAGAAGATCAAAGTTGTGCAACTTCTAATCCTAATGATGTCAACTCTCCCCAAATTTCTCCTTGGCAAGAAGCATTACCTCCCGGACTTACTTTGACTACAACTCCTGATGGTTATTATATTACTCCTCAAGTTCCTTATTTTACTCCTCTAACTTTTGGTATTGTTACTGATGAGCTTAGCCAATGCAAAATTAGTACTCAACACACCGCAAACTTTGGAGCTATGACTCAATTTTTTGGATCTAGTAGTTATAAAACCAAACACAATATTACTCTCTCTGTTCCACCAGGACAAACTTACACTTATTATGTTCGATGCCAAGACGTGAATGAAAATCCTAGATCTGATAGCGCTTCTAGAGAATACTTTATTCAATTTTCTGTTGACCAACAACCTGATAGCACGCCACCACAAATACTTTCTAAGAGTTTGGCAAATAATGCTTTTATTCCTGTAGGTACTTCAGAAACTTCTCTTACTTTGTATCTTAATGAACCTAGTCAATGTCGTTGGAATACTCAAGACCAAAATTATGGAGACATGCCTGAAGCACATGATTTCCTCTGTGAAGAAGAAGTTAGCCAAGATCCTTTACATGTGAGAGAATATATGTGTGGAACACAACTTACTGGATTACAAGACAATGTTGAGAATCATTTCTATTTCCGTTGCAAAGATTTACTGAATAATGAACAACAACAAAGTGATCATTTTATTTTACGAGGCACACAACCTTTACAGATTACTTCTCTTAGTCCACAAGGCGATGTTCTTACAACAACTCCTATTTTACAAGTAACTACAACTGGCGGAGCAGAACAAGGCAAAGCAAGTTGCACTTATCAAATTGACACTTTACAACCAGTTCCTTTCTTTACAACTGGTAACACTCAACATACTCAGTCTCTAGGACCTTTATCTCAAGCACCCTATACCTATACTGTCAAATGCACTGATGCTGCAGGCAATACTGCTGAACAAAGCACTACTTTTACTGTGACTACAGATACGAGAGGACCTAGCATTACACAAATTTATACAGAAGGTTCAACATTGCATGTACTTACTAATGAACCTAGCACTTGCAGCTACTCTACTACTTCCAGCACTTTTAGCAGAACAGAAGGAACACTCTTAGAAGGTCAAAACACTAGAGATCATACTTTAGTTGTAAATCAAATACATTATTATGTGCTCTGTTGGGATGATCAAGAGAATGTAGTAGGACCAATTACTATTATCACTTAAACCATAATGTTTATATAAGTCAAGGACAGGAAAAAGACAGGAGAAAGAGGTTTTATGGCTAAAAGAGGACAGACAACTGCATTCGTAATTGTAGGAATAGTTATTCTTGCTGTAGTCATTCTTTTATTTTACTTACGAGGACAATTTTTCTTTGGGCCTGTAACTACAACTACTCTTCAAGATCGTTTAGTTCCTTTGGAAACGCATATTAAAGATTGTTTACAAGACGTGAGTGATGAGCCTCTTAAACGCTTAGGTTTACAAGGTGGTTATCTTGCTTTAAATCCAGGAACTTTTTCTTCTTATCAAGGCCAAAGTATTAGCTATCTTTGTTTTAGTCAAGGCGGCAAAGCTACATGCTCTAATCGCATGCTTACGACTACAGTTATGGAACAACAATTATCTGACGCTATCAGTCAAGGCTTAGCAACTTGTCTCAACATAGGACGCTTTAAGCGAGGATTTGAAATGACTGTAGGTCAACAAGAAGTAGTCACAGCCATTGGACCTAGTAGTATTGTAGTCACCCTCAAAATGCCCTTGACTATCAGCAAAGAAGATATTGTCATCAAACGGGACAGCTTCAGCGAAACCTTTGATTATCCTTTGGGAAGACTCTATGAAGTCAGCCAAACTATTGTTGATTATGAAAGCCAATATGGAGAATTTGAACAGTTGAGTTACATGCTTGCACACAAAGGAGAATATGTTATTGACAAGAAAAAACCCTATCCTGACAAAGTGTATATTTTGAAAACTAAAGATAGTCCTTATATCTTCCAGTTCATGATACAAGGTGAGCCGACAGCATGAAGTGGGCAGCACTCTTTCAAATTTTTTTGATTCTTGGATCTGTTTTTTCAGTCTCTTTGTTAGTAACACCTTTGCCTGTAGTGGCAGAAGAGCAGCAAGTCTGTTGCTCAGAAACCGTAGATAATAATCATTGTCAATATGTTCCTCAGAGTCAATGTAAACCTGGTGCTTTACAAGCGAGCACAAGCTGTAGCCAAACTAGCTTTTGTAAATTGGGCTGCGGATTTGATCAAGATTCTGGTAGATGTTTCAAAAATACTCCAAAATTTACTTGTCAATCCAACGGCGAATGTACTTGGACTGAATCTGCTAGCTGTGATATTCCTCAATGTCAACAAGGATGTTGCGTGTTGAGCAATGAATGCAGTTTTGTAACACAACTCCAATGTAAAAGAATTACCTCTCAATTCAAAGATGTCAACATGACTTTTGATGAAAGCATTACTGACGAGTTTGCCTGTATTAACCAATGTCGCAGTTTTGAACGCGGCGCTTGTGTTACTTCTGAAGGCAGCTGTACGTTTACTACGCGAGCAGAATGCGG
This sequence comes from Candidatus Woesearchaeota archaeon, assembly GCA_018302985.1. Classification (GTDB taxonomy): domain Archaea; phylum Nanobdellota; class Nanobdellia; order SCGC-AAA011-G17; family UBA489; genus JACOVP01. The sequence goes on along the minus strand of JAGVZA010000006.1, from coordinate 12,810 downwards.
AGTGCAAGCAACTTTGGAAGTTAATCAAACAGGTCCTTTAGTTGGATTTCATCCTAATAGATTATGCAGCAATCCACAATTAGGCACTGAATGCGCAGCACAACAATATACTGGTTGCTTACCTAATGCGGATGGTGTGTATTGGTTTGATAGTTGCGGCAATCCTGAAAATATTTATTCTGCAGACAAACGTGCCTCTTACAATAATGGTTTTGTTCTTCCCAAAGAACAGAGTTGCAATAGCCAAAATAATAATGTCAATAATCCTGGTTGTGGTAATTGTGATTTTACAAAAGGAACTTTATGCGGTGTAGCTCCAAACACTGTTAATCCTACTTTTGGTGATTATGCTTGCTTAGATTTAAGCTGCAAAGATATTACTCAATCTCCTACAAGTCCTGCTTCACAAACTGGCGAAAAAAAACTGGGAGAAAGCTGGTGCTCTTATGATGGTGCTCCTGGATTTGGCAGGGATTTAGTTGGTAGTAGACATTATAGACAACTTTGTATCAACGGACAAGAACTTACTGAACCTTGTAAAGATTTTAGAGAAGAAATTTGTGTGCAAGGTGTTCAGGGGCAACCTCCTTTAGGCACTCAACAATCTTTTCAACTGGCACAAGGCAATTACATTGAAGCTATCTGTAGATCTAATAGACATGACAGTTGTCCTGAAATTACTAATCAATATGATTGTGAAAATATTCAAGCTCGTGATTGTTATTGGATTGGTAAACGTGTTGATCCTCCACAAGCAAGCGAACAACAACAACGCGAAAATAAAGAGGGAAAATGTGCTCCCTTAGTTTCTCCCGGAACTGCATTCTGGCCTGGTGAAAGCACAACTAAAGTTTCTGGATTAGATCCTAAAGCGACATGTGATGCAGGCAATACTGAATGTAACGTTGTTTGGCAAAAGGCAGGACTTGGAGGAAATTTATTAGAAGGAAGTACATGGAGCGGTGATGGTGGTGGATGGAAATGTGTAGCTAATTGTGAATGTTTGAACAAAGAATATTTACAAGCTACAAATAATTATTGTAAATCTCTAGGTGATTGCGGTGCATGGTATAATATTAATGGTAAATTTACTACTGGCGGATTCATAGAGACTAATACCAAAGTTGATCTTTTATCCTCTGATGTTGAACGCTATGATAGTTTGGTTTCTCCAGCAGGAGGAAAAAGTGATTACGATAATAAATTTGGCGCGTTCTTCAAACAAGCTGCTCCAGGATTAATTGTTATTGGATTGACTGCTGTTGGCACTGCTATTGCTTTTGCTGGTTATGGAACTATGGCTTTAGGATCTGCTATAAGTCAAGGTTTACTCGCAGGTACGACTGGTGTTTTTGGATTAGAAGCTACGTTCACCGATACTACTCTTGGACATTTAGCTGGACGAAGCTTTACTGCTCCTCTTACAACTGGATCTCAGATCTCTGCAGGTTCACAAGTTACTTTAGCACCAGGTGTTTATGATCACTTGCCTTCCAATGTTCTTAATTCTCTACCTAAAGAATTTGTTGCTGCTAATGATGTGGTTACTATTCCTTCTGGACAACCAACTTCTTTTATTTTACCAGATGGAGCAAATATGGCTGTTGAAAATGGAATCACTGCAGTCCCAGAAACAGGTTTCTTTGGACAAGCATTGCAATTTGTTAATATCTTAGCATGGGTGTACATGATTTATAGTCTCTTAGATGTTATGCTTGCAGATACTAAAACAGAAACTATTACGATTAGTTGTCAACCTTGGGTTGCACCTTCTGGTGGATCAGATTGTGAAAAATGTACTGCAGAAGGAAAAGAATGCAGTGAATATCGTTGTAGAAGTTTAGGACAGACTTGTAAATTATTGAATGCAGGAACTAAACAAGAAGCCTGTGTCAATGCACATCCTAATGATGCCACTTCACCAATTATTAGTGCTGACTCTAGTGCATTAGCAAGAGGGTATACTTTAACTGAAGCAGCTGGACAAGGATTCACTCTCAATCAAAAAATTGAACCTTTCACCGCAGTATCTCTTGGTATCAAAACTGATGAATTTAGCCAATGTAAATTCTCTACTGAACTCAGTAAGACTTATGATCAAATGACTAGCTTTTTTGGAGAAGGTGTCTTTGCACAAGAACACAAAACTACTTTTGCACTTTCATCGCTTATGGCAAAAGATGAAGCATTACGCTTAACGAATGGCGGAAAATATACTGTCTATCTCCGCTGTCAAGATGGCAACGGCAATAAAAACAATAAAGCTTACTACATAAACTTCGCTATCAAGCCTGGACCAGATATTACCGCGCCAGTGATTGAAGCGACAAGCATTGCGAATGGCGCTTATGTTCCTACGGGTATTAATGTAACTGCCTTAACTCTTTATACTAATGAACCTAGCACTTGCAAATGGGATGACATCGACACAGAGTTTGAACAAATGCACAACTCCTTTGCATGCACTACTTCACAACAGCCAACTAGCTCGATTTATTATGGATTGTATGATTGTACTACTCTTTTAGATAACATTCAAGCTGGCAGAGCTAACAATTATTATATGCGTTGTAAAGATCAAGTTGGTAATGTTAATTCTGACAGTTATCCTTTTAGATTAATTGGAACAGTTCCTTTAGAAATTACTAGTGTTACTCCCCCACAAGGCACTAGATTCTTTGTAGCTAATCCTCTAGTCAAAGTTGTGACTAGCAAAGGTGCACAGGGAGGGGTTGCTGTTTGTGGTTACAATTTCAATGATCCAACACCAGTAAATGCTCTAGAATTTAGCAAAACCAACTCAACTACTCATGAACAACAATTTGAAGCATTAGTTCCTGGAGATTACACTACTTACATCAGTTGCTTTGATGTTGCAGGTAATTTAGCACAAACCAATACCACCTTCAATGTAAATATTGATACTTTAGGACCTCATCTTTCACAAATTTATACTGAGGGTACTTTACTCTATATTATTACCCATGAAGACAGCACTTGTGAATATTCGAGCACAGGTGCATTTGCCTTTGGCAGAGGTGTACGCATGACTGGAGAAAATACTAAAGAACATACCACTACTTTAGACAACAATGTCTACTACTTGACTTGTCGTGATGCTTTCCAGAATGATGCATCTTATCGCGTTTTCGTTTAAGGAGGTTTCTGCATGCAAAAAGGTATGACACAACAGGTTTTCATCTTTATTTTTGCGCTTATCATGATGGCTTTTGTGCTGATGTTCGGAGTTCGCCAAGTTATTCTCGTCAATGATACTGGAGAAAAGATAGCAACTTTAAGTTTTGTTGAAGATTTTAAAAAAGAAGTACAAACTTATTCAAATTTTGATGTAGGCAGCAATAAATTAGTCAAGCTTTCCGTACCTTCTGGAGTTAATCAAATTTGTTTTTTTAATTCACAGAAACCAGTACAAGGCATTAGCGATCCTGTGTTAAAAGCATTGTTGCGCAGTGATAAAAAAAATAATCTCTTTGTTCTCCCTTTAGAGCAATTTCAAAATCCAGGACCTGGTTTTTTTATAGATCATCTCACTGTTGTAGGTGAGCACAATCCTATGTGTGTTATGACTGCAAATAGTTTTCAAGTTTATATTGAAACAGTTGTTGTTGATAACAAAATTGCAGTAAATGTCAAGGAACGTTTATGATATCCAAACGTGGAGTCTCTTCTGAACTATTTATCTGGATGTTTGCAGCAATTGCCGGCGCATTGTTACTTTTATTTTTTATTCTTTGGGCAGGAAGACATACTGAGACTTCTACAACTGTTGAAGACATTGAATTTCTTCGCACTTTTGAACAACAACTTTCTAGTCTTAGTACTACCGATGCACTCAGCAAGACTCTTACTTTTCCACGCACACTAACTGTTCATATGGATTGTGATAGTTTTTTTACAGATAAAGCACAAGAATCAACTTCTCTTTTTCTTTTCAGTCCTAGCACGTTAACTCGACAACCTTATACTTTAGCAGGCAAGCCTTGGCATTTTCCTTTTTATACAGACATGCTCTATTACCTAATTCCTAAAGACACCAAAGTCATTATCTATTATGAACCTTCAGCAGCTTCTTTTGTAACTTCTTTAGAGATACCTACTTCCTTGCCTATTGTTTCTTTACCTTTATCTTCTTATTCTGTACAACGGTTACAACAGGAGCTTCAAGGTTATCAAAGTGCAACCCTTGTTTTTGTAGGTCATGCTCCAGATCCTACTACTTTACTAGCAACTCTTCGTTCGCCTCCTCTCAAACTTATGGAAGTAGACATTTCTCGATCAGTAGTTACTTTTTATCCTGAAAGACAAGACTATCCTTATTATGGGGAAGCTCATTTATTTGGCGCTTTTTTTGGACCAACTCAATATGCTTGCCACACCACTCAATTAGTAGAAAGACTACATCAACTAGCAATGTTATATCAGCATAAAGCTACTTTATTGCAACAGAAATTAGGTGCGGGCTCTTCCTGCCAAGCTTTTTATAGCCAAGCGACTTCCTTATTACGCACCCTTTCTACTACTACAGATGCTCCCCTACTTCATACACTAACAGATTCTTTACAAACTCTTAATGAGGATTTAGAAAGCCATGACTGCCCAACGATTTACTAAGCAAGGACAAGTGCAACTCAGCGAGACTTTTTTAGTCTTGTTTATAATAATTATACTTCTTTTTTTAGGTCTTTTTCTCTATTCCAAATTCTTCTTTCAGTCTATAGAAGGGCGAGCAAATACCTTATCAGAACAAGATAGCACCGTTTTTTTATCGAAAGTTACTGGCTTAGCGGAGCTTCGTTGCTCTGACAAACCTTGCTTGGACACTGCCAAGTTCTTACCTTTTCAAGCTTTGGTTCAACAACAAAGGATTATTTATACTTCTCTTTTAGGTACTCAAAAAATATCTGTAGAAGAGTTATATCCCCAACATACTTCATCTACCTCCTGCACTCCTTCTCTTTATTTACAACCTGCTTATCCTGGATCTTGTTCTAAGTGGATATTGTATGAACAAAAACCTTCAACTGTTAGAAGCACTCAAGTATTATCCACTGTAGTCTCTCTCTACTATCCAGAACAAGACTTGTATACTTTAGGCAGACTAACTTTAGAGGTTTACCGATGAAAAGAGGCCAAATGGAAATGGTTGGTTTGCTAGTTATAGTTATTCTTCTCTTAGTCTTAGGTGTTATTTTTTTGAAGTTCTTAGTTGCACCAGCATCTACCACTTTAGCAGACAGTCGATCTTCTTTAGAAAGTACTCGCCTTCTCCAAGCTTTAGTCTTAACTACTATTCAAGGAAAGTCTTTTCAAGAGTATGCTGTAGCCTGTTCTGGAGATTCTACTGCTTGTACTGTCCTCCGTCAGGAAATTGGAACTATATTTACTCTTCTTCTTAAAAAAGGACAAAAATATAGTTTTTATTTGATTTATAACGATCAAAATATTCTTCGTCTTGAACAATGTACTCTAGGAGTAGTTAGTTCTTATCCTTTTACGGCTATAGGAGGCTTTTATGAGGTTCAATTACGTCTTTGCTCTTGACTTTTTTATAACTTTTCTTGAAATTCTTATCTCTTCGCCCTTCATTTATGACTTTTATAGCCCCTTTAAACCTCTTTTAGCCCCAATCTATCTCCTGTAGCATATAAATGTTTATAAAGCTCTCTAGACCCCTGTTTCAAAGCATAGGCATCTCTATCCAGATTTAGGAAGAGTGCATATCATGCTATCAAATAAAATGCAACAAGTGCAAACATACTACGGAGGTGTGTTTTAATGCAAAGATTAAGAACAGCTATCAAAAAGATGGCAGCAATCGGTGCTGGAGTAGCTATGACTGGAGCAACCATAATGGGAGCTTTAGCAGCAGCAGATTTAAATCAATACCCAGCTCCATTCGTTGACAAGGGTAAATTTAACCCTAATACAGCAATTGTTGTTGGTCAAAATGCAGCAGCTTCTGATACATTAGGAAGCGTAGACATTGCAAGACAACTACAATTTGACAGTAAAGTTTGTGTCCCTGGAAGAGCAGGCGGCAGCGGTGTTTCCGTATCAGGAGACAGCTTTGAGATTGGAGATGGATCTGATCTTTTAGAACTTAACGAAAATATTGGTGATGTCCAAGAATCTATCACAGACTTAGAGCTTGATGGATTAAAAGGTGGAATTATCACAACTAATGAAGGAACTACTGAATTCAATCAGTACTTACGCTTCAGACAAAGAAATTCTGCAGGTACTAACACTTTACCAAGTGCACCTGTCGTGAACTTCACTGTAAATGACGCTCCAACTGATGAAGTTGGTGACTGGATGTTTATTCCTGAAGGTTCAGCAGCAAACACATCCTTCTTTGAGTATGAAGTTGAATTTGAAGATGGCTTGGAATCTGAAGTAGTCTCTAAGAAATTAGACGACTTTGAAGATGAAGAATTAGTTATGTTAGGAACAACTTACACAATTGTAGACACTAACATTAACACAGCAAGCGCTAGTCCTTCTGTTACTTTAGAAATGTTAGGTGGTTCAGTCTTCGATATTCTCGAAGAAGGTGAAGAAAAAACCTACAATGTTAATGGCAAAGAGTACAAAGTTGAAGTTATGATCATTGAAGACTCAACTCCAGCTACTGTTACCTTTAACATCAACGGCGAAGTTACCAGTCAAATGACTGATGGTGAAACTGAAATCTTAAAAGATGGTACTTTAATCGGTATCTCAGACATCATCTTAAACGAAGCTGGTGAAGCTGGTTCTGGTGATATCGTTGAATTATACATTGGTGCAACCAAAGTGCAATTCAAAGATGACAACTGGACAAATTCTGAAAATGATGACATTACCAATTTAGGTTACGAACAAGGCGTCGAGATTGATGAAGAATCTATCGAAGATGCTTACGTTCAAATCAGAGGTAATGCTTTAAACACTGTAACTGATAAATTTGAGATTACCTCAATTCGTTACAGACTTACAGCTGATGCCCTACCTGGTTACAAGGACTTATACGTCGCTCCTGGACACGGTGTTAGAGAGTTCTTAGATGAACCTCAAGGTATGTTGGGAACAACATGGGACATCCGTTACGAAGGATTAGACGATACTGGTGTCAGTATGGTTAAGCTAGACCCTCGTGGTGACGATGAATACACCTTAGAGTTTGAAAACACAGCAGGAACTGTTTACCAGATTCCTTATGTGACTAACGAAGGCGGTACCTTTAAATTTGGTGACAACGACAAAGATTTAGTCTTTATCGAAGGTAACTACACTGAAGGTAGAAACTTACACACAACTGGTTCTAACCCAGTAAACAGTGCTGAACATAACTACACAGAGTTTAATGTTGGTATCTTAGATTACTTTGTTTTAAGTGACACCAATAAGAACCTTCGAGCAACAACAGGAGATGCCATCGCAAGTCCACGACAAGGCGGATTTGAAGATCAAATCTTCGGTGGATTAGATGATACATCTAAAACACACATTGTTCGTTACAACTCTATCGATACTTCAGATAGTACTCTAAGTTTCGATGAAGAAGGCAGCGGTACCAAAGAATTTACCTATGAGACCATCCATGATGCAACCTCAGGTGCTATTCTCGGTAAGGCACGATTGATTTTCGGAGGTAATACTTATATTGCCTACGTAGCAAACGTGACTGCAGCTGGTAATGACAATCCTCTTGCCATTGATATGGATGGAGACGGTGACGTTGATAGAACAGAAATCCGCGTAACTGTTAACGGTGGAGGAATTGTCGATCTTGGTGAAGCTACTCAAAGTGACGGTGGTCATTACACCTTTACTGCAGGATCTGGAGCTCAGACTTGGAGTAATACTGGTGATTTAATTAACAACACCGACTCAGAGTTAACCCCTAGCATTGGTGGAGTTATTTTCAACATGACTACTCTATCAGAAGAGTTTGATGAAAATGCAGCACCTAGCAGTGGAGCAACTTCATCAACAAATGATGAACTCTTCTTTACGTTGAACACCAGAACTGACAACAGTCTTGGAATAAACACAACAACGTTTAACAAGGGCGTTAATGAACCAGATGACGATGACAACAACCTCTATGGAATGACGGATTATGGTATTAAGATTCACATCTTAGACCCAGAAGGCTCAGACAATTCTGAAACCTTAACTTTAGAATATCCGTTAGTTCAACGTGGTGCTCATGTCTTCGTTACTATGGGTGACACTAAAACAACCAAAGGCAAGGCAGGAGAAGTTTGTACTGTAGCTGACATCCAGCTCAACAATTTGTTGGACTCAGAAGTTAGCGACGCAACAGACTACAACTTAATCCTTGTAGGTGGTCCATGTGCTAATGATTTAGTTAGCAAGATTGCAGGTTTCCCAACCTGTCAAGGATGGACTGCTAAAGCTGGTGAAGCTATCATCCAACTAGCAGAGAATGGCGAAAATGTCGCTATGCTTATAGCTGGTACAGATGCAGCAGACACTCGCGCAGCAGCTAAGATCGTATCCAATTACGATGAACATGTTGATGAACTTACTGGTATGAAGGTCATGGTTAGCGGTACAGAGATAACCTCTGAAACTGCTACTGCATAAATACCTTAGGCGGTTCACACCGCTATTTTTTTCTTTTTTTCCTTTCTTTTTCTAACATTTTTAAACCCATTTTTTTGACCTTAACAGTCAGAACTCTACAACTTATTTTTTACCACAATATTTATAAATCGCTTTTTTCGATGATCTTGTATGATTGTCGGATTTCATTTTACAAAATTGTCTATAGAACGCCACCAACCCATTCAAGGTAAATTAAGTGTGAGAAACGATCTCAACATTAAAGACGTTAAAGAACATATTCTTTCAGGAGTTAAGGGATCACATAGAGCAGTAGTGTTTCAGTTTGTTTTTACTGTGACTTATGCTCCTCATGTTGCAGATATTATTATTTTAGGCGATGTTTTTTATTCTGCTGAACCCAAGAAAATAGAAGAGATTCTCTCTACCTGGAAGAGCAAGAAAAAAGTTTCTTCTGATATTTCCTTAGATGTCCTGAATTTTGTTCTTCAAAAATGCAATATTCGTGCATTAGAAATGGCTCAGGAATTAAACTTACCAACACATATTCCTATGCCTAAAGTGAATCTTCAAAAAAAGACGGCAGATGCCTATATAGGCTAATTTATTCTCATGAAGACTAAACCAGTACGCTCCAATGATCCAGCACCGACTAAAAAGAAATTACTCCTTCCTTTATTTTTAGCAGGCATTCTTCTTCTAAGCACTTTTGCTATTATTTTTAGCGGACCTAGCCAACAAGATATTGCTTCCTCTTATAAGTATAAAGATTCTACTTTTCGTTTAACTGCACAAGGCTGGGAATCTACAGTTCAAGGACAACCTCTTGTACTTAGCAATGGACCTCAAGCATTAGAGACTCTTTCTACTACCTTCCCCTTTTCTTCAGCAACTTCTCTTTTAGGATTACAAAAGATTTATCTTAGCTCGATGCCTCCTGAACCTGTTCAAGAAGCACTTCGTGAACTCTATCTTAATAGCAATATTTTAGCTCCGGTGACTTTGTCTTGCGTTGCAGATGTTGCTGGCTGCGAGGAACTTCCAATTAAGACTTGTACTGATGCTACAGCTACAGTTGGGGTTGTTCTCTTTCGTTTAGGTGAACAAGAGAGTATGACTGTGGACAAAACCTGTATTACCTTGATTGCCAATACTACTGCCAGTTTAACACAAATGACTGATACCTTAATTTATTCTCTCTATGGAGTTTTCTGATGACACAACCTCATGACAGAACTTTCAAAACAATCTTGATTATTCTTGGTGTTATCTTAGTTTTATTATTTCTTGCTATTTATTTCTGGCAGCCATCACAAAATTCAGATTATTTTTTTAAGTATAATGGATTTCAATTCCAACAAGACCAAAACGGTTACAAACTAACTCTTTATATCAATAATCAAAACGTTCCGGCTATAGTTCACTTACGTGAAGATCCTCGTACCTTAGAGAATATTCCAGTAGAAGGTAATGTTCAAGTATTGCGTACAAAACAGCAGATTTATGTTACTTTAGATCCTTATGCAAATCTTACTGGAAAGACAACTATAGGTGCTTTAGAGATTGATGCTATTCTTGATAACCCTTATCTTTTTTCTATTCCAGTTTCTAGTGCTTTTACAGTTCCTTTTGCTAATGCTACTGTTAAAACTTGCGCAGATGTTAATGCTACTGAAGGTGTTATTCTTTTACAAACAGGGGAGGAAACTCTTATTCGTGAAACACAAGGATGTATTACTGTTCAAGGCGTTACTGAAGAAGATATTATTCGCGCCTCTGATCGCTTGATTTATACTCTCTTGAAAATTATGGATCCTTAATATGACTCTCTTTACTCAATCTATATATGTTCCTTCTTCAGCAGATACTCTTCGTATTTCTGTCATGAGTAGACATACTCTTGCTCCTAGAGGCATAGTACCTGATCCTCAAATTACTTTAGACTCTTATCATCTCTGGTTACAAGATCTTGCACCATCAGACAGACTTGTAGGTGATTGGTATAGACAAAGACTTCCAGAGCAACAATTTAGGACTGATTATCTGAAGTATCTTGAAGCTGACTCTCAACGCTCTACTTTAGATTTACTAATAGAGTTAGCATTAACTAGTTCTCGAAAAATAACTCTTCTTTGTGTGGAGCCTAAAGGTGAATTTTGTCATCGATTAGTTTTAGCTCAACGCTGCCATGAATTAGCACCTCAGCTAACAGTTGTTCATCTTTAAACACTAGTTTTATAAACAATTTCTTATGTCTTTCTTTCATGCCCAGGTCGCATAACCTGGTATTGCGCGGGCCTTGAGTACAAACTTTTAAAAAAGTTTGGATCAAAACCAATTGAAAACAAAGTCAGCCCGTTTCCGCAAGGATATGCAGGTTCAAATCCTGCCCTGGGCGTTTCCATTTCCAATGACAGAACAAAAAATACTGGTCGGATGTCCGACTTCCTTTCATAAAGGCTATTGTTTGGATGAGTATTTGGCAGCAGTTCGTAATCTTACCTATCCTCATGTTACCTTTATTCTTGTTGACAACTCGCCTGATGATGCGTATGTTGATCTCTTAGAATCAAAACAAGTTACAGTGTTTAAGGCACCTTATTATGCAGAAAGCGCCAGGGAACGTATTGTTATTTCTCGTAATATGCTTCGCCAATATGCACTTGAGAATGATTATGACTATTTTTTTAGCTTAGAACAGGATGTTATTCCTCCTGTTGACGTTATTGAACAACTTCTTTCCTGCAAACAACCTGTTGTAAGTGGTGTCTATTGTAAAGAGTACTCTCTAACTAAAGAAGGCAAAGAGATAGGAAAAACTATCATGCCTCTTTTATATCGTCGCGTTAATGATGAATATGTAGAACAATTGAAATGGAAAGATGTTGAGGCTCCTGCAGTATTTCCTGTTGCAATCTCTGGATTAGGATGTCTCCTTATTCATCGTGACGTTCTTGCCAAAGTTTCTTTTCGCTTTGAGCCTGACAAAGAAGTGTTTGATGATGTTTGGTTTAGTGATGATCTTCGCCAACAACAAATTCCTCTCTATGTAAATACTGCTGTTAAATGCAAACACTTAACTCAAGAAATGGATTGGAAATCGATACAGAAATAATATTTCTTTAACAATTAAAATTATAAAAAGAAAATAAAAAAAAGAAAAAGAGAGATTATCTCTTCTTTCCTCTGATTAAAGCAAAGCCGATTACTACAATCGCTACAATTACAATGATTGTAACAATAGCACTACCTGCGAAGCTTCCTGTAGAAGTTTCATCATCTTTAGTAGTTGGTTCTTTAGTAGTATCTTTCTTTGGTTCAGCAGGTGTAGATATAGCCTTCATAGTAACATCTGCAGTTGCACGTGTACCAGTTTTATATTGCTGGTGGAACGTGATTGCTAGATCATTTTGACCATCACCATCTACATCGACTTCCTTGGTTTCACCTTTGTTAAATATTACATCTTGAGGTGTTGATTCAACGGTCAAAGTAAGTGCTGTAAGACTTAATTCTTTTACAGTAATAGTGTGTGTTTCACCTTTTATGTCTACTTTCACTATGGAACCTTTCTTTAAGAGTCTACTTGTTCCTTGTTCGCTTATTTTACCTAAATCTTCACTTTCAGAGACAATCTTTTGACCCTCTGGACGTTGGAAACTCGGGTTTGCAAATGCACTAGTAGAGCGTGGTGGTTTAGTTACAATAGTGAAGGTACTATTGACAGTATCATTCAATAAACTGTTGTCATCAACACTGAAACATGCTGCTGTGTAATCACCAAGTTCTCTTGTTTGAGAGAATTCTACAGTGAAGTCAGTTGCTGCTGATGCTCGTGTCGCACTAGATTCCAAAGCGTCAAATCCATTACCACCAGGGACATTAATTGTTACATTTGTGTCGTTAAAGTTGGATAATGCGGATGATCGAGTACAAACAATCTTGACTAAATCAGTTGCTTCGAATGTAGTTTTTTCATTGTTTAATCTGTCTAAGAACTTAATAGACACTCTTGGACCAAAGACATCAAAGAGGATGCTATGACCTGCGTTATCAATAGATTGATTAAACTCCCCATTGCCTGTCAAGTTCCACATTTCAAAAGAAACATTTAAGGTAATAGATCCTGTTGCAGGAACATTTGATTCATTCAATAAACTACTATTGTACGTAATTAAGACTTCAACAACATAGGTGTAATCACCTGTACCTTTG
>JAGVZA010000010.1 GCA_018302985.1 Candidatus Woesearchaeota archaeon | reverse complement strand
TTAATGAAAGCGGTTTTCCTGAGCCTGTTTTGTGCAGTTTTTCTACTTACTCTCATCTCAGTTGAAGCTGTTGATTTTCAAATTACTGACTCAGAACTTAACTATGGCAGTGCAAGCACTCACAAGCAAGAAACCTTTGCTCGAAGTTTAGCTATTCGCAATGATTTCCCAGAATGTACTCTACAAAATATTAATTTAGAATTTACCGAACGCAATGGATTTCGTCGCAGCGACATAGAGATTAATACTACTCCTACTACGATTACCCCTACTCAATCCAATACTGTTTTAGCCACCATACATCCTGGTGATTTTGATCTTGTTGATGAAGACTTAGAAGAACGTGAAGAAGTTGAAATTGGAACTTTATCTTTGAGAGCAGAAAAAATAAATGCTACCTCTACTAACACTATCAATTGTGAAGGACAAGTTACTAGCAATGCTATTCCAGTCACCTTACAATTAAAAAATGATCTAGACATAGTTTCTATTGAAATACAACCAGATGGTGGATCATTCAATAGTATTAGTGAAGATGGGACAGTTACTATTTTTGTCGATGAGAATTATGATTTGAAATTTAAACTACATAATAGATTTGAAGCTTCTTCAGATATTGAACTTGAAAATATTAATATTGAAATTACCTCTGATGATTTTGATGTAGACAAACGCACTACTATTAGCGAAATTCTTGCTGATGAAGAAGGAGAAAAGACAACTAGTGTTTCTGTCGATGAAACTGGCACAGGAGAAATAAAAGTTTTAATTAGTGGGGATGATCACTTTGGCGGCAAACATGGACAAGTTTTCCTCTTTAACTTTGATGTTGAGGAATCAGAAGAAGTCGAAGACCCTGTAGTTGAAAATGATGGTGATGGTGATGGCGTTCCTGATGGTCAAGATGCATGTCTTAATACTGTTAGTGTCTGCAGCGTAGATGGACAAGGATGTCCTGTTGACAGCGATGATGACGGCACTTGTGATGATTTAGATCCTACACCTTATCCTAGACAACAACTTACTAATGATCAATTAGATGTTGCTAGCAATCAAAATGACCGTGAACTAGAAGAAGATACCACTAGACTTGAAGAAGAAAGTGCTCCAACATCAGAAAACACTTCTGGATTTATTCCTTTTTTAATAGGATTTGCTGTTGGTATTATGGTTACTGCTGGCTTTTCAGTCTTAATTAAAAGTTAATCCTCCTCATGGGTTTAGAAGAGAGTATTGATGAAAAGGATGTTCAGGCATCTCTCCGAAGAAAAAGAAGAAAAGAACTTTTAGCTCGAACTGTAGGCATTGGAAGTTTTCTCACTGTTCTAACACACATGGAATCTCCTGTTGTTCAAGAACTTTTACAGCGCCATCTTCCTTTCTCTCGCGCACTTGATCCCCTTCTTTTACCTTATCATCGAGAAGCATTACTCCTATCAGCAGGATTGGGCAGTGTTTTATATGGCTTTACTTCGATGGCACAAAGATTAGCTCTTAATCCTTTAAAACCTTCTAATTGGCAATCTATACAACAAGGATTTATGTCCCTGTTGCATGGATTCCGTAATCGTTTATTTCATAAGCCAGAATCTAGCAATCTGGAAAATCAAAAGACGTTTATGACCCGATGTTTTGCTGCTGCAACAGATCCTCTTGCTCAGAGAGACTATCAAATTCAACTACATCTTCTAGATGGACGTTATGAACAGGCATTAGAAGAAGCTCTTCCTCTTATGAAGGCTTATGCAGTCTCTCGACCCCCTCGCAATCTTGTAGAACAATTTCAGTTAACCCTTACTCAACTTGTTGAATTTTATCTGTGTGGAAAAACCGAACGTGAAGCTCATTACCTTGTTGCTGGTGCTATTCGTAATTTATCTGCAGGACATTTTCAAAGATCAAAAGCTTATTTTACCAAAGCCTTGCAACTAGCACCCACTAATATCCCTCTTCATTCTCTCTGTGGTTATTTTTTAGAAATGCATAGGGATCATGTGGCTCAGTATCAAACTCCTGCTAAGAGAGAATTATTAACTACAGAAGCACAACATCACTGGCAAAAAACTGTTGAACTCCTTCTTGCAGATCCTAGAACAGCATCACGATTTCGTCGTTTGGGGAATAGTCGGAATGAGGTTGTAGTAGTTAGCGGTGAAGGCATTGTACAAAATAGTTTTGTCTTCAAAAGAAGTCCTGATAAAGAACATCTAGAAAAAGAATACACTCTTACTCGAAAGCTGGATGCCATTTTCGGAGGGAGCAATACTGTTGTTCAAGCACTAGCTTTTTTATCCAAAGATGATCTTCATTATTGTATTTTAAAAAGAATTGCAGGCATTTCTTTTGTTGAACGTTTTTTGACTGGAGATTCTGTAACTACTTTGAATCAAGTACTTCCTTTTTTAGCACAGTTTCATGATCGACTTCGAACTCAAAGCGATAAACTACCAGAAGGTCTCCTCAAAAGAAGAGATTATGGAAAATTCCTTCAAGAAACTTATGTAAGGCGTATGCATTTACCTTCTAGTCCTGCTCTTACTAAAGCATTAGACTATTTTACTCAACAACTAGATGCACAACAAAGACAACCCATTCATGGAGATCTGCACCCAGAAAATATTCTTGCATCAGTCAATCAATTTACGATTATTGATCCTGAACATATGGGCATTGCTTCTCCTTACTTAGATCTAGCAGCTTTCCTTGAGCACGATGCTTTACATTTATCTTCTGCGGCACGAGAAAGAAGTCTTCAAACTTATTATGATGCTTTACCAATCCATGAAGGATCTTTTGAGCAAGTTCGTCTAAAGTATTTACATGGGGCTCTTTTCAGGATGTTACAAGTGCGTGCTGCATTAGCAAGACAGGTTTATAGTACTTCTTTAGAACACCAGCAACAACTTCAACACTATTACGAACAACATGCTTTACAAACTATTCATGACCTAAGAATGATGGATGGAAAAACTACAAACTCTGGTTTAGAAAGTCTGTTGCTTACTCATTAAAGTGCATTAACAATTTTGCATCAATAATACCTGCTGTTTGGCTCATCATTTTATTGAGCTTCAAAAGAATAACAGCATCATTTGACTTTTCAGCTTCACTAAGATTTTTTCTAAAAGCACGCTTGGAAGATTCATACTCAACTAAAACTTCTTCTTTGCCTGTATAATAATATTTTTCTACTAACATAAAAAGTTGTTTCATTTCCTGCACTAAAGCAAGACAAGACTTGTCAGTTTTTTTAAGAGCTGCTTGCTTTGCAATATATTTTAAGCCATCTCCTATTTCTTCCAAATGCAGGAGTACATTATAGAGCACAGGCTTCATACTTTTTGTTTTCTCTAAAATACGCAAACAGTAATCGACAAATTTATTCACTTGCGCATCTGCGTGCTGATACATGTGCTGCAAAGCTGCACTGTTTCCAGATTGTATGTTTGCAATGAGATCATCAAAAGTAACTAAGAGGGAATAAAATATTCTTCGATGCATAGTATCAAATTCTTCTTGCTTCATCGCGGCAATTTCTTTGATAACACAGAGATTAGGAGTATTTCTAACTATACTCATGCCTACAAAATTATCCAAAGCAGTTCTTAGAAATTCATGCACATTTATCTCTTTGTTTTGCTTTTCATCACGAATAGTGCTTCTTGGAATTTCAATTTCAATCTCATCTATACCAGCACGATAAGCAGCTGCTAAATAATAACGAGCAAGAGTAGTATTTGCTTGATTTAAGGTAATGGTTGCTTTTTTCTTAGCAGCAGTACTATTTTCTATATTAATTTGCAAGCTGTTGCCTTCTTCGTTAACATTTACCACATCGCCTTTTTTGACATTATATTTTTTTGTCCATTTACTGGGAAGCGAAACCATTAAGGTAGAAGGGCCGATTTGATTGACTTTTCTTTGCATACTAACCATTTTTGCTTGTACCTATAAATACCTACCGTCTATACCTTATATATTATAATATTTAAGTATATTATTATAATTTAATGACAATATCTAAGTGTTTTTCCGCCTTTTCTAAAAGTATTCCGAACATTTCGCAAAGGAGGCGAGAATTATGAAAAAAGAGGCGAGAATTATGAAAAAAATGCTAAATAAAGAAGTATTAGTGTTGTCCTGCTTACGAGAGAATGCTCGTATGAAGCTGACCACCTTATCTAAAAAAACAGGGATACCAGTGTCGACTATTTTTGACCAGATGAGTGATCCTGCTTCTCTGATGACTAAATATACTACTTTAATAAATTTTGGCAGGCTAGGTTTTAACACTAGGGCACAGATTATTATCAAACTTGCCAAAGAACAACGAGAGCAGTTTAGAGCATTTATTCTGGAGCATAAGTCCATTAACTCTGCTTATAGAATCAACAATGGTTATGACTATTTATTAGAAGGAATCTTTCGAAACCTCAAAGAATTAGAAGAATTTTTAGAGACTATGGAAGAGCAGTATCCTTTGAAAACTAAGCAAGTCTATTACATTATTGACGACTTAAAACGCGAAGAATTTCTTAGTGATTCGAGCTACTTGGAAATGGTAACGCCTTCTGTAAGCCCATTAGATACCTTTAAATAGAGGTTCAGAGTGTGTTACCGCATCTTTCCTTCGGGGAAGAGATCCACAAAAAAGCAAGGAGTGAACAACTCATGCAACAAGAACTATGGATGAAATTATTCGCCGCTGGCGAAGATGATGAATCAGATGATGATACAGATGATGAAGGCGATGATGGAGACGAAGACTGGTAATTAACCGGTAAAACCTTCTTCATTTTTTCTTTTTTTCCTTTTAGGTTCGGGTTGAGCCTTTCTTTTCTTCTTTTTTTACCACTACATTTTTAAAGACTTATTTAATCTTCAAACTCATGAGTTTAGACACAACTATTCAAGCAGCAGATCGAGAGTTTAGAAAAGAATGTAAGGATCTTGAGTGTGAGCCTTGGGACATTAATCCCTTGGCCAAATCTCCCTATCTTACTGGAGTAACTACAGCATGGCCATCACTAGATCTTCAAACTGTAGTAGAACGACAAATACCTATTCTGGTGGAGGCTGCAACTAGTATTGCTCGAAAACATAGATTAATTTCCTTATATGAATATCCTATATTTGCTGCAGGTGGAGCGGTAGTAGTCTATTTTGGCTGGGCAGAAAATCAACATCAATAACCTCTATTCGAACTTATTTTTTAGAGAGATAGTTTCCTTGTAAACAATATCTTTTTCTATCTCCGCATAAACTATTTACATACTTTGTAAAATTTCTAGTTTCTTTTGTTATGCAAACTATAGTTAGTGTATTTTGCTGGGGTTGTATTACCAAGGGATCTTTCTCAGGCAAAGTAAACACTTCATAGCCTCCAGCTTCTACTGACCATGGAGTTACTGGATCATAGACTAAAAGTATTCCTTCTTCTGGAGTTTCACTGTCATGCATTAAAGTATAATCACCATGAGTAAATCTTAGGATACTTACTTGACTAGCTGTACTTTTTTTGCCTGTGATTTCTTCCAACCATAAGCTCATGAGAGGATCTTGAAAGACTTCTTGTACTGTTGCTAAAGAACCTAGTTGATCTGCTACAGCATAGTTGTACTTATCTGGAACATATTGCTGCTGGTAATGTGCTCTTTGAAAATGTTGGAGTATAGTTTTTGCTTTTTCTGGTGTGAAGAAGTCTTGTAATTGGATATGGGGTATATCTTGCTCTGTAAATGCTTTTTTGAGTGCTTGCATAGTTTCTTCTTGCAAATAGATAGGATTCAACCATTTCTCTAGTTTTGTTCTTGTATCACTTGCCATGGAACCAACCTGCTATGCTTAATCGTGGATTGTTAGTATTCACTTCAGACACTTGATGAAAAGAATCTGGAGACACTTCGAAGATAACAAAAGCATTCCATTCTGGAGGATAGGATTTGACTATGACTTGAGGTACGTGATTTTTTGTGGAAAATAATTCCAATGCACCACCATCTTTTTTGGTGAATCCTTGTGCTAAATTATAAACATAAGCAATAGATCTTCCTTCTAACATATCATCATGAGGCAATAAATAGCCAGTTGGAGGATAGACTGCACCAAAAGCATCAATACTTGGCACTAGTTTTTTACCTGTGATAGTCATCATGAGTATTTGTAATTCTTCTGATTGCAACATATTAAGAAATCCTCTAATTAGGGATTCGTTGGTTTGTAATAAATCCTCTGTCTGCGCAAAGAAAAATAAGTCTGCATCTTTTTCTGCAAAGGGAAGAGTCATCAAAGTCTTTCTGATCTCTAATGCTTTGTCTGGAAGCAAGAACTCTTCGAAGATAACATGAGAAAAGGGTTTGTTCTTTGCAAATTGCTCTTGCATCTGCTGTTGTTTCTTCTCAGTCAAGTAGACAGGATTGATCCAGTTTTCGAGTACTTTTTGCATATTTTGGAGGTGTGGTGAACTTATTTAAAACTGTAGGATTGTATTTTTTAGCTTTTCTTGTAGTAGCTGTTTATATAGTGTATTTCTTGTCTCTAAGTATGAGCGACGGAAGATTAGGTCAAATAGATAAGGCACTATGGAATTTAGGCGTAGAATATTTTTGTTCTTTAGGCATGCAGGCAACTCCAGATTTTAAAGTTCCTGTAATTGATAGGGAACTAGACCATGCTTTACATTTTGCAGTTCAATTAAAAGACGTTGCTCACAACATATCCACATTACTCCATTTTCCAGTCCGTAGTTTTGGTCGTCTTATTTGTTCAGAACTTCCAGATATGATTGCTGCCGCGCAAGAAGCGCGTATTTTACAACCTTATACTGATCTTCATGGTTGTGTTTCCTTTGCTGTTCCTAGAGAGGATCTTCAAGACCTTCTAAGACACAACTCTGTTTATGATCCTACGAGCCTTGCGTTGCTTGCTAATCGCACGATTGATTATCTTACTCGACCAAAACCTTAAATAGCTTCTTCTAAGGCCTTTTAAGAGCACTTCTCTAATGTCATTTTATAGTAGTAAAAATAGGAATGTTTATATAGGAGTTTACTTATAGTATAGGTATGACTTTACCTAGACGTCTTCATTATGAATTTTTCAAGCCAACTGGAGAGCTTGTTCGTGTATTTCGTCAAGGAGCAAGTGGAGAACCTGGACTTACTTCTCTTGGTAGAGCATGGACTTATTTTAATTGTGATGCAACATCAGCACAAGAGATTAGAGATGTATTACCGGATGCAAGACATACTTCTGAAGCACCTAGTGCCTTAGAAATTGCTGTTATTGATGGTTTAGAACAGTTACCACGAGACACTCCTGCAAAAATTATGGAAATTGCACTAAAAGAAGCTCAACCTGCAGGCATTCGCTATGCTATGGAAGCAACACTTGTTGGAGCTACTAACCTAGAAACAGCACGACACTTACATGGAGTTCTTAACATGATGTATATGGAACCTTCTATTGCTCAAGCAAATCAACCACGTTATGGAGTAACTCTTTGGATAGACGAAGCAACTGGCGACTTGATATCTCAAGAATAATTATTTTTTAATTGGATTACTACTGTCTTTTTCAGCTATCTAGATAAGACTTATAAAGCATTTCAAGAACGAACGACCATGACCATTCATTGCGCAATTAGTTATTTTGAAGGGAACTCTGGAGGCTATCTTTTAGGTTGTGACAGCACTCTACAAATAAGTAGAACTGTTCAGTCTCTAGTTAAAGAATTCCCTATGATTGTGGAGAAATCTTTTCGAGGTGCGCATTTTGTAGGATTTATACGTGGTCGGTTACCCTCTTCCATATTGCCTACTACTCCCGCCGCAATTGCAGCCCAATTTTCTGCACGTTTACGTTCTTTGGATTTTTGTTTTGATGGTATTCAACAAGGCATAACATATACTCATCCCTCTTTATGTGATCTATCAGCTTATACTCTTCTCATTGCAAAACAACAAGCAGATCATTTAGAACTCTTTAATGTTTCAAACCAACGACCACTACCTGAAAATAATCATCGTGCTACTCGCTTACATCACTTAGAACTTCCTACTCTAGCTGCTCAACCACACTCAGTCGTTTTTTATGCTCCTTGTACACCTAATTATCTCCAATTTAGATTTAGAGAAAGATGTAATTTTGTACGGGCAAAAAAGATTTTAGAACAATTGCTTACAGAAAGATCTGTGCTTAAGATAAGTCCTCAACTAGGACGCTATCATCCTGGCAAAGCTTCTCTCTTTGCTGTAGATTTTACAGGCATTCGACAAATTGATTAATTTAAGATAGTTCTGACTGTTAGGGTCAAAAGAATGGGTTTAAATATTTTAGAAAAAGAAAAAAAAGAAAAAAAAGTCAACGTCTTTTTAAGCGTGAGATTCTGTATCCTTAGAACTTTTTGTGCTTTGGATAGCATTCTCGACAGTAAACTGGCTTACCTTCAGCAGGTTTAAATGGCACTTTACATGCTTGCTGACAGTCGCTACATACTGCGTCATGCTCTTCTCTTGGGCCGAAATTTCTTGGGCCTCTATTTCCAAATCCTTCATTACTTCTCATGTGTTTACACCTTGTGTATTGATTAATTTCTGTATAGTCCTACAATTGATTTCCTAGAAGGAGTCATATGCATACTACCTATTTAGCCTGTTTTGCTAGTATTTAAAGATACCTATTGTCCTTGAGAGGTGGATTTTAGCAGGAGCTAGCATCAGTTGTATTTGGTTGATTGCCTTATCTTCTTTTATAGACTCTTATTTCTAGAGGTTTAAGCTGAGCTCCGAGATCTTGAAGACTGTCAATTCTGCATCCTCTGTCTTGACCATGCTCTTGATAGGAAAATATTAACCCTTCTGTATTTACTAGTACTCCAAAAAATGGTTTTTCTTGACGTCTAACTAATTTTAAGGTATCACCTACAGCGGCATCTTGTACTCGCACTGCCAAAGAAAGATGTTCAGGTGTTTGTTCAAAAGTTACCATCATAGGATCATCTGCAGGATGCAAATGCAAGAAAATACCACTAATATACAATGCTACACTTGCTTGAGATAGCACTCTCTGTTTACTTTCTTGAAGCACTCTAGCTATTCGACCACGATAAGTCATTGGAAGCTTTGCCACTTGTAAGTCAAAGGGATTCATAAAAAATACTTCTTCATACCTTATAAAAGATTATGCTTTGCTCTCTCTAGACAGTTTGTTAAAAAATAAGAAGAAAAAGAAGAATAATGTTATAATGTTATCTACACATCATGCTGTGCGCTTCACAACACATATACGATGCCTTTTTGAAGAATTTTCCGACTGCCATCAAGAAAATACCAACAACATAGTATAGGAAAATCTTGAACATGCCGATGCCTTCAAAACTAGTTTGTAGCTGGAATCCTGCAACAATAACATAGAGACCTGCAGCAATTAATATAACAGCAAGAATCATTTTTCCCATGCTACATGAGCATCCTTTTTTATTAGACATACTACTAAGCATTTTTTTTGCCATATCATTTCACCCCCTCTTCTTTTTTGGACAATGCTTTTCTATTTAAACTGTATGGTGTCGCTTTTGAGTAGTATGTTTTCGAGATTTAGAAATGTTCTTTTTTAGAGATGAGTTTTTCCAGGCTCCAAGAACCAGCACCGTAGATGAGCAAGATTAAGAAAGATGCGAAATACAACAAAGCTACTTCTCCCCTGTTCATATTGGGAATCCAACCTGCCAAGGTACTTGCATTAAAGTGTGAGATAAAATAAGCAAAGAGCATTTCCACTGCAGCGATTAAAGCAGCTAGACGAGTGAACAAACCAAAGAAAATCAAGAGACCTCCGATGACTTCAACAATGCCTGCAACACCCATCAAGCTTGCGATTGCCATAGCTTTTCCGCCAAACCACCCAAACAATTTTTGTGCTCCGTGAATAAAGAACATGCTACCGACTACCAAGCGAAAAATGACATAGAATACTTTGTCACAACACTCCAATCGATTTTTAATCATGTGCAACATTCAGATGTTTGCATTTTGTTTTCTTTTTAAAGATTTCTATGCTGGAGTTTGTGTTTTCTTAAAATACTCTTACTTTTAATTGTGGCACTCTGAGAAAATCTCTGTCTAAAGTAATAATTGCTGCATCTAATTCTTGACAAATACCTGCAATAAAGATATCTGTTTCATTAATCATCTTTCCTGCAGTCGTTAACTTTTTATTAATAGCTATACATAGGCTCATCTCTTTAATTGTCAGAGGAACTACATCCATTTGCTCAAAGAAAGATTCAGTTTTTTCTTTTTCATGCGGCTTAATCCCCACCATTATTTCATATTTATTTAATACTGTAGTGATTACTTCATCAGACTCCATTTCTTTCTTAATAGAAAGTCCAATCTTGGTTCCATTGAGAACTTCAATAATCGCACTTGTGTCAAGCAGTAGCATCGTGTTTTTTTACTCCTTGTATTCTTTTATTTATATCTTGTGAGGTTTTTATCCTTAATTTTTTTGTGGCTTTCTGCATTTCTTTTGCTCTTGCTTCACCACCTTTTAAGATACCAAACCACTGATCCCACTCTATTTTTTTAGTACTACACACTTTTCTAATAGTATCGCTAAAACTTTCGTCTTTTGCCTTTTTGCTTTTCAATGCTTCATAGGCATCATCCATAATAGTGATTGTTTTTACCATATGTTTAAGTGTATGTTTAAACTTATTTATAAATCTTGTGGTTGTTTTTCCGAAAAGTTTCTTGTTTATAGGATCATTCTTTCACTTCACTTCGGAAGACTTTCGGAGAATCTTAAGAAAAGATGTTCATCGCTTAGATAAAAGATTAAGCATTGTTGAAACAAGAATAGGCATTTTAAAACCCAGCATTAGTGCTTAATGGTGATATTTCTCGTTCTTGAGAATAGTATAAGCCCTATACAATTGTTCTAAGAAGACCACACGACATAATTCATGAGGCAAAGTCATAGCAGATAAAGACAATAAGAGATTTGCTTTTTTCTTTACTTGATCGCTCAATCCATAGGGACCACCAAGAATAAAGACAATGTCACTTTCTCTTTTTTGTATAAAGGATGCAAATTGTAGAGAAGTAAACTGTTTTCCTTCTTCTGTTAAGACAACAACAAAAGCATTATTACATTTTGCCAAGATTTTTTCTGCTTCTTTCTCTTTGCCTTCATCTTTGATTTCTATCACTTCTACTGAAGCATATTTTTGGAGACGCTTGAGATATTCTTGACAGGCTTCTTTATAGTGAGCTTCTTTGAGTTTACCCACAACTATGAGTTTTGTTCGCATATATTTGTCAATAATCATAAGCTATTTAAAGGGTTCTTTCGGCGCACTTGGTATGCACATCGCACATGAACTTCGCCGCTGGAAGAACAACTTATCCTTTCTTAGCACAACAAACATTACAATCTATCGAAAGAATGTATGCTCGAGAAAAACAATTAGGTGCTGAGGCTGCAACTCCAGATTTAGTTCATGCTGTATTTCGTGCCTTACGAAGAGAAGAGGGTGTTATTGATAGAAAAGTAGAACGAGGCCAACCATTTTATTCTTTAACTCCTACAGGTCGTGTCTTATATGACCAACTTCATGCACTTCATACTGGTGCTGATAGACCTGTCTTAGTTTAGAACCTTACCATTATTTTATAAACTCTTTTTCATTCATTTTCTTATGCGAACCTTTGTCTTATGGGCGAGAAAAGCAAAAACTACTGCTAATTTTTCTTTAGATGATTTACCAGGCTCCGGCAGAATGGATTTAGTGTGCAGATGCATATCTAATGCTTTATGCACTTCAGATCATTTACGCAAAGATACTAGGATTTATGTTATTCTTGAAGGACCCCCAACACCACCTATTACTTTACTCTTTGATGGAGGATTATTACAGCAATTAGACTTTGATGAACGAAGCATAGCACAACATATTCAAAACGCGCTTAGAGGAAAAACCATGTTGGGTGTAACTGTGCAGAAAAAAAGCTTTGAAAGACTAATTCAAGAACTTGCAACAACATCGCAACTTATTTACCTGCATGAGAAAGGCGAAGATTTACGTCTTGCTCCTTTTCATGAAAACACTACTTTTCTTTTTGGAGATTTCTTAGGACTACCAGCAAAAACAGAACTATTTTTGGAAAGACTCCATGCTAAACAGATTTCTTTAGGCCCAAAGTCCTTGTTTGCGTCGCACTGTGTTACCCTAGTACATAATGAACTGGATCGACGATACTCTTTTAAATAGGAATTATACAAAATTTTCTTTATGAGTCTTGCACAAGTTTGTAATGCTGTTATTCTTACCTTAGGTAATGCTCAAAGACTCCTACATTTAGAAGAGCTTGAATTATTTGCTTCTCGTACTTTTCAGCAACACCACCTTATTAGTCCAGAGGCTAATAATAATTATATGTTTACAAGCGCCTTAGACTCAGCAATATTAGACCTTAGTGTTCAAGGCATTCTTACTTTTGATTGTGATGGTCCATATTCTTATTATCATCTTACAGGCTATGGTCAAGAACGTTATAAAGCATTACAACCCTCTTCAACTCAGCAACAAGACAAAAAAAGAGCACCTTAAACTTTTTGAAACTATTAGAGGATCATGCCAACAAATTTGTTTTTCAATCCTTATAGCAATCCTTATAAAAACTAGATCGTAGTTTTCTTCTATGTCAAATATATCTTCTCAGGCTAAACAAATAGATGCAACCACTTGGGAAATCCCTACTTCTTATAAGAAAGGCATGTTAGTTCCTGGAAGAATTATTGCGACGAAAAAACTCTTTGATCAGATGGATACACAAGTTTTTGACCAGATTGCAAATGTAGCTATGCTCCCTGGGATTCAAAAATATTCATTAGCAATGCCTGATTGTCACAGAGGATATGGAGTAGCTATTGGTGGAGTTGCTGCATTTGATACAGAAACTGGTATTATTAGTCCTGGCGGGATTGGTTTTGATATAAATTGTGGAATGCGACTACTCACTACTAACTTAACGATCAAAGAAGTACAACCAAAATTAAAAGATTTAGTAGATCATATTTTTAAAACAGTTCCTGCTGGAGTAGGCTGCAAAGGATTTGTCAAAGTGAATACTCAGCAATTCGATAATGTCATGACTGACGGTGTAAAATGGTGTGTGGATAATGGCTATGGTTGGAAAGAAGATATTGTTAGATGTGAAGGCAAAGGAAAAATTGATTGGGCAGATCCCAGTAAAGTTTCTGATAAAGCAAAAAAACGAGGCCTAGATCAATTAGGTACACTTGGTTCTGGCAATCACTATTTAGAAATTCAGGTTGTCAAAAAAGAAAATATTCATGATGCTACACTCGCTAAGAAGTTTGGCATTACCCAAGATGGACAAATTGTTGTAATGATTCATTGTGGATCACGCGGACTTGGCCATCAATTAGCAACAGATTATTTACGCACCTTTGAAACTGCGATGCAAAAATATAAAATTACTGTACCAGATAAAGAATTAAGCTGCGCTCCTTTCAACTCTCCAGAAGGACAAGATTACTATAAAGGTATGGCATGCGCTGCAAATATGGCCTTCGCTAATAGACAAGTTATTTTGCATAGAGTACGTGAAGCATTCCAACATATTTTCAAACAGACTCCTGAGGCTATGGAAATGAATTTGATTTATGATGTCGCTCATAATGTTGCTAAAGTAGAAGAACATAAAATTGATGGCAAGAAAAAGAAATTAGTCGTGCATAGAAAAGGATCTACTCGAGCATTTCCACCAGGACATCCAGAACTGATTCCACTTTATAAAGAAACTGGACAACCTATTATTCTTGGAGGATCTATGGAAACAGGAAGTGCATTGCTAGTTGGAACACAGAAAGCTATGGATGAAACATTTGGGTCTACTGCACATGGTAGTGGACGAACGATGAGTAGAACTGCTGCAAAAAATACTATTGATGGCAAAGCATTACAAAAGAGTATGGAGAAAAAAGGCATCTATGTTCGAACTACGAGTTACAGCGGACTGGCTGAAGAAGCTGGAGCTGCATACAAAGAAATTTTAGATATTACAGAAACCTTGCAATTATCTGGCATCTCTAAGAAGGTCGTAGATCTCAAACCCATCGGTAATGTGAAAGGTTAGTACTTATAAGTAGTATCTATCGTAATATTTATAAAGAGAAAAAACATTTAGTTTACCATGAAAATTCCAACACCTCTACAACAACAAATTGAATACTTAGTAACTAATGGTCGAGGCTATACTCCTCAAATTACTCCAACACTATTTTTAGGATTACTTACAAAGACGTATCTTATTGATTTTTATGCTGCTCTAGAACAACAACGATTACAAGATACTTTAGGCTCCATGGAAAGACAACAATCTTCTCCAACACTTGATGCTTTATTTACAAGTGATTTAGATAGAATCCTTAGATCTACTGCTCGCCCTGGAAGCGATATTGAGCTTATAAAAAATTATGAAGATCCAAGAAGATTTTCTAAGATTACTCCTCGAAATAATTTTGAATTCCCTCCTCTAAAAGAAAGATTTCCAAATAAAGAATTTGAGGAAATAAATCTTTTCCCTAATGAGGGAGCAAACGCAGGCCATGTGGTGCCTTTAGATCCTGATAAAATGAGAGCATTTAGAGCAAGACTTTTAGCTATGGGAATAGATCCTTTTGCTGCTGATGGACCTGATCCTGGAAAAAATTGGGATTTTCTTCATCCTTCAATACCACCAAATGATGAATACTTTAAATTTGTAGATAAGAAAGATTTTCATCTATCAAAACCTTGGGGATCTCCTTATTTAGAACAGCTTAAGCTTCCTAAACCTAATCCTGTTTACGAAGATAGTGATAGACCTCGTGACACTCCTCCAAAAATTATAAACTTTTTAGACAGAGTTGAAACAACATTACCTAAAGAAAATCCAAACCCTGAAGAACATTTACCTTCTCAAGATCCATTAGCTGATCTCTTAAAAAGATTAGATCAAGAAAATCGAAAAAAAGACTCTAAAAAGAAATGGATAGAATAAAATATGACTGAAACTGAATTATCTGTTGAACAACGAATAGCGCAATTTTTGGAAAGCAATGATATTACTATTGTACCTGAGAACTTTGGCCAACAAGAACAACTTCATTTTGTACAACATCTTCCTGATAGATCCATGCGAGACCTTGGTAGTCTTATGTATGATACCACAACAGGCACTTCGGAACCAACAGATCCCTCAAATATGTTAGCAAGTCTCCAACTTAAAGGATTTGCAACAACAGTAAGAAGACCTCTAGTAAGAATTCTTCAACAAGTTAAGGGAGACTTCTATGCTGATTGTCTTCAACCTATTCATGATGCTTTAGATAGACTAGAGGCAAAATATCAACAGATACCATCCCCACCAAAATAACACATTTTAATATAATTTATTTATCTCAATTATTTTTTCTTTAGAAGCTTTTAAATATCTTTACACAAGAGGATTAGTATGAAACACTTTGTCTTTCTTGAAGATGTGAGTATAGCAGACATAGCCTTTGATGCTTTTGGCAAGACAGTAGCAGAACTCTTTGAGCATTGCGCTGAAGCGATGTTCACGATGATGGTCAATCTCAAAACAGTAGAACTGACAGTCAAACGTGAGATCCATTTACGCGCTGACTCTTTGGAAAACTTATTGTATGATTTTTTATCTGAACTAGTCTATTTGAAAGACACAGAATTGCTCTTGTTCAAAACTGTGCAAGTTACCCTAGGCAAAGACGGCAAAGAGCATACGTTGTCTGCTGAACTGCAAGGAGAAACTATTGATAGAAAGAAGCATGAACTAGGCAATGATGTCAAAGCAATTACGATGCATCAATTCTCTATTACTCAAGAAAAAGCCGGATATAAAGCAAGAGTTGTTGTGGATATTTAATTATCTATTCTTTTAGCAAAGTATTTTATATTACTTAGGCATTTGTCTCTTTATGACTCGCGAGATAGATAGAACAAATATTGAACAACATCTTGGTGAACAGGTAGAAGTTCTTCAAGGTGCTGAAAAAATATTAGGGATAGGAGTTCTTGCTTATGAACATAATACTGGCAGACTTAGCATCTATACGGCTGATGGAAAACAACTTAGAGCTTTTCTGAAAGGTAATGAAGTATTACGATTTTTAAAAACACCAAGTGATATTTATAATATACCACGAGATATCAACAACCTATCACAAAGCGATTGAATCTGACCACTGGAAGATAGTACTTTTACATCACAGAAATGCTTAAAAAGAAAGTAGAGTCTTGTCTCACTAGAGGTTAAACCACTTTATGATCAAATTTTTACGAGACTTTGTCCAACGCATGGTTGATAAGCTCTTTTCACAAAAGAGACACATTAAGATGGGTCTTTATGGGCCTCCTAATTCTGGTAAAACTACACTCGCTAACCGCATTTGTAAAGACTGGTTAGGGGAAAAAATGGGTTCTGTCTCCAATATTCCTCATGAAACTAGAGAAGTTATGATCAAAGAGAAAATTCATATTAAACATAAGAACAAAGAATTAACTTTCAGCCTTGTTGATACTCCTGGTATTGCTACTAAAATTGATTATGAAGACTTCATGAAATTTAAAATGTCTGAGAAGGAAGCAAAAAGCAGAGCTAAGGAAGCAACTAAAGGAGTTATTGATTCCATCAAATGGTTGGATGATATGGACTGTGTTGTAGTAGTCTTAGATTCCACACAAAATCCTTATTCACAAGTTAATGTTACTATTATAGGTAATTTAGCTGCAAGAGATATTCCTGTCTTGATCGCAGGCAATAAAGTGGATTTGAAAAAATCGAATCTCAAAAAAATTGAAAGTGCATTCCCACAGTATGATGTGGTGGGCATTTCAGCTATGAATGGAAAAAATATGGAAGAATTTTATGAGTCTTTATTTAGGGTAATCAAATAGGGGTGAAAGGGAACTATGCTAAAACTTCAATTCGTGCCATACGCAGACATTGAGCACTTGGATACGAGCGATCGTATTGATAAGCTGCTTGGAATTGTCAAGGGAAATAAAATTGTCTTAATGCAAGGACGTTTACATCCTGAAGAAGAAGGACAACTTATTCAAGAGACGATGCAACAAATTGAAGACAGTTTTAGAGGCATTGAAATCTGCACTATTTACCCTGAAGAAAAAAACTTACAACTCTTAAAACGTGTCAAAAAAGAAATGGTCAAATATATTATAGGCAATAGAGACGGCATTACGATTATCGGACCAGCCACTATTGTTCGTGAAATTAAGCGTGATCCGAATAACATGATGCTCTTGACGATGCATACGACTACTCCTAGAACTAGAAACGCATCTAAAAAGACTCCATCACGTTTGAAAAAACGAAGGTAAGCAATGCCCCACCAATGCGTCCGTTGCTCCAAGATGTATGATGATGGTTCTGATATTATCTTGAAGGGATGCACTTGTGGCAGCAGGTTCTTTTTCTATATGAAGAAAGAAGCAATTAAAGTTGCTAGAGAACTTACTGCTCAATTAACTGTAGAAGACAAACAGCAACTTGAACAAGATGCTCTGGAATTTATTGGCGAAGAGCAAGAGCCAGAACATCCAGTAGTGCTAGACTTAGAATCTATTCGCATGCTGCAACCAGGCAAATTTGAAATTGATCTGATTGACTTGTTCAAAGGCAAACCTCTAGTGTATAAATTAGCAGAAGGCAAATATGTGATTGATATTGCTTCTACTTTTGGCAGAAATCTAGCTACAGACAAAGATGCGATGAAAGAAATTCTTGATGAAGATACAGAAGAAGTTCCTACGCCTACTACTGCTGATGAAACTTCTGCAACTTCGGACGAAGACTCTGAGGAAAAAGAGAAATAAGTTCTCCAGTATATAGTTACTTCTCAAAGACCCCTTTCTTGATTTATAAACAATACTTTCTTCTTATTTAGATGTATACAGATGTTGAACAAAGAAAAATACTAGTTAGAAGCCTCATTAAAGATAATCCAAAAGCTACTTGGCAATACATCAAACAAAAAACAGCTATCAAAATTGAACGTGTCTATATTGGTGGCATGGGGGAAGCATTTCGAGATGCTGGAGTAGAACCTCCGAGAACTTTTCGACGAAGAAGTATTGAAGAAAAAAGAGCTATCATTATCAATTATATTCAACAACATCCGACAGTTGGCGGACAGACCATAGCAAAAGATGTAAAGATTCCTGTATGTGGCGTATTTAAAACTACGAAAGAAGCTTTTGATGCTGCTGGTGTTCTTTATCCACGACTAGTAGACAAACGATTACAAGAAGAAAAAAAGAATAAAATTATACATTATATTAAAGAGAATCCATTAGCTACTCAACCAGAAATTCAAAAGAAATTTCATACGGAATTATATAAACTTTTTAAAAATATGCATGATATTTATAAAAAGGCAGGCATAAAATTTATTGGAGCACATGATAAAAGAACAATAAAAAGACAACAAAAGATTATAGAATTCATAAAAAATAATCCTAATGCTACACAACGAGAGATTAATATTAACTGTAAAACACGCATTCAAAGTTTATTTGAACATGGTATCTTTGATGCATATAAACAAGCAGGTATAAGATATCCTTTTGAAAGATTAAAGACATATGGCGTTGGAAAGAAAGAGATTAGGGACAGATGGAAACATTATGAAGATACTATAGCCTTTAAACTTTCTCAATTCGGTAGCATATCAAGATTAGTAAGAATAAAAAGAGGAATTCCAGACATCATTTTAGAGAGACGTCGAAAGAAAATAATAATTGAAGTCAAAGATTATAGGGCAAAAGAAATTTCTATAACGCAAATAGAACAGTTGTATAATTATTTAGAAAATGCTCATTGTAATGTTGGTGTCTTAGTCTGTCCTAATAAACCTCAAAGAGATGCCTTTCGTATGGGCGATAAAAAAATATTTATTGTACAGGATAATCATCTTAATGATGTCCATTATTTTATGAATAAGTACGGGTAGATTTATAAAGAAGTTTTTGATGTGTTTATCATAAGGGGGTATAGTTTAACCCGGCTAAGAATTAGCGGCTCCAACAATTTTTGGAGATACCGCTGGATGTAGGTTCAAATCCTACTACCCCCATTTACCATAACTCTTAAATATTCAATAACCATTCTCAAGTGGTAATGAAATCATTAGTATATCTTCTGTTACTCTTTTGTTTAGTGAGCACAGTAGTTAGTGCAGCTCCAAATAAAGTACTAGTACACGACATCAGAATTGCTAACCTTATAATTAGTGAACAATCTCTCCATTGCACTAAAGAAATCTTAGTTCTAGTAGATGTAGAAAACAAGGGAACTTATACTGAAGATGTGTATGTTGAACTAGTGAATAAACCTTTAAACGTTCATGCATTTTCTCCTAGTCTTCAGGTGAGACCAAGAAGTCGAGAACAAATTTTGTTTCCTTTGTATCTCAAAGAAGAACCTCAAGGGAAATATACGTTTGATGCTTACCTCTATAGTGGCAAAGAGATTCGACAAGCATTTGATTCTTTTACTTTTAGCGGCTGTAAAACTGTCCAACTTACTTCTTATATTCAAACACAACCACCTGTGAAAATTCCTCTACAATCGTCCCCAGCTGTACAGGAAAATGATGTAGATCTTCTCTTGGTAAGCACACTTCTCATTGTTGCCCTCTTGCTTCTTACTGCATCTGCAGCGCTTGTGAGATCCTTTTAGCTTTTTCTGTTACTACCCGAAAGATTTATATAGTAGTCATAACTGTCCAATAGCAACAAATCGAGTATAAACTCGAAAACATTTGGGGGTTAAACATATACCATGAAATCAACATTGATAACAGCACTATTATTCCTATTTACGGTATGCGTAGGCTTAGTTTCTGCAGCAGCACCAGATTATACTATTATTGGAGTCGAAGTTAACGATCTTCAAGCATTTGGCGGTAGCACTACTATCCCTAATTTAGACGTTGAACGAGGAGAAACTATTGAAATTGAAGTTACTCTCCAAGGTAATGCCACTATTCCAGGCGGTCAAGTTCCTGATGTTCGCGTTGAAGCTAGAATCGTTGGCTATGAATTCGGCACTGTTTCCGACATTAGCGATATTTTCTCTGTTGATGAAGGCCTAGTATACAAGAAAAGATTAACCCTCGTTATCCCTGAAGACATTGATGCTTCTGAACTTTACACTTTACGTGTTGAAGCTTCTGACAGTCGCAATGAAGATCAAATTGAATTCACTTTAAACATTGATGAACAAAGACACTCTTTGAACATCTTTGACATTCTTGTGAACCCAAGCTCAAATGTTGTTGCTGGACAACCTATCTTCGTTATCTCCAGAATTGAAAACTTAGGAGAATTAAAGGAAGATGATGTTCGTGTAACTGCATCCATTCCAGAATTAGGCGTCTCTACTAGTAACTTCATTGATGAATTAATCACTGAATTACAAGAAGAGGAAGAAGAATTCAGACTAGACGAACAAAGCTCTAGACAATTAGAATTCCTTTTAAGAATTCCAGAAGATGCTCAAACTGGCGAATATACTCTTAAAGTTGATGTGTTATACAACAGAGGCCACAGTCTTTTAACAGAAACAAGAAAAATTTTCGTTAAGGGCATGGAAAAACCTAAGGAAGTTGACACCTTAATCAATATCGACAGCACTACTAAACGTGTTAACCAAAATGAAGAAACATCTTTCAAACTGATGTTTGCTAACATGGGCACTGAAAAAGGATTATACACTGTACAAGTTGATGGTGTAGCTCCTTGGGGCCAATACAGAGTAGAACCTGGTTTCATCACTGTTCAAGCTGATGGCACTGCTGAAGCTAATATCTTTATCAGAGCTAACGACAATGCTGAACCAAGAAACTATGTTTCTGTTGTTCGTGTGATGATGGGCAGAGAAATTGTCCATGAATTCAATGTGAACACAGAAGTTGTTGGCGTTGCACAGAAGACTAGCACAACCACAGTCAAGACAGTTTTAGCAGTCATCTTCATCATTTTAGTAATTGCATTGGTAGTCTTAGGATTAATCATTGCTTTTAGAAAAATGAAAGAAGACAATGAAGGCAGCGAAACCATGACTAATGTTGCTGAAGGTCAGACTTACTACTATTACCCACAATACCAGGGTAACCAAAGACGATAATTTCGTCTTTTTCTTTTTTTCTTTTCTTCTCTTTTTCATTATTCATTAATGACGATTAGCGATAGATTTATTAAGGAGATTCACCTTGTGTTAGCGAGGGGGATATAAGTTAACCATGAGAACCGTACTTTATACATTTGCAGTTTTCCTAGGCATTTTATTATCATTTCATTTAGTTGCTGCAGATGAATGTGGTCAAACTCCGACAGATAATTGTACTATTTCTACCAGCACTACCTTTACTCCAGGGAATTATCAGGTTGAGAATATTACTATTATAGCTAATGATACTGTGGTAGATTGCAATGGTGCGAGCTTTACTCACGTCTATGGCATTCTATTCAATGTTGCAGGCACTACCGGTGTAACTATTCAAAATTGTTATGCTACAGGTTATTCACGCGCTGTAACTAATTATCTTGGTGGTGGATCTGCAGGTTTATTACCTGTAGAAACTTTGACTATTCGAGACAATACTTTTGAAGGCGTAGTTCTTCCTATTCTTATTAATAATGCTGTCACTGGCTATAGCTTATCTCCAGAATTCCCCAATCATCAAATTATCAATAATACTCTTATTGGCAGTGTTACTGCAGGCATTCAAATAATTAAAGCAGCCAACAACTATATTGCTGACAATCTTATAGATGGTTCTGGAGCTCCTAATTATAATGGCATTTGGTTAGTATCTGCAAATAATATTCTAGAGAGAAATACACTCCATATGGCAAAATTAAATTTAGACAGAGCACTTGGTTGGAATTCAACAAACGCAACTATCACTGAGAACAATATCACAGATGTTTATCGTGCTATTCAATTAGAGACAGGATCTCATGGCGCTGTGATTCAGGACAATAGTTTAGAGAATGTTGGACTTGGAGTGTATGTTCGTTCAGATAATCATGTTATCAGACATAACACTCTCAGAGGTGAAGAAAGTCTCTTTGATGGCGCTACTAGCACGGGTGTATTTATAGAAACTGACAGCACGCCTCATAAAGACAGCGTTATCGCTCTTAATATTTTTGAGAATATGAGCGAGCCTGCTTATGACGCTGGAGAAAATAATAATTGGAGTGAAGACGTTGATCAAGGTCCTGAAGTAACTATGTTCGGTAACTTCTATGAAAACTATCATCAAGATATACAAAGTGTAGGATCCAATTACTGTACTGATATCAATTTTGACAATATCTGCGATGATCCTTATCCTTTTAACGTGATTGAGCAAGATGACTTTCCTCTGCGCTCCAGATCCTTGACAGATTTCGGAGGCTCATCCACTATTAACGCTCCTTATGTTCAACCTCTCGCAGACTTCTATATGAATGAACTTGATCAAGTACAAGTAGTCATCACCGCTAGCTCACCTGTCAACGCTCCTCTGACTTATAGTATCAAAAACCAGCAAGGTCAAGTAGACCCTAGATTTGTTCCTGTTGTCGGAGTTCCTAACGCGTTTATTTGGACTACCAGTCTTTTTGACGCAGGTAATTATACTTTCTTAGCTGTAGCGACAGATAATGAAGACTTAAATCACGGTGTACCTTTCTCAGTTTATCTTAATGAGAGCGATAGTAATTGCAGCCTTTATCTTCCCAATGTAATTGATGGCTGCGAAGTGAGAAGCAGTATTATTCTTCCTGCTGGAACCCATGTTGTTCCCCATGGAATTTCTATAACAGCTGACAATGTAGTTTTAGATTGCAATGGAGCTACTCTTGACAGCACTAACTCTGACTTTACAGGCATTACTGTTATAAACAGACAAAACGTTGAAATTAAGAACTGTATTGTGCAAAATAACGCTAGAGGTCTTCTTGTGGATACTTCAGCCAATGTACAGGTGCATGACTCTACCTTCAGCAATAGCCTTGGAAACGCAGTTAATTTAATAAATTCACAAAACATCCAAATCCAAGAGAATATTCTCACTCTTTCACTACAGGGAGTTATCTTTTCAAATGTGCAAAACAGCTTATTATACAAAAATCAAATAATTAATAATCAAGATGGTCAAATAATTCTTGGAGGATCTTCTTCATATAATAATATTACGGAGAACACGGTACAAAGTTATTTTGGAATCATTCCACCACCAATACGCATAGCTCAATATTTAGCGCAAGATAATGTTGTATATCGTAACAATTTTATTTTCTTCCCTATAGGTGCTAATGGCGCACCTGCAGATAGTGGAACTAATACACAATGGACAATCAATGGTGAAGGCAATTATTGGAGTGATTGGACTTCACAGTTCAATGGTAATCCTAGAGTTTGCATCAACAATAATTGGGACAACTTCTGTGATACCCCTTACCTAATAAGATTTAATAGTCAAGACACTGCTCCTTTCAGTATTGCTAATGGCTGGGAGAGAAACTATCCGCAAATCACTGTTAGTACCACAACGCCTCAACAAGGACAACCTATGACTATTCAACTTGTTGATCCTGATATGGCTGGACAATTATATTTTGTTGTGGGAGATATCTTTACAGGTTCTGGTTTGCCCATGGGCGACGGACGCGTTATTGACTTAGCAGGCAGCGGAGTTTTCTTTGCCATGGTTGAAAATCCTTACAATCTTGGCTTTTCCTTTTCTGGTATCTTTGACCAACAGGGTGTTGCGACAATCACTTGGAATATTCCCCAAATCCCAGGACTCAGTTTAAGCGGAGTGCCTGTTTATTTCAACATCCTGCCTTTTAATCCTAATTTACCTTATCCGCAAGCCATCTTACGAACATACAGATCACCAGGAGTTGTTATCCAATGAACAAAACTCTTAGAACTTTTTTAACCCTTATATTAGCAGCAACTTTCCTCTTCTCTGTAGCTTATGCTTTAGATTCTTCTGCTGAAAAAGATTTCCTCTCTTACTTTTTTGATGAACGTCAAGTGGATGCATTGCAAGATTACCAACAAAGATATACTGCTAATGAATTCTTAGCACTCAAAATCAAAGGACGACTACCTGCACTTCCAGCTGCTGCTTCAAAACCAGAACCTCTTGTTCCTGTCCAAGAAATCGTAACAGAGCAACCAGAACAGCTTCCTCTTGAAAAAGAAGAGACAGTTCAACAACCTCTTGTTCTAGATTCTGACTAATGAAAAATGTTCGTGATCATGCTTTCTTAATTCCCATTCTCTTCACCGTTTTACTTTCTTTACTGCTTTTACCTTTGATTTCTTACGCTGTGCAAGGGAAAACTCCAGTCTATTCACAACAAAGAGCACCAAAAATAATTCATATTCCACAATATATATGCAATCAAACTTATAGTGACATTACTCCCGCTCTTGAACAAAAGTTACAGCTAGCACAAAATATATCCAATGCTACTTTAAGCGCTTCTCCAGTAAAATTCACACCCCGCCATTATTTGTTTCGCATGTCTAATCCTGGAAGAACCATACATAATTGGTATCTCTATGACATAGGATCAGATGAATTATGGTTAACTGCTGATGATATAGTTTCTTTTATTACGACTGAACCCTTAGGAAATGCTCTTCTTGCTGGGACTATCAGTGAAACTGTAAATTCTACTGAGTTTTATTGGTCCTATCTTGATACTCTTTTTAACCCCGCTGGAACCTATGTGTATGCCTGCACGCTTTCTTCCCAAGGATGCGTTAACTCAAGAACCATTGCTGTTACTTCCGCGTCTGAGGAGATAGTAGGTTTATCTGTATCCACCAGTCAAAATAGACTGTATCTTGCCATGGAAGACGCTTCACATATTAATAGGCCTGGCACTCTTTACTCTTGTTCACTTTCTGCTCTTGCCAACGACGCTTGTTCTTTGGGATTGCCTCATTTTGTCTTTCATGATAATTACACTGCTTTCGCTAATGCTTTTCCAGACTCAGGATTTATCTATTCACCAAACAGCCCTCTGCCTCCAGTCTTCTTTGACATGCAATCACAAGCAATTTCCATGCTGCCTATGGGGGTTCTTATGACTCCTTATAACGCCGCGCAAATTTCATCTTCCTTGTTTTTTACTTATCGTTTTTACGCGGCAACCAATCCCCGCATTGACTTTGTTTCTGTAGACACTTTCGGTTTTGTTTATACAAAAGCAAATCCTTATAGACAAATTATCAAGCCTTTAGGCGGATCTGAGACAGAGATTTATGTTAATACTACTTCTGCTTTTGCCCCAATACCTTTTACTCTTCAGAAAGATGGTGCTGTTCTTGGAGCTTATCCTTTCTCATCTGCTCCTGATTATCATATCTACATGTCGAATTGCAGATTTTGAGTCTGGGAATTACAGCGCTTACTTCGCTACTCTAGGAGGGAAGAGATAGATGCATAGAGCAGACTTAGTTCAGAAATTAGAAATATTTGAGAAAGAGGATTATGACTTAATTTTATTCATTAATAACACAAAAAATGTAGCCCAGTATCTTGATTATGAACAATGAACAACAAATCTCAACTATATCCTCTCTCTCAACAATAACTCAACTAATGCTTTAGTCGTATATATTTTTATAGCAGATTGTAGCGTATATTCTTTATCATTTGACCAAATCGCGGCACCCTTCGTTAATGCAAGCGCCAAATATGGAGCATCGTCCGGATCTGGTATCATTTTTACCGCATGTCTGAGGTTTCTTTTATATTCTTCTAAATCTACTGATGTTATGCGAGCTTGTATCTGCTTTAACCATACTTCAAATTCATGTTCAGAAAGACCTGATTTTGTCATAATAAGAGTTTCATATTCTTTATATTCAACCCATAAAAAGTTTGGAGCAAACCATTCAATATTTCTTGCGGTAAAAAAGATATATGCTGCTATAGATTGCGGCTGCATAATTGCAAATAAAATATTGTTATCCACAATCAGCTTCATGCATTATTCACCAAGCAATTCTTCTCTTTCCTCTGGAGAGAGTTTTTTGAGCAATCGTTCCCATCTTCCTTTTTTTATCTTTCTTCCTAAAGCAACACTCCATTCTGTTAGTTCTTTTTCCTCTTTAGACTCTGTCTTTTTTAATAACTCAAATAATTTCTCTTTTGTCAGTATTGTTTCTCTCGCTACTTCAGACCAATTAACCCAAGAAAATTTCTTCATTTCCTCTTTTGTTTTTTCCGGCAATGCAAATGTTACTGATGTCATTTATAATTCACCTCGTTTAACTAATTCTTCGAATTTTTTTAGCTGCTCTAATTTATGCAAGATAGCATTTCTCAATACTTCAGACCATTTTATCTCTGGATGTTCGTCCATAAATTTCTTTTCTTTTTCAGAAACTGCTATTGTTATGGCTGCCATAGTATCTCCATTGAAATATGTTAATACACATAAACCTGTGCAACTATATAAATCTTTCGCCAGACTATTTTTACGATTTTATTGTATTTAGCCACCTAAAAAAACGAAAATAGGAGTGTGCCTACTATCTTATTTTATGGAACAAAAGATATGCAAGAGGTATAAATTTTTTCATTGTGGTTGAACAAAATAGGGCTTTTTCGTGCACTCTGATTGAACAAAATAATTCATGGTTGTAAACGTTATTCTTCTTGTCTTTTACGAGCGAAAGCATTGTTATCTTAGACTGATGTGGATGTGAAATGTCTGATGGTTCAAAATTATCATGTCAAGAAGAAAAATAATTCTAATGCTTGGTTGGTGGATTGGGAGTATAGGGTAGCTGGATCTCTTCTGGTTTTTTAGTTTGGAAATACCTTGAGTTTATCGAACCTATTGCCTGATCATGCTCTAAATGCTCTTTTCGAAGCTTCTCTTTCCAGACATGCTCTTTTTCTTTCAAGAGTCTATAGGCTTCTTTGGCTTCTCTTCTTCGGAGATAAGAAAGCCGCCAGGTATCATATTTAGGATCATGATTTCCTTCCTCATGAGGGTCATGATAAACTAAGCAGTCTGCATGGGGAAAGAATGAAATTGTTAGGTCTGCACTTCTAAAGTGTTCTTGTACACGTGTATCTACCAATTGTCTCCATTGTATATCACTTACCTCTCTTATCCTTCGTAACATGCCTACTCTAAATAAGATGGCTTTATTAGAGGTAATCGCTAGGCACTTTCGATTAGACCAGTATCTCTCTTCAAGAAGAAATTCTAATTGTTCATCTCTTGTGAGCCATTGTTTAACAGTATTTTCTAGAGACATCCCATTTAAGCTATTATGGGAAACTTTATTAATGTTTTTGTTTAGAGTATACTATGGTATTTAGATTTTTTAGACGAAAAGAGACTCCGAAACAATTGCCTCCTCCAGATTTAGAAGAATGTGTATTGCTTCTAGGTAGTGAAGAGCAGTTGCCTAGTACTCAATTATCACCAAAATTCTCTCATGTTTATGAAGAAGGAAAAAGTTCACAAACTCAAGAAAATAGATCTTTCTTTAATGTTTTAACAAGTCCTTCTGCAAAAGAAATTATTTTTGAGGGCAGGACTTTTCATTTAGAGAATATTGCTTTAGGTGGAAAACCAACTCGAAATTTTGTGCTTGGTCATCCTTTGAAACCAATAAGTTTCTATTCTAAATGGAGCAATGATAGTGACATTATGCCTCTCGGTGTTT
This sequence comes from Candidatus Woesearchaeota archaeon, assembly GCA_018302985.1. Classification (GTDB taxonomy): domain Archaea; phylum Nanobdellota; class Nanobdellia; order SCGC-AAA011-G17; family UBA489; genus JACOVP01. Next base: position 1,889 of record JAGVZA010000010.1, on the reverse strand, counting down.
TGTATTTTTCAGAATCTTTACCCCTTAATGATCTTCTTGTTTATAGAGTTCAGTGTATTATGCATGAAATATTTAATATGAACAACAATGCTACTAATACTGAATATATATGTCATGATGATGACTCTATCGCATTAGATCCTAATAAATTTTTAGATAGGCTTAAGCGTTCTTTGAAAGATCTTGCTTCAGCTATGACTGGATCTGAGTTAAGAGTTTATAAATAATAAATCTAAAGTATGCATTCAATTGTCTAAACTTGATTAAATTAAATTTTATAATCTTTCATAACCATAATTTTAAATAAACAGGTTGCACTACACTTTCTAAGGTTATTACGACTGTTAAAAGAGGCTAGAAACGCTTGTATCAAAAGTTTATCACAAAAAAGGGAAAGAAAAAAAGAAGGACCTATTTCTATGAGAGTATTCGTCTGCAGAATGGCCGGACAAGAGCTCATTCGGAGATACCGACCAAAACCGAAAGCTTAATAAATATTCACTAACTGAATATTCAACAGGCGCATACATGAAATTCATCAATCGACAAGAAGAACTGCAAAAGCTTGAAGAGTACTATAAGTTGTCCCAGAAACAGCTTATGACGATAGCCATTTCCGGATTGAGAAGAGTAGGGAAAACCACCCTCATACAAGAGTTTATCAAGAACAAAAAATCACTTTATCTCTTTGTTTATGACTCAAAAACCTCCGCAGAATTATTAAGAGAATTTACAGAAGAGTTACGCCATCATAATATCATAACAGAACTAGAAGCCATTTCATCCTGGAACATCTTTTTTGACCTTCTCTTCCAACGCTGTAAGCATTATGTCCTTGTTTTTGATGAATTTCAGAACTTTTACACTATTGATAAAAGCGTTTTTTCCATTCTTCAGAGAGCCTGTGACGAACACAAATCTACCCCTCTGAACATTGTACTTTTAGGATCTCTTATTGGTTTGTTTAGAACTATCTTTGAAGACAAAAAAGAGCCGCTCTATGGCAGAATCTCTGCATCAATACATCTTCAACCCTTTACTCTTCTGCATAGTCTTGAAACACTCCGTCTTCTTCAGTATAAAGACATTGATGAGATGCTCAAAATGTATAGTATATTTGGAGGCTTTCCAAAGTATTATGCGAGCATGGAGCAGTTTCATCTCCTAAATAAAAGCTATTTAGAGGTCATTAAATATCTCTTTATCCAGGACAACGCGCCGCTAGAAGCAGAAGTAACAACTATTCTCAAACAAGAATTCGGAAAACGTAGCTCATTATACTATTCCATACTTCACTCTATTGCCATGGGAAAAACGAAGATTAATGAAATTGCCAACAATGTTCATATGAAAGAAAGCTCCATCACCAGGCACTTGGCAGAACTGGAGAATACATTTAATCTCATTACATCACTGCGCCCCCTAGATAATCGGAAAAATACGCGTTACCATATTACACACCCCCTTATTGGCTTCTGGTTTGCTTTTGTTTATGATAAATTTTCTCATTATTCCCTGAAAGACACATCACAGATTATGACTGATATTAAAAGCAAGTTTAATACGTTTTTTGGAAAAAGATTTGAAGACATTTGCAAAGATTTTCTCATTGGCCTTAACAAAAAGAATAAACTCCCTTTCCAACTGGACTACTTAAGCAATTGGTTTGGCTCAGCAAGAGAGAATGACGAACGCAAGGAAATAGAAATTGATCTGGTAGGATTAAACGATAAACAAAACAAAATGCTCTTTGTAGAGTGCAAATGGACGGACAATGTTAATCCTTCTCCTTTATTGCAAGAACTTAGAGAAAAAAGCAAATATGTTCAATGGCATATACATGGGAGAGAGGAATACTTCTACTTAATAGCAAAATCATTTTCAAAGAA
>JAGVZA010000019.1 GCA_018302985.1 Candidatus Woesearchaeota archaeon | reverse complement strand
ATAGCTCAAGAAAAAGAGATGAAAGAGGAATAGATTATGTGGTAAATGCTGTAGCTAGTCAACAGGGCGTTGAGCCATCTACATTAAGAGAATTAGCTATAAAGTATCAAGAATAATTATCTATTTCTGAATTATTGGTATTAAATGTAAGTCAAATAAACTCTATTTCATGTTTAAAAGGATTATAGATTCATTTGAGAAGTGCCGGAAGAACAACGGAAATCCCGAAAGCTTTATATACCAGTCATATATACTCTAGTATATAGATTTCGGAGGAAATTATCATGAATTCCCATAACATAAAACAAATTTTACTAGTTTTCTTAATAACTATGTTCTTAGGAGTACAAACTTTTGCAGCAACTCAAACAAGTGTTGATGCTACTGGTAATATTATTCAACAAGCTCCAGTTCTTGTTCCACCAGTGACTGTAGAAGATCCTAATTCAATCCCAGTATCTCCAGCTCCTGTAGAAGATCCTAACAATGTACGTGTTCCACCAGTGACTGTAGAAGATCCTAATTCAATCCCAGTATCTCCAGCTCCTGTAGAAGATCCTAATTCAATCCCAGTATCTCCAGCTCCTGTAGAAGATCCTAATTCAATCCCAGTAACTCCAGCTCCTGTAGAAGATCCTAACAACGTACGTGTTCCACCAGTGATTGTAGAAGATCCTAACAATATACGAGTTCCACCAGTGACTGTAGAAGATCCTATAATTATACCTTGTACTAATAACTGTGGTGGAGGCGGCGGTGGTGGAGGCGGCGGTGGTGGCGGTAATGGAAACAATAATGGTAGAACTATCAACACACAAACACCTTCAAACACAGCCCCTGATAATGGAAATAACAACAACAATGCACCTAGTGAACAATCCTCAGAAGACAATGTTGCTCCTGAAGCAGGTGCTAATGAAGAACCTGTTGCTGAAGACGCAGGCTTCCTAAGATTAACAGGTCGTGCAATTGCTGATTTGGCTACAAAAAACCCAATAGGTACTATCATAACTATCTTGTTAGTTGGCGTAGTTATCTATGGTATAGTTAATGTTTCAAGACGTTACCGTGCTTAAAAAAAGTACGGCGTCAAGAACACTTCTATAAGTGCGCTTAAAATCAACAACAAGACGGATGCAATCGTTAAGGTAAGTCCGTCTTGAAATATTCTTTTTCCATGTTCTCCACGTAAATCATGTCTTAGTACTGCAAAGGATAAAACACTGCCTCCCAAGCTAGCCATAAAAAAAGAAACTACTTCTGGCAGTCCATGCAATAAATAGCGAATGAATGCTAAAGGAACAAGCATGCTCGTTGCATACATCCCTTTCTGGATAAACAAAGCAATCGCAATGCCAAAGACAGAGCTATTCCATAATAAGAGCAGTAGTCCTCCAAAACCAAAAATAAAGCTCAAAAAGAAGCATAATCCCAAAAGGAAAAAGTTGCTTCTGAGAATGCTTAGGAGTGCAGCATCTGCAGCTATAGCATTGCCAGTTGCTAGAGATGGACTTTCAATAGTGCTAATTTGGTCATAAAAAAGAGACGATCTGACTTCTCCATCAACTAAGAAGAACATAGCAAAATATCCAGTCAAGCTTCCTAAAAAAAGAAACACAAACAAAGTAATGATTTTTCTATGTGCATACATTCTTTCTCCTTCACATTTGAGCTGTGCATCCACTTCTTCTTCATGACGAAATGCTTTGAATAATAAGGGAAAAAAGATAAAAGATAAAAGAATAGCGCTGCCAAAGCCAACATATTGGTCAAAAAGAGAATTGCTAAGCACTAAAGCAACTATGGAGAAGGCAAGTGCAAAAAAATAGAGATCCCAAGGTTTCTTTTCTGCACGCACCGGATCAAGTAATAAGTCAAACATAGGGTACCTCTTTAATGAAAAGACATGCAAGTCTAGTTTATATGGTTTACGCAGTACCATAACGCATAAATAGGATTCTTCTAGAGAAAAGAATATGCAGCCACCCAAAGAATATGAAGGAAGTCTAGTAGCAAAGCAAAAATTAACAGAGAATCTTTCCTTGTTCACTATTCAGATTAAAGATCCGACCTTTTCATTTATTGCTGGTCAGTTCATGATGCTCTCCGTGACACAAGATCGTGGACTAGCTCGTGCATTTTCTATTTGCTCTGGTCCGGAGAAAAAAAGTGACTTGGAGTTTTGCATGAAAATTAATTATCCTTCTGTCTTGTCTGAAAAATTAGAGCAAGCACCCTTGAAAACAAAAGTCTATGTCAAAGGCCCCTTCGGAGCTTTCAAATTAAAGCCCATAACCCAAGATATAGTCTTGATTGCTGGAGGCACAGGCATTGCTCCTCTCAGAAGTATGCTTCAAGAGTTAGTCCGTCAAAAAGTCGAGATGCATATTTGGTGTTTCTATCGATTTAAAAATGAAGAAGAATATTTGTTCAAAGAAGAATTAGAATCAATAATGAAGAAAAATAAAAAATTTCACTTAATCCCATCAGTATCCACTCCAAAGCCAACTTGGAAAGGAGAGACAGAACGCATCCAAAACATCATCGCAAAGTATATTAAGGATCCAAATGTCGTAGATTGTTATATCTGTGGTCCTCCACAAATGGTGAAGGATTTAATAGAAGCATTACCGAGATTAGGTTTTTCAGAAGAAGCAATTCATAAAGAAGCTTGGTAATTCTTACATTCTTTAAGTCCAACCAAAAGCTTTTAAACACTGATTAGGATAAATAAGCTATGCCTAAAACGATTTCGCGGGATTTTCCCATCAGCGAATTGACGTTGCGTCGCTATGAAAAGCCATCGTCTAACAATAAACGAGAAAATGTTCGTAAGTTCTGTTTGTCTTTAGGATTATTGCAACCTGGTGATTCTCGTGATGTCGTTGTAGATATTTTACAAGTGTTGTTAGATGCAAAAGATAAAAAAATGATGATGAATTCTGAAGATATCAAGAAAAGCACAGTAGAATATAGAAAAAAAGCAAAGCTTCCTTTGAAAGGCATAGCTTCATCCAATGTTCGTCGTCAGTTAAAAAGACTGCGTGATATTCACATGGCAGAAAAAGTGAAAAATGATTATCGCATTACAGAATTCGAAGATATCTCTGCATTAGTCGATGAGAAAATTGAAAAGTTCTTATTGCAAAACATTCTCAAGCGTGTCAAGGAATATTCTAAGTTATTATGATCTACGAACCTCGCGAAGATTCTTTCTTATTAGAGAAGTACGTCAAGAAATTTGCTCAGGGTAAAGTTCTAGATATGGGTACTGGTTCAGGTATCCAGGCAAAAGCAGCACTCACTAAAACAAAGGAAGTAACAGCAGCAGATAGTAATCCAGAAGCAGTAGCTCATGTAAAACACATAGGCATCAAAGCAGTGCAATCAGATCTCTTTTCCAATATCAAGGGAAAGTTTGATACTATTATTTTCAATCCCCCTTATCTTCCAGAGACAGAAGGAGAAGACAAAGAAAGCCAAGAAATAACTACTGGCGGCAAGCAAGGCTATGAACTCATAGAACGATTTCTCAAAGAAGCAAAAGCACATCTCAATCCCAAAGGCATTATCTTAATAGTGTATTCTTCGCTTACAGGCAATATAGTCAAAGTAGCAAAAAAACAGGGCTTTAAAGTAGAAGTATTGGAAGAACAAAGGATGTTTTTTGAAAGGATAATAATAAGTAAATTATTTTTTAGCTTCTTTAGCTAATGCTTCACGGCCTAAGAAAGTAGTCTCTAAAGCTTCTTCTTGTAAGTCTCGCATTCTTTCTAAGTCACTTCTTATACTAGTAAGATAATCAAGATTATCAGATCTTACTCTGTCAGGAAGACTATCAGCATTGCTTAGTAAAGTTCTTTGATAAATTTCTAAATTTACTCCTAAGGAACTTGCTAGTCTACCAATCAGTAAGCTAGCGTTACGCTTTTCTTCTTGTTCTAATGGTCGACGTTCATCATGAATCGCGAAAATACCTCTATAATTTCCTTCCCTCCAAAGATGCAAAGAATCTTCTAATCGTGTATACAATCCTTCTAATTTACCAAACATTTGAGCACGGAAATTTTCTGCTGGTATGGTTCCAACTATTTTTTGAAGCACAGGTAAATCTATTTGTGAAAGGGGGTCTTTAGGTGGTATATATTTCGCTTCTCTTTTTCTGCGAACAGATTTTGCATTTGCAGGAGTATAAGGTTCAGGTCTTCCCGCAACAGTTTCTAGATCGTCAACATCTGGTTGTGAGGTTGTACTGGCTTCTACTGTAGCTTCCAATTGATTGGCAGGATGTTGAGGAGTAGGGGGTGGTATTTGATCTACTAGTAATACTTCAGATGGTTGTGCTTGGTAAGGGATTGAAGGTGTATGTCCATTAGTTCCTTCAACTGTTGCTTGTTTGGTTGGTCGGCGTGAAGGTTTACTTTGTTGTGGTTGTTGCTGACGATAGGTTGATAAAAGTCTATCTAGTTCTTCCACATCTTCAGTCTCTGTACAGCGTTGAGCAAATTCCAGAGGAACTCCCAATTTTTTAGCAATTTTGTTTAAATCAGGATTGTCTTCTGTGCATACATAGTCTTGAATTCTTTGTACAAGTCTTCCAGTAGAAGTAACCATCTCCAAAATGAGAAAATAGCCCTTTAAATAAGTTTACACCCATATCTTTTTATATCCAAACAGGGACAAGTAGAGTTGCCCGGTCGTGTATACAGGATGAGTAAGCTTCGGCTTCACGTGACTCTTGTTGTTAAAACCGGGCTAAACTTTTTTCCATCTGAATAACAACTAAAGAAGAGCAATTATTATAAACTTCAGCATTATGCTAAAAGTATGAGATTACTTCATCCCATAAGAAGTCTCGTTGATTTTTGTAGAGAAGTAGAAAAAGACTTAGCAGATGCAAGAACTCTGGGAAGAGAGCGAGCTAGTTATGATGCAATTTCATTTCTAATGGATTCCTTTCCAGTAGGGTTGCCTTCTAATGATCCAGAAACTAATCAACGATTTGTACAAAATGTAGTAACTCTAGCAACCGAAGGACGTACTCGTCTCCATGCCTTAACTAGTGAATATGGTCCTTTACGACGTTGGGCATTTCAAAAAGGATATAATGAAATGATGGGTTTACAATAAACCGCTAATTTTATAAACCCACAATTTAGGCTTAAAGTACTCACATACTACGTACCTTCAGTGTCGTAGGAGAGTTCAAACAATGGATAAAAAACACTTTGCTCAGGCAGTTCAAGTCTTACGTCAAAATACTGAGAAGAAGGAATTTGTACAATCTATTGATATCATCATGAATTTCAAAGGGCTTGATCCTAAGCGTGAAGATCACAAAGTTAACACATTTATCGTTCTCCCATTTTCTCGTGGTAAACCCATTAGAACTACAGCATTAGTAGGTCATGAATTATCTACAAAAGCAAAAGCAGTCTGTAATGAAGTTGTTCAAGTAGAGCAGTTCAAGACTTTAGAAAAATCAAAAATAAAAAAATTAGCAGAAACAACTACTTTCTTTATCGCACAGTCCACTATAATGCCGCAGATCGCTCAGGTCTTCGGTAAAATATTAGGTCCAAGAAGTTTAATGCCGAATCCAAAAGCTGGTGCAGTTATTCCTCCAACTGGAGAAGTAAAAAATGTAGTTGAACGTCTGCAAAAAACAGTCAAAGTCGAAACCAAAAATGAGCCCGTAGTCAAAGCAGTTATTGGTACAGAATCTATGAAAGATGAAGAAATTGCAGAAAATGCTTTCGCAGTCTACAACACTATTCTACATGCATTGCCTCAAGAAAGACATAATATCAAAAGTGTTCTCATTAAATTAACTATGGGCAAGCCAGTAGTCGTTACTGAAGAAGGTGCGCATGTAAAAATCCCAATCATCAAGCAAAGAAAAGATACTTCAAAGAAACCATCTTCTGACGCTCCAAAAGCAGCAGTTGCACAAAAAGAAAAAGAACAGCCAAAGAAAGAAGAAGCTGAAGAAAAAACTGCAGAGAAAAAAGAGAAACCTAAGAAAGCACCTAAAGAGCCTAAAGCCAAGAAAGAGGCTAAGAAATGAGTGATCACAAACCCCACATCAATAAGCGAAAGAAAAGGGAAGTAGATAGACTCAAGAAACTCTTCCAAGACTATCCAGTGGTAGCTGTCGCTGACTTACATAACTTGCCTGCTGCAAACTTACAAAAGATCAAGAAAAAATTACGCGGCAAGGCAGAATTCGTTATTCTCAAGAGACGTCGCGCAGTTATTGCTATTAATGAATTAAAAGATAAATTACCTAATGCTGAAGAATTATTACAAAACGTAAAAGGCATGGTAGCTTTATTATTCTCCAAGGAAGATCCTTTCCAACTCTACAAAATAGTGCAGAAAAATATCTCTCCCGCCGCAGCGCGCGCAGGCCAAGAGTCTCCTGAAGATATTGCTATTCCAGCAGGCCCAACATCATTCATGGCAGGTCCAATGATCGGTGAACTCGGTCAGCTCGGTTTAAAGACTGAAGTAAAAGAAGGAAAGATTGCTATCAAAGAAGATAAAGTAGTTGTAAAACAAGGACAAGTCATCAGCGCAAAAGTTGCTGAACTCTTGACTAAATTCGGTATCGAACCCATGAAGATTGGGTTAAATGTTGTCTGTACTTATCAAAAAGGAGAAATCTTAGGCAAAGAAGTCTTAGGTGTTTCCGAAGAACAATACATCGGCTTCATCCAAACTGCTTACCAAGAATCTATGAACTTGGCAGTCTTTGTAGCTTATCCAGTAAAAGAGACTATCGATCTCTTAATCCAGAAGGCTGCTAGAGAAAGTAAAAGTGTTGCTGATACTATCAAATTTGATGAAACAAAACCAGTTGAAGAAAAGGGAGAAGAGCCAGCACCAGTTATGAAAGCTCCAAAACAAGAGCCTGTGCAGGAACATAAACCAAAGCAAGAGCATGTAAAGAAAGAAGCTCCAGCTCCACAGCCAGAGGTTAAGCCTAAGGCAGAAGAACAGCCTGCTCCTGCTCCAATACAAGAAGAAAAACAGCACACTCCTCAACCAGCTCATCAAGAAAAGAAAAGTGATGAACAAGTCGCACAGGAAGTTTTAAAAAGGTTACAAGAGGAGAAAATGCAAGCGCAACCACATCCTGTCAAGAAGGCAGATCCTGCGATGGCGCAGCAAGAAAAAGATCTCAGCAAGATCATCAACAAGATCAAAGATCAACAAAGTAAAGGTCACAAATAACACTCAAGGAGGAATAAACAATGGAACTCATCTACGCTGCAATGTTATTGCATCGCGCAAAGAAAGACATTAACGAAGAAAATGTCAAGAAAGTAATGCAAGCTATCGGTATCCAAAAAACTGATGCTGAAGTGAAAGCTTTAGTCGCAGCCTTAAACGGTGTCGACATTGATAAAGCTATCAAAGAAGCAGCAACTGTCGCAGTAGCAGCAGCACCAGCCGCAGGACACGCTCCAGCAGCAGCTGCAGAAAAGAAACAAGACGAGAAGAAAAGTGAAGAAGCAACAGCCGCTGGCTTAAGTGCTTTATTCGGTTAAATCTTCTTTCTTTTTTTATTTTTTCTTGTTCTTTTACATTTTTTATTGCTACATCACATCACTCAGAAATCATGCTCCTAAGATGACAGAAATCAATACAGAAAATCCGGAAGTTAAAGAGGTAAAAAGTACTTTAGCCCAGAAGCATCAGGAAAAAGAAGCTTGGTTTCACAAAAAAGATGCTTTAAAACAAGAAATTTTTGCAGCGATTAAAGAAATTCAAGAGGTTAAAAAACAACTAGATGCTGCTCGTTCTATACAACAAAAATGGAAGACAGAAAGAGACAAATGCAACAAGATCACGAAAGAATTGATTGCCCAGATAAAACCTCTCCAGAATGAAGTTCCTGTAAAGCAGACAGGTCCTTATGTAGATGTTAGTGGTCTGCAAAGAATGATAGCACGTCTAGAAATGAATATTGAAACAGAAGTCATGAAGTTCGAAAAAGAAAAAGAACTGATGACAAAAATCAAGAAGTTAAAGAAGCAGTTAGGAGAAGGTTTAGGAGCAGTAGAAGGTCGTCAGCAATATATGCACCTGTCTAAAGAGATTCGTGAAGCTAAAAAGAAGGCAGACGAATATCATAAAAAGTTTATGGAAGAGCGGGAAAAAGACAAAGACAATCTGGAAAAGTTCGCAGTCTTAACAAAAAAGATCAATCAGCTCAAGAAAGAACAGGAAGAAGTCATCAAAAAATGCCTCACCTTCAAGCAAGAATATAGTCATTTAGCGCAGGAAGCTCATGGAAAATTCGAAGAAGAGAGAACACAAAGAAGAGCATCCACGGAAAAGTATCAGAAAGATCGTCAAGCGCAAGAGCAGCGTCGCCAGGAACAAACCAAAAGATTATTGGAAGAAAGATCAAAGAGTGTTGAAGAAAAGCTCAAGACCAGGAAAAAGCTTACAACAGAAGATTTAATTGCCTTCCAAGGTCTAGATAAAAAAGATTAACGTTTAATTTTCTTAAAGACATACTGAAAATCACTTACTAAAGGAGTTTCTTCAATCTTAAATTTCCACGTTAAAAAAATCCACACTGCAGCAACATAGACACTCGATAACACCTTCCAAATTAACAAATGCAGAGTCTCAAAGTAATTCTTGCCCACACTAAATAACAGATAGAATAAGAATTGAATTCTAAGAATATTGGCTGCAAATATCAAGACACTTCCCAAAAGGAAAAGTTTGATCCCTAGTTGAAGAGAAATGCCTCTAGTCAAGAGAATAAGTAAGGCCAGAAGTAAATATGCTGAAGCTGCAGTACACGCAGGTACAAAGAGTAAAGTCTTAGTGCCAGCAAAAATAGTAGTTCCAGTTAAAGTAGCCTCTACAAACAACTGTAAAATCCCATAAGAAACCCACAAGGTTAAAGGTGAAAAAACAACATAAAAAACAGGATAAAAAAGAGCTAACAGTAAAGCACTTATCCATCGTAACCCTAACACCCATAAGGAACGCATACAAAGAAGCATACGATAATTTTATATAAGGTTGTCTATTTTTCCAAAACATGAGATCAGACCAATTATTAGCTGAAATGCAAAAGCTAGAACAACGAGCAGGTAGCTGTCCATTAACTCATGAAAATCGAGGACAACTGGTTACTGATTTAGACAGAATGTGGGAAGAATTGGAAAAGGCTTCAGGTATTCAGGCTTTATCAGATGACTATCGAGCTGCTCACGGAATTTATTTAAGATTAAAATTGATTTATAGATAATCAACGCTCAACGATATATAACTTTATAAAGTAAAATCAAAATACAGTGCCCTATGAAGTTCACCCACCAACTAGTACTAGGTTTTGGTATTCTTACGTTATTCGTGTTGTTAAGTGGTGTAACTGGTATTATCGCAACTGATGTTATTAATAGTAAAGTAGAAACTTTAACTCGAGTTACTGGTCCCACAGTGCAGATTATTGATGACATGATTATTAACACAGCCCAGATGAATCGTGTTCTCCAGGAGTTTGCAGCTGAAGATGATGAAACTGCCTTGGAAGATTTGAGAAGTGAGTTTGATAGTCTCAATCAACAAATGATTACTTTGCAAGCTAATGCTTTGGAGCTTATTAATGATGAAAATCTTTTGGAAAATCTCCAAACAGCAGATAAAAAATATGCAAATTTCAAGGAAAAAGCAACTACGCTCATGGCTGCAAGAAAAAATGAACTTAGCACCATCGATCTCAAAGAACAAGAGCGTTATAAAACATTAAAAGATGCAGTAAACAAGCAAGCCAATGATGACTCAAAAGAGCTTATAGCAATTTTAAACGAAGTTTCTACGCGAGTCAGTACTTTAAACAAAAGAGCAGATGAAGAATCATTGGCAGCGTTAAGAACAACTTATACAGTGCTTATATTCATGACCATTGCTAGTATTTCTCTTGCTCTGTTATTTGCTATTGTTTTGGGCAGAGCAATTCTTCGTCCCATTAATGACTTGGCTGAAGCAGCTACTAAAATTAGTGTAGGAAATTTTGATGCTACAGTCAAAGAAACAAAAATTAACAAAGAATTAGCCAACCTAACTAATACTTTCAATAAAATGAGCATGAGTTTGAAAGGTATGCTAGAGGAAAGTCCTAGATTAAAGCAATTTATGGAAATAATTCCTTCCGCAGAAAAGCCAACGAGTAAGCCTGAACGATATAGTATTGCTGCAGGTGCTAGTTATCTCTTAAAAGAGTCACCTACTAAAAAAGCTTATGAAATTTTTGTAGACAAAGTTACACACAACTACCAAGGATTATGTATTACTCGTATGAATCCAGAGCTGATCAAGAAACAATATGATCTGCAAAAAACTCCCATCCTCTGGCTCTCAGATATTAAAGACTCCAAGGTATTCTCTTCTTCTGATCTGTTGTTAATCAGCAAGCTCATTCTGGATTTTATTGTCAAAGCAGAAAAAAGTGTTATTCTCTTAGATAGAATAGACTATCTCATTGCGAAGCATGGCTTCCAAGAAGTGTTAAAACTAATTATTAAGCTCAATGATAGAGTTATGGTCAGCAATGCTCTCTTATTGATTCCCGTTGATCCTTCCCTATTGCGTGCTGAAGAGTTTAGTTTCCTAGAAAAAGAACTCCAGGTGCTGCCTGAAGCTGGGGATAAAGTGGAATTGCCTCCAGATCTAATGAAAATCTTAAGCTTAATTGCTAATAGAAAAGCACTTGGCAAAATGGTCACTTTCAAGGACATCTCTCATGAGTTGAATATTACTGCGCCAACCACACAGCGACGCATAGTTGACCTCTATAACCGAGGGTTCATAACTATTATCAAGCAAGGAAGAAACAAAATCCTGCAATTGACGCATGATGGCGAGCGTTTCGCAAAGAGCAAATAAATTTTTTAACTGATTTTCACTATTTTTCACTATTTTTTACAGTATCTTTATAAATAAAATTACCTTACTAAATTTGTTCTTCGAAAAGACCTCCGTTTGCACCAACTTTGCAACGCAACACAGCAAGCCCCGATTTCGGGGTGCGCCTGTTGTTGTGATTTTTTTAAACTTATAACAAACTAAAAGGTCACATTCTCCACATTTTCTCAAAAAGGCTTGTAAATCTTTAGGTTATCTGAGAAAAGCATTCACCATCCAGTCTAAAATAAAAAAAGAAACCTTTTTAAAGAAGAACCATATCCAACTTTTCATGATGAAGAGAGAGTTGATAGCACTTCTTGCAGTCCTTTTAGTCATTACAGCTTGTGGTTCGCAAGGAACAACACCTGTAGTCAACACTAATGACACAGGAAATGCAAATCCTACTAATACTAATAATCCAACGACAGTAGAATCTAATTTAGAATATTGTAAGATGATTGTCAAAACTGCCCAATCCCAAGTAAATACTTTCGATCGTCAGGAAAAAACCATTAAGACTAATATTGATGCAACTAAGAAAAAGATTAATACTCTTAAAGCAGTAGCAGGCAATGAGGAAGCAATCATAGAGGAAGAAGCAGATCTTGCAGGCTTAAATGATCGCTTAAAAGAAACTCAAGCTAGTCTTGCCGATGCAAAAAATACCTTAGCTGATGCTACTACTAAATGTGCTAAAATCGCAAAGAAAGGAGATAAGACTATTTGCAAAGAATTTAACGAAGATCTACAACAACAAATACAAAATGCTCAAACTGCATTAGCAAAAGAAGAAGCTAATCTAGCAAATATCCAAAGACAATATGATACTGCAAAATCCGCAGGCAAAACCACTGCATTCTTAGCCAGCATCGATGAAGAAATGGAGAAGAAGAATCTAGACATTCTCAAGATCAAGAACAATACCGATAAATTAAATCAAATGGCTACACAATTAAACGAACGCTGTAATTAATTTTAATTTCTCTTGTTCTTACACTCTAACACTGTATTCAGAGAGAAAACTCTTCTGGTTGAGTTACACGTTGATGTCTTTGCAATAAAGGAATAAAGTCTAAATCTTTGGCAAACGCTAGCTTCCATTCCAAGGCTGCATTTTTGAGATCGCTTATCTTCATTTTCGTAGTCATATGCTTATTCAGGTAGAGCATATGTTCCTTGCATTTCTCTTTGTCAAAGGGTAAGTGTTCATATTTCGTTCTAGGCTTAGGCACTAAAGGATTGATAGAAGCATGTACTCTTCGTCCAAACCTTTTCTTTGCTGTTGCAATAAAATCAAGCATCTCGTCCAAATCTTTGATCGTCTGTTCTGGTAGTCCAATAATAAAGTACATCTTGATTTGCTCAAAGCCATGCTTAGCAGCTCTGTCAATCATCTCTAAAAATGCTGTATCAGTAATTTTCTTGTCTGCTAACATCCTCATGCGTTCATTGGCTTCAGGAGCTACAGTCAAGCTTCTTTGTCCACCTTTTCTAATAAGACTAAGCATGTCATCGTCTAAATATTCTAGACGCAGAGAAGGCACAGAAAAAGGAATGTTATTATCCACCAGCCACTGCAAGAGTTTCTTTCTTTCAGGATGCACAAAAGAAGGAGCATACATAACCACTTTCTCTCGTTGATCCAATTTCATACCATCTTGAATTGCTTTAATTAATAACTCTACTTTTCTATATTTCAATTTTGGATAAATAGTAGGAATCGTGCAGAATTTACAAGTAAAGGGACAACCTCTTTCTACTTCCAATAAAAAAGATTTGCCAAAGACATAACTTTTATCCACTGTTTCTGGCAAGGGTTGATAGATCGGATAAGGACTCGTATTCAAGTCAGCAGTAGCAGGTACGATGGTTTTTGTTTTGCCAGGGACATAGACTCCAGGTAACTGTGCAATGCTAGTCAAAAATGCTTCTTTCTCTGGATGATGTTCATAGTGCTGTAAAATCTCCACAATCACTTCTTCTGCATCTCCTAAGACAAAGAAATCAACATATCTTGTCAAAGTTTCTGGATTAGAGGTAATACAAGGTCCACCGGCGAAAATAATTGCTTCTCGTTTTTCTTTTTCAAAAGGAATCTTATTTTCTTTTAAAATGTTGAAGAGGTTGAAATAATCTAATTCATATTGAAACGTAAAACCCAGGAGATCAAAATGCCCTAATCCTCCACACTTGTCCAAAAACTTACGTTCACAACTCCATTGAGGTAAATGGTTGACAATATTATAGAAGATTAAAGGTGCTAAAGAGTAGACTCCACCATAATACAGATTAGGATACACAATAGCTAAGGAGTGCATACCTCTTTTCCAGGATTTTTGTAGCGTTGGATATTCCATAAACTATCCAATAAAGAAACGTATTTAAACATTCACTAATTTGTTAATCCATGCAAGACTTCGAAAAACACAAGTCAAATTTCTTCTCTTTTATTAATAGGATTCAGCCTCAGGAAAAGATTGCTATTATTGCTCATGCTAATTGCATCGATGGTATGACTTCTGTTGTATTTCTTATTGAAATAGTAAAGAAAAAATATCCCTCCTTGCCAGATCCAAGTATTTATTTTCTTCCCTATAAAGCAGGAACTTTAGATAATCTTGAAGCTCCTTTAAAGAAAAATGGTATAACTAAAGTATGCATCTTGGATTTAAACGCTGATTGGAATATCCCTATAGAATTCGAAAAATTTAGAGAGACGTTTGATGTCTTGTTTGTTGATCATCATCCACTCTATCCGCAGTTGCGTATGAATGAGAAAGTCATTAAAACTCACAAAGACGATTGCACTGCGTTAGTGATGTATAGATTCGGAGAGGGCTTGATCGATTATAAAAAATGGTCTTGGCTAGCTTGTGTTGCAGCAGTAAGTGAATTTTCCTATAACAATGAAGAAAATTTAAAATTTATACAAAAACACTATCCTTCTTTTACTAAAGAAACTAGAGAAAACTCTGATATTCTCCAGATAGTGCATAAAATGGGTTCTTTAGTTATTTATTATGGAGAGGATTCCCTCAAAGCTTATAAAATTCTAGTAAACAATGATACAGAAAAGATAGAAAAAATCCATAAAGAAGTATCTGCAGAAATAGAAAAAAAGATAAAAGACTTTGCACAAAATGCAGAAGCACATTATGGGGGAAAACTCTATTTCTATTTCTTGCAATCAAAATTTGATATAGACTCAAAGCTTTCTACAATACTCTCTCTAAAATATCTAGGGGCAACCATAATAGTGCTGGCTGAAAGAGATAACAATATATTTCATGTCTCAACTCGCAATCATGCAGATCCTCTAATCTATCCTATGAATGAAATGTTAAGAACTGGAGTAAAGGGTTTACAAGGTGCTCTCGGTGGAGGTCATCCAAATGCTTCAGGGGGTTCATTCTTGAGAAAAGATCTGGATAAGTTCAAAGAACAAATAAAAGAATATGTAAAGTCGAAGAGTAAATAATTACAATTTAGAAAAATAGAAAAGCATAAATAATGCTGTTTGAGAGCAAAAATATGACACTCACAGAAAAAGTTGAAGCTGAGCAGCAAACACTAAGAAAAGAAAGAGTAACTGAATCTTTATGTATTCCTCTGATTGAGAAAGCCTGGGATCTAGGAATTGTTGTAGCAGGTACCTACCTAGGAGTGCAAGGTCATAATCCTTATATGGGTGCGGTTGCAGGAGTCTTTGCCGGACCTTTAAGTAGAGGTGCTCTTGAAGCTACAATTGCTAATTCGAATGATAAAGAAGGTGTTGAAGAGACAATTCCAGAAGAAGATCCAGAACCTCTAAGTGTTCGCATAAGAAGAAGAGTTTGGGATTTAGGTTTAACTTTAGTAGGTACTTATGTAGGTGCAAAATATCAAAGTCCTTGTTTAGGTGCAGCTCTCGGGTTTGCAACTGGAGCAGTAAGCAGATATATGGGGAACCATGTTCAAGTAGCTATTGATCAGTGGATTGATGGTTATCCAGAAGATACTCTAGATGATTAGAAAGTAGTTTTCTTATTAAAATACAAAGAAGAACCCAAAGCTTTATAAATAAACTGTTACTGTCTAATAACAACAAAAGAGAGGTGGACAGCATGAAGGAGCTCTTAAAAACATGTCCAACAAACTCTCAATCTATCTCTTAATATTTTTAGCATGCATCACTTTAGTTGCAGCAGATCAAAGCTTTAATGTCATTGAAGACAACTTGCAACTGAGCCTTGCTCCTGATAGAGAAACCATAATTCCTTTGCAGATTATGAATACTGGTTCTGAAGATATTATATTAGAATTTGATATCTCCCAATTAGACCTTCGTGACAGGGAAGATGATCAGATTGAAATTTCATTTAACCCTAGTCAGCCAATTCTTGTAGCGGGTGAAAATGCTACAGTGAACATGCATTTAAGACCAGAAAGAACTATTTCTTTTGAAAGTTTCGGCGGTCCATTAAATGTGCACGTACTCAATAACACTGGTGTGCAAGATATAGTCAATATTAACATAGAAGTGCAGCCAGATGTTTGTGATTTTGGTGTTGTTGGTTCTGATCTGGAAGTAGATATTGAAGAGCCAGGCAGCAATGATGATTTTAAGCCAGGTGAAGAGATTACTCTTGAAGTAAGAGTTGCTAATAACGGACAAAATAGTATTCGTGTACAAACTGAAGCATTTTTGTTTAGTAAGAGCAGAAATATGCAAGATGCAGCTTCTGAAACAAAAACTCTTGATGAAGATGATGATTTCACTTTCACTATGTCCATGATTATACCAGCAGATCCAGAAGAAATTGATGAAGACGAAGAATTAAGATTAGTAGTCAAGGCCTTCGACGATGAAAATGAGAGAAGAAATTGTGCTATTGATATGATTAACATTAATGTGCAATTAGAAGACGAAGCTGTCGCTGTTGATGCTAAAGAATCACGCATAAGTCCTGAAGTTGCTGCTTGCGGTGATACAGTCAAAGGATATGTCAAAGTGCGTAACATTGGCTCTGAAGATAATGACAGAGTAAGTATTTCCTTAAGCAATAGAGAATTAGGTATTAATCTCAAATCAGACACTTTCTCCTTAGAAAACTTCGATGATGAAAGAAATAGCCTAGCTACAAGACAATTTGATGTACGTATTCCAACAACAGCACAAGAAAAATCTTATCCTTTCACAGCACGTGTAGATTTCAAAGGCGGCTCTGAGGAAATGATCTTGCCTTTCCAAGTAGCTTCTTGTTTAGGTGCACGACGTGATGAAGGTATAATCGATGCTGTACTTATTCGTCCATTAGAAGAACATATAGTAGTCAATCAAGGTACCATAACTAGTGTTCCAGTCCAAATCACTAATGTAAGAAATGAGCGAGTAACTTATACTATCACTCTAACTAATATAGGTGAAATTGGTCAAGCAGATACTAAAACTATAGTGGTTAATCCAGGACAAATCACAACTACATTCTTGGAATTGAACATCAAACCAGATGCACAACCTGATCTCTATAGTGGAAGTATTGTAGTCAAGCAAGCAGGTAACACTGTCGGATCACAAACTTTAGTCATTGAAGTGAAGGAAGCTAGTCCTCAAAATGCTACCGCTTCAACCTTCCAGTCTGTTCCTTTAGTAGTCTGGATCGTTTTAGTCATTCTCGCTGTGGGTGCTTGTATATTGGCTATAATGGCTTCAATGAAGTATTTCAAGCGTCAACGAGTTTGAAACCATAACGTTTATATAGAGGTTACAACTCGACAATGGTAATATATAGATTATAACCGGGGGGTTACAGATGAAAAAATTAAGTTTACTATACGCAATAATGGCTGTAATGCTTTTGTCAGCATTCACTGTTAGTGCAACAATTACTACTGTTGATACATTCAGCGGTATTAATCCGACTTTTGGCAGCGACAGTCAAGAGGCAAGCAATCCTAGACATGATGAAGTCGCACAACGTCTCAAAACAGACGACGCATCCATTAATCTTCGAAGTGATGTTGATGTAACTATAACTGGGATTCAGATAGTTTCTAATTCACCATTCACTGAAAATGATTTACAAATTAATCTCACAGATTCAGATTTAACTCTTGCAGCAGGTGTTGCAGAGACTATTGATTTTAGAGCTCGTATTCCAGAAAAGCTTGACGCTGTTGATGCCAATGGCGAACCTCTTGCTTTCGCAGTTGCAACAGTTAAACTATTCAATGGTGTAACTGAAGTAGGTTCTTTCGTAGCATTTATGCAAAGAGAAAACAACCTCGAAATGAGCAATCTTGATGCAACTATCGAAAATGGTAGAAAGAAAAGCTTAAGCGATGATGATACCTTAGAAAACTTAAAGCCTGGTGACCGTGTCGACATTGAAGCTGAAGCAAGCAACAATTATCAAGACGAATCTAACACAGACGTCGAAAGTGTTACATTAGAAATTGAATGTGACAATGATAATAATTTTGATTTCGATGACAAGAATGTAGATATTGGTGATATAGCTCCAGAAGACGAACAAACAGATTCTTTATCACTCACTATTGAATCAGATGCTGAAGACAAAGACAGCGACTGTTTAGTGAAACTGATTGGTAGAGACCAAAACGGTGCTCGTCATGGTGAAGGAACAAACTTCAAAATGGAAGTTACTCGTGAAAGCCACGACATTCAAATCACTGCAGCAACTATCAACCCAACAAGCTTAACTTGTACTGATAGAGAAATGCAATTGACTGTTGATATGTTGAACTTAGGTCGTTCCAATGAAGACCGAGTTGCTCTTGAAGTAACTTCAAAAGCTATCAGCTTCCAAGAACGTGTCTCTAACATCGAATTGGATGAAGATGACTCTGCTCAAGAAATCTTTGTAATCCCTGTAAATGCAGAAACTCTCAAGCAAGGTCCATTTGCAATTCAAGTGCAGACTTTCTACGATAACACTAGAAGTTCTGATACTGAAACTGTGCAAGTAGACAACCTCTGCGGAACACAAACCACTGGTAATGGCAACAATGGCCCTACTCCTGGTCCAGTTGTGCAAGGTGCTCTTGAATTAGACACTGAAAGCATTCAAATGAACATGGGTGCATCTGCAAGCATTGCTGTTAAAGTAAACAACTTGGAAAATACTCCTGTTGAATATACAGTAACTCTTGCTGACACTGCAGAATTTGCAGAAGGTACAGCAACAAAGACTGTTTTCCTCAATCCAGGACAGCAAAGCACAGTACTCTTGAACTTGCGTGCTAAAGATGATATTGACACAGGCAAGTACAGCGGTATTATTGTCTTAAAGGACAACGCAGGCAAGACTTTGGAAACAAAGACCTTTACTGTTGATGTTACAGAAAGACAACGCAGTTCATTCAGCTTTGGCAAGATCTTTGGTGATTCTGACTCTAGAATCTTCTGGATCATTGGCGACATTATTTTAATTATTGTTGCTATCTTCTTTATCCGCTTAATTTTCACAGGCGGCAAAAAGAAACAACAGCCAACCAACAAGAAGTTAGCTGATTACGAAGCTGAAATGTCTAAGAAGAAAACCTCTAGACGAAGAAAGTAAATCTTTCTTCTCTTTTTTTATTTTTATTTTTTATGATCTATAAAATTTCTTTTTATACCACAACACTATCATGACGGAAAAAATTCTACATTCTAAAGAAAAGCACACTCTTAAAAATAGCCGAGCTTACAAGTGGTTCGCCGATGGAATTGCTAATAATTTGTTTTCTTTATTATATGGTTTTAATGAATATTTTATTGCTGGAATGACTCTCCCTCAAGTTGGAAGAGCGAGAGCTACTGCTGCAATAGGAAATATGTTCACTGGGGGACCATATGGTGAATGGCATGAATACTTGTCTCGTACTTTGAATGTCAAACCTTTAAGTCATCCCTTGAAGAAATATGGTTTAGACTTACTTGCTTTTGCAACAGGCCAAAGTCCAATTTATGCAGGATATCTTATTGCTTCAACTGCTGGTTGGGATTCTATAAAGGCCTTATACGAAGGCAATTCAGAACAGTTAGAAGAAGCATGGAGAAATATAGATTGGTCTGGAATAGTGAAAGGTACTACTTTTTTGACTTTTGTTGCTCCAGTTGCTGCTACTCCTCAAAGATGGGTTTATGATAGAGTAAGAAGATTATTCGGTCTGGAAAAAATAATTACAGAAGTTAGCAAGAAATAAGCTTTTTAGAAGAGAGAAAAGTTAAACTTTATCCATATCTTTTTAAATTCTTTTCAATCTTCTTTTCACTATGTTTGAACACTTACGTCCACAATTAGAAGGAAAACCTTTCTTAACGAATAAGGAAGAGATTATAGCGCACTTAAAGATACTCTTAAAGAAAGCCATAGTCACTAAAGAAAAAGTAGGTATAGCCTTTTCTGGTGGTTTAGATTCATCAGTCTTAGCGCTCTTAGCTCCTAAGTGTCAGCTTTATACAGTTGGTCTAGAAAATTCTTCAGACGTTGTTTGGTCAATCGAAGTAGCTCAAAAAATAAAGAAACCAATCAAAACTAAAATTATTACTCTAACAGAAGCTGAACGTATTATCAAAGCAGTAGTCAAGCTCTTGAACAGTACAGATGTTACTCATGTTGGTATTGGATGTGTAGTCTATGCAGTTTTAGAAATGGCAAAAAAAGATAATATTAAGATAGTCTATGGTGGTCTAGGCGCGGAAGAAATCTTCGGCGGATATAAAAGACATATTGAGTATGGAAAAGATCTAGACAACATTCATGAAAAACTATGGGAAGGACTCTATGGTATTGAAAAAAGAGATTTAGCTCGTGATCTGCCCATTGCAAAACACTTCAACATAAAACTAGTAGCTCCCTTTCTCAATGAAGAACTTGTCACCTATGCTATGCAAATTGATCCGACATTAAAAATAAATAATGAACGAAGAAAAATCATTTTACAAGATACAGCCTTCGCTTTAGGATTGCCAAAAGAAGTAGCCTACAGACCAAAGATGGCAGCACAATATAGTAGTAAGTTTGATCGAGCTCTGGAAAGATTGGCTAAGAAGAAAGGGTTTAGTCTAAAAAAAGAGTATCTGCAAAGTCTAAATAAAAAGGAAAGATTCTTATAGAAGATAAAAATATAATAAAATATGGAAACTGGACTTATTATTTTATTATACTTATTGTTTCTTTGGGTGATTTTAGAATTTTCATTTATCTTTTTTAATATTACTCTATATTTTAAAATAGTATTAAGAAAGGATAAAGATACATTTTTTAGGAAAGTCTTAATTGGTCAAGAAACACCTTATACCATCGTTCCTATGATTTTAGGCGTTGTGATTGTAGCAATTGTAATTTTTCTTTATATTTTCGCAGTAATTGCACAATATCAAGGCCATTATTCTTTTCTACTCATTCCGATTCATCTAGTAATGCTTAGTTTGATATTAGGTCTCTTAGCAAACACGAATAATATTACTGCCATTATATATGGTTGCTTTATACCTCCAAAATATGTTATCTTCTCTGCAACCCACGGCTATCAATTTAGGCCTTTTGTAGAGATGAATGTTTTTTGGAATGAAGGATCAGGTTTTATAGCAGCATATGCAAAATTATTAAGAAGAATATGGTCTATACTTAGTATTCCTATCACTATGGGTAAATTTTATATTTTGCCTTTTGTTATGACTTTAGCCAGTGTTTTCTCTTATTTTTTAAGTGAAAATAATAGATGGTGGTTGTTGCTTCTTGCTGTAGTTACTTTGTTGATAGGAGTCTTTAATATAGTTGGATTCTATGCTAGGTATAGTAATAAAATGCCTGTAGATGAAAGATTAAAATGGTGAACTGCTAGAACAAGCAGAAAGATAGAAAAAAATGCCAGAAAGGGAATCGAACCTCTGAGTAGAATAAAAGTTAAGCGCCGGACAGGATTTGAACCTGTGGATCGCCGCTTACTACAGATTTACTGCAGGCGGCTGCGTTAACCGCTTCGCCACCGGCGCTTGAATAAAAGAAAACTAACATCGGTTTATATAGGTTTCTCCATTTCTTGTACGTAGTGTTGTAACGGGTTGTTTTGAGAAGTAAAACCTTTCGAATAGCTTAATATAGCTCTGTTCTTTTAGAGAAGAGATGCTGATTAAAAGAGCAGTAAGAAAAGACACTGAAGAGATAGTTCATGTAGAGATGCATAGCGGATATAAACATCCTCCAAATTTTGACGCCTTCAAGAATACCATTGCGCTCTTTAATGATAAAAAAGAAAGAATCTTCATCGCAAAAGAAAACAAGAAAGTAGTAGGGTACATTACTCTCAGACAAGATAAAAACAATGTAGGAGACATAGGATTTTTAGCAATTCTCATAGAATATCAAAGAAAAGGCATTGGAGCAGAATTAATGAACTATTTGGAAACTTATGCAAGAAGAAATAACTATAAGGAACTCGTTTTAGTAGTCAGAGACACCAATGAAAAAGCAATACAGATGTATCAGAAACATAAATTTATAATCGTAGGAAGAAGAAAAAGTGGTGATAAGATAAAATTAATGATGAGCAAAACAATAGAGTAGGGTAAGATGAACAAACAAGCCTTTCAGCAGAAAATCCTCTCTTGGTATGAAAAGAACAAGCGCGATCTCCCATGGAGAAAAACTACAGATCCCTATGCTATCATGGTTTCAGAAATCATGCTCCAACAGACACAAGTAGATCGTGTCATTCCCAAGTATCAAGCATTTCTCAAAGCTTTTCCAACCATCAAAGATTTAGCAGAAGCTCCAACAAGCCAAGTCTTAGAATTATGGTCTGGTTTAGGATATAATAGTCGCGCTATTCGTTTGCAAGAAGCAGCAAAAATCATCTGTAAACAATATAGAGGTCAAGTGCCGAAGAGTCGAGATGCTTTAATGGACTTGCCAGGCATCGGTCCCTATACTAGTAATGCTATCTTATCCTTTGCCCATAATTTGCCATTTCCCTGTATGGACACCAACATCAGAAGAATTATACTTCATGAATTACAACTCCCAGAAAAAACTGCACCAGAAAAACTGTATGTATTAGCAGAATCACTCATTCCTGAAGGACGTTCACGAGATTGGCATAACGCTCTCATGGACTATGGATCTACTATCCTCACAGCACGAAAAACCGGTATTAAATCTTTAACAACACAATCAAAATTTTTGCATTCCAAACGCTGGTATCGCGGGCAGATTCTCAAAATCTTAGTCAAAGAAAAAGAAACTACTCTAAAAAAATTAGCAAAGTTGTTTGAAAAATCTCCGGCAGATATAGAAGAAATTGTCCAAGAACTCTTAAAAGCAAGATTAATTGCGGTAGAACCTTAAAAGCAAGATTAATTGCGGTAGAACAAGAAAGAATTACGCTTCCTAAGTAAGAATTTACGGATTTTTCTCACAAAGATACTTATTAATTATTAATCTTCTTGACGTATGCAAGAGAAGATAAGAGTCTATTGTGATACTAATATTTATTTAGATTTTTTATTAGGAAGAAAGGATTATTTAAGACCCTTAGATGAATTTGCACATAGAATTTTTAGAAGAATTGAACAAGGAGAATTCTTGTTAGTCCTATCAGATCATCTAATTTTTGAACTGAGAAGATATATAGAGGAAGACACAATGAATGAACTACTTAAAGACTTGATAAAAGAGGGAAAAACACTCAAAGTATTCAAAACCAATGATGAAATTAAACAAGCAAAAGCTATCTCACAAGAAAATTGGAAAGACG
>JAGVZA010000018.1 GCA_018302985.1 Candidatus Woesearchaeota archaeon | reverse complement strand
TAATGAAAGCTGCCTCCATGATACATGAGTACATTAAATCCTTCAAAATCTTTGGATTGATGAATGTTCACAAAACAAGGATTAGAAACTAAATGAAGGTTAGGTATTTGGCAAAAAGGTTCAGCATATTCTTTTTCTAAGGGGGGTTGAGGTTCAGCAGCTCGAACAGAATCATGGTTGCCTGGGCACATAATAATTTGAAGATCCTTTCTAATGCGGCTAAAAAGATCTGCTCCTAATTTATACTGATCACGAATATCTAAAATATGAAGATCTTTTTCTTGTCCAGGATAAACTCCTACGCCTGCAACAACATCACCTATAACAAACATATATTTGACGCGCAGTGCTAAAGCCTTCTGTTTTTCAGTTCCGACTTCACCATTAAGCCAGCCAATGAAACGTATAAATTCCTCTTGTAAAAACTTTTTAGAGCCAAAATGAATGTCAGAGATAAATGCTGCATAAACTTCATCAGAAGCACATTTTAAAGAGCCTTTAGGTTGGGGCACAAAAAAACTTGATCGCAAAAAATAATGGTTCCTTTAATCTTTCCTTTAATGCCTATGATTTCATCAGGACAAATTTTCTCTCCGTCTTCAAAAAGTTTAGGAGTAGTCTTATTATTTTTATTAATTAAAATTTTCAATTTTCCAGTTGTATCCTCGATAGTATAAAGGATATTGCCATTAGCTGTATAATCTTTATCATAAACCATGCCAATAATACTCACTTCCTGCATAGGATCTCTTTTCAAAGCTCTGCTAATAGAGACAACGTCTTGTAATTCCATTCTTTGTTGTAACAATCCCTTCATGAATTCGTAGCGATGCTTGTAATGTGCGACAAAATCTTTGACTTCTCTTTTTTTACCCTCTTTAGGAATAGTAGTTAAAACTTGAACAGAAGTATAAGAAGTATCAACAAGAGGTTGAGGGGCTTGTACAACAACTTGTTCTACAATTAAAGGAGCGCTCACAGAAACAGTAGGTTGGAATTGAGAAAACGATCTAGGTACATCTACATAAGAAAGAAAAGTCTGGTAAATATGTGGATTTTTTCCTTTCTCAAAAACTGCTCGTGATTTTTCAAATTCCACCCAATTAAGATCTAAAGGTTTATTTCTAGTGAAAAGGGTAAAAAAATCTTTATGAACGACTACAGGCTTATCTCTACTAACTACTTTTTGACGAAGAGAAGTTAAGAAATGAGAAGCATTGAAAGATTCGTCATGTAAAAGGTCTGGACTAGGAAGATATCCTTCTTGGATCAGTAGTTCTACAGCATTTCTGGTTTCCATAGTGTATAAATCTAAATTATAAGCCAAGGCCTTCTTGAAGAAGATGTTTGATTTGTTCTACATTGGACGTCGGAACCCCTAAACTAATCTCTCGCGTACGTCCATGACGACCCTTGCTAATAACTTTAGCATTAATGATGCCTAGCATATCTAGCTCAGCAATAATATCACTTACTCTTCTTTGAGTTAAAGGTTTAATACTGCATTTAGTGCAGTAATCTTTGTAAATTTCATAAACATCTCCAGTGAAAATATGTTTGCCTGGTGCATGATTGTGACAAACTGATAAAATAGCATGTAAAGTAATCTTAAATTGTTTAGGTTGAGTCATTACAATGTCTAGGACACGGTCACGTTCAATTTTTTCTTCTGCATCGTCAATATAGCTGATTTTAATTTGTTGTTCGCTCTTGCGCTCGGCTAATTCTCCAGCTACGCGTAATAATTCCAAAGCTCTGCGCGCATCGCCATGTTCTCTTGCTGCATAAGCTGCGCATTTCTCAATCACTCCCTCTCCAGTAATACCCTCTCCAAATGCTAATTTAGAACGCTGTAAAAGAATTTCTTGAAGTTGGATTGCATTATAAGGTGGAAAGACTATTTCTTCCTCACTTAGGCTGCTTTTAACTCTAGGATCGATATGGTCAGTAACCATTAAATCATTGCTAATACCTATAATGGAAATTTCACTTTCTTTGAGTTCTGAATTTAATCTTGTTAAATTATAAAGAATCTCATCACCTGTTTTATTAATAAGTTGATCAACTTCATCTAAAATAATAAGTAAAAGCATTTTTTGTTTTTCTAATCCTTTCATGAAAATTTTATAGACTTCGTCCGTCGGCAATCCGGTAGCTGGAACTTCTTCACCAAAATCTCGGGCTAATTGTGCTACTAAGCGATATTCAGTATCTGCAACGCGTTTTAATTTGCAATTCAAGTAAAAAATACGAATATTAAGATTATTTTTTTGTGCTAAAGCAAGAATATTGCTAGTAACATGTTTAGTAACTAAAGTTTTGCCAGTTCCTGTCTTGCCATAAATAAAAATATTAGAAGGTTTCTCCATTCTAAGTGCAGGTGCTAAAATACTTGCTAGTTGATTAATTTGTTCTTCACGATAGGGAACATTTTTTGGTGTATAATTGCCTTGTAATGCTCTTTTGTCTTTGAATAATGAACCACTCTTCATAAAATTTTCAAGAAAAGTAGTAAGATTTTGTGACATTAGAAAGATGTAGAAATGAAAGTGCTATTTAAACATTCATATACTAAAACATAGACACTCAGTCCTCTATTTCCTGTGGAAAATATTTTAGAGAGTTTTTTTGAAATAAAGAGTTGTTACTAAAAAATGAACACCATCATTTCTTATGGAGTTTGAGTAAAAAAGAAAAGAAAAATACAATATAGATAATAGATAATAGAAAAACTTATAAATATAATATAATAATAAAAATAAATAATATCTTCTATTCTTCACTTCTAGACCTTCTTAACAACATTAACAAGAAAATAAAGAGTAATAATATAACAAAAACTAATAAACAAACACTAAAAGAAAGAAGAGAAACAACTAGAAAAGCTAAAAACTCCACAAGCAATCATCAAACAGGAAGTTCCAGTGGAAATCAAAGGGGGAGGGTGACTATAAAACACAAAAAAAAGAGTTCCAATGGCAATATAGGTGTAAAATAACTAAAGAAAAGACAACATTCCATCACCAGAAAGTTTATAAAGAAAAACCTAATAAGAAGAAGTATGGCTGAAGACGAAAAGAAGTTCTCAAAACACATATTAGGTAAAACAGTAGTTACAAAGTCAGGAAAGCGCTTTGGAGAAGTAGGTAACATCACTTTTGAAACAAGAACAGGCGAATTAATTCAAATAGTGCTCAAAAATGCTACAGGATATGCTTCTAACCTTGATCTCGAACGAGACACACAAGGAGATCTTACTTTACCATTTTCTTCCGTAATAGCTGTCGGTGACTTCGTCGTTATCGCAGAAGAAGACATTGTATAAATAAATATAAAACCAAACTCTTTTTAAATAAAGAACAACACACTAGAAAGATGTCCCTTAACTACAAAACTACAGCAGATATTAAAGTAGCGAAAAGCACAGTAGACCAGATTATAGGGCAGGAAGAAGCAGTAAATACTATCAAAAAAGCTGCTCTGCAGCGACGTAATGTCCTCTTAATTGGAGAACCAGGTACAGGAAAATCTCTAACAGGTCAAGCCTTAGCAGAATTACTCCCTGATGAAGAATTAGTAGATATCATTGCTCTACCTAATGCCTCAGATGATAATAATCCTCTTATCAAAACTCTGCCTCGAGGACAAGGAAAAGAATTAGTTACTAAAGCAAAACTACAAGTAATAGGGTCTATGAAAAACCAAAATATCTTTTTCTTTGTTTTAGTTATTCTGGCTATGATTGCTCCTTGGTGGGCAAGAAAATTGTATGGTGACATCATCGCAGCTGCAACTATTATTAGTTCTATGATTTTTTTAGCAACTTTCATTCTATTTATGAATCTCAATCGAAAAGCAAAGCTCAATGCCTCAGTTCCTAAATTATTAGTAGACAACGGCGATAAAAAGAAAGTTCCTTTCATTGATGCGACAGGCGCGCACGCTGGGGCGCTTCTCGGCGATTGTTTGCATGACCCGCTCCAAAGCGGCGGTCTAGGTACTCCAGCATTCGAGCGTCTAGTCCCGGGTATGATTCACAAATCCAACAAAGGAGTCTTATTTATAGATGAAGTGGGAGCCTTGAACAAACATTCACAACAAGAACTGCTCTCTGCCATGCAGGAAAGAAAATATCCTATTACTGGTCAATCCGAAAGATCCTCAGGTGCGATGGTAAGAAGTCAACCAGTCCCAACTGATTTCATTCTCGTAGCTGCAGGTACAACAGATACTATTCCAAAAATGCACCCAGCTCTTCGTTCCAGGATTAGAGGATATGGGTATGAAGTATACATGAATAACACCATGGATGACAATCAGGAAAACAGAGATAAAGTAGCCATTTTCGTTGCTCAAGAAGTAAGAAAAGATAAAAAAATTCCTCACTTTACTAGAGAAGGAGTAGATGCAATCATCCAAGAAGCTCGAGTGAGAGCGGGAACATCAGGAAAATTAACCCTACGTCTGAGAGAATTAGGTGGTTTAGTTCGTGCCGCGGGAGATATTGCTTTAGAAGAAAAATTCCCCTTCGCAACAGAAAAGCATGTTAAATTAGCAAAACGTCTTGCTCGTTCTTTAGAGCAGCAGATGGTAGATAAACTCATTGAAAACAAGAAAAAATATGAAGTTATTATCACTGAAGGAACTATTGTTGGCCGTGTCAATGGTCTAGCAGTCATGGGATCAGATAGTTATTATTCCGGTATCGTATTACCAATTGAGTCTGAAGTAACTCCTGGCGGTAAAAAGTCAGAATTTGTAGCTACAGGAAAATTAGGAGAAATTGCAAAAGAAGCAGTCAAAAATGTTTCAGCCATTATCTTAAAATTCTTCGGTGAAGACATTAAAGAAAAATATGATATTTTTGTCCAGTTTTTGCAGACAGCTTCTGAAGGCGGAGGAGTAGAAGGAGACTCTGCATCTATCGCAGTTGCCGTAGCAATCATCTCAGCACTCAAAAAAGTCCCAGTACGACAAGATACTGCAATGACTGGTTCTTTATCAGTTAGAGGAGAAGTATTAGCTGTCGGCGGCGTAACACAAAAAGTAGAAGCAGCCATCCATGCAGGAATAAAACGTGTGCTCGTTCCAAAGTCCAATGAAAAAGATATCTTATTGATTGGATCTGAAAAAGCCAAGATTAAGATCATTCCAGTTGCTACTATCGAAGATGTATTGACTGAAGCCTTGGTCTGGAAAGGAAAAGAAGATATTCTCAAGAAGATTAAGGCTCAATAAATAGAACTGAAACCAACATTAAGGTTTAGCGATTTTCCATAAGAGTTCAAAATATTTTCTATACCCTTCAGCAACTTTTTGGTCTTTTATTAAGAAGCTATAGGCGTTTTCTGTAAAAACATTCGTAGCTACATAATCTCCAACTATGACTGTTTCTTGAAATTGTGCAAACTCGTGAGGTAGAAATCTTACTTTGGTTAAAGGCATTCCTAAGATTCCTTCACCTAAAGGCTTAACTGTTTTATCAAAGATCTGTCGCGAGGGTAATTTATGCATTCTTCTTTTGACATGAAAGGCCTTCCACCAACTCAAACCCATAAAATTTGCTACCTGCTCTCCACCTCCAAAAGTTAAATATTCTTCTGCCTTAATATTAATTAGTTTAGAATAAACTTCTTGTAACCCTCTTTTACCTCTATAGATGGTGGCTAGTTCTCTATCTTGTGTAGACTGTTGTTCTTTCTTAAGATCTGGTAAGAGCTCTGTAAACTTTCTTTTTTTCTCATCTATAAAATCCAGAAAGGTTTCAGGTGCTGTAGCTTGGTAGATCTTTATTTTACCCTCTAAAACATAGTTAATAAGTCCCTTCTGAATCAAAGTATTTAACGACCTATGTACTACTGAAGTTTGTAAACCCGTTTTCTCAATAACTGGCCCTGCATGAGAAGACCCAATCTTCAAGAGTTGAATATAGACTTTAATCTCTGCATTCGTTAATCCCAGTTCTTCAAAGATGCTTAGGTCCATGAAAAATATCAATGCTTAGAACTATTTAAGTGCTTCTATTACTACGCTCTTTTGGGAGTAGTAGTTATTATATACTGAAAGATATATATCCTAAAATAAGATTGGAGGGAAACATGAAATATGACTGGGTAAAAAGAATACAAGAAGAAAAGAAAGGGAGTATAGTTCAAGTAAGGATGATGTCTACTGGAAATGATCTGGCATGTAACTATCCACCACAATATGGGTTATTTTTTGTGGAGAAAGGAGCTACAGATCCTATAGAATTATTCAAAAGGGCTGAAAGTGCAGCTGCTTTTAGTTCTCTTGGTGGGGGATTTATAAGAGAAGCAGATATTGAGTTTATTGTTAGAAAAGCTCCAGTCTTCGGGTATTTAATTAAAAGACTTGAAAGAGAAGAAAACCTCGCCATACCACCAAGAAGAGAAACAGTGGGATATACACTGACTGAAAGAAGAGCAGATAGGGTAGCATGGCAAAAAGCACTTAAAACAGGAACAAAAATAGCAAAGGCTATCAATGGAGTCTTGGAAGACAGAACCTCAGAAGACCTTAAGGATTTCCTAGAATATGCAAAAACTCTTAGACTAGAAGAAAGAGTATATCGCTTTAAATCTAGAACAGCATCATAACCTTTTCTTATTCTATCTTCTTTTTAAAGTTA
The DNA here is from genome assembly GCA_018302985.1 of Candidatus Woesearchaeota archaeon. Classification (GTDB taxonomy): domain Archaea; phylum Nanobdellota; class Nanobdellia; order SCGC-AAA011-G17; family UBA489; genus JACOVP01. Next base: position 9,951 of record JAGVZA010000018.1, on the reverse strand, counting down.
TAGCTCATCAATAGTAACCTTTATAAAATAACTTTGAACTGGTTCTACTTACAATGATAGTCAACTTCCTCTTGGAAAAGATCAGCGTCGAAAAGAAAAAAGACGTAACTGGTAATGTAGAAGTAAAAAATAAGACTAAAATTACAGATCTCAAAGAGCAAACTATTGATGCTTTAGGTAACAAGCAAAATACTCTCAATGTCTACTTTTCTTTTAGTATCACTTATGAACCTAATATAGCTTCCATTCTTATTGAAGGAAAAATCATAGATGTTATGGATGAAAAGGATAAAAAAGCAGTTCTAGAATCTTGGAAGAAAGACTCAAAAATAGACCCTAAATATTCTTCTCCTTGGATGAATGCTATTCTATCAAGATGTAATGTAAAAGCTTTAAGTTTAGGCAATGATATCAACTTACCCCCTCATATTCCTTTCCCAAGATTGGCTAAAAAAGGCCAAATTGAAAAGAAAAAGTAATTCTTCACTTCTAGCCTTTATAAATAGCCAAAACCATAAAATAGATAAACTAAGATATAGTGCCCATTAAAATGTTCTTACGTATTAAAAAAAGAATCAATCCTTCTGGGAAAACTTATGAATATGCTTATTGGGTAGCTAATAAGTACAGAAAAAGACGTCAAATGCCTAAACAAAAAGTAAAACAGTATTTAGGTCGTGTTTATCGCTTTGAAAAGGTTATGAATAATGAAATAGAGCAAATAACAGATAAAAAAGCATCAATGAAGACTAAAATAATGCTCTTAATAGAAAATGAGCTTAAAAATTATGGTTTTGAAGAAAAAGAAGGAGTTTGGAGACAAAAAAATTGTATAATCAATCTAGAACAAGGTATTTGTATAAATGACGAAGGAAAAAATATTAGTATCGCAATCAATGAAGGGGTCTTGCACCAGTCAACAATCAATGCTTTAATCAGTTTTAAACCTAAAGAGGGCTTAGAAAAAGACATTGGAAAACAATTAGGGAATGCCTTAATTTCCGCAGGAATAAGACCAAAAGAGGCTGTTTTCATTGATTTATGCAAACAAATAATCGCCCAAGTAAACAATCATCAACAATCATCAACAATGTCGAGCAATGCCAAGCAATGAGCAACAATGATAAAGCCTTAAATACTTGGTTTACTTCCTTAAAAAGTGGGTTAAAATGGATAAAAACGACGATATTTTCAAAGAAAACGTCAAAAAATCGTTTCTAAAAGCAAAAGAAGACATTTCTAACATAGAAAATCAATTTAAAGAGCTAAAAGAGCTATTTTCCAAGCAAAATAAAGACATTTTAGCCTTATCTGAGAAAATAGAGTATTTTTTTAAAGAAAATAGTAAAAAAGAGGATAAAATAGACTTTTTTAATAGTTCCATCGGAAATAAGGGGGTAGTCAACAATCGTCAACAGTCAACAGTCAATCATCAACAATCATCAACAATGCAGAGCAATGAGCAACAATGGATTTCTGATGACCAAGCAATCAACAACAATCAACAACAAACACTCACTTCTGAACAAAAACGAGCAAATCAACCTCCTTTTATTAGAAATAGTCTTGATTCTATCAATCAAACTCTCACTTTTCGCTTTAAAACTCTTACAGACCGCGAATTCTCTGTTTTTTTGGCTATTTATGAGTTAGAAAAGCAACTCTCAGAAGTTACTTATGCAGATCTAGCGAATAAACTCTCACTTACTGAAACAACCATCAGAAGTTGTGTAAATCGACTAGTTTCTAAGCAATTACCCCTCACAAAAGAACGTTTCTTTAATAAAAAAACTACTATTACTATTGATAAAAATTTTAAGGAACTCTCACTTTTGAATAAATTGATCAATATTCGCTCAAATAACTCTGATCAGAAGTCTCTTTTAGATATTTAACTCTTTTATCACTCACTCTCTCTTCCTATAACTGCTTCTATTTGTTTAGTCTATAGAAAATTCTTCTTTATACTAACTCTCACTTTCACTAAAAGGAGGCTATTTTAGTCTTTTCTACTCTATTTTTACCTATTCTTTTCATTATCTCACTTCTCTTATTTTTACTAATCTTCCTTCTTTTTCTAGTTTTTTTGTCGTCGCTCGCTACGCTCACTCCTGACTAGAATGCTTGCTGACGCACGCTTAGAGAACTCTGCACACTGTTCATCGTTCTAGGTGTACACTATGCTTTTTTTATGTTTTTTCATGCATTTTAGAGTATTTTATCCGTCTACGACGCGTCGACGAACCGTCTACGACACGTCTATAGACGTCTCCGACAGTTCTTAGACGGGAAACACAACATTTAAAAGGAAAATGGTATTCTTATAATTGAAAAATGTGGTTTTCTAAAAAGAGGGAAGAAGATAATGAGTATCGTGAAGATTTAGAAAGATTAAATGCTAATTTAAAACATTCATTTGTAAAAATTAAAGAAGATATTAAAGCCATCAAGGAATGGATTGATTATTTTGAGGGGCAGCATACAGATCATAAAAATAAATTTAATCATGTTGAAAGGAGATTAGCAGACATCGACCAAACTGTTTCATATGTTTTATTAGCTCCTTCAAAACAACAAGCTCGACTTATCCAGCAAGAAGAAAAATTAGAGGAAGAAGTCAAGGAAATTTTAGAGCAAGCTCCAAGTCCACAATATTTGAAGCTTCTAGATGACCTTACAGAGACCCAAAAGAGTATGTTTTACCGCCTAGCTTTATTACTAAAAGAAGCAGACCAGGAATGGATGACCATCAAATCCTTAGCTACTGACTTATATCCTAATAAGCAATATGATCAAGTCCGTTCGACGACGTCCGAATATGTTAATGTGTTAGTAGAATCAGGATTGTTGGAGAAGCGTCGACGGGGAAAACAGACTTATATTACTATTACTAAAAAAGGTCACCAACTTTTAGAAAAATCAAAACACGAAATGGCTCAAAAAGTGAAAAATAGAGGAAAAAATAAGGATTAAAAGCTTTAAGCAAATATTAAATATTGTGTCCCATGAAAAACCAGAAAAAAGCGATCCAAGACATGGGAAAAAAGTGTCCTAGTTGTGGTGAAACTTTGCATGTAGGCCAAGAAAGGCATTCTGATGGGCTTTTTAACGTCGAATACTGCAAATCTTGCGGCTTTAAAACAGAAGGAACTTGGTCATAATATTACTATAAAGTAGTAACAAATAGGAAGATTTATAAAGCTAAAGACTATTAATATTGAAAGGTAAAACTATGACTTCTATCAGACACGCAGACCCAAATGAAAGAGACTATAAGGCTTATACTAATCATCTTTTTGCATATAACAAAGCTATACAGCGTAGAATTGGAAGTGAACTTGAAGGAAGTCTTCAAAGCATAGGATCTAGTTATGCTATAGTTACAGTGGGAAGTGATGCTCGATTGGAAAAGGGACCAGTTTCTCCTATTGAATTGGTTGTTGTAAGCAAAAACGCTCAGCAAGTGCCTGAAGTGAGAAAAAGATTGAGTGAGTATATGACTGCCTGTGCAAGATGGGCTTCTTTCGATACTGATATTGAAGCTAAGACTCTAGATGGAAATGGAGGATATGTAAGTGAAATGGTATTGGGTCAGGGAACGCCGGAAGAAATACGATTAACTTCACCAAATCGCATGTTTGATGCATGGTTTTTAGCGGGTGACAGAGAAACTTATCATGAAATGCAACAACGTCTAGTACAAGAGATTACATCCGATAGCCCTGGAAAGTCTATCCAAGAGCGTATTAAAAATAAGTTACGAGAGCATAAAAAAGTAACAACGACAGGGATGCAACGTTACAAGGGGGAAGACATTACACATTTTGATCTCCAAGCCGGCATTGCACATTATGATCCTGATAAAGGTTTATGGTCATTTAAACAAGGTCCTCTGCGTCTTGTTCAATATGCAATAGTTAGAGATCAAATTAGAGAGCTACGAGAAGGTTGCGATCCTAATGTAATATTTAGTGCATCGCGCAATACTTTAGCAAAACTTCATGATCTTGAAGTTTTTGAACCTGTTCAGATAAACCATACAACTATTTCAGAAATAACTGATCACTACTTATATTTCTTATGGATGTATCATCGTTCTCAAAAAGCACATCAAGATTCACAGCAGACTGTCTTTGGTTTTGATGGAAGCGAAGCAAGAAAACGATCCGAGGCATTAGAAAGAATTTGTTCAGAACCAATATTTCGTTTAAAACATGAAACTAGAAAATAATATAAATTATTTAATCATTGCTTAAAAGTTCTTATCAATTATGATGTTTTAGTTCGTATAACATACATTATGCGACATTAATCTCTTATTTATTCACTAATTCTGCTAAATCTTTTGGAGATACATCCTCGATAAGTTGGACAACTCTTTTGAGTGTTACACTAGGCATTCGTAGATCGTCATCTACAATAAGAGTATTTTGATTTGCTAAAAATACATCTCTAGTAAGCTCTTCATCTGCACCAGCAAGATAAATCCTATTGGACAAGTAGAGTTTTTCAGGAGGAAGATACTTTATGCCTTCTTTTCCGATTCCATAAGAACTCAAAACTTCATGAAGTCTTTTAACAGCCTCTTCATCTGATAGGGACATATCGGGTGCTTCTTGCATCAATTTCCATAGACGAGAATCTGGGTTAATCATGAGTGGAGAAGTCTGTCGTCCTTCAAAATGAAGAGTACCCAGATTAAGGTTGTTAAATATACATCTAAAACCTTTCAAGTTATTTCCTTCAGCATATAAAAATTTGCTTTTCATCTTTTATTATTACCTTTAAAGTATATAAATCTTTCTTATTATAGTTACTTAGAAGTAGTAATATTATTCTTTCTTTTCCCTATGTAATGGTCGTCTTTTCAATCGTCCTAGATCTTCAGTACCAAAACGCGCATCTCTTCTAGGGCGTGGAATTTGAGTCATTTAATCCACTTCTCCAATCGTTTATTCACCGTCTCCCAATCTATATTCTGCATAAATCCCCCAATGTATTTCTTTCTGCCAGTAGCATAATCAACAAAGTAAGCGTGTTCGTAGACGTCTAAAATAAGTAAAGGAATAGCGTTCCAAATACCACCTTGGTTATGAGCGTCAGCAATATAATTGTGAATTTTGTCATCTTCTAGATCATAAGCTAGCACAACCCAACCTCTGGCAGCTAGACCACAAGCTCTGAATTGTTTGTCCCAAGCCTCAACAGAACCAAAATCTCTTTTCAGAAGGTCTGCAATCTTACCAGTAATCTTTGTACCGCCCTGATGCATGTTATCGAAATAGTATTCATGTAATCTGACTCCGTTAGCAGCAAAGGTTTCTTCAATCTTGAGTTCGCGAAGATCACTAAAAGTAGCATTGACATTCTCTAAGTCTACTTTCTTAACAGCATCCCGAATCTTGTCCAAGTTCTTGCAATATCCTGCATAGAGCACATCATGGTGTTCAGCAAGTTGTTTGTCTGTTAAAAATCCTTCAATCTTCTTGTATTTGAGTGGTTTGACGTCTGGCATAGTCCTATCAAGAGGTTTGTTTTTATAAGCTTTTGGAAGAATAAAAGTTTTAAGCGTTGATTAGATTATGATGGCAGACATTTTATAGACATTATTTTACCCTGGACACCAGTAAAGAAGCATACTGGAAAGAAACCATTCTTATCCTTTGCACCATTCACACATTTATTACTATTTATAGTAGAAGTAAAATCTGCTGGAGGAGCAATTGCTTGCTTAGGACAACGCCAGTTATTAGGAACTATAATCTTGCCTGCTGCAGTACGCTCATCAGTCTTAGCATACTGACCATATCTTTCCCAACCTACATTTAATCCTTGATCTCTCCATCGTTGCATAGTTGCTGAAGTAGCTTGACCTGTGATGTCTTGATCAATAAGTAAGGATGCGAATGCAGAAAAGACTAAAAGAATAGATGTTGCTATAGCAAGATGTCTTGGACTGAGCAAGTAAGGAGTACTTTCTTCTGGAAAATTAGTTAGTTCACCCTCTTTACCACTATCTTTCCCTCTTTTTCCCATAAACCAGGGGGAGAAGGCTTACTTATATAGTTTTCTAAGAGTTAAAAAAGTTCATATAATCCCTATTACCCGCATATTTTAAATAGTGTCTTGTAAAATGACTAAATATGGGTCTTATTTTTGTAAATAGGGTGGAAATTTATGATTTAGGTACTATGGTTAAACCAACTTCTACTTTTAAACCTGTTGTTGGTGAACGAGATGTAGTAAAAATTTTAGGACCTACTAAAGGTTCAAAGGACCTGACTGATGTTGATCTTGAAAGAAGAGTCTATCTGACTTATTGTTTAGATTTTTTAGAGCAAGGTCATAAAGAAAATAGAAGTCCTAGTCCGGGAGAGGAAGTGTATGTTCAAGGCGATGGTAAAGTTCTTGAAAGGGTAAGCTTTACAAATCCAACAAGATTTAGTCGTCTTGATGCATCAGACCAACATCCTTACTTTACTCGTGTTGATTCACCCTATCATGATGTCATTTTAGAGACTGATTCCACAGGCACTGTTAAAAGATATATGGAAGGTGGACTACCAGGTTTTCGGAAAAGAAAGTTTGATCTTAAAAAATGGGATGCAGATGTTATTGAAAGACTGAAAAATTTACCTAAATATGTCCGAAGAGTGCTAAATCTTTGAAATTTTATAATTAATAGTTTTGATTATTACTTATAATCTTTAAACAAATATAAGACTATATATTTTAATCATCTCTTAAAGGTTTATAGCTTATTTATTCTTATAACTTTCAAGCATTGCTTAAAAGAAAAAACGTCGTAGACGTCTACAAATTAAATAATTAGTAAATACACGCCGAAAAAAAGTAAAGAACCAATACCAAAAGTATATTTCCTATGTTCTAAAATACTAATAATGGAGTAAAACATACCTATGATAACCAAACTAATAAAGAAGATACCTGCACCAATAGCCATAAACGGATTTACAAATAACCAATACAAAGGATAAAAGACTAGTAATGCTGCTGACGTGCTTAACGCTCTCCATTGAATAGTGTGCATAAGTCTATTAAGAAAAACAAACAGATAAACCATGGCAATATATACTATATGTTATAAAAAAGATTAATCTCTCTTACGATAAGCTCTATTTCTCTCTATTAACCCATAAAGGACACTTGCAAGTTTATCTGGATCATGGCGAATAAACGTGCGCTCTAATTGATCGCCAGTTACAGGTTTGCTTAGTTCTTGGCAGAGTAACTCGTGACCTTGAAAATGTTGTTTTCGCGCACCAAAATCTTCTGAAGAAAAGGATACTGGTTTACCCTCACGAGTATATTTTTGTAAAACTCTGCTTGGAGGTTGTTGAGTATTATAAACTACAATATCAAGAAATTCTTGTCCAGCTTGTTTATGCAATAAATCAACAAAATCAACAACACTGAAATCTTCTGTATGATTCTTCTGTGCCATTAAATTACACACATAAACAACAGGTGCTCTTGTTTCTGCAAGTGCTTCTCTTACACCAGGCATCAAGATAGTTGGTAAAAGACTAGTGTAAATGTCACCAGGAGCAAGAATGACTACATGACTATTAGTAATAGCTTCTAAAGCTTTAGGATTTGTTGTTGGTCGTTTAGGATCAAAAAAGACACGTTTAAGTGGTGCGTCTTTCGCGTCGATCAAATGTTCACCATAGAGTTCTCTTCCATCTTGTGTTTCAGCAACTAAATGAACATTGTCAAAGGTGACAGGTAATACTCTTCCTCGCACATGCAAAAGTTTTTCTGCGTTTGCTAAAGCGCGTTGATAAGAACCTCCTTCTAGATCTTTTAATTTTGCTAAGATTAAGTTTCCTAAATTATGGCCTTTTAATCCATCTCCTTCCTCAAAACGTGCATTGAAGAGCTCTCTCCAGAGATTCGGAACATCTGATAAGGCAACTAAACATTGACGTAAATCACCCACTGGTAAAATTCCCAACTGATCACGTAAAATACCTGTAGAGCCGCCACTATCAGTCATGGCAACAATAGCGGTTAAATCTAGAGAATCATATTTTTTAAGGCCTGTCAGTACTGTAAAAGAACCAGTTCCACCACCGAGAACTGTGACTTGATATTTGGGTTGTGACATTGCTGCATCTCATCACCTCTGGCAAATGCTTGTAGATAAATTCCTTATAAACCTTTCCTAATCTTTAGAATATACATTCTACTCTTTTACATTATAATGAAGGAAGTGTGTTGGCCTGTTCTTCTTCTAAAATATTAAGCAGAGTATAATCTACGCGATATGCTTGGAGAAAACGTTTGAGATCATGCAATGTTGTTCTTACTTCTTCATCAGTTTTATGAAATATTTGTAAAAAACAGTTGGGTTTCGTTAGTGTTAAGCCAAGAGAATTAATGTGGGGGTGATGTCTGGCAAAATTCTTTAATTTGATTTCTAATGTTTCAGAATACTCTGTGATATGGAATAAAACTACTGTATAAAAATAACCAAAGGCTTGCATATCAAAAACAATTTTTGTTCCTTGGATTACTCCCCCTCTTTGCAATTTTTTGATGGTATAAAGCGCTCTTTCAGCAGAGATGGCGCATTTACCAGCGACTTCTATAAGAGGTATGCGCGCATTAGTTGCCAAAAGCTTAAGAATCTCTTTTTCTTTTTTGTCAAGAGAAACTTGTTGAACATTTTCAGTAAAAATTATAAAAGGCTTATCTTCTTTTTTGTCAAGGAATTTAATAGGATAAGTTTCTGCCAAAGTAGGTTTTATAACTAAATAATCTGCAATATCTGTAGATCCTTTTTCTGTTATAAAAGTAATAGTCTTTTTAAGTGAGGTCTCATCTTTACAAATCAAATTTATGTAAAGGTCATATGCTCCTTGGATTTCTCCAAATGCAATGCAATGTTCGTTCTGTTGTAATCTCTGTTTTAATGCTGGTAAACAAGTATAAGTTGAAGCCTTAATGAGAATTATAACAAACTGCGTCAAGCCCAATGCAGGATAATTGATAATAGTCGCAAACTGCTTAATAAGCTTATATTTAAGATATTTTTCTAATCGATATTCTACTTGTTGTGTAACTTCAGTTTTTCTTTCATCTATTAGCTATATTTATCAATTTATTAAAGCTTTCTATACTATATTTTAATTAATTAATAAAAAATGACAAGAAAATCTAAGTACTCTTAAATCTCAGAATAAGTATGGCCTCTGACAAATGTGAATTAAAAGAAGATTGTCTTGAAGTTTTTGAAGTAGCACGAGTAGATAATTGCTTTGGAGGCCTGGGATGTCCGGCTATTTATGGAACTCCTGAAAAGCCAGACACTTATTTTGTTGTGGGGAAGAAAATTGATCCGCAGGAATCTAGATTTGCTACTAAAGTTGGAAAAGATGAGCAAGTTATAGCAATTCCTAAAATTTTATTAGATAAATTGAGTAAAGAGAAATAATTTTTTATCAAGGTAATACACATGAATACTATAACCATTGTTTATTTAGGGTTGTATTTAGTTGTGCTTGCAGGAATTACATGGGCTTCTTCACGTCGCGAGACACCTGAAGAATATATAAACAGTTCAAAAAACTTATCTGCATCTGCATCAACCTGGACAACTTTCGCGTCTTTGCTTACAGGCTACAACTTTGTACTTGGTGTTACTTTTTCATATCTGTATGGTTTTTGGTATTTGATGGTATTTGTTGGCGCAGGAATGGCATTCGTGGTTCTCTATCTTTTTTACAAGAAGCGGCTTTCTCTACTCCAAAAAAAGCACGATTTACTTTCAATAGGAGATTATTTTGGTCTTCAGTATGGTTCATTGAGTAAACTATTTGTCAACTTGATTTTATGCGGCGGTCTTTTGCTCTTTTTGATTTTGCAAATGTTTGTAAACACAGGTCTCTTTTCAGCATTGCTTGGTGTTGAAAAAATTACAGCACT
>JAGVZA010000005.1 GCA_018302985.1 Candidatus Woesearchaeota archaeon | reverse complement strand
TAAAAGATTACAGAAAGCAACTCACCAAGATGAAAAAATTGTTTTACCTTTAGTTGAAGATGATTTAAAAGAGACGGGTGTGAAAAGAGTCTTGGAATTATTGGGCATACCTCATAGATATGTCGCTAAAGAATACTTAGTTATTGAAGGTGATTGGGCTTATGCTTTACAGAAGTCTTTAGAAGGAGTTCATTTCGATGCAGAGAAGACCTTGCAGATGTTGAATCCTCAACTTGTTATTCGAGATAAGAATGGCACTCCTCTCGGTTGTCGTATGGGCAGGCCTGAGAAAGCTAAGATGCGCAAATTAACAGGAAGTCCACAGGTTCTTTTTCCTGTCGGCAGCGAAGGCGGAAGAATGAGATGTTTCCAATCAGCACTAGAAAAAAAGAAAGTCACTGCTGAATTTCCTATCTATCATTGCTCTACCTGCCAGCGTGAAACTATTTATCGTACTTGTGAAACTTGCCAACAGAAAACACAACAACGCTATTCTTGCAGTCAATGTGGCGTGACTCAGAAATATCCCTGCCATGATGATCCTAAAACTCGCACCAGCACTGTCGCTTATAGAAATGCACCCATAGATATTGCTCATTATTTTACTGCAGCTATGAAATTATCTGGAGCGAACGCGGTTCCCGAATTAATTAAGGGTGTCAAAGGGACTTCAAATAAAGATCATACACCAGAACACTTGGTCAAAGGAATCTTACGAGCGAAACACAAAGTCTATGTGAATAAAGACGGAACTATTCGTTATGACATGACAGAAATGCCTTTGACTCACTTCAAACCTAAAGAAATTGGCACCCCTCTCGAGAAACTTCACACCATGGGTTATTTGAAAGATCTCAAAGGACAAGATTTAGTTTCTGAAGACCAGATTTTAGAAATTAAACCTCAAGATATTATCTTACCTAATGCTGACGAAAGCTTAGATGAAGGATCACAAGATGCATTATTTAAAACTGCTAACTTTGTTGATGACTTACTTATTCATCTCTATGGACAAGAGCCTTATTACAAACTGAAAACGAAAGAAGGCTTGATTGGACATCTTGTAGTTGGATTAGCACCTCATATTTCTGCAGGCATGGTTGCACGTATTATTGGGTTTTCTAAAACACAGGGATTTTTAGCACATCCTAGTTATCATAGCGCCCTCAGACGCGACTGTGATGGTGATGAAAGCTGTGTTTTATTATTAACTGATATGCTTTTGAATTTTTCACGACATTATTTGCCTACTCATAGAGGATCAACACAAGATGCTCCTTTAGTTTTGTCTTCTAAGCTTATTCCTAAAGAAGTTGATGACATGGTCTTTGATATGGATGTTGCCTGGCAGTATCCTTTGGCTTTGTACCAGAATGCTTTAGAATCTAAAGAACCTAACTCTGTGAAAATTCCTAAAATGGGAGATTACTTAGGAACTCCGAGACAATATGAAGGCTTTGGCTATACTCATCCTACTACTGATATTAACTATGGTGTTCGCTGCAGCGCATATAAATCATTACCAACCATGGTTGAGAAAGTTCATGGACAAATGGAACTAGCAGAAAAGATTAGAGCTGTAGATCAAACAGATGTAGCAAGACTAGTCATTGAACGACACTTTATTCGTGACTTGAAAGGTAATTTACGTAAATTTTCTTCACAACAATTTAGATGTGTGGATTGTAATATGAAATTTAGACGACCCCCTCTAGCAGGCAATTGTTTCAAATGTCAAGGAAAGATTTTGTTTACTATCTCAGAAGGCAGTATTGTCAAATATTGGATGCAGATAAGCAAGAAGGCTTAGTGAAGTGGTTTGGTTAATCTTTTTTAGAAGCCCATTCTTTTATTTTTTCTAGAATAGATTTCTTCTCTTCAGTCTTTGCTAATTTTTCTAATACTTCTTTTTGTTCTTTTGAAAGCTTTGTTGGGGTGACTACTTCAATAATAATATAAAGATCTCCTGGGCCATATCCATGCACATCTGGAAACCCTTCATGTTTTAATCTGATATGTGTACCTGACTGCGTGCCTGCTGGGATTTTGACTGTGACTTCTTTTTTTAATGTTGGGACTTTGATTTCAGCACCTAATGCTGCTTGAGAAAAAGTTAGAGGCAATTCAATATACAAATCATTTTCTTGTCGCTTGAAGATGTCTGACTCTCCTACTTGGACTGTGATGTATAAATCTCCTGATTGACTTCCATGAGGACCTGCTTCTCCTTCTCCAGGAACGCGTAACGTTGATCCTGTATCTACACCTGCTGGAATATTTGCTTTAATTTCTTTCAGTATTTCTACACGACCTTCACCGTGACATTGTTTACATATTTTTTCTGGAATTTTTCCTTGTCCTTGACACTCTGGACAGACACCTACTTGCATGAAACTTCCAAAAGGAGTACGAGTAGCTTTTCTTACTTGGCCTGCACCCTTACAAGTGTCACAAGATTCTAACTCTCCGTCTTCCGCGCCAGTGCCTTCACAAGCTTCACAGTGTTCTGGTTTTCTGATTTTGATTTCTTTTTTTGTACCAAATGCAGCTTCTTCAAAAGTGATGTCTAATGAAACTTTTAAGTCTCTGCCTTTTTGCTTTCGCTGACGTCTTCCACCGCCGCCGAATAAAGCATCAAAGATAGAGCCGCCGAATAAATCTTCAAACTGAGAAGTATCAAATCCACGGAAAATATCTTCTGAAGAATATCTCTGCTGGAATCCTTCTTTACCAAATTGATCATATTGAGTACGTTTTTGCTTGTCTGAGAGTACTGCGTATGCTTCTGAGATTTCTTTGAACTTTGCTTCTGCACCAGCTTCTTTATTGATGTCAGGATGATGTTTTTTTGCTAATGTTTTATACGCTTTCTTAATCTCTTCTTCAGTAGCAGTTTTACTAACTCCTAAACTTTTATAATAGTCGTCACTCATCTCTATCCTAAATAATCTGCTTTTTTATTACTTGATTTTTGCTGGGATTTGTGTATGCTCTCAACATCTTTTTGCAATTCTTTTTCTGCTTTGAGCATTGCTTCGCTTTTCTTTATTTCTCCTAATTTTTCTTCATACTTTTTAATTATTTCATTTAAAATCCTGCTCATTTCTTTTAACAGTAAAGGCTCTACACTAATAACATTATGCACCATTTTAAAATGCTTTTTTCCTGAAAGTGATCTTTGGTCAGTACGAGAGGATACATTCTTAAAATCTAATGTCGCCTGTGTAGGATTGATTTCTACTGAAAATTCATGGGCGAAGAAGCTTGCGCTACCTTCGTCAATGTTTAAATTTACATTAGTTGGTTCTGGTTTATTTTCCATCTTTTTTCACCTACTTTTTGTCTACGACTTCAGCATCAACTACTTTGTCCTTTTTCTTTTGGTCTTTGCCTATTTCGTGATCTTTGGCTTGCTGCTCTGCTTCTTGGGCTTTTTGATAGAGCTTTGTTGAGGCTTCATGAAGTCTCTTGTTCAGTTCTTCCATGTGCTGCTTGAGAGCGTCTGTGTTGTCTTCCTTGAGCAGTTTCTTGAGTTCTTCTTTATCTTTCTCTATTGCTTTGATTTCTTTTTCTTCTATTTTTCCTTTGAACTCTTTGAGACTTTTTTCTAAAGTGTAGACTAAGGCATCAGCTTCGTTTCTGACTTCTGCTTTTTCCTTTTTCTTCTTGTCTTCCTCGGCAAATTCTTCTGCTGATTTTTTCATTTTTTCCACTTCAGCTTCTGAGAGCTTGTTGGACGCAGTAATTTTAATATTCTGCTCTTTACCAGTGCCTAGATCTTTTGCTGTGACATGAATGATTCCATTGGCGTCAATATCGAAAGAGACTTCAATCTGTGGGACTCCTCTTGGAGCTGGAGGAATACCTACTAAATCAAAACGACCCATACTTTTATTGTCTGCAGCCATTTCTCTTTCTCCTTGCAAGACATGAATAGTTACTGCTCCTTGATTATCGTCTGCAGTAGAGAACGTTTGTGATTTCTTTGTTGGAATGGTTGTGTTTCTCTGGATTAATGGAGTTCTAATTCCGCCTAGAGTTTCAATACCTAAAGTTAAGGGTGTGACATCTAATAAGAGAATGTCTTTGACTTCTCCACCTAAGACTCCTCCTTGAATAGCTGCACCATGAGCTACACATTCCATAGGATCAACACCGCGTTCTGCTTTTTTGCCCAAGAGATCTTCAACGAACTTCTTAATGACAGGCATACGAGTTGGTCCGCCTACTAAGATAATTTTGTCAATTTTATTAGTTTCTAACTTACTGTCCTTGATTGCTTGGAGCAAAGGTTTTTTACAGCGCTGGACAATAGGATCAATTAACTCTTCCAGCTTCGCTCGTGATAATGTTAACTTGAGATTTTGCTGTCCATGAATGAATGGCAGATTGATTTCTGTTTCAGTGACTGTTGACAATTCTATTTTTGCTTTTTCCGCAGCTTCACGAACTCTTTGGACTGCAGTTTTGTCATCATTTAAATCAAAGTCGTGATCTTTATCGAATTCTTTAGTAATATAATCCATGATCGCGTTATCCATGTCGTGACCACCTAATTGCGTGTCTCCTGATGTAGATTTGACTTGGAAGATTCCGTCTCCTAATTCCATAATAGTTACATCTAAAGTACCTGCACCTAAATCAAAGACTAAGATTTTTGCTTCTTTGTCTTGCTTGTCTAGACCATAGGCTAATGCTGCTGCTGTTGGTTCATTGATAATACGAACTACTTCTAAGCCAGCAATCTGACCAGCATCTTTAGTTGCTTGACGTTGATTGTCGTCGAAATAAGCTGGAACTGTGATAACTGCCTTGTTAATTTTTTCTCCTAAGAATTCTTCTGTGTCTTTCTTGATCTTCTGGAGAATGAATGCAGAGATTTGTTGAGGTGTGTATTCTTTTCCATAGATTTTATATTTATGGTGTGTTCCCATTTTTCTTTTAGCACCGTAGACAGTTCCTTCTGGGTTAGAGACTGCTTGACGACGTGCTGGCTCACCGACTAAAACTTGACCGTCTTTAGTGAATGCTACGAAACTTGGGAAAGCTTTACCGTATAAGGATGCTCCTTCTGCGCTTGAAATTAAAGTTGGACGACCTGCTTGCAATACTGCTGCTGCTGAGTTTTGTGTCCCGAGATCGACGCCTATGATTTTTTCTTTTGTTGCCATTTTAATTTCCTCCATAGTTAGTTTGAGTCATTTGTTTTACTGTCTCACTCTTTTTTGAATGTAACATATTAACACCTATTTCTTTAATCCAATTTTTAGCAGAATCTTTTGGAATTGATAATCTATACACTATTTTTTTAGAATAGATTCTTTTTCCTTTTATGTATCTTATTCCTTTTGGAGGCTCTTTACTTAATTTAGAACATTTTATTCCTTTCTTAGTAAAAAACTCTTCAATTCTCTTTAAAAGATGTTCTTTACTATTGTATACATAAATATTATAATAATTGTACTTATTCTGTTTTCTTACTGTACCTTCAGCATCCCAAAATCCCGCAATAAATGTTCTTGCTAGTTTATCATTATTAAAAATATAATCTAATGTATCATATCTTAATCCTTCATGATCTTTTATTAAATTAGCAATTATTCCTTTTGATAATCTTAATCTCCATAATCCATCTTCTCGTTTATTATGAGTAATGTTCCCATACTTCTTCATAATCCTGGATAAATAAGCCTTCATTCCTCTATCTTGATTAAAGACAGCTACACTATATGGCTCAGTATTACCATCACCTATATTAAATCCAATAAGATATGCTAGTTCTGGACTAATTTTTATAGTTTTTAATTTGTAAACTTTCTTTTCTACAGTAACTATTTGTTCTTTTTCATTATCCCCTGCATATGCTATTGTTTTCATATGCCATCTACTACGTGGAATTTTTAACTTTTCAAACCAATAGCCTAAACTAGAGTCTGGAACTCCTGTTATTTTTTCTATTTCAGGTAAAGAAAAATTTGGGTAGATTGTCTTCAGGAAACTTTTCAACCTCTTTTCTCCTATTTGATGCTTAATAGTTTGAAAATTATTTCCATTTCTCTTCATATCTTTAATTTCTTCCAGTGTTTGTTGAATAGATATTGTTTTCATGTTATTGGTTAGTTAAGTTTGTGATTATAGTATTTTGTTCTCGTTGTGGTCTTCTTGGATCTTTGTTCATTTCTTCTCCTGTGATTTTCCTTTGGATACTCTAACTTTTGCAGTTCTGAGTATTTTATCGTGTAAATGATAGCCTTTTTGTAATTCTTCAATGACTGTTCCTTCTGGAGAGTCATGCGCTACCATTTCTATGACTTCATGTTGGTAAGGATCGAGTTTCTTTCCTTTACTGTCGAAAGGTTTGATGCCTTCTTCCTGCAATATTTTATGAAATTGTTTATGGATCATTTGGATTCCTGTTTTAATTTCCTTGTCTTGTGTTTTTTCCAAGACTTGCATGGAACGATCGAGATCATCAACGAGATTGACTATTTTTGTGAGGATTTTTGCTACTGCATATTTTGTGGCATCTTGTTTTTCTTTGTCTACTCTTTTGACGTAGTTTTCAAAGTCTGCTTGCAGACGTTTGAGTGTGTTTTCGTAGTCAGCTATGATTTTGGACTTGTCTTCTATATCTTTAACAGGCTGAGGTTCGAGCTTTTCTGGTTGCTTTTGGTCTTTTTTAGTCATTGTTTGGTGTTGTCTATGTTCATCTTAAATCAACAAGAATGCTATGTGATGAACTAGTATATAAAGGTTTTGTTCTTTTGTATCTACTTTCTAGTGATTAAAATAGGAAGATTTAAATAGTTCAATTCTTTAAAAATCTTCATGAGTGACAGCTTATTTGATGAAGGAGAATTAGAACGCTTGATAAAATTAGGACAGCAAAAAGTCTCAGCTGAAGATATGATGGCACAAGGAGCTAGACTTGCAGAACTTGAACTTGCAGTTCAACGAATAACTGGAGACCATAAAACTCATGATATGCTCTTTCAAAAATTTGGTGAGCTAGAAGGATGTGTTATTCAATTCGGTTCTTTTTATCTGGATCAATTAGACGGTCAAAAAACACCTCTTAGAGTTTACCTTTCTTTACCTCGAGTTAGTCCTACTCGTCAGCAAACTTCAAGAGGTTATTCACCCTGTTTGATTATACAACCTTCGCGAAAAAATCTATTCGTTTTAGGACAAATAGATAAATATCTTCTTCCAAACCTTCAGTTTACTCTTCTAGCAAGCCATCCCTACACTCAAAGACAACTTCAAGGCAATAAAGAAGCTTTAGAATCCTTAAAACCTCAACAACTCGCAATTCAATTATTAAGTACTTTAGAAATGACTAGAAATAATGTTGGTATTGAAGATGCTGAACAAAAATTAGGTACGGAAGAATATCGATCTACTGCACAATTAATTAGGAATTCATATCCTTTTGATGATGCCAGAGATGGAAGATTTGTTTCTGGTGAAGATTTAATTCGTTTTTACAAAGCTTCTGTTAAGGGTCTTTTAGCATTCCACGGTGATTCTTTATTAAGAGATAGTGGTTTCTTTAATTTACCTTCTGTAGGTTTAAAAATAGCTTTATTTAGTAAACCCTGTGATGCAACTCTTCATGCTTTTAATATAGAAACTTTACGTGCTTAAATCTCTAATTTATTCTGATTAATTTTAAGCTACTTTTATATACTTGTTCACCTTAGCTCAACAGACCATGATCTATGAATTCAGACGAGTAACTGTCATCAAGACGAGAAAGCCCCAGAAGAAAGACTTGAATACAGATTTACAATGGTTTTCAGAATCCCTAGGACTCTTTTCTCAACGAGACAAAGAAAGATCTTGCTTTAGAATCTTTGTTGAATTAGTGAAGTCAGCACGACGTAGACAACTCTTGAGTTCAGATGAATTAGCGTTGAAAACCAATCTTACTCGGGGAACTGTCATCCATCATATCAATCATTTAGTGGAATCTGGCTTGGTTGCACAGCATGAAGGCAAATATATGCTGCGTGTAGAAAATCTAGAGACCTTAGTAACTGAACTTCAAAGAGATTTACATAGAGTATTTGAAGACTTGCAGAGTATGGCTAAAGAATTAGATACAGAACTAGGACTCTTAAAAAGAGATAATACCAAATCAAAAGTTATGTCTGACTAAGGAGCATTTACCATGGATACTCATACTCAAACCATTAAAGTTTATCAAGATAAGGCAGAGGCTTTAGCAGCTAAATTTGATGCACTTCCTACACGCACCAAACATATCGAAGAAACTTTTCGACTTCTAAACAAATCAAATCCTTTAGTCGTAGAAATTGGCTGCGGCACTGGCAAAGATGCACAACTTATCTTACAACATACTGATAATTACTTTGGCTTTGATGTGTCTCAAGGGCTGTTAAATATAGCTAGAGTTAAATGTCCTAATGCTACGTTTTTTGTAGCTGATGCAATTTCTTTTGTATTTCCCAATAATATTGATATTCTTTTTGCTTTTGCCTCTCTTATTCATTTAAACAAAGAACAATTGGGAGCTCTTTTCAAGAAATTATTTATTGCTTTGAATCCTTCAGGTATTCTTCGTCTTTCTCTGAAATATGATAAAAAATACAAGGAGTTCACCAGACAAGATGAATTTGGGACTAGAACTTACTATTATTATTCTGATAAGGAGATTCTTGCTTTAGCAAAAGGATTTAAGGTTCTTACAAAAGAAATAGAACATTTTCAAGATCAAAACTGGATTGAACTTACTTTACAAAAGCCTGCCTAACTTCTTCTTTCGCAATCTTTATAAATAAATTTTTGACTCGAGTTGTTACAAAGAGATGATTTTCAGTGACGACACCAGCAAACAAATGTTCTAAGTGTAATTCTATTGTTGCTTTCGAGGCTAACATAGGAAGATTTCGCTTTTTGATGTGCAAAGGATGCAATGTTGTTCTTGCAGAATTATAACATTAAAAATAAAATAATGGGAACTAATAAACATCCCATCATATGTGAACGACCAACATTTTTTAATGGCGGCAACAACCCTAGACTAGTTGCTGTGAGATAAATAAGTAATCCTTGCCAACTTGTCATAAAGATTACTAAACTAGTAACAAAGACTATAATCCCTATGCAGAGCTTTTTATAATTTATTTTTGTCATGAGCTTTGCAAAGATTTTGGTTAAGTTTAACGTAAGCCAAGTGCCAATGCCCAATGCAATTAATACTGCAGCAAGCAAGATAAGTAATTCTCTTTTTCCTAAATCTCCTATGATTTGTCCTACAACTACTATTGCTCCGTTTCTTCCCTTGTCAATGGCGTATAAAGTTATGAAAGACATCATCATGTTGACCATGTTTAACGCGCTGTTGAGGATGAGAAATGTTTCACTAGTCATAGCTTTGGTGAATTGAGCTCCAATCATGGCAGCTTGTGATGGACCAAGACCCGGCAACATAGAACATACTGATCCTGAGATGACTGCAGAAGTAATAGCATTAAATCCTTGATTTTTTTCTATTGTTGGGAATGATATTTTTTGTTCAGGAACATTTACTTTATCATTGATACTTAATAACAATCCAGCTGTCCCAAATAATCCTGAGAATAAAGGAAATAAAGGATCTTTTAATCCAAAGGTTAAAGTGACTATTCCTAAAACTCCTGCTAAAGAAAAAACTAATAATGCCCAGAGTTTTGATCTTGGCTCTTTCCAAATAAAAAAACAGCATAATACTAACAAAATAATGCTCATTTTTTCTTTGACTAAGGGATAGAGCACATTTACTCCGAAAATTAATACAGGTGTTAAAGCAATCATAACTATTGCTGCAGCTAGAGTTCCTATGACTGTTCTCGTGACTGCTTCATAGCCTTTGCCATCTAATAATAATTTATGTCCTGGCAAGACTGATAAGATTTCATCACTATCAGGAGCACCTAGAAACGTTGCTGGAATACTATCTAGAAAAGTGTGCACTATAGTCATGCCTACAATTACTAGAGCTAATGTTAAAGGAGAGACGTGCTGCAAAAGCCAGGGACTTAAGGAGAGAATAATAACTGAGACTAAATTGATATGCACTCCTGGAGTGATGCCTGTGAAAATACCTATTAAGCAACCGATGCACAATCCCAAAAGTAATTCAATAATGAGCATCTTAGAAAACCTGTATAGTTTTCGCTTCTATCTCTAGTTTACCTTCAAATTCCTTGACAATTCCTTGGACTTCTACTTGATCTCCTTTCTTGATGGTTATCTCTTTTTTCTGAAATAGAATTACTGTGATTTCACCACTTGCATCTTTGACTTGCATGATGGTTACACTGGGATTTTCTGTTAGTGTATTGATTTTTCCTTTAATTTTTACTTCTTTATCGACGGATTGATTTGTTATATTTTGTATGGATGAAGCGCTTACTTGCCGCTCCTCTACTATGAGCAATAACAGTAATATGCCTACTAAAGAGCATAGCAACGCTATTTTTGATAGTCTTTGTTCATCCATAGACTCTACTGTAAAGCAATGAAATCTTTAACACTGTCGTAGACGTCTCCGGAAATACACTTAGATTCTTCGTAACTTTTGCGGTGTTGACTCTATTCTTTTCGAATTATAGCAAAAATTATCATTTATTCCATTCTATTTACGGAAGAATTTTGCTTGATTTTAGCTATTTTAATCATAAATGTGTTCTATTAATTCCTTAATTTCTTTGGCTTTTTTCTTTCCAATTTTATCAACTTCTTGCAGCTCTTCTTCAGTAGCATTCATAATGTTCTTGATAGACTTAAATTTATTTAACAAATTCTTTGCCAGGGTTGGACCTACACTAGGCAGAGCTTCCATAAAATATTCCTGCTGCTGTTTTTTAGTTAATGACTTTCTCTTTGCAAACAAACTCATAACACGCGAAGGCTTTTCCAATCTTTTTGCGATGATTGCTAAGAGCGATGCAGTGTCTCTAAAGTTTTTTGTGTGGAGAATTGGGATTTGGAAGTCAATCGCAATGGCAGCTAACATTCCTCTGATTGCATTAGGGTGAAAATTTCTTAGCTGATAGATATTATCTTCGCCTTCAATGATTAACAATGGAACAGAGAAGTTCTCTTTCAACATTACTAATTGAGTGATAATTCTTTTGTCTATGATTGAATTTAGAAAATCTGTTTGTGTTTTCTTTTCAACACCTACATTATGAATTACACCATTACTGTCGATGGTCTGTACTATGAAGTCTGCAGTAACTAATTGTTGTACTTCTACTTCTAAATCATGTTTTGCTAATTCTGGAATGATGCCTGAAGATCGTTCACGATGGTCTACAATAATTTTACTCATTTGTCTAGTGTTGTTTGCTGCTCTTGTTTCCTTTTCATGCTCTGCAAAATATTCTGCATCTTGATTTCTTTTTTCTGCGCTACCCAATGATAAGCTTCATCTCTTGTTTTTTTTGTAATTAAATAAATAATTCTCCCTGGCATTGTTCTTCCAGTACGACCTGAACGCTGGACACGTCTTAACTCACTTGCGACAGGCTCATAAAATATTACAGCATTGACTTCTGGGATGTCTAGACCTTCTTCACCGACTGAAGAGGCAACCAAGACTTTGAATTCTTTGTCTTTGAACTGCTCGATGGTTTCTATTTGTTCTTTTTGTTTTAATCCTTTATTCTTTTTATCTGACTGTCCTACGAATTTTTTTGCCTTGATGTTTATTTTAGTAAGCTCTGCAACTATTTCATCTACAATAGTTCTTAAATTTGCAAAGACGATGACTCTTGCATCAGGATTTTTTACTTCTTCCTGCAAGATTTCCATTAATTTCAGTAATTTTGGATGCTTGACTTGTTTCTCAACTGCTTCAAGAATTTTTTTCTTAGCTTCTATGACTTGTTTTTGATTTCTTAAGAATGTGGCTGCTTTACTTGTTTCTTCTTCTAACTTAACTAAGTATTCTTTTGCTGCTGCCAGACTTTGTGTTTCTACTAATTCAATAAGATAACTTAGCTTGATAGCTTGAGTAACCATAGAAATGCCACTGTAAGCTGCTGGATTGCCGTGACGAATGTCTTGCAGCAACTGTCTCTGCATCATGAGCAAATCTTTTTTGTTAATTATTCCTGTGGGCTTAGTCATTCCAAATTTTTTGAGTTCTCCTACTTTTGAGAGATAGACTGGAGTTAAGAGATTACGAATCTCATTTATTTCTTCTGGCAAATCCACTTTGATATACTGCATATCTTTTTCCTGAATATATTCTTTAATATCCTCATCTTCTTGTGTTCTTACTTCAACTGATTCAATAAATAAATTTTGACAGACTAGATCAATGATTTCTCTAGATGATCCTGGTGAAGCAGTTAAACCTAAAATTCTTGCGTTTTTCGCTGTTTCATTATAGATTTTTGCTACAGTGGTGTTTGCGAAGTTTTCTTTGGAACGATGGCACTCATCAATACATAATAAAGAAACATTTTCTAAAGATATTCTTTTCTTTTCCAGATCACTTTCTATAGTTTGTGGAGTAGCAACGATGATTTGTGAGTCATTCCATATCTTGGCTCTGAGTTCTGGATTTACCTGCCCAGTCAATAGATTAATTTCTTCTGGGTTGATATTAGTACACTCTTTAAACTCCTTACAAATTTGACTGGCTAAGGGTTTTGTCGGAGAGCAGATTACTACCTTAGAAAAAGCATGTTTGTTTAAACGATCTACAGCGAGCAAAATGGCTGCTTTTGTCTTTCCAGTTCCTGTTGGCAGGCATACTAAAGTATTCTTCTTTTTACAGGTTTCGAGGATATTTTTTTGATATTCTCGCGGGGAGAAGTTTCTAATTTCTATCATGGTGCTAAGTTTTAAATAGGTTTACTTCTAGCTGGAAATTATGATAATTAAGCTTTTTGGTTTCCTGGATCTGCTTTCTGCATTTTTACTTATTTTACTGAAGTATGGTATTGGAGAAACTTTCGCTTATTTTTTCGCAGGATACTTGATTTTGAAGGGTTTACTCTTTTTTGGAGGCATTAACACTTTTTTTGATCTTGCCGGAGGAGTTTTATTAATTTTGGCAGCACAAGGCATTTATTCTTTATTTTATTGGATTGTTATTCTTTGGTTATTCCAAAAATCACTCATTAGCTTACTTAGTTAACTTCTCTTTTGAAATAGACTCCAATAACTGTCATGACTGCCAATATGAAAGCAATCATTATGGTTGAGACTGCTGGAATCAAGAGCACTAATATACTAGTTATTGCTGTAATGGCTAAAGCAAAAGTGAAGAGATATAGTGATGTAAATAACATTCTTCCTCCAGCTAACTGTGGAAAGGGAAGCATATGACTTAATAATAAAGCAATATTCATAAATATTAATTGTTTCCAAAGTTCTGCACCTGTTTTTTCAAAAGCAAAAGCAAAAAGTATAATCACCAAAGTAGTTGCCATAATGCCTGCAAACATAATGCGAGCTTCTTCATAATCAGTGTCATGCACCCATTTTTTCCCAATACGATGCACAGTATTGACTGATGTCAAAACCATAGCCACACTTGCCAACCATATTTGTCCTTCACTAAAAACTGCGATGAATATTGGCAGAATAATTCCTAAAGGAAAACGATTCATTAGCTTATTTTTGTGAATATACTGATAATCTTTGAATCCGAAGCGACTTATTCCCCAGATATTATATTCTGTCTGTATGCTATAACGTCCTGCAGCCCATTTATGCCCTAAAACCATGACTGTTAATGAAATTAAGCTTAAAGCAACCATAAACATATAATTTGAAAACCATACTTGCAGATCAAAAAATTCATGGCCATCATCGAAACCAAATACGAATCCCAGCACTAGAGCTGATACTATTAAGTTAATTATCTCTTTTTTCGTGAAGCTTATTTTCATGTTTGATCAAATCAATTAACTCTTTTTCATGACCTGCACCCACAACAGCGACAATAGGTTCTTCTTTTTCCATACTCATTAGTTTATATAAGTTTTTTGCCATGTACTCATTTCGCTCTTCGACGATAGTTTTGTAAAATGAGGGGTATCTTTTCCTAACTTGCGCTGTTAATTGCCTAATTACTCTTTCTTCAGGCACTTTTGTGAGATCTATTTTTATTTTTTGTTTACTGGAAACAAAGCTGAAAAGTATTTCTTTAATGAATCTTCCTTTCTCTCTCCAGGTGACTCTCTTTGAAAATCTTTTCAATACTATTTCTATGTCTTCATCTATTAATGCAAGATTTGCCTTTACTTTGCCTGCAATCTCTGCTGCTTTCTTCATTTCTGATCCGGGGGGGACTCCGACTATCTTTCCTAGCTTTTTTTCTGCCCAGAACCCTATCAATTGGAATACAAATCCTTTAACGCCCACCTTTCTTATATCTGCGAGACTTATTTTTCTTTTTGTTGGATGCATCAATGCAAAAAATCTTCTTTTATCTAATTCTAGCGCTACAATTTTTGGTTTTATTTCTAAAATAACTTTTTCTACTTCTTCCACACTTTGCTTTGCTATGTGGGACGTCCCTATCAAGTAAAGATTTTTGTAGGTTTTCATGGCTTAAAATCTACTTTAAAGAAAGGAAAATCTTTATATACTTTGACTTGCTGATTCGCTTTATTCAAAACAACACTCCTGGAGGGTGATACATGCTCAAAGTCAAAAAGATTACCCATGTCTATGAAATGAAGGTGTTTACTGACGCTGGTGAGTACTTTGGGGATGTTGAAGAATGCATTCTTACTATGAATAAAATTTTTGGGTGGAGAGTTAGAGCAACTCGTAATTCTTCCTTGCACAAATTATTAGGGGGAGCGAAAGGAGTTATAGTTCCTCATCGCTTAGTTCGTGCAATTGGCGATATAATGATTATCAGCAAGAGTGCAATACCAGCTGGCGCCGAAGGCGAAGATGCTGCAGTCAACAGATCAGAAAGTGATTCTGGTATGAATATGGCTGAAGCATAATTTTCTTTTATGAAAGCCAAACAAAGACTCATTAAGACTATTAAAATCCATAAACACATTGTTAAAGCTAAAAAATCCTTTCTTGAACTTTATGTAACTTTAGCAGTTCTTAGCTTTTCACTCGGATTTGCTTTGTTTATTAGCGCAATCATTAAATTAATTGAACCAGAAAATCCCTGGAATGCACTTTGGCTTGGCATTGTTCTTATTTTTGTTCCAGTATTCTTAGGAGTTTGGAAAATCCACCACATTAAAGGAAAGATGTTCCATCATTTCAAAAGATTAAGGATAGAATAACTTTCTTTTAATTTATTATTTAAATCTTCAGAATCAAGGTTTAGGACAGAGCTATGAGAATCATAAGGTTTTTATAGTAGGTTCAGTTTGTTTTCTTCATGGCTAGTACGTTAGGGAATGCGATACAGTTCTTGCAAGACTTTGGACTTTTCGATGTTATTCTACCTTTTTTACTAGTTTTCACTTTAGTATTCGCAGTTTTAGAAAAAACCAAAATCTTCGGTACGGAAGGGTCTAAAGACAAAGAACAAACACGAAAGAATTTGAACGCTATGGTAGCTTTTTCAGTTGCTTTTTTTGTAACTGCTTCTGTGAGCATAGTTAGCGCATTCCAAATTGCTTTACCTTGGGTAGCTTTAGTCTTAGTTATTATTGTGAGCTTCATGTTATTAGTAGGCATCTTTTTTGGTGAAGGTCAACTTGACTTTTTCAAAACATTCAAGAAACCTACCGCAACTTTTATGGTTATTCTTATTGTAGTTGTTTTAATTATCTTCCTTGCAGCATTTGGTCAGTTAGGAACTATTTTAAACTTCTTTACAGGTGATGCACAAAGTAGCACTATTTTTACTTCAGTTATCTTTTTACTTCTATTAGTTGCTGCTATGTGGTTTGTTATAGGCAAAGGCAACCCATCAGCAGAAGGTAGTGGAGGCAAATCTAAAACTTAGGTGATTTAACTATGGCTTACGATCTTTACAGCGTGATAACGCAATGGCAGGAAATTGGTGTTTATGGAGTTTTACTTCCCTTCTTACTTATTTTTGCAATTAGTTTTGCTATTTTAGAAAAGATCAAAATCTTCGGAGAAGGCAAGAAACAAATTAATGTTCTAGTTTCTGCAATTCTAGGACTTCTGTTTTTACAAAACGTTTATTTGATTGAACGCATTCAGTTTATTTTGCCTAAAGTTGCATTTTCCTTACTCATCTTTGTCTTATTTTTATTATTGGCAGGCGTCCTTTCAGGAAAAACTCATGAAGCAAGCAATGGATGGAGCTGGTTAGCTTTTTTAGCAGCTGCTATTTTCCTCATTTGGTCTTTAAGTCCTCTAGAAAGTGAAGGCTTTGGCTGGGATCCTGTCTATTATTTCTTTGAAACTATACCTCAATGGATTGTTGTAATAGCTATTGTAGGAACTATTCTTTACTTCCTTACTAAAGAACCTGGAAGCAGTTCTTCCGGTAAAAAACCAAAGAAACAAGAAGAGGAATAATTCATGGCAACCATTCTCGATACCAGCATTGTCTCGTTTTTAACACCTATCTTTATATTCATCTTATTGTTTGCTATCTTTTTTGCTTTAATTAAAAAATTCAAGATCTTTGGTGACAAATCTGAGAATCTTGCAGCAATAGCAGCTTTTTCCTTATCGATACTTATAGTCTTGTCTACACCAGCAAGAGATGTTGTGCAAACTATGACTCCTATGATAGTCATTATGTTTTTGTTTGTCTTCTTGATTTTCCTATTCTTTATGTTCTTAGGAGCAAAAGATGATGATTTAGTGAAACATGTTGTTAAAAGCCCTGGTTTTTATAATACTATGATTGTTATCTTTCTTATTATCTTTTTAATATCCCTAACAAAAGCATTCGGACCTATATTCCAAGTGAGCGGGCAAGCAGGATTTTGGGAATCTACTAAACGAGTTGTCTTTTCCCCAAGAGTTCTTGGCGGTCTTTTCCTTTTGATGATTGCAGCCTTTACAGTACGTTACTTAGGCTCAACAAAATAATTTTATTTTTTAGCTTTGAATTTTTCTGTAATTCTTGACAATTCTTTTACATTGGAAGACAAGGGTGTGATTACATTCTGCAATACTTTTTCCAATGCTTTAATATCTGTTCCTACTTCTGTAATGTGCTGATCATAATCATGCACTTTTCCAATAATTATCTTTTGCAGACTTTCTACTTTAGCATCTAAGCGCACTAATTCTTGCTTGATGGAAAGCACATCAGTTCTTACTTTTTCCTTCCACATATTTAAGTCTCCCATATTCTCCATCAATTTCTGCCATTTCTCATTGATGATAGACTCTGCAACTTGTTCAATCATATCTTCTGTATCCCTATTTCCTGGATTACTTGCTGTCATTGCAGGACGCATCATTTGAGAACTTACTTGCATTACTTGAGGACTAGGATTGGAAGGAGGCATTGGTCTAGTCATAGACATAGCAGATGGTTGCATGCCTGCTGGCGTAGGTGCTGGGGGCGTTTCAATATTTGCCTTTGTTTCTGCCTGCGTTAAAGCATCTGCAATTTGTTCATAGCTGAAACCCTGACTTTCTAATTCCTCTATAATTTGCTTGTTCGAAGCTCCACGCTTTACCATATTCATGACTAGTTCTGTTGGAGGTTCATTTGCCACGTTTTACACCTGCAGATTTTTGTATAATGAGACTTTCTACTTCTTCTGTCGTTACGAAACGCATAGGATTAATTAAGTCAATATATTTTTCCAGGACTCTTACTTGCTCTTTTTTTGCAAATAACTCCATTTCTTTGACCATGTTTCTCATTGCGTCTTGTGTGAGCATAGTTTCTTGCCGCATTTCTCTTAGATCTTCATTAATTATTTTCATCTCTCTAAGCAATCGTTTATACTCTTCGATCATGTTTTGATTGACTACTAATAATCTTTCACCGAGCAAATTGTATTTGTTTTCTAAAGTTCTGATACGATTGTTTAAATCAACGATGACCTGTGTTATTTCTTGCCCTTCTTGCATACTTGTTTGGAGAACTCTCGTTCACCTCTTTCTTTTGTGAGGAGGTATCGTCCTTTAAATAGCTTTCTGCCTTTCTCTCGTGCATGAGGAAAGTATATAAATTTCGTTCTTTTGAAAGATTTTATGCCTGAGGCACAAAAAACTGGTGAATATGAAATTATTTTGGAAGGGAGTGAGGAAGTTTTACGCATTGACGCGAATAAATGGAGCCATAGTCCCTCTGTAGAAGACCATCCCCTAGTGATGGCAAGCACGATTGACAAATTAGTTGAAGTCCCTACAGTAAGTCGTTTGTTTTTTCATCAGAGACGTTACTACTCTTATAATTCTGAACAGACTCAATATCTAGTTGAAATTGCCAAAATCTATGATCATCTAGTTCGAGGAAAAAAACTCTTTACTTTAGGAGCATTAGGTTTTGATGAATCTTATGTTGGATTTATTCAAGAAAAAAACTCACTCTTTGAATATTTAGTCTTTGATTTATTGCGTCATGATCCCTTGGGCTGCTATATTGAAGTTCAGAGATTACTACGCGAAGAAAAAATAGTTATAGAACGAGAAACTGTTCAGCCTTTACTTCATTTACGCAAACGTTATGCTGGATTATTAGAATATTTCTTCACCTTACTTGATTCTACACAGATGGTTGCTGTGGTTCGCAGCCAATTAGCTGGCTATAAGATAGGTGACAGAAGCTTCTACCGTCAACTCTTCCGACCTTTGATGACTCCCGATTTCATGTATACTCAGGTGATGGCACAACCTCCTTTGAATGGAGAACAAGTTGATGTCTATTCTAATGGCAAAAGCGAGATTACTGTTTTTCGCATACCAGGAGACATTAAATTACTTTATCATCTTTATCCTCCAGAATTCAAATTAACTGAAGACGAATATACTCTTTTAGAATTAGCAAGAAATGTTTTAGCAGAACACAAGCCACGGCAAGAAGAATTTTTAGATCCTCAACGCATGAGAAAAACGTTTTTTAACATTGGGAGAGATTTATTGCAAGAACTAGTAGAACACAAACAAATTTCCCTTGACTACAAACAAATTGCACTATTAGCAGATATTTTAGTGCGCTATACTGTTGGTTTTGGCATTTTAGAAATTTTATTACAAGACGAAAAGGTACAAGACATCATGGTGAATGGACCTATAGGTCAAACTCCTATCTTCTTAGTGCATCAAGATTATGGAGAATGTGTTACTAATATTATTCCAAGCAGAGAAGACAGTGATAGTTGGGCAACTAAATTGCGTTTGTTAAGCGGAAGACCTTTAGATGAAGCAAATCCTGTTCTAGATACGGACTTGTCTATACCCGGAGCAAGAAGCAGAGTATCTGTTATTACAACTCCCTTAAGCCCTGTCGGATTGTCTTTTGCATTCCGTAGACATAGAGATAAACCTTGGACATTGCCTTTATTTATTCAACAGAAAATGCTGACACCTTTAGCTGCCGCAGTTTTGAGTTTTGCTATTGATGGCGGAAGAACTTTATTATTTGCAGGTACAAGAGGAAGCGGTAAGACTAGTTTGTTGGGAGCATCACTTGTAGAAATTATGCGCACCCATAGAATTATTTCCATTGAAGACAGTGTTACAGGTGATTCAGAAATTCTTATCAAAAAAGCAAATTGCATACAAAAAACCACTATAGGTAAACTTATAGATTCTTCAATTCAAAAATATGGATCATGGTATAATCTTTCAGGCCATGAAGTCTTAGGGAATCGTGAATCCATTCAAGTTCTTTCTCTCAATAAAGACAATAAACTTACTTGGTCACATCCATCAAAACTTATTCGTCACAAAGTGCAAAAGCAAATTTATCAGATTAAAACACGAACTGGACGAATTATTAAAACTACTGCAGATCATTCTCTTTTTACTTTAGGTGACGAAGGCACACTTCAAGAAATAAAACCCGTTAATTTATCTATAGGATCTCATATAGCTACCATACGAAAAATACCTTTCAACGACTATGCTCAGAATACTATTAACTTATTAGATTATTTAGATAGAATTCCTAGAGGTATTTTACAAGGAGAATCTTTGAAAAAATTTATAAAAAAATACTACTCTGAGATTAAACAATTAGCAAAAGAACAAGGTTATACACGTTCGATACCTCCTCGTTGGCTTAGATTAGGACAATTGCCTATTGTTATCCTTAAGAACTTAAATATAGACTTTACTCCCTTTAAAGAAAAATTATCCTATAAATACTCTGGAAATTCCCAACCAATACCAACAGACATTAGACTTGATTCTGAATTTTTAATGCTTGTTGGCTTATGGCTAGCAGATGGCTGTTATGATGAAAGATCTATAATCGTGTCTAGCTTTGACGAAGAAGATAGTAATATAGTTTGTTTAGCCGCAAAACAATTCAAATTGACCCCTAAGATTCATTCTGATGGTGGATCTTTAATGATTAATTCAACAACTCTTAGATTTATTTTTCGAGACATCCTTGAACTTCGCGGAGATGCTTATACTAAGAAAGTTCCTTCATGGATTTATAGTCTTTCCAAACAACAAATAGCTTTTGTTCTTCAGGGAGTTTTCAGTGGAGACGGCTGTGTTTCTGATAATGAAATAGTTATTCCTCTAGCCTCTTATCAATTATTAAGAGATCTTCAAACTTTGCTCTTGGGTTATGACATTACCCTTCGAATAGGAAAAAAAAGGAAAGACGGTACTTTTAATGCTGGGATTAGCACATTAAGAGATTTTATAGAATTTAAGAAAAATATTGGTGTTTTACAATCTTACAAACTCAATTGTTTAGATAAACTTTGCTTAAAACGTTCAACACATGACACTACTGATATTATCCCTCTATCTCTCCAGCTGAAAAAAGAAATTTCTAATCTTACTAAAGATAATAAAATTTTTAATACTCAAGATTATATCTCTAGAAATAATAATGTCGGTAGAAGAAAATTCCTAACTTTAATGACTCAAGTTCAGATAACAACTAACATTACTCAAAATTTGCAAAAATTAGTTCATGCCGACATTTTTTGGGATGAAGTTGCAGAGATTGAACCACTATCCTCTACAGAATTATATGTCTATGACTTATCTGTTCCAGATTATGAAAACTTTGTTTGTAATAATATTTTACTTCATAATACGCTTGAACTTCCGATTGACGCTTTACGCAATATGGGTTATAATATTCAACCGATGAAAGTACGAGCCGCATTAATGAGCGGAGGCAATGAACTTGCTGCTGATGAAGGCATTAGAACTTCTCTTCGTATGGGTGATAGTTCCTTAATTGTTGGAGAAATCAGAAGTCTTGAAGCTAAAGCTTTGTTTGAAGCGATGAGAATTGGCGCTTTAGCAAATGTTGTTGCAGGAACTATTCATGGTGCACATCCTTATGCTGTTTATGATAGAATAGTTAATGATTTGGGAGTACCCAAAACTAGCTTCAAAGCAGTTGATCTTATTATCGTTAGCAATCCAGTTCGCAGCGCAGATGGCTTACACAGCAAGAGAAGAGTTTTACAAATTACAGAAGTACGCAAACATTGGGATGATGATCCACAAAAGCAAGGCGGCTTTGTAGATTTGTTCAGATATGACAGCAAACAAGATGCACTTTTACCTACAGATGATTTATTACAAGGCAATAGCGAAGTCTTGAAAAGCATTGCTGCAAATGTTCGTGAATGGGCAGGCAATTGGGATGCGGTCTGGGATGGAGTCTTAGTGCGCGCACAAGTGAAAGAAACTTTACTTAAGGCAGCACAGGCTTATGCACTTCCAGAACTTCTTGAAGCACCTTTTGTTGTGCAAAGCAATGATTATTTTCATCAAAGCGCAGACAAAATCAATGAACAACATCATGTTTATGACAATAAACGCATTTTTGCAGATTGGGAAGCTTGGTTGCGCCAAGAAGTTAAACGCAGGAAGTTTCCATCATCATGAATTCGACAGTAGACGACGTTGTCCGCAAATATCAACAGCGTCTTGAAGCATCAACAGGAGATTCTTTATATTCTCCAGTGCAATCTCGCGAATATCTCTTATTTCGCAAAGAAGCTTTGGAGAAACGATTTACTTATTATGAGCAATGGTGCAAATTTGCAGAACATCTTCTTCCAGTTAAAGTTCAAGACAAAGAACTTCCAGCAATTCAAGAATCTCTGCGTATTTCTCATCTAGATATTACACCTAACAGCACCGCTAGCTTCGCTGCTTTAGCTTCTTTAGCCCTAGTATTTTTTGGCGTCTTTATTGGAGTAATCAGCTATGTTGCTGGCAGTCTTTTGTTATCTGCTAGCTTATTTTTTATTTTAGCAGGTGTAGTTTTAATTAAACCTTTGTCAAGATTACCTCATTATTTTGCAACTCGATGGAGATTACAAGTGAGCAATCAAATGGTTTTGTGTATTCTGTATATTGTCATGTACATGCGTCATACTTCTAATTTAGAACATGCAGTCAAATTTGCCGCAGAACACTTAGGAGGACCTTTAAGCTTAGATTTAAAACGTGTCTTTTGGCAAATAGAAACTGAAGAATATTTTACAATCAAAGAAAGTTTGGATGCTTATTTAGAACAATGGAGAAAATACAACTTAGAATTTTTAGAATCTTTTCATTTGATTGAAGGAAGTTTGTATGAGCAGAGCGAAGGCAAACGCTTGGAATTATTGGAAAAATCTTTACAAGTCATGCTGGATGGAACTTATGACAAGATGCTGCATTATGCACACAATTTGAAAAGCCCCATTACTGTCTTACACATGTTAGGTATTATCTTACCTATTCTGGGTTTAGTCATGTTTCCTATGATTGGCAGTTTTTTATCAGGACTGGTTAAATGGTATCATATTGCATTTCTTTATAATTTAATTTTACCTTTTTTAGTCATGTATCTGGGTAATTCTATGCTTAACACCAGACCTACGGGCTATGGAGAAAATGACATTCTTTTACAACATCCAGATTTGAAGCGCTATCAAAGCTTAGCAAATGGAGTGTCTCCTTTGTCTATTACTTTATCCATTATTTCGTTATTTTGCATTGTAGGATTTATTCCTATTTATATTTATTTTTTTAGTCCTGACTTTGATTTTCCTTTTTTCGGCGGAGAATTCTTTGACTTTAAAGGAGGCAATGGGCCTTACGGAGTAGGTGCACTCTTTTTGAGTCTCTTGATTCCTCTTGGACTTTCCTTAGGATTAGCTTTTTTCTATTGGGTCAAAAGCAGAAAACTGATTGCCTTCAAAGAAAAGACAGATGCCTTGGAAGTTGAGTTTAGCGGTGCATTATTTCAATTAGGCAATAGAATTGGCGATGGCATTCCAGCAGAGATTGCTTTCGGTGATGTCAGTCAACAAATGCAAGGAACACCTACTGGTGATTTCTTTAGAATTGTCAACATGAATATTCGCAATGCAGGCATGAGCATTAAAGAAGCTATATTTCATCCCCAACGTGGAGCTTTATTATTTTTCCCAAGTTCTTTAATTGAAAGCACGATGAAAGTTCTAGTTGAAAGCGCAAAAAAAGGTTCACAAATTGTCAGCAGAAGCTTGTTAACTATCAGCGATTATATCACTAGAATTTATCGCATTAATGAACGATTGAAAGATTTACTAGCAGATGTCTTAAGCAGCATGACTAGCCAAATTACTTTTTTGACTCCCTTAATTGCAGGCATAGTTGTTGGTGTGGGCAGCATGGTGGTTACAATCATTAACAAATTAGGAGAACAATTTGCAAGTCTAGAGAATCCAGAACAAGGATTGACTGGAGGCATTAGCGCTTTAGTCAGTGTTTTGGATATTAAAGATGTTATTCCCAGCTATTATTTTCAGTTAGTTGTTGGCATTTATGTTGTACAGATCACTATTATTCTTACTTTATTATCTACACGCATTGAACGAGGATATGATCAGACTACTACACACCAGCGTCTTAGCAAAAATCTTTTGACTGCAGGCATTCTTTATTTTCTAGTAAGTTTTATAGGCATTGTTGTCTTTACTCTTTTAGCCAATACAGTTAGCTTTGTAGGCGTTAGTTAGCAATCTTTATATAGTTCTAAGGATGAATTTCTTTTATGCAAAAAGAGGTTTCTCGTATCCCGTGGATTTCTATAGCACTTGTTTTCATAGCTATTGTTACTGTGGGAATTTTCATGCAACCTAGTTTTGATCCTACTGGTGCATTAGTTTATCGTGATTATAGTTACGGCGGAGGATATGGTGGTGGCTATGGTGGATTTTATGGCGGTGGTCAACTTAGTATTACTAATTTTTATGAAGAATTTCATGTTTATATCGACTCTATAATTTTTCTTATAATCTTTTTAAGTATAGGTAAAGCTGTCTTTTTGAAACACTTTAACACGGGCGGTAAATCTTTGTATGTGGCAGTAGGATTAGCTCTTACTTTAGGACTTATGATCTGGGAAGAACGACAAGGTATCTACATTATTTATGAGTTAGGTCCTGTCGGCATCATTGTTCTTCTTGCTGCACTTTTAGCAGGTATTTATTATGGTATTTTTAAAGCAACTGAAAAACATTGGGCTGCAGTTGTAGGTACTTTACTTGCTATTGTTTTATTGACGAGTCTTTTCAATGATTTACAGACATGGCTCTGTACAAATTTTTATTGGCTGTTTGACTGTAATCAATTCTCTTTTAGTATGGATTTAACCTTCGCTCAGATGGCTGCTATTGGCGGATTTTTAATTATAGGCAGTTTGATCTGGAAAGGCTGGAAAGATCGTTAGTATGACACAACAACTTGTAACTCAACTTTTGGAAACAGATTTGATTAGTTTAAAGTTTCTTTTGAAGAGAAGACTAACGAACGTTCAAGAATTAAACAAGAAAGAACAGCAAGTGCTAGACAATATTTCCAACGCCTTACAATCAGTTCGCACTATTGAGCAATTCCTCTTAGCGGATGCAAGCAAACATCAAGGCTCATTTTTCCTTAAACGCCGCCAATTAGTTATCAAAATTATGCGCTTTATAGTTCATCATTTTTGTGAACAAATTCGCAAGGGCGAGGAAATTGCCAATGAAAGCGTGTTTCTTCGCGAGGAGCTAGATAATCTTTACCATCTTTGCAAAAGGCAAATTCAAACTAAAGTACAACAAGAACAACTTTTAAAAACACTAACAGACTATTCTTGTATACTTACCTAAGGAGGCATCATATGAAAACACTTTTCATTTTATTCGGATTACTTACTTTATTTTTAGGGTTACTTCCCTTTCTTCAAGGCATTAGTTTTCTTTCTTTCTTGAACTTTATTCCTTCTAGTGGCAGTATTTATTCCATTATTATTACTGTTGTTGGAGCTCTTGCTTTGTTTATAGGCTTCAAAAAGAAAGACTAATCCTAGTTAGGAGACATTCTATGATTCAAAAAAATGACCACAATATTTATATAGGAAGGATCGTTGAACGTTTTTAGAAAAGAGGTTCAAGTTATGTCTCGTAAAGCTCAAGCATTACCAATGAATACGGTGATTATTGCAATTCTCGTCGTATTAGTCTTATTTGTTGTCGGTGCTTTCTTCTTAGGCGGTACTAGTGGCGTTTCTAAATTCATTCGTGGCTTCTTTTATGACACTATTGCAGGACAAGACAGAGTAACTGCAGTAGGTATTTGCAAAGCACGCTGTGATTCTCTAGAAATCTTGCCTCAATCTTCTTGGACCAGCTCAGCTTATTGCAAGGAAAGTTTCTCTATTGATGAAAACAATGATGGTGAAGCAGAATTTGATATGACTGGCGATGTAAAACAATATGATAAGTATTATTGTTATCCTAGATCAGGCGATGAATCTTTAGATGTTCCTTGTCCTCAAACTGTTACTATTCCTAACGCAGACGGTACAACTACAGAAAAAGTGCAATCCCCATCAGAGTATTGTCTTCAAAAGATACAAACAGTTCTCGATTCCAATAAATGATGATTTAAGTTTATTTCCTCAATCTTTATAAATAAGCTAACTTCTTTTGTTCTTATGGAAAAAGAGCTGGTATATATCTTATTGACCATACTTATAGGTGTTCTTATTTTTCTAGCAATCGGGAGATTCATCCATGGGTAAAACTTTTTTTAATAAAAGAGGTTTTGAATTAAGTACTAATCTTATCATTGTTCTTATTCTCACAGTTGTTTTTCTTATTGTTACTATTCCTATGATCACTAAAGTAGGCTCTACATCTACTCGTCTGAGCTTACAAGAATGGCGCTGCAGTTTTAGTCTTATGCTGAATCAATTACCTGTGTTTTCTACACATGTTAAACCTTGGTGCTCAACTTCCATTATCAAATTTAATGATAAATTTATTGACAAACAACGGGACAAAGGAGAAACTCAGAAAGATGCAGCCATGCACATTATCTTAGATAAAATGCTGACTTGCAAGGAGATGGTTGGAGGACCAAAAGCCGCTGGATTTATTTCTCATCAATATTGTTATATTTGCTATTCACTGGAAACAGATAAAACAACACCCTTTATTACAGAAGCAGATTTACACTCAGCCGCTTTACGCATGGAAACAGCTTCAGGACTAGATTACAATACTGAATTTAAAAAAGATGGAAACACTATAGTTGCTGATCTTCAAGGAGGTATTGGTATTAATTCAAAATCATCTTCAGGTACATTAGACACTGGCAAAAATTATGGTATAACTTATGTTACTGTCTCTCGTGGTTCATTTTCTAAATTGCTAGATACGGCAGAAAGTTTTGCCGGTACTTGCGCAGCAGGTGTTGGAATTGGTTTTGTAGTAGGATGGATTGTTCCTGTAGTCGGCCCCATTATTGGAGTATCAGCAGCTTCAGGTATTTGTTATGTTAGCTTGAATGTTCATGCTACAGGCTATTTCCTTTTTGATTATTTTGAATTAGGAACAGATACTGGAGCAATTTTTTTGACTGATTACAAAACTTTAGAAAAACAAAGATGTGATACTGTTGTCTCAGGCTAAAACTAAAGGAAATATAACTATTGAACAAGTAGTTATTTTAGTTATAGCTTTAGTTGTTCTTGTTATTCTCTTAATCTATTCTGGTATTTTGCGAGGAGAATCTTCTAGTATTTTTGATAGAATTTTGGGGTTACTTACTAGAAAATGACTCTTCTTTCTTCAAAAAAGGCAACAACAGAAATTCCTAATCTTCTTATTATAACTGTTCTCGCACTTATAGTTATTTTTGTTCTTGTTCCCTTTTTTCAAAAAGGATCTTCAGAGCAATATGGCACTTTGCGAGAGATTAGCAAGGACATCAAAGCTGGATTTGACAAGCTTACAGGCAAAGAAGAAGAGGTAAGAAAAACACAAGCAGATGGAGATTTCCTAGCTAAATATACCTCTTTCGTTACAAGTTTTCAAAGCTGTTTTAATTCACCGAAAAGTGACTGTTTTTGCAGAATACCACTTTCCAGCTCGGGTGATGAGAAATATACCTTTACACTTAAACGAGATCCTAATTTAGGCTACTATCTTTTCCCCTATCGCATCGAGGAAGGAAAACAGTTTGTTTTACAAAAACGCATTCCTCTTGGTTTAGATACAGCATCAAAGAGAAAACGTCTTTGTTATATTACAGCAAATACTTTTCCAGCATCTCTTACTATACCCTTACCCTTAACTCAACAACTTTATCCTTTGGAATCTTTTTTTGCGACTCAATCGACGAGTGGACCTATTGAAGATAGCAAGGATGCAATGTTTAGCCTTACTTATACCAATAATGAAAATCTTCTTACTGATAGCCATACTATTCCTTTCTTAATTTATTTTTATAAGCCTACACCAGATCAGATGTGTTTTATTAATCCACAATTTTCTGGAACTTATATCAATAGACCCTTATGTGATGAATCCACTCCAGCTCAGCAACTAAAACCTAATGCTTGTAAAGTGCAAGCAGCTTTTGCAGGTTATACTTATTGGGGAGATGAATTTGGAAAAACTTTGGAAACTCCAAAAAAATGGTGGGAAGAAGAACTTCAAGAAAGAAAAGATTTAGGAGAAAAAGTCACTATTAATCTTAAAGTTATTGATTGCATTGTAGAAGATTTAGTCATTAAAATTTTAGATAGTGATGTTGGTAAACCTGACGAAGTTGCTACATTTACAGAACAAGCGATAGTACGCGATGGAGATAAAATAAAAGTGAGTTGGACAACAGAAAACATACTAGATATTGGATATCCAGAGCTGATTGTGCAAGTTTCTACGGGAGAAGGTAAAGTATTATTTACAGGAATACAAAAATTAATAGTCCCTAACAAGAAATAAAAACCTAGTTTTGCACATAACTTGTCACACTTTTCTATTACTGATTCAGATAAATAATGTTTTTGACGAACTCCATAACCTTTAAATAACACATTCCTCTAACTTCTTATATGCTATTTAAAAAAGGGGCATTAGAACTACAGTATGTTATTCTCTTTATTCTTGCTATTTTAGTCTTACTTGTTTTGTCTGTCATGTTTCGAGAACAAGTGAGCAACTTTTTCAACACCATTTTTTCCATTTCCAAGGAGATTAATCAATCTAGACCGCCTATTAAAGATATTATAGGTCCATAACTATGAAACGAGCAGAAGAATCTTTTTCTCCTTTTTTTACAGGTCTTATTCTTTCTCTTATCCTTATTATTGTTACCATTTCTTGTACTAATCAAGTTTTTTTTGAGAATAAAATTGATGTGCGTTCAAGAATGGTTTATGATCAATTACAAAATTATTTGCAAGAATGTATGAGTTTTCAACAAGTAGACTGCTACTGTCCTTATGTTACTCTTCCTTCTTTTCCTAAAGAAGATGTCATTCAATTGATTACTGCAGCAGATGGTGTTTATTTAGATTTAACTAAAAAGGAAACTAACAAGCGTTTACTGAGCAAAAAAATAAATGACAAACCTTTATGCTCTTATGGTTATTCTGATGATACCAAACCTACACAATGGAAAGTTTCTCCACTAAGTGAGTATGATTTATTTACCTCTCCTTATTATAGATTACCTCTTGATACCCATTATTTTATGGCTTATATCGCTCCTGATGGACGTCTTTGCCAAGCTACTACTTTTTTAGATTTTACCGCAGATCAAACTCCCATTTTATCAGAGGCATATTCTTCACGCTTGCCAACTTGCGCACAAAAAAGAGATTATCCAAACCAACTCATGAGCATTTTCTTTAATCATCGTTATACTCCTAATACTGGAGATCCAGAACGTGTTTTAACTATAGGTAAAGATTTAATATCTTCCTTGCAACAATCTTTCTCCTCTTCTAGTCTGGTTTCTACTAGTCGAGTTAGTCCTTTTATGCGCGGTCTTCCTATTGCTCTTCCCTTTACTCTTCCTTCTGCTGATTATACTCGACTCACAGATACACTTCCAGCAAAATTAACTACTTTTTCCAAGAATCTTAATCCACCTCTAGCAGACAAACTCCTTATTCTTTCTCCTTTAGTTTCTTATTCAACAGCGACTACACAAGACATAGTAACTCTTTATTATTTACAAGATTCTTCTCAAAGCAAACTCTTTGCAGAAGCACTAGAACAGTCACTTCGCTCTTTATCAGGCAAAGTTTATTTACATAACCAGCAACTCCAAGATACACCTGAGCATGCAGTCTACAAGCTTGATTTTACTCTAAACTTAAAGCCTTTGAATTTAGAACAAGCTGCACAACAAGGACTCTTTTTAGCGCAACCTACTCTAGAACAATCACATCCTCTTTTTTACAAAGAACGTTTACAAATTCCAGCAGTGTTTATAGACTTTACAGACAACACCAATACATTTACTCTTTTGGACAACCATTTACCTGCCTTTGCAGAAGCTTTGGCCTTAGGATTTCAAAGGTATTTACAACAACTCCCTAAATCTTCACCACCTAATGACCAACCAGTAGATCTTTTTCCGAAATCATAACTCATATAAATTAGCTCTATCCTTTCCTATTTATGAAAAGAGGTCAGATTGTAGTAGAACAATTGTTTTTTGTCATTCTTCTTATTTTAGTTCTTTTTATGTTTGGCCTTTATGTACAAGATTATAGTCAAGAAAAGGAAGCAGTGATTAAAGCTACAGTAAGTTATCCGACCATAGACCAAGCATTAACTGACTCTGCTTTACGTATTTCTCCTTCAGTGCAAAACCTTAAATTTGTTTCTGGAAAGGATGTTGGAAAATGAAGCGAGGCTCTTTTAGTCTTCCCCATGTTACTATTTATTCCATCATCTTAGTTTTGGTTTGTGGATTAATTCTTATGTCTCTTCAAGCTAGACAAGGGAAATCTTTTTTTGAAATTGCCCAACAACAAGAAACTCTCAATGATTATTATTTTGGACGCTCGCTTGTTGATGTTTGTTTTTCTACTTATGATGATCGAAGTAGAATGTTACATGGTCATTTTAATCTTTCTTCTTTTACTGATATTCATTTACGAACTTGCACTACTAGACCCTTACGTATTACCTTGGATACGATTGATGAATCTGGAGTTCGCATAACAACTACACAAGATTCTTTACGAGAAAAACCGCTTTCACAGCTTTTTTATCAAGAATATGTTTTAGTTGAAGGCAAGCGAGCTCTTTTTAGAGTAGAGGTGCCTCGTGCGTAAGGGACTTATCAACTATTGGTTAGAAGCCATTATTGCAATTCCTTTACTCCTAGCAATACTTATTTTTTCTTCTTGCACTCTCCAGCAACAGACTGTGGAAGAATCTCTTACTGCTGCAGATTTACCTTTTCAAGATGCTTTTGACAGAGCCTTACTGACTTTTTTAGCGTCTCCTCTTGCTACAAATCCTCCTTTTTATACTACACCTCCTGAACTTTTAGATAAGGGCTATACTTATGGAGACTTACTTACATTTTCCTTTTTATCATCTACAGAACAAGAATCTTATCGCCAATTATTTATTCAAGCGGCACAGAAAGAAATTAGTTATGTTACGCCGAACCACATTGATTGGATACTCACTTTTGTTACTCCTCTTTCCAACTTTACTGTACAGCAACAAACTCAAAGCTGGGTTTCTTCTCCTGTTCCTGTTTCTGGAAAAACTTATCATCATCAATCACTGCTCTTCCCTCATAAAAACACCCCTATCATTGTAGAACTTCGTTGGTGGAAAGCAGCTCAGAGTGTGATTAACGCATGATCTCTAAACAAGGAACTGGTGCACTTATCCTTATTGTCCTAGGATTTGGAGTACTTCTTATTTTTTTAACTTTACTGCAACATTCTGTTACTTATACTGCAGTTGGACAAACTTCTGCTTCTGTTTTAGATGAAGTTATGGATGAACGAAGGATTAATTTTTATGTGAGTCAGGCATTACGTGATGCTGTGCATACTTCTTTGCAACAACTTACCCAAGATGGACTAGCACCTTTTTTCTCCAGTGAGGATTGTTCTCTTTACCAAGGCAAACCTCTTTTACTTTCTTCTCCTACTTGCACTTTTTCTCAAGCACAATTTGAAGCACAGTTTTTATCCTTGGTTAAATCTCATTGGGAAGCTACGCTACAAGCAACTTCTTATCCTAGTCTCAAAAAACTTCCTTCCTCTACTTTGAGTTTAGCAATTACTTCTAGACACATGGACTTTTCTGGATCTTTTGCCTCTCCTCTTTCTTATCAAGGAAAACATGTTACTTATACTTTCCCAGTTACTTATGCTGAAAGTTTTTCTTATGACTTACATGAGTATGGTTTATTTTTTACTACTCTTACCAACAACATTCCCTGTCTTTTAGAATATCGTGCAGAAAGTGCTACTAAATGCTCTTTATCTCAAGATTTTATTTGGACTATCAAGGAAGAAAATCAACTTTTACTCATTACAGCTAAGACACAGAAACCTTTTTTCCTTTCAGACTATCTATCTTTTTCATTTGCGATATCCTTAAATAATGTAGAGACTCCAAAAAATTACAGTCCTTTATTTGGGGGTTAAAATCACATGTTAGGTCTTACTTACGAAGATATCTGCGCAAAAATCAAAGAAACCAAAGGATTTACTGATCAAGAATTAGAACTTAAAGTCAAAGAGAAAATTGACAAGCTTTCTGGACTAATCAGCAAAGAAGGTGCTGTACATATTATTGCCAATGAATGCGGCATTAACTTAGCAGATGAATTACGCAGACGAGGAGTCAAGATCAATAGAGTTATGGCTGGCATGAAAAATGTTAATCTTTTAGGCAAAGTGTTACGTATTTATGAAGTTCATTCTTTTTCCAAACAAGGACGCGAAGGCAAAGTTGGCAGTTTTTTAATAGGCGATGAGACTGGCACCATCAGAATAGTTTTATGGGATACTCAGCATTTACAATATATGGAACAAGGACAACTCCAAGAAGGCACTATTGTTAAGATTATTAACAGTATGGCAAGACAGAATCAACAAAATCCCCAATACATGGAATTACATCTAGGCACTATGAGCCAACTTATCTTGAATCCACCGGGTGAAACAGTAACAGTTATAGAAAGACCAGTACCTAGCGGACCAAGCCTACAAAAAAAGAAAATTCATGAATTGCAAGAAGGAGATACTAATGTTCAACTCTTTGGCACGATTGTACAACTTTTTGAGCCTAAATTTTACGATGCCTGCACCCAATGCAACAAGAAAATTGTGCAAGGACAATGCCAAGAACATGGAGCAGTCATTCCAAAACCTGTACCTTTGCTGAACTTTTATTTCGATGATGGCACGAGCAATATTCGCGCAGTAGCATTTAGAGATCAAGTACTTCAATTAACAGGCATTGATGAAGCTACACTTTTACCCTTTAGAGAAAATATTTCTTTATTTGAACCTTATAAACAACAGCTGCTAGGTAAGCAATTGCTTTTGACAGGCAGAGTTACTAAGAACGAGATGTTCCAACGCATGGAATTTTTTGTGCAACGCGTAGAAGAACCAAATCCAGAGCATTTAGCTGAAGACTTAGTAAAAGAAGCTCCACAATTATAACGAAAGCTATAAAAAGGACGTCACTCTTTGATTCTTCATGGCAGATGATCAAAAAAAGAGGAATACTTATGCTATTCTCTTTTTCTTAGCAATTTTATTTGTAGCTATTGGCTTTGAACGAGGAGGAGCAATTTCTGGGGAGTATACTAGAATACAACCATCTGCAGCGTTTCCAGAAACTTGGTCTTTATCTTGCAACAAACCTAGTGTCCAAGCAGCAGGTCAAGATCTAGGACGCAGTTTACATAGAGCCTATGGCTGCCAAAAAGGACAGACACAAATCTATTGCAAACAAGCAGTAGCAGGCTTATCATTACCTAAGAATACTAATGTTCGTGTTTCTTGTACTTCTGCTATTGATAAAAATAACTTTGTCAAATTCTGTGAACAACAAGTTCTTACCTTGTGCACTCCTTCTTCACGCACCGTTCGAACTTTCATTAGAAAATAACCCGACCTATATTCTCTAGTATCTGTTTACTTCTCAAAGACCCCCCTTTTGCTTATAAATAGATTTCTCTTTCTTAGCTTTGTCCTTCATGGACACTGAAACAAAATGCGAAAGCAACAAAGGAGTGATGTCACATGGTTAGCAATCATCTACCAGTGAAAAAATTTAGATCTGGCGCTA
This sequence comes from Candidatus Woesearchaeota archaeon, assembly GCA_018302985.1. GTDB lineage: Archaea > Nanobdellota > Nanobdellia > SCGC-AAA011-G17 > UBA489 > JACOVP01. Next base: position 42,760 of record JAGVZA010000005.1, on the reverse strand, counting down.
TAGAAGGCGTCATATGGGCTAATAAGCGAAAACAAGAGGATGGCACAGAAATAGAGTTCAAAACTGTTACTTTACGTCGTGCTTGGAAAGACAAGGGACAAGATGTCTGGAGAGAAGAGAAATTAAATCTTAGACGCAGTGATCTTCCTAAAATACACCTTATTGTTCAAAAACTACAGGAAGACCTTTTTCTAAATATGCAGAGCAAAGGAGATGATGCAAATGAGTAAACTTAAAGTACTAGGAATGCAGCAAGAAGTTGTCATGGTAGAAAAACCTAAGGAAACTAAACAGGAAACCTCCACTAAATCAGAGCCACAAAGTATTGATACTCTACCAGGTGTTGGAGCAGCTACAGCTGAAAAGCTCAGAGAAGCTGGATTTGATACTTTAATGAGTCTAGCAGTTGCTAGTCCTGCTGAGTTAGTTGAAGTTTGTGCTATTGGAGAATCTGTCGCCAAACGTATCATTAATGTAGCAAGAAGCAAACTTGACATGGGTTTTGAAACTGGTATAGACTTGTTGAAACGAAGACAAGAAGTTATACGCTTAAGCACAGGCAGCAAAGCTTTTGACGCTATGATTGGTGGTGGCTTTGAAACTGGAGCGATTAGCGAGGCTTACGGAGAATTTGGATCAAGCAAGTCACAGATAGCTCATGTCTTAGCAGTACGAACTCAATTACCTGTAGAACAAGGAGGATCCAATGGATCTGTAATCTTTATCGATGGAGAAAGCACGTTCAGACCTGAAAGAATTAAGCAAATTGCCGAATCCTTGAAAATAGATCCTATAGAAACTCTCAAAAATATTGCTGTAGCACGAGCTTTTAACAGCGATCATCAAATGTTGATTGCAGAAAAAACTGAAGATTTGATCAAACAGAAAATGGCAAGTGATAGACCTGTTCGCTTGATCGTTGTTGACTCACTAACGTCTCACTTTAGAGCAGATTTTGTTGGTCGAGGACAATTAGCAGACAGACAACAGAAATTAAACAAGCATATGCACACGCTGATGAAACTAGCAAGCCAATATAATTTATGTGTCTATGTCACCAATCAAGTCATGGCAAAGCCAGATACTTTTTTCGGTGATCCTACTGCAGCTATTGGAGGTCATATAGTTGGGCATAATTCCCAGACTAGAATTTATCTCCGCAAAGGCAAGAAAGGAACACGTGTTGGAAAACTTGTGGACAGTCCGTACTTGGCTGACGCTGAATGCATCTTTAGAATTACTGATGCTGGACTTGAAGACGTGGAGGAGTAGAACTCTCCTTTTCATTTTCTTTTTACATTTCATTAACTTCTTATTTATTTGTTGTATAGCAATCTATAAATAGGGTTATTCTAACTAGAAATCATGCATTTGTCAAAGACATTTCTCATTACTTTATTTTTAACAACTCTTCTCTTACTAACTGGTTGTTCACAAGTTGATACTTCACAATGCGATGATCTACCACTTGCAAATGTTGAAGGCAAAATGGGCTGTTATCAAGAATTAGCGGCAAAGACACTAAATATGAATGTGTGTGATAAGATTAAAGAAATAAAAGAACCGGCATTTGCTCAAGAGACCTTTTTTAAATTATCTGATGATTGCAAATTATCAGTTATCGATGTCTCAAATAGTACGGATACAAAACAATGTGAAGAATTTTCGAATCATGGCTCAAAAGCAACTTGCTACTTAATTACAGTTGTTGAGTCTGAAACACCATCACTATGCGAAAAAGCTGAAGGATCAGGAGGATTTGATGAAGAACCTGGAGGAGATGAGGATTCAGATGATGCTTGTGTAACTGAGATTGCTATAAGGCAAAAAAATATAGATTTATGCAATACTATAAACAATTATGTCAAAGGAGTTAAAGAAGAGAACTTACGAACTGTTTATCCAGATTATTCTGAACAACAAATTAAAAAATTAAAACAACAAATTGAAGATAATGAGAAACCACAAAAGATATCTCGTTGTTTACATTCTTATGCTCTACGGACAAAAGATCCTGCACTATGCAGTTTAACTGGTGAATTTAAAGATTATTGTTATAGAGACATGGCAAATCTGTTTCAAGAAGAATCACACTGCGCAAAGATTTCGAAAGAAGCTCCTGCTAGTGGTGGGTATACTCTTCGTGATTCTTGTTTTTATGATCAGGCAGTTTGGAAGAGAAATAAAAAGATCTGCGATAATATTGAACCTGTAGATATACCATCTCTAAATAATTTAGGTCCTCTAGCTGCTCTATTTCCAACTGATCCCTTTGTAATACGTAAGGCATGTTATGATGCAGTTGATAGAGCTTTGGGAGTAGAACCAACTTATGGGAATATGACAAACTCGTACTTAGGCATCTAATTGAATGTAACTCCTTTTTCTTTTTTTAGATAGTTTAATATACCATTTCGATTTCTTTTTAGTATGCAGAAAAGAGGACTACTCCAAAAGGGGTTTATTTTAACTTTAGCTTTGCTTTTATTCGCTACTGTTATTCTTTCTTATATTAACGAACCTACTACAGGAAATGTTATACGCAGAGGAACTATTGCTGCTGCTCCTACACCTCTTCCTCCAGCACCAACAACACCTTTAGCACCTCCTTGTGTAACTCCTAATACTATACCTGCAACTATCTCAACTTCCATGACACTTTGTGGGAGAATAATGATGAATGCTCCAACAGTCATTACAGCAAGCAATGTAGTAGTCGTATGCGATCCAAATACCATATTAGTAAAAGCTCGAGGAAACACAAGATTTGACGGATTGCAGATAGCTCCAGGATTGACTAATGTTCAAATTATGAGATGTACTTTTCAAGGAAGATTCACCAACGCGATTTCTGTGGGTCCAGGAGTAACCAATAGCCAAATAACTAACAACAACATTGATCAAGCTACAACAGGCATCAAAGAAGCATTCAACGCTCAATCAAATTCTTATTCTGGAAATACTATAAAAAGAACCGCGATAGGAATGCAATTAGAAGGAAGCCAAGGATCTGTAAGCAGCTCAACGATTACACAAAACACTTATGGGATCATAACAGGCACAAATCCAGCAAGCTTAACAGCGACAATACCTAATGCATTATGCAGTTTAGGAACAACGATAAATATGTTTCCAGCTCAGCCACTTCCAGTTTACTGCGCAATACCTCAAAGTGGACAAAACTATAGAATAATAAATAATAATATACTTAACAACAACAAAGGAATCACAACTTATAGCACTAACAATACCATTAAACAAAATACTCTTCAGTCCAATCAAGACGGCATAGAAGTTAACGCGATCTATGTTGGTTTTGAAATAAATCCCTATACTTGGACAAGTCCTCAATTTCCATTAAATAATATACAAGAATATTTCAGCGCAGGCCACAAGATAGAAAGCAATACTTTAACACAAAATAGTTTGACAGGAATACAACTCAACGGCAGAAGCACTTATTTTTACCAAAGTTCAACACCCTATCATAGAACAACTACGATCGCAGGAAACACCATGAACAACAATGGTCAAGATGGAATCGTCGCAGGCAGAAAAGATACTACAACAAACCCTTATATTTATGATATGGACTTTAAAGAATGGGGAGAATACACAGACATCAACAACAACCAAATTAACAACAACATTAATGACGGAATAGTCTTGCTAAAAGGTAATGGTATGACAGACGTTAGAAGCAACACTATTAATGGCAATAACCGCAACGGCATAAGCGTAGGTTCAGCACATCAAAGCACTCAATTTCAAGGAGTCTATCCTGATTATAGTTATCCAAGATTTATTTATCGAAATACCATTAGCAACAACATCAAAGATGGAATTTATAGCTACTATGGGCAATTATACTATGTAATTCTCAATGAAATTAATAACAATAATCGCGGAGTTTACGTACCAGAATCACCCTATGGAGCTTCTAATCAATGGGCATATAATGTTATTTGCAATGATTTGAGCTATAACACTTTAGAAGGTTTTAACTTTGACGCAAAATTGACAGCTGGCATGGGAACGGGATTTAATGCCTATTCAGGAGTGGAACGTCTAAGCCATAATCGCGTACTCAATAATGGAGCAGATGGCATAAGATATTACATAGATCCCAACTACCTAATTTCATCCTATATTTTTCCCTATAGAACCTATAATAATCATATTGAAGGAAATGGCTTCACCCCAAATCCACTCTATCCCATTTCAGGATATGGAATAAACGCGGATGGATTCTACTATTATGGCTTTTTTGCTAATAACTTTGTCAACAACAACTTAGGCGCAGCACGCGACAGCGGATCATTATTGATAGAAAATATGTGGGATGAACAACAATATGAATTAGGACATGATGATGTAGTATGTAAAAACTGCGGAGGAACTTGTATGTCTGACTGGGATTGCGGATATTATCAAGGGACATGCGTCAATAATATTTGCCAGCCACCTCCAGGATCTGGTCTCAGCTGTAATCCTTCAACAGGCAATGCTGACTGTTATGCAAATCCAAATTCTTTGCCATGGGTTTATCAATTCTATTATAACTATCCATTTCCTTATGTACCGAGAGGTAACTTCGGTTTAATTCCAAAACCTTTTGTAATTCCACCGAGCTCAACACCTCCTTTAGCACCAGCATCCTGTACCAATAACCAACAATGCACTACTAATAGCTGCGAAAACTATCTTTCGCCAGTTTACAACCAACAATGTGGCAATGGTGATTTCATAAATGAACCAATTCCATTTGGAGGATACTATCAACCACCATTTGACTGCCCAGAAGGATTTTATTGGCCACCTTATTTCGGCACATTACCGCCTGAAAATCCAGGAGGAGGAGACCCAACAGGACCAGATATGCCTTCTAGTTCAATTCCCCATGACATGATTCCAGAAGAATATGAGAAAAGCCAAGCATATCTAGAATCTCTAAAAGACAAAAAATATATAGAAGAACAAATACAAAAATCCAAAACTACAGATTCAATACCTCAATAACGATTTTTTTCCTTCATTCATTACTTTTATAAACTTCTTTTTTCTTTCTTATTCCATGGACTACAGAGATTATACCATGCTATTGATAGCTATAATTTTAGGTCTCTGTGTTGCTGCTCTCTTAAAACTTAATCTACAACCAGTTATTCATTATCCTCTCTTAGTTTTATCAGTCTTATTACTGACTTTCCTCTTCATGGTATTTCTTAATAAACTATCAGAACCAGCTTCTTAGTTATTTATTCAGGGCTCATAACTATACTTTCAAAATACTTTTTTGCTTCCCCTATGTGCTCTCTTATTCCAGTATGACTTCTTTCTAGGTCTACTAATCCTATACTTTTCTCTAATGTAATGGATGTAGATAGAACATCCTTTCCTTCTCTCTTTAAATCAAAGAATATAATCCCTCCGTCCTTGTTATCTCTTGAACGAACGCAATATCTATTTACTGTTTCATTCTTTAAAAAGAAAGCTCCCACGAATCTTCTTTCTTCTGCATATTCTCCTAGATCATGAACTTGAAATTCTCCCTTAAGCACTGGAATTGCAAATGCTTGATCCACTATACTTTGTGCAGGCCAACCCTTTCGAGCATGTAATATGACATCATACAGTCCGCTTGGCATCTCCAGCATCTGCCTTGCACCAAACAATGTGTGCCTTTCAACATCTCTCCAGATACTCATGATTACTTCATTAATCCTTAAAATTCCTTGATTTGCTATCATTGATTTAGACTGCTTTTGATTTCTTTATAAAGCTTTTTTTCACAAATAAAATATACGCCCTCGACAGGATTTGAACCTGTGTCACAAGCTCCGCAAGCTCGTATTCTTTTTGGGCTGCTTTCTCAGCTATCCAAGCTAAACTACGAGGGCGCTATTAAATAACTAAAAAAGGGTTTATAAATCTACTACCTTTATTGCCTCTTCTAATTGTTCTTTCTTTATAGGATTGTTAGAATTTATCTCATTTACCCATTTTTTGAGCAATATTACCCCATTTAAATATAAACTCCACTTATATTTTGTTGGTAAAAACCCCAACTTTTTTAACATATCTTCTAATTGGTCAATTAACTTTTTTGATTTTATAGTAATCGAAAGTACGGGATAAGTATCTTCTTTTGATAAATAAATACAACCATCAGTATCAAAAATTCCTCTAATGCATGCTCTATAAATCTCTTTATTTTTTGAATCTAATATCTCTTTAGGAATCTCAATTCTTTCAACTTTTTCTCCATATGGTATTCCTAGCACTTTGTTTTTGAACTCAAATAAACCCTTAGAATATATCTCAAATCCACTTACACTATCGAACTGTTTAACATTAAGATTTAAATTATATAATTTTTTATATAAACTTTTAATATAGTTTTGATAATACTCAACTTCTAGGTTTGTACCTTTTGCTGAAAAATAATTTTTTCCTAATGATAAGCAACCGTCCCCTAAATGAATGCCTATTTCTTCAGCTAACTCTTTAGACATCTTTTCTGGTAATATCAGTTCTTTCTTTTTATCTACTCTACTCCAATTAACTTTGCTTGTATCTAATGCAATTTTATTATTTGTGAAGAAGCTTTCATGACTTAATTCTAAACTCTTACACATCTCCTCTCTTTTTCTTAGTTTACCTAATTTAATTAAACTAAGCACTTCTTCTTTTTTATATCTCTTCCAAATAGTGTTTTTTATCTTCTTCCCTCTATTTTTCATTACTTGACTATATTTTTCTTTTCCAAGCTTTTTTATTAGATTTAGAGAACTCTTTTTACCCCCTATTATTCCACCTTTTTTAGCTCCCCAATTATCTTCTTTTTTATCAATAATTTCTAGAGAACTCTCTTTAGTTCCTATCAATTTATCAGGCAAATATAATTCTCCATATCTCCATTTTTGTAACGTTTTAAATGGAACTTTTATATTTTTACTTAGTTCTTTTAAATTTTTGACATTATATTCTTCTTTTAACTTATTAAATAATAATTCTCTACTTTTTTTACTTAAAAGAATTCTCATCTTTTTTTATTCATATATCTATTTATATTTTTAACTATTCATCCTTAACTATAGGGTATGCTCTAACTAAGGTAAGGTTTATAAATGTATATTTGGGCATCACTTTATGGAAAAACAATTACAATGCATGACGTGCCATCGTCCCCTTGAAAATGTTAAAGGCAATGCTTCTTTTAACTGTCCACAGTGTGAAAAACACCTTATTGTTCGTTGCTTCTACTGTCGAAGGATTGCAGCACGCTATACCTGTCCTAATTGCCAATTTTCAGGTCCTAACTAACTATGGCTTATGTCATCGTCACTTTGAAAATCATGCCTGAAGGCGTGGATGTTTCTTTAACTCAAATAGAACAATCATCTAAGGAAGCTATTGAAAAATATGGCGGCAGAATGATGCGTGTTGAGAAAGAACCTATTGGTTTTGGACTTGTTGCGTTAAAAATGACTTTTTCTATGGACGAGAACAAAGGATCTACTGATGTCCTTGAAGATCAGATTAAAGCTATAGCTGGCATCATGAATGTGGAAGTTGTCAATGTTGGCAGGGCTTTGGGCTGATGGCTGAAACACCTTTCTCTCCAGAACAACTTCAACGACTCACTGAAATCTCTAAATTACCACCAGAAGAACAAAAGAAAATTTTACCAGATTTTTTGAAAACACTTTCTCCAGAACAAATAAAATATTTGCAAGAACAGCAAGGTCAAACAGCAAAGCAAGGCTCTAGTTGTCCTTTTTGCTTAATAGTTCAAAAAAAATTAGATGCTGTTGTCTTATATGAAGATTATATGGTCATGGCAGTGTTAGATATCAGGCCAGCAACGAAAGGGCACACAGTACTATTTCCCAAACAACATATAGCTGACTTTTCTTCTTTACAAGGAGAACAATCCAATAAGCTTTTCTCTTTAGCACATACAGTAACAGGAGTTCTTGAAAATTTAGAAGGTTGTGAAGGAACTAATTTATTTGTTGCTAATGGCACTCTTGCTGGGCAAACAGTAGATCATGTCTTGTTACATGTGATTCCTCGCTACAAAGATGATGGAGTTTCTCTTACTTGGCAAGGAAAGCCCGCTTCACAGGAAAGTTTACAACAACTTCAACAACAAATTGCACCGCAGCTTTCTTCCTTAGAACAAAAAGCTTCAGAACCACAACCATCAACTCCTCCTAATACCAAGACTTCCTCTTCAGACCTGCTTGAAGAAAACACTGATGAACCCTTTGCTGATTTTTAGATAAAATTTAAAATATTCCACTGCAATACTGTTAGTATCGTTCCTATGAAAAATGGAGGGATGAAAGGAATACCTTCCTTGACTAATACTTCTTTTATTTTAGCCTTGATCAATTTTTGAATATCTTCTTTTTCAATTCCTGTATTTTTTACTTTGTAGATCACTCTTTTATTCACTAGAATATCCTTTTCCACCCAATCACCCTCAGTGAGTTGTTGTGGTTTAACATGCTTATACATCGCAGATTTTTCAACAGCTTTGATATAGACCCATAAATAAGGGTATAATAATACCATAAGACCAGCTGTCAATACACCTATTCTTAAGAAAGGATCTTGCACTAAGAAAGCTGCAGCTATGATTACTATTGCACAACTAATCGCTATAATGCGCATTTTTAACATTCTTTTTTCTTGCAGTAATTCTCTAGCTCTATCTGTGAATTTCTTTCGATGCTTCCATGATAAAAGTATCCCCCAAATTAAACCATAGAGAGCTCCAACAATAACAATATTGATACAGAGTATAGCAAGAAAAGGTATAATGGCAGGAGCAACAAATGCAGGACGCGTAGAGAATATAACTCCCAGAGCCATAATCATTTTAGCATCCCCACCACCCCATTGCTTTGTGTAATACATGAGACTTCCCAAGAGATAGGTAATTCCTAAAGCAATTACTGCACTGAAGAAATATACCCAAGATTCTGGACCAAGAGCAGCTATAAATCTAATACCTAAGCCAGAAAATATTAATCCATAAGTAATCCAATCAGGGACTTCTCGTGTTTTCAGATCATGCCAACTTGCAGCACCTAAACCAAGAAGTGCTATGCTTGCAAGTAAAATATCTATCATCACCATTTTCCTTTTTCTGCGCAAAGATATACTTATAAATGTTCTTACTCATTTTTGTTTTATGGTAGCAATTATAGGAGCAGGACCTGTAGGGAATCATTTAGCAGCAGAACTTTGCAAGCGAGGATTTTCCGTAGACGTCTACGAAGAACATAAAGTTATTGGGAAACCAGTCCAATGCACTGGGCTAACTACTTTTTTCCTGAACAAACTCATGAAACCTGATGACTCTTTCGTCGTTAATAGAATTAGCCGCACACAAGTCTTTGGCCCTGATGGGAAATCTGTGGAAATTGCTCTTCCTAAAAATTACATTGTTGATCGAACAAAATTTGATGCACATTTAGCTACAGTCGCACAAAGTCATGGAGCAAAATACCATAGCAATCATAAATTTCTCAGTTCTGAAAGACAAGGACAACAACATACTTTACATTTTGTTAACGGAAAAACTTCAAAGACTGATCTTTTAGTTGGCGCAGATGGACCTTTGAGTGCAGTTGCCAAGAGCAATGGTATGTATGGACAAAGAAAATTCATTATTGGTCATCAAGCGAGAATTAAAACTCATTGCGCAGAAGATCTAGTTGAGTTTTTTATTGATGAAGGCTATTTTGGCTGGCTGGTTCCTGAGAGCAACAAGATAGCAAGACTGGGTATTTGCTCTTTAGACAAACCTAAACATTATTTTGATAAGCTTCATCATTTACGACCTGGAAAGATTTTGGAGTGGCAGAGCGGCATTATTCCTTTGTATGATCCTAAGACTGTTACAGAAAAAGATCATGTTTATTTAGTTGGTGATGCAGCAACACAAGTTAAGGCTTCTACTTTAGGAGGCATTATTCCTGGCATGATGGCTGCTGAAGAACTCACTAAAGCATTGGTCACTGGCAAGAGCTATGAACACCTTTGGAAAAAACGCATTGGCTTTGAATTATGGGTTCATCTCTTGATTCATAAAATGATGTTACAACGATTTCATAAAGAGGATTATAACAAACTGATTCGGCTGGTGCAACAACCCAGAATAACCAAGCTAATTACTACTCATGATCGGGAGTTTCCTAGCCTTTTACTGGCAAAAATGGCACTTTTGGAGCCTCGTTTTTTACAGTTCACCAGGTTTCTTTGGTAAATGGATACTACTCCCTAGTTACTACAATTAGAAAGATTTATATACTCCAGTATACTTCAATTTTTTATTCATTGGGAGGATAAATACAATCATGAAAAAATCAACATCAATAGCAATACATGTGGTTACAGCTGGCGCTGTAATGACTTCTCTGGCAACTTTTTATAATAGATCTGGCATTCCTCAAAATACAGCAAGAACTGTAGAGAATTATCTTCAAGGACTTTCTATGCCTAAAGACGCAATCGATGATGCTCTAGGTATGACTTGTGTCTATTTAGGAGAGTCAGGCATTATTCCTAAGCAATTAGGTCGTGGTTTAGGTCTTTTGGCAGTTTATGGTAATAATTTTATGAGAACTTTTGGTGCTGATAGCAATCCTACTTATGGATTAGCAAAACTTGTAGCAGAGTGTACAGCTGAAGCTATTCCTTTAGCATTCGCAGCTGTTTGTGGTATTGCCGCTAAATATATGCTAGGTATTGGAAGACAACAGCCAGCACCAGCAGCAGGACAACCTCCAACACCAGCTACTCCAGCAGCAACTCCTCCTGGTCCAACACCAGCAGGCACAGTCCCTGGTCATCCTTAATTCTTCTTTTTTATTTTTTCTTTTTATTCTTTTATTTTATAACGAGTAATAGCAGCTATGCCTGTAATTCCTTGTAATTCTTGTCCTGCCTGATGCTCTGCAGTGATAATATGAATTTCTCCGCCTGCAGCTTCCACTGTTTTCATGATGTTATCTAGAGGTTCATAACTTTCTGACTGTCTTAGCTGCTGAATGAGTTCATCAGTTACTAATAATATTTTTATAGCACCTATATCTGCAGCTTCTTGGACTTCCCGCATGCCATAGACAGCATTGCCATTTTTAGCAATCTCTTTGAATACTTCCTGCACTAATTGTATTTCTTCAATAATTCTTTCATCCTTTAATGCTTTTTTAATTTCATCACTTTTGAGCACTTCATGCATAGCACTTTTTCCTGTAGTATGACATACTGTGTAGAGTATTTTCTTTTTTAGATCTGGCGCACGCTTTACTACTTCTTTATTGAATTCTTCTTTCCAGAATGCTGGGGAAGCAACTATGAGCTTGTCTAACTTATAGCGCTGATCATATTCTTGCAATCGCTTTACAATGTCAGCATAGAAAGTAGCATCTTTTTTTATATTTGGAAAAGCTTTTTCTTGCACTTCTCCTTCGAAGTCACTAATATATTCATAACCATATCTTTTGAGCAAAGCGAAGGATACTTCTTTTCTTTCCAATACACAGATAAGAATCTTAGGGAGCTTTTCTTTACAAGCTTCTTTCAGTTTATCTCTTTGATATTTGTGCCAGTGCTCTTTGACTATAAGCAAAGTATCATTTTCTTCTACATTAATAGTATGGAAAGCTCCTCTTTGCACGTCTTCTGGACCTTCCTTTATTTTTCCATTGATTCTTAATGCGTTAGTATATTTATGGAACTCTACTTTTTCTACTTCCACAGTGATGCGAGCATGTTTTTTGATAATTTGTGTTTTTCCCTCTTCACCATTTCCTAATTTTATCTTTCTGACAGTATCCCCAGTTACGAAATCATGCTTATCCAAAACTTGACTGAGATACCATAAATCATCGAGCGTTGTCACTTTGACTAAGACTTCTCCACGCTTTTGATTGTCTTTTAAGATTCTCATATTTTTGGACAACCTCTTTAAGCTATATTAATACTTTGTTTTAGTTGATTTTTAGAGCAGAATTCCTGTCGTAAGGTTTAAATAATCTCTCAGTTCACTCTGACTAGTGAAAAGGGGCTTTAGCAGAAAAGGAGGAGTAGATTTACCTGAATCTCTTAATGCTTATTATCTGATTTTATTTATTGGTTTATTTTTATTGATATATATCGTTCTTCTTCCTGAAGGACAAAAAGAAGAATTAGTGGGTCAGCCAAGTTCTGGTTATTATCCTTCCTCTGGAAAGCCAAATTATGGCGGCAGTTATGGTCCAACACAGCAAGAAATACTTTTTAGTCAAAGCATAGGCGAGCTTCAACCCTTTGGTCAAAAAATTTATGCAAAACCCTTAGCTTCAGTTTCTTTATATACAGATCAAGATAAAGATGAAGAACTCCTTGCAAAATCTCTTGATGTTAGCGGAGGATTTTTCTCAGGCACTGAAAAAGAACTCATTTTTAAAGTTTCACAAGATGCTCCTCTTGACAATGTTCGCCTCTTATTTTTTCTAGAGAAAGCTGAAGGCAGCATTACTATTTCCTTGAATGACAGAGAAATTTTTAGTGGTCCTCTTACTAGTTCACAATTGCCTTTACAACTTCCTGCTTCTTCTATACGTAGTGTTAATCATATTACCTTTTCAGTTTCTGGAGGCTTTAGCAGAAGCAGCTATGTCTTACGAGACGTGACCCTGTTTAAAACTTATACCCTAGCGCATACTACTGAACAAAGAACTTTTGTTTTAAGTGCAGATGATCTCCAACGCTTCGGACATTTAAGTTTATTTTATATTATTAACTGCCAAACTGCTAACGAAAAAGGAACTCTTTGGATTAGACTTAACAGCAAAGTTATCAGCCAACAACAAATTGTGTGTGATGCTGGTGAAGTAAGCCATGATTTCAATAGAAACGATCTTCATGAAGGAAGAAATGTTTTGGAACTCAGCATTGATGGTGGCAAGTATATTTTAGAACGCATGCTGCTTGAAGGCGATATAGATGCTGGCAAAGCTCCTGGTTATTCTTTTAGTGTACCTACTGGTAGTGGCTCAGTGTTCATGGAACTGCAATTAGGTGCTGATAATCGCAGAAAAGTTGCAACTGTTTTAGTGAACGGTTATCCTCTTTATCTTGATACTTATGGAGATCATTTTAGTTTTGATATTAGCTCTTATGTTGTTCCTGGACAGAATAATTTACGTATTATTGCGGAGACTGCTTTCGATGTTGCTTCCTTGGATGTCTTCCTTGCGTAACTTTTCTTTGTATGGAGTGTACTAATGGGAATCCAAGATATTCTAGCACCTCACAATAGAGAAGTGACTGAGGAATTAAGAGAAGAAGTTAAAGAATCCAAGAAACAAACAGGACTTCTTTCAGTATTGCCTGCCATTTTAAGAGAGAGATTTATTTATGGTAAAGGAAAAAGTTCTAAATCAAAAACGACCAAAGTTGTTGTTCAAAATGGGGGTGGTGGAGGATCTAGCACCGAACCTAAACCTCTTGTTAGAAATCCACGCGGATTTACTTTATTATTGATGATTCTTTATTTTTTTTCTACCATAGTTTTTAAATTATTGTCTTTTGACTGGGTTATTTTTATTTTTGGATCACTTGCAGTTTATTTTATTCTTTCCTGGAAACTTGGACATTTTATTGTTACTGCACTTGTATTCTCTCTTCTTTATACAGCAACGACAGAAGATATTCGTCTTATGTTACAAACGAAGTTTGAGAGTGCACGAGAAAATTTCGATATCAAAAATCCTTTGTCTAGTTTTAAAGAACTTCTTTATCCTACATGGGATAATCCTAATATTGCAGAGACTGAACCACAAAAAGGCATCCAATTTTTAAGCTTTGAAGCGTCAGATGCATTTCAAGAAGGGAAACCAGTACGACTAGATGCAAAAGTACAAATTGATGGCTTCTATAATACAGATACCCAGCTATATGATGATCAAATAGTCTTATTTTCTTGCTATGAAGAAGATAGAGACGGCAAGCGAGTACAAGAAGGAGAAGTCTATATTAATGATAAACTTCAAAGCCTGAATGTACCAAAAAAAGCAACTAGCACTCATTTTGTCAGCTGCAGATTTCCTAAAGGACTAACTTTCCATACTCTTCAAACAGCTTTCAATTGGCAAGGCATCTTAGATCGAGGAGAAGGCACAGAAGTTGGCAATAGACTATACATGAAAAAACGTATTGTCTTAGAGGCACGAACGAGAATGTTACAAGTAGCAGGACTTAAGTTATGGACTGTGCAGGAAGCAGAAGCACCTGATGATCTTCTGCAAATTCCCAGCGTGAAAAACGATCTTACTTTTAGCACCTCTGATGAGACTAGTATTCCCCAATGTAGAAGAGGATGTGGTGGACCTTATTTATTGACCATGGGGACTGGCAAAATGCCCCTTACGGAATCCAATTATCCTAATCTTCGCGTAGGATTTGTCAAAAATGAACTTCGCTTTGGCACTATTGCAAGACTGAACAGTTTACAACTTATTTATCCAGAATCTTTAGGCATAACTTTTGATACGCTTCAAGAACGATCAACATGCGACTTTACTGGTGAACAAGCAATGACTTTACGCGATGATAGCTTGAAAACTGTGAACACTTATTTATTACAACTCTTCAATCTTAATACAACAACTCAAAATCAAATTACTATACCTTTATCTTTCAAATGTGAATATAGAGTTACACAACCTCCTGAACAATTAGGAGCCTATGAACTTACTGCCAGAGCAGACTATGATGTTGTTATACGCAAATCTGGATTGGTTGATATTTACCGTGAAAAAGAATTGCCTGGAGTGAATGCTCTTGCGTAATCTCCTGTTTCTTTTTTTACTTCTGTTTTTGACTGGATGCATTAGTTTTCCTTCTACCTCTGATAAGGAACCACAAGGTGAAGGCACAGCTTTTACTGGCTTGATTGGTGGCAAAGGAGTACAAGTAGGATTTCTTCCTAATAATCCACCTTTTAATGCTCTAGATGGTCCGTTTAGCATTGCTCTTAAATTTTTTAATTTTAATCAAGAATCTATTACTGTGGATTCTTTTACTGTTGGAAGTTCTACTCATTATGAGGGGTTTACTAATTTTGAGCAAGAAACTCTTACTCTTGAAGGAGCACTTGTTCGGGAAACTGCTCGAGGACCAGAGTTTTTAGCACCAGGCACTGAGTACTCTTATGTTGGATCTGCCAGTAGAAGAAGAGATAATGGATTGCAATATGGCACTTTTCAATTTAGCAATGTAGATGCAGGGGCAAGCACTTCTTTTTTTGTGAAAATGCTCATTAATGATTATCCTTCTGTTTCTTATTTTCAATTCTGCACTTTCGATCTTGAAGCTACCATGCCTTTTTCTTGTCCTACCACTTTAAGCCTTAGTGGATCACAATTAGGATTTGGTTATGCTTATGATCCTGTTACTGTTACCAACATTGTTCGTACTTTGTCCAGCATTACCAATGGCGTAGGCGTTACCTTAGATATTACTATTGAAGACAGATGGCAGCAACAAGGTGTTTTTTCTGGATCAAGTTATGAATTCGGTCGCATTCACCCGACAGATGATGAACAGCAATTTAGCTTTGAACTAGAATCTACCAGCGGAGGAGCTATTTCTTTTGACTGCACTAGCTCCCAAGAGCGTTTTAAAACTGGCAAAGGATCTGCATTATCTTTAGTTTTACGCAACGGCAAAGCAAAAGTGCATTGCACAGGCTATGACTCTTTATTTGAAGAAAGACAAGATTATCAATATAAAATTACCTTGCATTATCCTTATGAGCAAGAACTTTCTACACCTTCTATTCCTCTTCGCTCTTCTACTCAGCAACCTTATTCCTTTACTTAGTTCTTTTTCTCTTGCTTTTTGTTTACGTTAGGTTTAAATAATAGAAGAAACACAGTTTCTTTCAATGAAAAGAGGCTTTATTTTCCTTGCTCTTGTAGCACTAGTGCTTGCAGGATGTCAGGGCGGCGGATCTCAACAATCTAAAAATGATTCTCCTTTTATAGGAGGGACACAGGCAGTTGATGTAGCTTTTTTTGAAAATGAACCTCCTACTCATGTCTTAGACAATGGTCAAGAAACTTTCTTCATTACTCTTCTCTTAAAAAACAGCGGAGAATTTACTGTTCCTAAAAATAGTTTGATTGCTTCTTTAAGCGGTATACCTCAAGCCTCATTTAATTTACGTTCTTTGAATGTTGTTAATGCACGCGAAATTATGGGTGCCTCCAAGG
Source organism: Candidatus Woesearchaeota archaeon (assembly GCA_018302985.1). Taxonomy (GTDB): domain Archaea; phylum Nanobdellota; class Nanobdellia; order SCGC-AAA011-G17; family UBA489; genus JACOVP01. Next base: position 26,480 of record JAGVZA010000005.1, on the reverse strand, counting down.
AATTAGATTTAGTTCAACCAGGTTCAGAAGAATCCTTAGAATTTGGTGAAGCAAAATATACTATTGATATTCCAGCTTCCTTTACTACTCAAATACGCGCAGATATTTGTTACACTTATCAAACTAAAGCAGTTGCTAATCTTTGCTTAAAGAAAAACGTTGTTGCTCGTAAGAGTGTGAATGATGTTTGTGATGTTAATGCACCTAGTGTCGCTCTTCACAATTCTGCTGGACCTTTACAAGCTACTGATTTACGACAGACTTCTGTTGGCGCTAGCAGAGTCAAGCTAAGCTTCAAAGTCAAGAACATGGGCACAGGTGTAGTGTATGAGCCTAATGCTTTCACGAATGTTTGTGCCGGTCAAGACAATTTGAAAGACATGGTTAAAGTCACTTTAACTTCTCCAGAACGAGCTTTCACAGTTGAATGTTCTCAACTCAACAACCAGAACAGCGGTGTTATTAGATTAGTCAATAAAGAGAAGGATATTACTTGCACTATTGATACTACTAGCTTACAAGATGTTACTTTCCAGAATTTAGTCTTAGTACAGCTAGATTATATGTATAGAACTGCTGTAGTAACACAATTAACTGTAGATAATGCAGTAGCATAATTATGAAACAAATATTAAAAGGATTACGTTTTTTATCTCTTTATTATTATATAGGTGCAGCTTTTTGTTTTATTTACTCATTCTTTTTTTCTCCTAATATTATTTTCGGTTCTATTGGAGGTTCATTTCTTTTTTATCATTTCACTATAATAGGAGGTTCTTTATTTGGTTATGCTGTACTACAAAGTTTGATGGAGCTACTAATAACTTTTTTTACAACCTTTTTATCTTCTACAACTATTAATGCTCTAGAATTAAATCTAAATCCATTTATTATATTTCGTATAGGTTTTATAGCCTTAGCAATCTTGTCGTATTTTATTGGAAGAGGATTTTATAAATCACAACCATGGGCAAGAACAGCAGCTATTATCCTTTCTATTTTAGGCATTATAACTATTTTTTACCCATCTATTCCTTCTGAAATGAATCTTTCTATTGCTCTTCGCCTACTTGTCAATGGAGTCATAATTTACTATCTCTTTTTTAAATTAAAACCTAACTCTTCTGCTACTTAACTATGAGAAAAACACAACCTTCATATCCTGGTATTCTAGATAAGGGATCTTATTATTGTTTAACAGAGCATGGTCCTGAAGTTATGAAAGATGCTGGCACTGGGAAAGTTCTTAAGTTTCTACTCCAACGTTTAGGACAATCAGTAACCTTAGATCAATTGGCAAGAGTTAGTCAATGGGAACAACCAGCTCGTACTATGCATGATTTTGGTCAAGAATTAGACGCATGGCTAACACACTATACTTTATCTAGAAGTGGACAAGGAAAACAAACAACTTATTGCTTAAGCCGCAGCGCTTGATTTCGAAAACTTTCCGAAAATTCCGGAAAACTTCTAAATAGAGATTAGAAAAGTAGTTTACTTCTCAAAGAGCCTCCGATTATTTATAAATACTTTAAATCTTTTTGTTCTAATGACTCCTTTAGACAATGGCATTATATATTTAGAGGATTTGCCTTTGAATAAATTATATATTGAACTTCAAGATAATCTTTTCCAATTATTGGACTCTCAAATTAGATCTTTCGGTATTCATAAATTAGCTAGAACTCTTCAGATTAGTAAAAGAATATTGTGTCATTGGTTAAGTAAAAATTCATTGATTCGATTAGATGTCTTGAAGACAGTTTGTGAGCATTTTCAATTAGATTATCAAGATAAAATAGTATTTATTAGAGGCAGAGATGGTGGAGGTATCTATAATCCTAAATTTCCCTTGGATTTTACTACCTGTGCCGGAGTTAGAGTTATAGCTGGAATTTTGGGAGATGGTGGAATTAGCATTAAACTAAATCCTTATTATATGAATTCTGATAGTAATATTTTTAATGGTTTTATGTTAGATATATCTTCTGTACTAGGTAATATTCCTTATTTTTCTGAAAAACGTCCACGTAAAAATACTCTATTAACAATAGTAACGTTTCCTAGATTTCTTTCTTCTATATTTCTTCTTTTAGGCATTAAACCAGGTAAGAAAGTTGAAACTAATCCGCATATTCCTCTTTTTATATTTTCATTACAACAAGAACAAAAATACGCTCTTTTATCTCAATTTATTGATGATGAAGGTACAGTAAATACTGCATCATATCATATTTCAATTTCTTCTGCTTGTTTGGAAAAATATCCTGAATCCCATCTTCTTAAAGACATTCAACATCTTTTAATTTCATTAAATCTCCTAAGCTCTATTTATCCAAGAAATGTTTACCCTTCAAAACGTGGTGAACCTAGAAGAAACTGGAGATTACAGCTCGGAGGTCAATTACAACTCAAACAACTCTATGCTAATCTTTCCTTACGTTCTCAAATAAAATCCAATAATCTTCTGCAGATACTTAATTCTTATATTCTTACTGTGTTTCGTAGAAAAGACATAGACAAAACTTATTTTAATTTTATGCAAAAAATACAACAATCGAAAGGATATTTTACTAGTATAGACTTAGCAAAGATTACTGGTCGAGATGTAGGTTCATGCCGTAATACAATTATTAAGTATAGAAAGCGTAATTTAATAAAGTGTATAAAACCTTATACCTCTGGTGATTATCATGACTACGGTCAGTATGTGGTGACTATTGATGAAAATAATAGGTGACTTCCATATTCATGGACGATATGCTCAGGCTTGCAGTAAAAAGACTACTTTAGAAGATCTCGAACGGAATGCATGCATTAAAGGTTTACATATTCTTGGTACTGGTGACGCACAACACCCTTTATGGCATAAGGAAATAACTTCAAAATTAACAGAAGATGAAAATGGTATTCTTTGGTCTAAAACTAAATTTCCTTTTATCTGGCAGACAGAAATTAGTCTAATGTATTCCCAAGGTGGAAGAGGAAGAAGAATACATCATGTAGTTTTATTCCCTAATGGTGAAGTTGTCAAACAATTTATTGATGCATTGTTAAAAAAAGGCAGGATTGATTATGATGGCAGACCTATTTTTGGCATGAATAGTATTGAATTTCTTGATATGTTACGTAGCATTAGCACAGATATAGAAGTGATACCTGGGCATGCGTGGACATCGTTTTTTGGCATACTTGGGAGCAAATCTGGTTTTGATTCTGTCGAAGAATGTTTTCAAGAACGCGCAAAATATATTCATGCAATTGAAAGTGGAGCAATGAATTGGAGAATTTCTAGTTTAGATAAATACAATATTGTAAGTTTTTCTGATCCTCACTCTTCCCATCCTTGGAGACTTGGGAGAGAAGCGACTATTTTTGATCTTAAGGAATTAACTTATAAAAATATTTTACAAGCCATACGCACTGGCATAGGAATTAAAGGAACGATTGAAACTCCTCCGGAATATGGAAAATATCATTTTGATGGTCATAGAGCTTGTGGCGTGATGATGGCTCCTGCTGAATCTAGAAAATTAAACAAACAATGTCCTAAATGCAAACAAGAAATGACTATCGGTGTTGAGTATCGAGTCGAACAATTAGCAGATCGACCTGTTGGTTATGTCAAACCTAATGCTCCTTTTTTTCATTCGTTGATTCCTTTGCATGAACTTCTTGGATCAGTCTATAATATTAAATTGATGACTTCGAAAAAGTTGACAGCACTTTATCAACAATTGATTGGGAAATTTGGCACTGAATATAATGTCTTATTGGAAGCACCTCAACCAGCTCTAGCGCAAGTGGTTGATCCTGCTGTAGTCCAAGTTATTCTCAAAAATCGAGCAAAAGACCTTAAATTGCAGCCTGGCTACGACGGTGTATATGGGACTATTCTTTTAGATCAAGCAGACAAAGCACTCAAAAAACAAAAAGCATTAACAGATTTCTAACTTTTTAATTATCGAAAAGTATATTAGCTTCTTTTTCTTACTAGGCTTTATGCATCGCGTCTTTGTATCTGTTTTTGTAACTCTTCTTCTTTTTGTAGGAGGTTGTATTAGCTCTATTTCTACTGGTCAAGAGAGTATTTTAACCGAGATAGAGACAGCGAATCATTGTACTGTTAAATTAGATTGTCAACAAGTCGAGTCTCAATGTCCTTTTGGCTGTTATGTATTTGTCCATAAAAATGAAGCTGCAAATATTGAACGTCTTATTAGAGATTATAAATCTACCTGTGATTATGGCTGTATGGCTCTTAAAGATTATAATTGCGTCCAAAACAAATGTATAGCCTTTTATGAGTGATTTTGGCTAATTTTTAGAAGGGCGAAAAGCTTATATATATGTCATAACTGTCTAATAGTAACAAATTAAGGAGATTTTATACAATGAACCACAAAACATTTGTAATTACATCTTTTATACTACTTTTTACACTCTTTGGCTCTTTCGCTGAAGCAGCCTACGTCTATGGGTCTTATGGCACTGGGTATAGTTCACCTTATACTTTAGAACGTGGAGCCTACTACCCTCAATCTGGTAACACCAATGTTTACGATGAAAGCTTTTCTTTCCCACGAGGCAGAGGAGACTTATATTATACTAACAATAGAGATTCTACTACTGCAAACCTTTTCACCAACCAAAATGTTGATAGAAGCATGCATGAAAACTTTGTTGACAATTTCTTTGGCAGCCAAACTACCTATGGCAGAAACTTAATTGACAACCAAGATCAAACAACTTCTCGACAATATGGAACTGGTTTTGACACTGGCTCAGCAGATTATCGCTTTGGTGACTGTAGCACCCCTAGTTATCAACGTACTTTACAAGGCAATTATAAAGGCAGCAGAAATGATTTTACTATTACAGAAACTGTTTGTGGTGGAGAACAAATCAACTTGAATAGAAACTTTGGCAATACTAATGGATATACTAACACCGCAGACACTAACCGTAGAACTTTACAAGATTCTCTTTTTGCTAACACAGCTGTTCAAACTAGAAATGTTGATAGAGTAACTCAAGATACTCAGCAAATGAGAAACACTTATTCCTTACAAGAGTCTCATCTTGGCCAAGGTTATACTTTAGTGTTTAACTAAGAACATGTCTCAAGCAAAAAATAGAGAACTTCCAGAAAATATACCTTTAGCTGTTTTTAGAGATCTCTACGCACCCCGATTACACGATGCTCTAGATACATTCATTGAGCAGTTTGAAGCAAGATTACAATCATTAGAAGATCCACGGGCAAGATTTCATTGGCTTGGTCTCTTAGAAAGTGCTCTCAAGAAATTACCTGCCAGGGATACTTTAATAGATCTTTTGAATCCTGTTGTTCCTGTAAGAGTTACATTTAGAGGACCTTATAGCTTACCTGCTGATGCTCTTGCTGATATGAGAAGGCAAGCAGGATATAGTAAAATTAGACTTTCTCAATTGACTGGTCTTGATAGAACTACTGTTGTTAAAGCTGAAGGAGATAGATATAGACTTGGACATACTGCTTACCATAAATTGATGAGCGCATATGAAATTTCACCCACAGATAGACAATTATTTGATAATCTCTTTTTTCCCAAAAGAACAGTCTCTACTTAACCAATATATGTAATTTCTTTTCCGTTATGATTTCCCTTATTTGTTTCTTTTAAAGTTACAGCCTTCTTTAGTTTCTCTATTTTGAGTGCAGATCTTTTCTTTTCTGTTAGAATAGAACCATCTTCTTGCAATTCACTGACATCTATTTTTGTTTTTAATTCCTTTTGCAATACTTTGAGAAGTTCTTTAGCACCTTTGATACCCATATACTGCGGATGACCGAAGGTTTCCGCCAATAGCGCTACTGAAGGGATGTTTCTTTTTCCCGCTAATGCCGGCAAGACTCCCGAGACGCCAATAATAGGTCCTACTACGCCATGGATGTTTGTATCTGTGGTTGCTGCATATTTTTGCATACTCTTTTTTGAGTTTCCAGTGCAATAGACTTTAGGATTTTCAGGAACTGTTGGAAGAGCAATACCTCCCAAGGTAACGATTTCCATATTCTTGACATTGTGGAACTTATCTAAGAGCGTATGACAAAATTCATAACATGATTTTTCTGATGTTGGCTCAATATCTCCTGCTAAAAATAATACACTCCTCTTGCCTATTTTAGTGTGATATACTTCTATCATTGGCAGCTCTATAGTATTCTCTTCATTGACGAAGACACAATGCGGCAAATCGTAGGATGAGCATTCCAATATTTTCTGAGCACTTAATTTTTCAATGAGAAAATCTACAGCAATCTTTCCTACATTGCCTACACCTGGTAAACCTTCAATAAGAATCGGGTTTTTTAACACAGTGTTGGCTACTTTTTTAATATCCCAAGTCATATCTCAATTACTGTAAAGTATTTTTATAAAGCTTTGGTTTGTTCAGCAGATTGTTTTGCCATTCTTCTATATTTTCCCCATTTATCTTCAATACTGAACTTAGCTGGTTTTGAAGAAAGACAAGGAGTTTTACATTGAGGACAAGTAGTTTTGATGGTGTACTTCTTACATTTGGTGCAGCAAAGAATTTCTGTTTTCATTTCTTGAATATACTTCCTTCGCCACCTTCTTTTTGCATGGTTTTTACTAGGAATTCTCCAATATCCCGCAAAGCAATATCTCCTGATTTATAGTCTACAGCTTTGATAGTCATACTATATCTCGGAGCTCCTAAATATTTGAACAAAGGATCATATTTTTTTGTTTTTCCATACTCTTTAGTTTTTTTTATTACTTGTTTAACCACGTCGATACCGTTTGCTGCTCTACTTTTTAATTCAACGGTTGCAGTTACTTCCACTTCTGCTGGCTTCATTCTTGTTTGAATGAGCTCTGTAATTTTTTTGGCAAGATTACTATCAACACCAGCATTTACCAATATTTTTTCTCCCTGTATTAGTGACTCATTGAACGCTGCATTGAGAGAACCAAATGTTTTGATGAGCTTTTCTCCAATTTGCTTATGCAGTACTTCTAGAGTTGTTTTATTTTGCTGAGCGACATATTCTAATAATTTTTCTGCTTTTTGTTCTAGCTTAATTTCTGTACTTTTTGCTATCTGCATAGAAACAGTTACTCGACGCAACGATAAATCTAATTGATTTCTTTCTCTATTGACTCTGAGAATTTTACAAACAATCTTTTTTCCTTCAGCAACGAAGTCACGAATGGTCCTTATTCTTCCAGGAGCAATTTCAGAAATATGCACAATTCCTTCACGATCTTTATACTCGTCTAAAACTACAAACACAGAATTCGGAAGAATTTTTTTGACTGTACAGAGAACGATTTCTCCTTCTTCAGGGAAATTTTCTTTCTTATAGAGCATTTAGCTTAATACCTCGAGAATTCTCGCCTTGATACGTCCCTTTCCGCCTGTGGATTCAGTGATTATTTTTTCACAGACCAAGCATTTTACATGGCAAGCAGGCTTTCCAAATATAATTTGTTCATTCTTGCATTTAGGGCAACGTACCTTAATGAATCGGCTTTTTGGTTCGAGGATTATTTCACTCATGATATCTAGAGCTTCCATTTTTGATTTATAAAGCTATCTGAACCTCTTTCTCCATGGCGACGTAAGGTTTATATAGTTCTTTAAGGACAAGAAATCTAATGCAGCAAGTAAAAATAGAGACTAGGGAAAAAACAGACTTATTTACACGATTAACTACTTACTTAACAATAGCTTTGGGAATGCTTACAGGATTTATTCTCTTTGTTTCTTATGACAATCCTAGTTTGACAGGTTATTCTGTCTTTAGCACTACTTATGGTTCTGCATCTCCTTTCATTATTATTGCACTGTTAGCAGTCATTGTTTTCTTATATTTACGAGTTACTAGGAAGTAATCTTTATGGCCAAAGGCTATACAACACAATTTGATTCTAAATATAAAGAAGACTCAACTAAAAAATGGTATAAACGTGATACTACAGCTAATTACGAACACTTAAGTCGTGAATTGAAAGCTATAGGGCATAGAGCAGACGCTGAAGATATGATGGAAACTGTTCAAGAACTTGGCGTGCTTCGCACTCGACGCGCTGTATTTGATCAACGACGTCAAGATTTCGCAACTCGCGCAGCTTATACTACTTTAGACAAAGCTATTACCGCTTATAGAGCTGGCAAAATCAGAGATAAACACTTTAATGATATTCTTTATCGCACCCAACACCAACTTAGTGATGCCTTACATGCATTTACTCCTGAAGAATTAGCCAAGAAACCTTTCCATAGATTGCGCTTGACTGATATTGTTACCAAAGAACTAGCAAAACAAGCAGCCGCTATTCTTTTGTTTGCCTTGGGAGTTTTCTCTTTAGATCAGAGTCGTGTTACAGGCATGGCTGTTGGCAGTGTAAGCGCAAGCTCAGATTATTATTCCTTATTTGGTTTCTTATTAGTAGGACTAGCAGTTTTTATTCTCGCAAGAAAAAATTAATTTTATTATTATTCTTTAGCAACGATTTCAAATTTCTTAGCTCTGAAGCCTTTACGTTGGACTGACATCTTATTACATGTTTCACATTTATATCTGAAGTCACCTTTTTTAGAACCTTTTTTACCATACATCTTCCAGCTAGAGAGAGCACCACGAGAAGACTTACCTTTGTTTCCTGCACCGCGTTCTAGACCGCGTAATCTACGACGCTGAAGAGAGCCTTTTTTCAATGCAGAACGATCACGCTTCTTTGCAACACTAACAGTATGCTCTGTGTGCTTCTTACACTTTCTGCAAAATCTGTTGACTTTCTTAGGGATTTTCAAGTTTTATTTCCTCTGCTCTCTTTTTGTCGATCAGGACGTCGGCTGCTTTGTTGGGAAGGATTGCTGTATCCTCCTCGTCAAATGGACCGTAAGTGTTCATGTCATTTGCCACGAATTTTGGCACGGCATGCATAAAGCGCACTACTTTAGTGTCACTCTGTTTTGTGTCGTCAAGGAAATCCCTTTTTATGCTTTTTGGTTGCTCTCCTGGTGTAGGGAGACGTTTTTCAATGACGTTTTGGACTATGCTCTCTCTATAGACATTTAATATGTTGACTACATCTAAAAATAAAGGGCGCTCTTCTGTTAACAGTGCGGATGGAATTTCCTTGTCAGCGATCCTAGATGCAAACATAGCTAACTGAATAATTTTGTATTCTCTCTTTTCATAGAGTTCTTTAATCAATTTTTTGATATTACTGACCTGTTTAATAGTGCTCTCTGCTTCTGCACTGAATATAGACTCTTTTCCTTTCTGGGATTCTGCGATAGCTTCCTTTTCCTTGAGATATTCTACTACGCTTCTAAAGAAATCCTTGTCAATTTTCTGCAATTCTTGAGCATATTTCTCTTTTCTTAGAATATCATACAATTTCTCATAAGTAATAACTTCATCCATAGCTTTTTTCTTCTTTGGGATTACTTAAAGATTGTGGAACTCTATTTTCTATGTTTCTGATATCTCTTTTTCGCTTTAGCTATGGCTTCGTCTATAGAAATAGTATCTTTTTATCCATTAACCACTTCTTTATTGATTTCATTTTTGATTTAGCTTTGAGGTGACCACGTTTTAGCTTTTTTCCTTCTTTGTGGACACCCTTCTTAAAGTTTTTTTATATTGTTTTATCAAGAATTTTATTGTAGGCTTAAGATTTCCATTTTTTGAATATTCTTGTAAGGTTCGGTAATATTCCTGTCGATCTTCTAAGGTTATGTTTATAGGAGGATACTTGTTTTTTATAAGAATGAAATTTAACAACAATCTCCCAACTCTTCCATTGCCGTCTTGAAACGGATGGATATGCTCAAACTGGTTATGCATTATTGCTGCCAATGTCAATGGCTTAAATTTCCTCTTATTTATTTGGTACCATCTCATTAAATCATTTAGATACTCATAAAGTTTTTCTTTTGGAACACCAGCATGAATAACATTACCAAGGTAATCTCTTATTACAACATCAACATCTCTGAATTTTCCAGCAAAGGACTTAGAACTTTCAAAACATACTTTATGTAATTTTAACACTGTTTGCAATGATAGCTTTTCCTTAGTCTTTTTCATATATTCTACTGCATTTGCAACACCTTTTGTTTCCATCTCATCTGCATTAACTGGTTTTTGCTTCTCAAGAATTCCAGGAACTTCTTCTTCTCGTACTGTTGAACCTTCAATTGCATTGGTGTTATATACAAATTCTTCTGTAAACTTTTTCCACTCTTTTTTATTCAGATGAGTAATATCTATTTTTTTATCCTCTCTATTAAGCAACTCTACCTGTTTTTTTGATAATCTAAAAAAGAAGACTTTTGTACTCCTTTCTTCCACTATTTCTTTTATTATCTTCTCAACTTTTCTTCTCTGCTCTTCTAACTCTTTTTCTCCAAGATTAGATCCTAAATATCTTCGAATCTTCTCAACTTTACTTTTCTCTCTATAAGAATGAACTAAGTAATATTTAATATTTTTACCTATTTTTCTCTTCTCTAGATACATACTTTATTATTGGGTGCCCACATATATAAAACTATCTCTTTTGTGGTCACCTCTTAACTCAACTATTCAATCGAGAGAAATACAAAAGATTTATATACTCAGTAAGATTATTCTTACTATGGCTAAAATCGACATTACTAAGATGAGTTCTAAAGGACAGATTGTTATCCCTCAAGAACTTAGAGAAGACTTTGCTGAAGGGGACAAAATAGTTGTTATTCGCAACCATGACCAAATCATCTTGAAAAAAGCAGACAAGTTTGATAAACAACTTGCAGAAGATCTCGAATTTGCAAGAAGAACTGAAGAAGCTTACAAGCGAATAGAAGCCGGCAAGGGAAAGAGACTGGATTTTGACGAGTTTATCAAAGAAATGAAGACATGGTAGAAGTTATTTTTGATGAAAAGTTTAAAGAATTGTTTTCTAAAATAAAAGATAACTCTATCAAAATAAAAATTATAAAACAAGTTGAAAAAATAAAAATAAATCCTGAGATTGGAAAGCCCATGAGGAATGTTAGAAAAGGCACTAGAGAATTATATATAAAACCCTTTAGACTTTCCTATGAATATTTCAGAGATAAGAATGTAGTCTATATTTTAGATATTTATCATAAAGATGAACAGTAACTAATTAAAGACTTATTTTCTTATTTCTTTTATGCAAATTAAGACTCTTCCTGAGGATTTTGTAGTTAGAGAAGTAGCTCAGCTTCCTCTTGGCAAGGGGAAGTATGACTATTATTTGCTCCAGAAAAAGGGATGGACTACTCTAGGAGCTGTCAAACGACTAGCAGACTTCTTACAGATTCCTCTGAAAGATATTGGCTTTGCTGGCAATAAGGACAAACAAGCTGTGACTACTCAATTCATTTCTATTTTTGGTGTGTCTAGGAAGAAAGTTGAACAATTTTCTCTTTCAGATGTGACGTTGACGTATCAAGGCTCTGGAGATAAACGCTTACGATTGGGAGATTTGGAAGCGAATACATTTGACATTATTGTTAGAGATTTACCTGAAAGGAAAGCACTTTCGATTACTAAAATCAAAAATCTTTTTGATGATCAGAGGTTTGGTGTAGAAAAAAATAATGTTCCTGTTGGGAAAGCATTAATTCAAGGACGATTCAAAGACGCTTGTGATCTTCTGCAATTACCTTATGATGGCAAAGACTATTTGAAAGCATTAAGAAATATTCCTAAACGATTATTACGGTTGTATGTCTCGAGTTATCAATCGTATCTCTGGAATACTGTTGCTGATAAAGTTGAAGATGTGGAGACTGTTCCTTTAGTTGGCTTTTTGACAGAACTTACTGGAAAAGTTGGGACGCTGTATAAAACGTTACTGAAGAAAGAAGGAATAAATCAAGAGGATTTTTTGCTGAAGTCGATGCCTGAACTTTTGTATGAAGGCGATGCACGTCCACTCTATGTTACTGTCAAGGACTTCTCTTATACTTATGCAGAGGATGAGTTACATCCGATGCACTTTAAGTGCTTACTGCACTTTGAGCTGCAGAAAGGAGCGTATGCGACTATGGTCGTGAAACAGCTGTTTTCTGATCTTACCAAATAGAATAAGGATTTTCCCTTACGACTTTGTAATTTGATTTTTTCTTTTTTGTTTTCTCTTGTAATCTTGATAGTTTTGCTTTCCCTGATTTAATTTCTCTTAATCCACTATACGTTACTTTTCCTGTGAATGGATCTCTTTTTCTAACTCTATAATCATGACCCTTTCCAGTTCTTTCTACTTCATATCCTTGTATAGAAGCTCTCATTCTATAATTCTCTTCAGCATATTTACCATTTCTCCTATTTTCAGCAAGAACTTCTCTCTTAATCTCTTTCTTAGGAATTTTTCTACCAAATAAATCCGTCTTCATCATTTTTCCCGAAAAATCTCTAGGCATGATTTTGTTAAATCATTCACACTTAAATAGTTTTTTATTCTCTTCAAGCTAGATACAATGATTTATCTAAAAATACCTGTTTTTACACTTCTCAGATTGCTTAGTATTCTTTATAAATAATAGCTACTCCTGTTTTTAGATGCCACCGTTTACCATGAAAGAACCCTTCTTCAAAATAGAAGAGTTACCACCAAATACTGTAGAAATGTTGCTCGCAAATCATCCATCAGGAAGTATTTTCTCCTTTCTTAGCAAAGTCCCCGATTTCATAACACTGGATGAAAAATATAACCAAAAAATTGCAATCCTTACTATTGGATCTGCGACAAATGTTGTTGGCATTGTACTTATCAGATATGATTCTAAAGATTTACCCCAAAATGCACCTTATAACTTAGATACACATTTAGTTTATGGAGAACCAAACTCCCCCAATTTTTGGCTTCAATTAGATAAAAGAGTCGTAGGATCTTACCACTATGCAGCCACTGAAGAAGAAGCAATAAAAAACGCAAAAATCATCTTTAATAAGTTTGGTATATCTGGTTTAAGTATAGAGGGGATGGACAAATGAGTCTTAAAGAAATAACATGGACTGCAGTTATAGTCATCGTTGGTATCATAGTTATCATTTTTGCAATACAAGCATGCACGACTGCTCTTGGACAGCTTAGGTGAACGATGAGCCTTTTTAAATGGTTATTTGGCTATAAAAAAATACAAAATCAAAGTGTAAGAAGGAAAATAATTTCTGCTAGAAGTGTTACTTATGAAAAAGGAAAGTATGAAGACGATTTAGGATATGACAGCTTTGTTATATACCATAGAGTGTTAAAAGGAAGAATTAAAGAAAGAGTAATTAAAAATGTGATTAAATGGGATAGTCATTATTTTAATTTGGTTGAATTAAAACCAAAAACTATGGATGCAGTTGTGAAGATTATAAAGAAAGGTATTGGTAGAGAACCATTTTATAAAAGTAATATCGTCAAATTAACGAAAAATAAAAAAATAAGGAGGAGAATAAAATCTTTTTCGAGTGATTAAAATGAACTTTTTTAAAAAAACTAATTATGAAGATAAAATCTTAAACGAGCAATGGATTGAGCATTATTTCGCATTGCCGATGCGAAAGCCAATAGATAGAAATCATTCAGAGTTCTTAGCATATCTTGAAGGACTCAACGAAAAGATAATAAGTTTTGTATTAACCCCCTCTTTAGGGCTTTTCGAAATTGGTAAAAATGTTACGACCCAATCATATCAATATAATGATCTGCCTGAAATTTATAGTCATGTTTTACAATTCCTGAATGTTAATAAAGATACTTATTTTATGCTCATCAGGTTCATAGATCAGAAAAAGTCAGATGCTAAGGAAAAAATAGCACAACTTCGCTGGGTGCTTGATAATAAAAGAGGATATAAATTCTCTCCACTACAATCTTCAAAAATAGCGAAAATCTGTCAGTCTATAGAGCAAACATTAATTGTGTTAACCGGAATAAGACCTCATCAGATGATGACTTTAATAACAGGTATTGGTGAAGAAATTGTTATTCATGAATTTGATGGACTTCAGTATCATTCCTATTCCTTAAGCAAAAGAGCTGAATTATATAAAAAATATCCAAAAATAGATAAAAAACTTTTCGGATGGAATTTTGTTGAATTTATACGATGGATTCTCGAGAAGGAAAAAGAATCAGAAGATATGAAACGTAATTGTGAGAGGACAAGGAAAATTGTCTCAAATTTTGACATTAAAACATAGATTTTAAGGTTTCAATTGAATATATTAAACAAATATCAAGAGTCTGATTGCATAGTTCTAGAATACATTCTCTATTTCATTTGAAGCTCCTAACATCTCCAAACCTTTAAATACCATTTTCAGCCCTTCTAGACCATGTTTAAGTTCCTTAAGGACAAACTGAAATCAGCCTTAGCCAAGATTACCAAGAAGGTTGAAGAGGAAGCTCCAGAAGAAGTAGTAGAACAAGTAGTGGAGCAACCAAAGGTAACTAAGAAGCCTAAGGTAGAGAAACCGAGCAAGCCAAAAAAGGAAAAAAAACCGAAAAAGGAAAAGAAAAGTAAAAAGGAAATTTCTGTCGTAGAAGAACCAGTTGCAGAAGCCCAAGAAATTCAAGAAGAACTAGTTAAGGAAGAAGATCTACCTCATGTTGAACCAGCAGCACCAGAAATAAAACCAGAAGAACAACCCGCAGAGAAAAAAGGATTTTTCTCACGTTTATTCAAAAAGAAAGAGGAAGTAGCAGAAGAGATTACTGTTCCAGAGGAGAAAAAAGAAGAAGTCAAACCTCAAGAACAAGTTTTAGAAGAAACTGTTGAAGAGAAAAAAGGATTTTTTGGCAAGCTCAAAGAGAAAATAGTCACTAAGAAAATTACTCCAGAGAAATTTGAAGAACTTTTCTGGGAATTAGAAGTTGTTATGCTGGAAAATAATGTTGCTGTTACTGCTATTGACAGAATTAAAACTGAATTGAAATATAGACTGGTTGACAAGCCTTTACAAAGAGGTCAGATTGAAGTTATCATCCATAAAAGTTTGAAAGAAAGCATAGAGAAAGTGTTGAGTGTTCCGACCATTGATGTTCTTGCAGCAATTAAGAAAAAAACTGACAAACCTTATGTGATTGTTTTTGTTGGCGTGAATGGAGCAGGAAAAACAACAACACTCGCGAAATTTGCAAACTTATGTCTTGAACATAAATTATCTGTTGTTCTAGGAGCTGGAGATTCATTTAGAAAAGGGGCTATAGAACAACTTGAAGAATGGGGAAGACGCTTAAGTGTTAAAGTTATAAAACAACAATATGGTTCTGATAGTGCCGCTATTTGTTGGGATACTGTCAATTTTGCGAAAAGAAATGAACTTGATGTTGTACTGTTAGATACGGCTGGTAGACAGCACAGTAATACAAATCTTATGAGAGAAATGGAAAAGATTATTCGAGTTGTTAAGCCAGATTTAAAAATATTTATTGGCGAGAGCATCACTGGAAATGACGTTCTAACTCAAGCAGATGAATTTAACAAGTCTATTGGTATCGATGGTATTATTTTAACCAAAGCAGATGTTGATGACAAAGGTGGAGCGATGATCTCTGTTGCTTATGTGACTGGCAAACCCATTCTTTATCTAGGGATAGGACAACTGGTTTCTGGGCTTAAAGAGTTTAATAAAGATGAAATCATAAAGAGCTTAGGACTTTAGGTTTGTAATATTTTATTTCTTGCACTTATCAAACCTTTTGTATTATATTGACTTTTGATTATAATAACATCTGTATATTCCTTAAGAGCTTTGTCAGCTACTGTGTTTAGTAGTTTTTTCTTTCTTGTTAATATTACAATTATCTTTAAATTTTTATATAGTTTCTTAAGATAGATAATCTTACCAGCCAAGGCCATTAATCCTTTTTGATTACAGGATCTTGTTACTTCATAAGCTACCAAACAGTTTTTTATTTTTTCGAAATTGTCAAAGATAATTTTGTTATTGTATTTGGTCCTTATTGTATAATGCCCTTGTGGATTAGCTCTTATTTTATTAAGCAAATTATGTAATTTTAATTCTTCTGGGTTTAATTTATTCCCATTGGAAAAACCTTCTAATAAACTAACTTTTTTATTTATAGGCTCATTATTAAAATACTTAAATTTAGTCAAATCTTTATTTTTATTATTAAGAAAATCTTTTATCATCTTCGCTATTCTACTTAAATCTTTATCCCAAAATACTAAAATTCCTTGGTCTATCAAAAAATTATATGTAGATGGTCTTAAATTTTCTGAGTTATTTCTCCACTTAAAAATTACTAAATTGGTATAATGGCGAAAGTTTTTCTTTTGTTCCATTAGTTGGGAAATTTTACTTCTTTCGCTACTATGCGTGTTAACGACAGAAGAACACTCTATTATAATCCTTGGATTTTTTATGTTTGGGATAACTACATCATATTCTCTGCCATTTTTTATGCAGTGTGTTTCAAATGGTATGTTATACTTACTTAGAAATCTACAGGTTTTCTTTTCTTGCTCAGTTAATTTTAATTTTCTCTTTGCCTTTAAACTTAAAATCTTAGCCCACTCTTCTCCATATTTCTTGACGTGACCCTTTCTTGCTTTTTTCATAACTATTCTAGCCCAATCCTTACCATACTTCTTTTTGTAAACCCTGAGACCTAGAAATGAGATTTTTTTACCCCAATCACACCCATATTTCTTTTCTAAACTTCTAATAGCTTTATTCCAAATCTTTTTCTGAAAGTCTATGCCATATTTTTTCCTGCTTGCTTCATGTCCTTTATTTGCTATAATTGTTTTGAAG
Source organism: Candidatus Woesearchaeota archaeon (assembly GCA_018302985.1). Taxonomy (GTDB): domain Archaea; phylum Nanobdellota; class Nanobdellia; order SCGC-AAA011-G17; family UBA489; genus JACOVP01. The sequence continues at coordinate 9,664 of JAGVZA010000005.1, read as the reverse complement.
TCTTTTCCATATTTATGCCTCATTGCTTTATATCCTCTTTTAGCCAATACACTTTCCCAATTTTTGCCATACTTTTTTCTGAGCACAGCATAAGTTTTTTTGATTGTAGTTTGTCTTATCTCCTTAAGCGTTTTTGATTCAAGAATTTTAGGCAATGGCTCTTTTAAGAATAAACAAATTTTATTTATTATTTTTTTTGGAAGATATCTTATTTTCAAATAAGCATATCCTTTGTATGTGTCTTCTTTAATTTTCAAAAATTTTGCAGATTTCTTTCTGCTGCCTAATTTATCTTTGAATTTTATGAACAACTCTTTTTGCTCTTTTTTCTTTATCTTAATTCTTGATCCTTCATATCGAAAGATTTTTGCCCTTGAATACTTTTTCATTAATTAAACTAGAAGAATTTGTTTATAAACTTCCTGAGGCTCTTTGAGAAGTAAACTGCTTCTCTAAAATATATTTAGAATTTTTCCGGAAATTCCGAAAGATTTTCGGGTTGACCTTTTTTCTGCTGAGAAAGTGCTAAAAACACTAGGTTTATAAACCATTCAAAAAATTGTTTTTCTTCATGCCCTTTTTATTACCGCAATTTAGAGAATCTTTGGAATTTAGAATATCTACTACTTTTGTTTCGAGTCTTTTATGAGCCTTCTTATTGGAAATTATCTTCATGATTATCAAGAGCGCTTACGCAAGAGGGCACACAAGCTTTCCGTAAAAAAAGCCGTTGGACAATTTACTATAGATTATCGTGATCATTGTCGAACTATTAGTAAAAATATTGACCTCATTTCTCGCTATCATCTATCTAGAGATCATCCTTTTGCACGCCCTTTATTACGAGAAGCACTTTTTTCCCTTCTTTTAGCTTTTGAAGACCTTAAAGGCTTAGAATATTTAGCATCTCTTAACCCTAACAAGAGATCTTATATCTGGAATGAAGTTGAAGTTAATTATGCTCATTTACATGAACTTGAAATTGCTTCTTTTTATAAAACTTCTCAATTCTCCCCACCACCTCGTAGTGCATAATTCTAGAAAGCTATATATAGGAAGTCTGTTACATTTGGAGAATGGTAAAAAGAGCCTTTCCTTATCTTTTCTTTCTTGTAATTTTAGGACTTTTTCTTACTGGATGCACTCCTACTTTTTGCAGTACTCCTTATATTTTGTCTGGCGGCGATTGCTGTTTGGATAAAAATCAAGATGCTATTTGCGATGAACAACAAGATCTTTCTCCAGAAGAACGTGAAGAATATGCATCACCCCTTGTTTCTGCTTCATCACCGAAAACAACTTCTCCTTCACTCTCAACTACTCTGAAGACTGACGATGAGGGTGTTGTTCTAACTATTGATCCTGATGATGATCCTAGTCAAGGTAATGTAAATTCTGATGTTCTTTTGATTGCGTTTGGAGATTATAGCGATAGCGGGATGCAACGCTTCCATAAAGAAGTTCTTCCTCAGATCATGGAAACTTATGGAGACAAAATTCGCTATGTCTTTCGCAACTTTCCAGAACTTAATAATGAACAAGCACAGTTAGCCGCTGAAGCAAGCGAATGCGCCGATGAAGAAGGAAAATTTTGGGACTATCACAATTATCTTTTTGCACACAACACTCGTTTGACTTTATCTTCCTTGCGTCAAGTCGCTGTAGAAACTGGCTTAGATCTTGATGCCTTTGAAGCTTGTTTCTTTTCTCATCGCTTTAAAGACGAAGTGCAAGCGGACAAAGAAGAAGGCCTTAGTTATGGTGTTGCTCATTCACCTACTTTTTTCTTAAAAAATCAAAAAATTGTAGGCTATAAAGCTTATGACAAATTTGATATTTTATTCCAAGATATTTTCTATAAAGAACTCCAAGCAGAAAGAGGAACTACTATCAATGCACAATCCACAGGATTGTCTTATATTATCCTTCCAGGTCCAGCAGCCTTGGAACCTAGCATTACTAACAGCCCCTATTCAAATAGCCTTGAATTAGTTGATGCAGTCTTTTCAGTTTCAGCAACAGATATTACTGCTAGAGATTCTGCAACTTCACTGGATCAAGCTTCTCTCTCAGCAACTTACTCTTCCAAACGAGGCAATCTTGGAAGCAATAGAGACATTTATACTATTACTTTGACAGATCTTCTTACTGAAGGAGTCAGCCATTCTTTCTTTGGAGGCGTTGGTTTGGAAGTTCCGATACACGGCAATACTGGTGTTAGCACTAGATACTTACCACGTTCTACTACTTATCTTACTCTTTGGGGATTAGGCACTCTTAGCAAAAATGGACAAGTTTTAGCTGAAAATTCATTTATGCATTTCATGGTTACCAGAGGTATTCGCGACTCACAAAATAATTTACTTTCTGAAGAAGAAGAGACAGACATTGAAGCTTATCTTCTAATCTCTCCACCAGAAGGAACAACTCTTCCCTTTGAAGGAAATTTCCTCTATCTCTACTGGCCAGATGTTAATCTTCGTCAATAAAAAGTTCTCTGCGATAATCTTATAAACTTCCTTTCTTTTCCATTTGTATGAAAAGAGGGAAAACTATACCTACTCACCAGCATCCTTCATCTTCTTTACACCCAGTTCATACTCCTGTTCATCATACTCCAGAACAGCATCCTCATCGCGTTAAGCATTTACTCTATTTTATTACTTTTCTCTTGATCTTACTTGTCTTAGTAGTTTTTTTTAAACTTCCTTTATCCCTTATGCCTTCTGATGATACTCCTCCCTTGACTACTCCTTATTCTTTAGAAATTCCTTCTCTTTCCTGTACATGGGAAAAAAATTCTTTCACTATATGCTCGACCATAACTTGGAGCGGTACTGGTGCTCTTTTTGCTAAAGGTTATATTCCTGGCGGAGAATCTCTTGAAACAAGTCCTACACAAACTACAAGTCCCTTTACTTATTGTCAATCTGTAGGTGCTGAAGAAGGTTATCGTGTTGTACGTGCAATGCTTTATTCTTCGAATGGATTAGTTAGAGATATAGGACAAGGAGTTTCTTGTACAGCTACACCTCCTTTATTACCTCTAATCTCTCCTACACCTTCAAACACTATTCAAACTCTTACCACAGGATTTAGAACTTATGCTCGTGAACGCTCTAGTCCGACTGGGTCAGGTGTTTTTATAAAAACATTTCCTAGTTCTGTTCAGTCTTGCACATTCAAGGGTTCATGGATTACTGACAATGATCTTTATAGTCATAATGGCTTTTGTCATAATGCTCAAGGCACTTTTGAAGGTTATGCAGATGCTTCTACACAATATGTAATTAATGATCCTGACTTATTTTTCTGGGCTGACTTAAGTCATGGACAACTTAATCCTTCTCCACAACGCTATGAAGATTATAGTATGTGGATGGAATTATGTGATGATCAATATTATCGTTCTAATCATGTACCTCGTTATGGAGTACAAGGAAGGATAGAAGGATTTGGCACGAAGACTTTATCATTTATATGGGATTATAGAGATCAAAGCAATGCACGACCTGCAGTTGACTTTTCTTTTGATTTAACTTGTGTTTTAAGCCCTGCATAAACTATATAAATACCCTAAACTCCATTTTTTAAGAGGTGTTAGAATGCGTCCTAATTTAGTCTTAATGTTATCTTTTCTTATTTTTCTAGTAGGATTTTTTTCTTCACAAGTTGCTCTTACAGGACAAACTATTCGTACTGATTCTTATAGTTCTTTAACCAATGAAGAGCTTACTCTTTATTCTGACTTAACTGTTGAAGATTGTCGCGTATTAGCAAGAGATGTTTCTTATGCACAACGATCTGGTAGTCTTGACCGTGTTCCGCTTGAAGCAGGACAAGGAGATCCTCTTACTAAAACTCAATACCAACTTCAAGCACGAGGCGAAGATCTGAATGCTGATGGTGTTTTAGATCGCAGAGACTCTGACATGTGTTATAATATTGTTAATCAACGCGGACCCTATGCAACTATTGAATTTAAGAAACGACCTGCAACAGTTATGAGTACCTGTAAAGAACTTGGTGCAAAGAAATGCATTGATGATGCTTTAGTTATCTGTTCTGTTGATGCATTAGGTGATTTTAGTTGGGTTATAGAAACACGTGCTGGAAAAGCACAAGAATGCCGCGAAGGTTTTCTTGATCGCGAAGCCATGATTGAAAGTCTTGTTATAACCAAGCCTTGGACTTATCGTTTTTCGACAGAGTCTTGGATTGATCGTCTTTCGCAATGAAGCGTTTTTCTTCACAAGGACAACTTAATTTTGAATATATTGTTTTAACAGGAGTTCTTCTTGCCATTCTTATTCCTGTTGTTTATACTTCTCTTTCCACGTTTAATGAATATTATAAAACTACGAGGATTGATGATGTCTTATCACAAGTTGTTCACAAAGCAAATGAGCTTTACAAAATAGGACCCGGCAACAAAGATGTTATCAAAATTGTAGTTCCTTCAGGCATTACTGGAGCGACTATTGCAGGCAATGAAGTTGCACTTGAAGCTACTTTAGGAAAACAACCAACGACGGTTCGCAAATACGCAGACGCGGATTTGATAGGCTCTTTACAAACTATCCAAGGAGAATATTTAGTCCCGATTAGAGTCATTAATCAAACTCTTGTTCGCATTGGGAGTGGACCTTGGATTCTTGAGATTGATCCTTCTTGCATAGGCGCACCTAACTTTGCAAATCCTCCTACAGTTACTCTTTACGGCGATGATTTTAGTTCTACTAGTGTTCTTCTCAAAGATGGAGTTGCTTTCAATTCTGCTTATTATTCTGTTGTTGATCCTGGAACTCTTACTTTTATAGCTCATCCTACTGAATTCCCTATCCAACCCTCTGGAACCCCTTATGAGTTTACTGTATCAGATACTGGACGAGTTTCTAACACTATCCAATTTTGGGTTTATCCTAGTCCTAACCAATGCCCCTAAGCTCATAAGTTTTATAAACGAGATTCTTTTGCTTGTTGTATGGTCTTAGATACTTTAGGCAATTCCTTGAAAAATACACTGAAAAAGATAGCACAAGCTGTTTTTGTCAATGATAAATTACTCGATGAACTAGTTAGAGAAATTCAAAGAGCGTTATTACAAGCAGACGTAGATGTCAAACTAGTCTTTGAACTAACTACTTCTATTAAACAACGCGCTAAAGAAGACAAACCTCCTGCAGGTGTTACACAAAGAGAATATTTAGTCACTATTGTTTATCAGGAACTCGTTAAATTTTTTGGAGAAGAAAAAAAAGGCATTACTATCACCAAGAAAAAACCTTTCACAATTATGATGTTAGGACTTTATGGTTCTGGTAAAACTACCACCATTGGTAAACTTGCAAAATACTATCAAAAACGAGGACATAAAGTTGCAGTTGTAGGATTAGATGTGCATAGACCTGCAGCACCTTTACAATTACAGCAATTAGCAGACCAGTTAAAAATTCCAGCATTCATAGATCCCAAAGAAAAAAATGCTCTTAAGGTTTGGAAAAAATATCAAGACAATTATAGTGATTTTGATATTCTTTTAGTTGATACAGCAGGCAGAGATGCTTTAGATAAAGAACTAGTAGCAGAAATTGAAGAAGTCAATAAAGCTGTGCAAGCAGATGAACGTTTATTAGTGTTAAGCGCGGACATTGGACAAGCTGCGAAGAAACAAGCACAACAATTTCATGATTCTTGCGGCGTTACAGGTGTTATTGTTACCAAATTAGATGGTACAGCCAAAGGCGGTGGCAGTTTAAGCGCATGCGCAGCAACCAAAGCTCCCATCAAATTTATAGGTCTTGGAGAAAAAATGGAAGATCTAGAAGAATTTAATCCTGCAGGATTTGTAGGTAGACTCTTAGGCATGGGTGATGTTGAAGCACTCTTAGAAAAAGCCAAGGAAGCCATGACGCAGGAAGAAGCTGAAGACTTAGGCAAAAAAATGATGCAAGGAAATTTTTCTCTGATCGATTTACATGGTCAATTGAGCGCCATGCGCAAAATGGGACCTCTCAATAAAATTATGGAAATGATTCCTGGCATGGGAAAACTTCAAATGCCTAAAGAAGCTTTACAAGTCCAAGAAGAAAAAATTATCTTATGGAGATATATTATGGACAGCTGCACTAAAAAAGAATTAGAGCATCCTGAAATCTTAACTAAAAATAGAATTGAACGCATTGCAACTGGAGCAGGCGTACAAGCGAGAGATGTTAGAGATCTTTTAAAACAATATAATCAAAGCAAGAAATTCATGAAAATGATGAAAGGCCAAAACCCCGAAAAAATGATGAAAAAGTTCGGGGCTATGAAATTTAAATAAGGTTAAACATATATTGGTTTATTGCTACCATAATTATCTCTACCTTTCATTTCCTTTCCATCTTCATTGAGAAAATGAAACCCAAGTAACTCACCACCTAATGCTAATTCACCAGTCATTGCTGCAACTTCTGCATGATCTTCTCTTCGCAGTGTGCTTTTTCCTTTGTAACCTGCTAATATTCTTTCTTTTAAAGCTATTTCTTGCTGATGAGCAGAGGACAATATTCTTGCATCTCTTCCAAGATCTCCCTTCAATAAAATTCTTTCATCCTGTTCAGTATTCGGGCAATCTTCACATGTGTCGTCTATGGTCATTTTTTCATCTCCCATCCTCTTTATTTATAGTTATTTGATATGTATTTTAGGTAAACTACATGTTTATAAATCTCGCCTATCTCATTAGTAACTAAGAGGTGATGCAATGCTTACTATTTGTGAAAGTTGCGGACAACATTTTCACATAGGCAGTGAGGAAGAAGAATTAGGAGATTATTTTTGCATGCAATGCAGAAGCGAATAACTATGATAGACCAAGGCGCAGAAGCAATCATCACTATCAAAGGCAACACAGTCATTAAACAACGTATTCCGAAGACTTATCGTATTTCTGAAATTGACACTAGACTGAGAAAATTAAGAACTAGAAGCGAAGCTAAACTCTTACAGAAAGCACAAGGCATCGCACCTCAAGTTCTTGATGTCAATGAACAAACTATGTCTATTACTATGGAATATCTCAAAGGAGCATTATTCAAAGATGTTTTTGATACACTCTCAACATCACAAAGAAAGCATTATTTACATGAGTTAGGAAAAAAAATTGGTCACTTACATGACAAAGATATTGTGCATGGTGATTTAACAACTTCGAATATGCTTGTAACTAAGGATGGGCTTAAGATAATTGATTTTGGACTGGGATCTGTTTCTAAAAAGTTTGAAGACAAAGCTGTTGACTTACATCTCTTACAACAAGCACTGCATAGCAAACATTATACTCATAGTGCAGAAGGATTTCTTCAGGTCTTGGAAGGCTATAAGACGTCTCAGGGACATGTAGCTGTGCTGAAACAACTAGAAAAAGTTGAGAAACGTGGACGTCATAAACAGAAGGGTGTTGTTTTTTAAGACAATTGAAACTGAAAATTATTTCTACTCCAAAACCATAACGGAGGATGCATTTCAATCGGTTTTATTGCTGTATGTTCTAAAATGCTACGCCATCTAGCAGAGATTATTTCTTTTGATACTGTAGCCGCCTCTTCAGGAGTAATAATTCCTAATTTTACTGAACACTGTGTTATATGTGTATCTGGAGCTATTTCTATATATTCATCATTTTTTAAATTGATTTTACCATATTCTCTAAGAATAAAACACCAATAGTTAAATATTTTTGGACCTGACAAATAGGGAAATCCTTTCTTGTGTTGTTTTTGTATTGTCTCTCTCAATTTAAGATAATCACTGTCATTGCTTTTTATGAGATTGAGCATTGATCCCCATTCTTTATCGATTGTTTTTGCTATGGTCTGCCATGTGCTAATGTGTTTATTTGGTTGGAGCGCTATTTTATATTTTAATAATATTTTTCTCAATTCTTCTGTAGACATTTTAGCTGAATTTTCTATACTGAATACTTTTTTAGTTTCTTCATCTTTATATGTTGCAAGGACGGACTTCCATAAATTATAACTATCTCTTTGATAATTAAGACTCATTGGGAGGGTAAAATATATTTTCCTTGTTTATAGGCATCTAGAAGCAGTTTACATTTTTCAATTATTTGCTGATTGTTCATCACTCTTTATTCTAATTGGTTTTAATAAACTATTCTATATTTTCTAGCATCTATTTACTTCTCAAAGACCCTTATTACCTATATAAATAACTTCTAGCATTCTTTAATATGTCTGAAAATAAAAACCGAAAATCTTCCGGATGGAGATTACAAGAGATTTCGTATCCTTCTTATTGTTCAGAATTGGCTGAACTTGTAGGGATTATGTTGGGTGATGGCAGTATCTATGGAAGTACAAGAAATAATAAACTTGTTACTCACCAAGTCACTATAGTTGGCGATTCTGTTAAAGATCGTGATTATCTTACAAAATATGTAACTTATTTATTTCAATATCTGTTTGGCATACAACCTTCTTATTATTATAGTAAATGTAGCAATGCACTCTATGTAAAAGTACGTTATAAAAAACTATTAGAATATCTCTTGTCTATAGGTTTAAAGTTTGGCAACAAAATAAAAAGTCAAGTTACTATTCCGAATTGGATATGGCAAGACGATAATTATCTACGAGCTTGTATACGTGGCTTGTATGATACTGATGGATCTATCTATGAGTTGTTACCTCATTGGCCAGGACTTTTTCAGCTTAGCTTTGACAATAGAAATATGACTCTTTTACAAGATGTAAGGAAAGCACTGCTTCATTTAGGTTTTAAAGTATCGAACATATGTGCTCCTAAAACAGACAAAACACCTAAAATCTATATTACAAGAAAAGCAGAAGTTAGAAAATTCTTTGAAGAAATAGGTTTCAGCAACCCAAAGCACTATCGAAAGGTTCAAAAAGCCTTTCCCAATATCTCTGCATGTAATAGCCCCGTGGTCCAGTGGTCAAATTTTGACTCGTGAAAATGAGCAAGAGACTTGAGACGATGCCCTTTGGAGGCATAAACGGCAGTTCGAATCTGCCCGGGGCTATTTACCTTTTTACTTCTCAAACACCCACATAAGATTTATATACTCTAGTATATAGTTTATTTTTTATGACTTTAGACTTAGCAACATTGGCACAATTCTTAGTTCGAGCTAAACTGAAAACATATGCTAGTGACGGCGCTGAAGTTCCAGCTAATCAAGTTCAACGCCCAGGATTTAAAGAATTAGTGCATCGAGAAGGTGATTTAGAATATCGTGACAGCTATACTGGTTTTTATAGAGCACCAGGACAAGAACTTGTTCGTGTCAAAGAACAACCCTTCTGGTCTATGTCTTATGATGGAGGCATGCTTCCCACATATCATGGAAACTTAGCTTTTACTAAACAAACTTTTGCTCATTTGAAAAGGGCTTTATCTTTAGTTCCTATTTCTTTACCTTTCAGAGGTCCTAGTTTCTTCAGGGAGGGATCTTTTACCTACACTTTTGAGGTTCATGGAGATATTACTGATTTTTACGGTCTTGAAGCAATTCATCACGATGATATAAAAGTCTTCCAACAACGCTGTATGGGTGGTTTAATTCTTCCCAAAAACTTAGCACAATCTTTATAAACCATTTTCAGAATGACTTTCTTACATGGCAAGACTTTATTCC
>JAGVZA010000004.1 GCA_018302985.1 Candidatus Woesearchaeota archaeon | reverse complement strand
GCATGATACCTGCATTCAGAACAAGAAGATCAAAATCTGAATGTTTTTTCTTGATAACATCAAGAGCTTGTAAGAGTTGTTTATTATCCGCAAGATCTATAGGAATATTTTCAAAAGGACTTTTCTTTCGTGAAAGATTGACTATAGTAGTTTTCTCTTCTTTTTGAAGTAATCTTCCTATCTCCAAACCTAAGCCACTGCTAGCCCCAGTAATAAGTGCTTTCTTCACACAAAAACAAAGAGACGCTCTTTATTAAAGATTGCTATGGGAGAAAACTAAAGGATTTATTAAGGTAAGCACTTCACAAAACATCAGGAGTACATAAAAAATGATCAAAAAAATTCTTGCCTTTATTTATAATAAAGAAAAAAAGAAATGGCTCATAGTGAAGACTAAAGAAGATTCACAGTAACTGGCAACGTAGAGCAAGGAGAGACAAATGAAGAAGCAGTCAAAAGAGAAGTCAAGGAAGAAACAGGATTGCAAGTTGAGGAAACCTATAATTTAAAATGGGGATCAATCTACACATGGCAAGGAGAGGTGTGTGAAGAAGTTAATTATCTCGCATTTGTAAAAGAGGGAAAAATTATCTTGAATGAAGAGCATGAAGCATATGAATGGTTCAGTGTTGGTGATTTTAGTAAGAAAATAGATTGGACATTGAACAAAAAAGAACTTGAAGGCATACTAGAAGAGGGAGTTAAAAAGAAAATAGAGCATACTTGGACAAGAATGGATGATTGCATTGTTAAAAATAAAATAAGGACGAAATTTATAAACAATGGTCAAGTAAACACCTTAGATTGGCGCAAAACTAATACTTTTGATGAGTTAAAAGGAAAAGAGGTAAATCAAGTCTATGGAATTTGCTTTAATCCTGAAGGAGAAATGTTGATTATTAAGACAAAGAAAAACTGGAGTTTACCTGGAGGAACACCAGAACAAGGAGAAACCTTTGAGCAGACATTGCACAGGGAAGTAGATGAAGAAGGAGATATAGACATTGAGAATCTTACTCCTATAGGATATAACAAGATTGGGCAGACCAAAAATGGAAAAAAAGAAGTCTTTTATCAGTTAAGATATATCGCAAGCATAACCAAGCTCAAAAAACAGACTATAGATCCAGCAACAGGAATAATCCCAAAAAGAAAATTCATCAAGCCAGAAGAGTTCTTGTATTATTGTCCTTGGGGAAAACCTGGAGAAGCAATGATGAAAGAAGCTCTGCTAAGAAGAAAGTCAATAAATTAAGCCAGTCCCTTGCTGTTGAAATAATGAATATACTCTAGTTTAGTTCCTTGAAATCGAAGCAAAGTAACATGACAATTATGATGGTACATGGATCCTCGTTGTTTAAAAGATAGACCAAATTTCCAGCCCAAGAGTGCTCTAATCACTCCACCATGACATACAATGACAATAACTTGTTTTGGATGTTTTCGAAGAATCTTATTAAGTGTTCTTTTTGCGGCTAGATATTTTTTCACAGTTCGCCAATAGCCAGACAGATAATATTTTTTAGTCCATAAGATTTTATTAACCTCACACAGTCCATGCTCAACAACAGGTTTCTTATGAATGGCTTTTCCTATGATGGTGGCAGTCTCTAGTGCTCTAGTCATGGTGCTGGAATAGAGAACATCGATCTCATCTTGCATACGAACAAATTGACATGCGATGTCCTTAGCCTGTTGTTTTCCTAAAGAAGATAATCCAGGTCCTGGAGTTTGTTCTGGCGTTCCATCTTGTAGAGGAGATCTATCGCCATGTCTGACAAAATAGACCAGAGTCTTGCCTTTCTGATAATCTGTGGGGTGTTGGAGAACCATGGGAAAAGGAAACTGCTAGTGATGAGTAATCTGTAAACTTACCTGTTGTTTTTTAGCTGTAAGTGATCCAGTTCCACCTATAGGAAAGGTTATGTGGGGTGTAGTATGACCGAAGTCAACGCCTGCAACAACAGGAATGTGATCTAATTCTTGTTTTGAAGTAATTATTTTAGCAAGCAAGTCATCAGTCATTCCAGAAGCTTTCTGAAATCTTCCTATAACTAGGCCTCGTACGCCAGCAAATCCAGGTTGATGAAGTAATGATTGTAAGTCTCTATCAAAGTGCTGTGGTTTTGATTCTTCATCATCTTCAACAAAGAGAATAGTATTTTTGAGACTGGGCATAAAGGGTGTTCCTTGAAGTAAGTTAAGGGTGCGGCATAAAGGGTGTTCCTTGAAGTAAGTTAAGGGTGCAAAGATTTCCTCCTATGACAGTGCCTTCTGCAGATCCTTCATGAAGAACTAAATAGCCTTTATTTTTTATAAATTTCCTTTTGTTCTGGTCTTTGTACCATGCATCATCGCTCCATGTTGGAGAAGGAAGTAGAGGAATAGGTTCAGAAGTCATAAAACATTTTTTAAAATAGTCTAGAGTGTACTCAAATCCCTTCTGCATGGCAAAAGTAGAAAAGTGTGGTCCAGAGTATGTGACTAATCCAGTCTTTGCATAAATAGCATTTTGGAGTGCAGTAATGTCTGAATAACCGCATAAAATCTTAGGGTTTCGTTGGATAAGACTATAATCTAGATAAGGCAAGAGTTGATTTACATTAAATCCTCCAATTGTAGTCAATATTCCTTTAACACGTTTATCAGAAAAAGCTTCATGAAGATCTGCAACTCTTGAGGATATTGAAGAAGAATTAAAAGCATCTTGTTCTTCTGCATGCCTTGAAAAAGTTACTGTTAATCCTAATTCCTGAAGTCTTGAGCAAGCAAGAACTCTCGATTCTTTGGAAATAATGCCTAGGCTTCGTGAGGGAGAGATAATTCTAATCTCATCGCCTTCTTGGAGTTTTGCTGGAACGATCATGACAAACAAGAGAGATTTAGTATTTATAATGATTTTCGAACCCAAAGGTTTAAATAAAAGTTATACACACGTATAAGTATGATAATTACTAAAGAAGAAATCCGGGAAATCAATAGACTCTTTGATACTGGAGAAATTGTTAATGAAAGTAGCTTAGAGTTTGCTTTAAGCACTGCCCAAAAATCAAAAGATTGGACAATCCAATTAGCCTATCTCTTGCGCACTATAGCCTTAGATCATGTGTTCAAAGAAGGCAATAAAAGAACCGCAGTAGCTGTATTCATCAGTTTTTGTGAAATAAAAAATAAACCATATGACTTATACAAGGTAGACCAACTAATAAAGAATATCATTGTCAAGCAGATAACAGATATCAATAAGATAAGGAGAATGATACAAAATGCAACAGTCTAAACTAGTCTTTTATGCAAAAAGAGCTGTAGAACAGCATCCAGAAGCCTTTGAAGCCCTAATGGAATTCGAAAGAACTGGAAAGCTGCCAAAACCAAATCCCAAAGAGCGTGCTAACTTTACTATAGATGCAAAAATATTACGTCAATATCGTGCCCATTGTAAAGAACAAGGGTTAAATATGAGCGCTAGAATTGAGAAATATATAGAGCAAGAACTCTCAAACCTTCCACTTTCCAAAAAGAAAGGAAAATAGGCATATACCAGCTATATACTCACTCTCGAGGGACAAAAAGGTTTATATAACACCTCAGACACCTAAATGCATGAAAGACATCCTTATCAAGAAAGTCAGTAAGGTTAAGGGTATCCGCTTTCATAATTTCTTGAATAATAATCAAAAAGCAGCTATTGCTCACATGGAAGAAAAACACAACCAAGCAGTTCATGAATGTCTCAAAAAACCGTGCGTGTTTGTCATTACCCATGATGATCACTTCCGCAAACCTCTTGCTCCTTTAATTCTTAACAACAATCAAGGCGTCATTTTCCCTCCGCAAAAATTCCCAGAGTTACATCCTAAAGCAACTTGTTCTTCTCCCTCAAAAAAAGTACATGAATTCTTAGTGCGTGAGTTGAAATTATACATTGATGAGAATGAAGCAACTATGTTAGTTGGGTTATAAATTCTTTTTACTAATTAAATAAATATTATTTCAACTAGTGTACAGTTCGAGTACTTGAAAAATAGTAAGAAAAGGTTTATATATTCTTAAAAATCGCTTTTTATCTATGAGAGCCAACATGTGGTATGTGGATAATGAATCTGATTGCTTAGATATCACTATCACAATGGTCAAACCTTTGTCAGCGTAATCAACAATTCTTATTCTTCGGCTGGCATAAAGGTATAGGCAACTGATGGATAAGAAATGCATGTAGCATGAAAACTCTAAACAACAACGGAGAAGAGAAAGATCAGCAAGAGGCAAATAGGTTTTTATATAGAGAGAATGACGAAGAAAGGGAAAGAGGTGAAATAATTCCAACAGCTATCACAGTAAGAAAGCTCAGTAAAAGTTTCAAAGTAAAGGAAAAGCGAGGGGGATTTATTGGAAATCTAAAATCTCTTGTTAGTGCCAAAACGAAAATAGTTACAGCAGTAGATGATATTTCTTTCACTATTAAAGAAGGAGAGTTAGTCGGATTCATTGGACCTAATGGTGCTGGTAAATCAACTACTATAAAGATGCTCTCAGGGATCTTATTTCCTACTAAAGGAAGTATAAGAGTATTGAATTATAATCCGCAAGAAGAAAGAATCAAACTAACACAGAAGATTGGAACTATTTTTGGACAGAAACAACAACTCTGGTATCATTTACCGCCTATTGACTCTTTTGAATTATTTTCCAAGATCTATGAGATTGATAAAAAAGAATATGAAAAAAGATTAAAGGAATTGGTAGAACTCTTTGAAATTCAGCCTTACTTGTATACTCCTGTGAGAAAACTCTCCTTGGGAGAAAGGATGAGGTGTGAATTCGTAGCTTCCCTATTGCACAAACCAAAAGTGTTATTCCTGGATGAACCTACAATTGGTCTAGATATTATTGCTAAGAAAACAATGCGAGAGTACATCAAGAAAATTAACAAAAAAGACAAGACTACAATTATTCTAACCTCTCATGATCTTGAAGATATTGAAGCATTATGTCCGAGAATAATAATCATCAACAAAGGAAAGTTACTTTATGATGGGTCTATGGAGAAAATCAAAGATAAGTTAAGCTGGAAAAGAATAGAACTCTATTTAGACAGCAATAAAAATGATATTCCAGTCATGAAGGATGTAAAGATTATAGAAAAGACACGCTATAAGATAACGATTGAAGTAGACAGAAAAAAGATTGCTCTGCAGAAAGTGTTAGATTTCTATCTTTCAAGACTAAAAATTGTAGATATTGTCATAGAAGATCCTCCTATTGAAAAATTTATAGAGAAGTTTTATGGAAAATGAAATACAAAAAATATTTAGCTTTAGGAAAAATCACTCTTTTAGATAATTACTCGCATGTAGCAGATAGTTTGTTTTCTGGTGTCTTTGTTGGAATTGTATTATTTATTTTTCTCAATATATGGAGGGCTGCCTATGCTGGAGAAGCAGCTGTTGAAGGATTTACCATCGTGCAGATTATATGGTATCTAGCCTTGGCAGAAGTGATTGCTTTTGCATCAGGAACTGGTAGAATTGAAAGGCTTGGTGAAGAAATTAGAAATGGTTCTCTGGCAAGTGCTTTGTTAAAGCCCTGGAGTTTTATAGGCAAAGAACTAACCATTATGACGGCAAATTTTATATCTATATTTATAACAACAGGTATCATTGCTTTTATAGTTGCATATTTCCTAGTAGGAGTTATTCATATAAGTTTAATCACTATCCCTTTTATGTTAATAATACTTGGAGGAGCAGCTATTTTGGGATTTGCAGTAGTTGCAAGTTTTGCATTGTTAGCACTTTGGATAGAAGATGTAGCAGCAATCCTTTGGATTTATCAGAAAATAGTATTTATTGCAGGAGGAATGCTCATTCCTTTGGACTTTTATCCTATAGGGGTACAAAATATTATTCAGTACCTGCCAACAACATTCTTGATGTATTGGCCAGCTAAGCTCTTTGTCCACTTTTCTTGGCAGAATTTTACGTATGCGTTTCTAGGGCAAATAATATGGATAATAATAACAGGAGTAATAATGATGTTTATCTATAAAAAAGGAATAAGAAAGGTAGGTATCTATGGGGGTTAAAAAACAACTAGCGGTATTGGGAAAAATATATAAGTTGGAATTCAAATCTGCTTTAGAGTATCGATTCAATTTTATTATGCAAACTTTGGGGATGTTTATCAATGATATATTCTGGCTTATCTTTTGGTTTATCTTCTTCAATAAATTTAATACTTTGAACGGCTGGACATTAGAAACCATTCTCTACTTAAATTCCGTTATTGTCTTGTCTTGGGGATTGACTATAACATTTTTTGGAAATTGGAGAAAAATTTCTCGTCTGATACAAACCAATGGTATTGATTACTATCTTACGATGCCAAAAGAAATATTATCACATACACTTGCTAGATTTACATATTCGGGGCTTGGAGATATATTATTTGGAATAACTTTGGCAGTGGTTGTATTACAATGGAGACAAGTACCGCTATATATTTTATTAGTAATATGCTCAGCACTCATCTATCTAAGCTGGGGAATTATTATACACTCCATGTCTTTCTTTGTAGGAAAATTTGAGAATGCTGCAAAAGTAATGACTGAAGCCCTATTGACATTTAGTTTCTATCCTTTTTCTGTATATACTGGAGCAACAAAGTTCTTTTTACTATTTATACTACCGGCAGGTCTCGTTGGAAGTGTACCTGTAGAGCTTCTAAAAAGTTTTAGCTGGAAATGGTTGGCTATTGTAGTGGGAATGACTCTAATTTTCCTAACAATTGCAATTATAATGTTTTATAGTGGATTAAAAAGATATGAATCTGGGAACACTATGGAAATGAGGGGATAAAGGAAAAAAGACATCTAGCGATATCTTTATAAATCTCCTACTTTTTCTTACAGTATTGAATTAAAACAAATGGGGGATGATGTTTTTTGGCAAATAGTAAAAAACCAATGTCTGAGCATACTGCTCAAGCAAGACAATCTGATACTGCAGCTCCATGGAAAGTAGGCTGTTTAATGTTATCAGTATTATTGATTATTTCAGTTTTAACACAGGGATTCGGTTTCGGAGATAATAATGCTGCTCCAAATCCAACTGTGCCTACCGGCAATAACCCAACACAACCGCCAGTAGTTGCAGATTTAAAAGAAGATGGAGATCCAGCAATGGGTGACAAATCTGCACCAGTAGTCATCTTTGAATATTCTGACTATCAATGCCCATTCTGTGAACGTGCATTCCAGCAGACCTATCCAGAAATTAAGAAGTTAGTTGCAGAAGGAAAAGTACGTTTAATCTTCAAGGATTATCCATTGCCTTTCCACGAGCAAGCTGATGAAGCTGCTGTAGCTGCAAACTGTGCTGGTGAACAGGACAAGTATTGGGAAATGCATGATAAGTTATATTCAACCCAAGCAGCATGGACTGGTAACACAGATCCTTACACTATATTCAAAGGCTATGCAAAAGAATTAGGTGTAGATGAGTCAGACTTCAGTAAATGTATTGCAGATCCAAAGCAAGCACAAGAAGTACAGGGAGATTTAGCTGAAGGAAGCGCCAATGGTGTTTCTGGTACGCCAACTTTCTTTGTCAATGGTCAGCAACTCGTAGGTGCACAACCTTGGGCTGCATTCAAACAACTCATCGATGCAGAATTGAGTAAATGAAAACTCTTTTCTTTCTTTTTTCTTTTTTAATTTTATTGGTTAGTAGTTGTACATCTAATGGTCAAGTCATTATTGAAAAAAATTCAGAAACACAAAAGTATGGAAGTTCTTTTACTGCTAAAGAAAATGATATTTGTATGATCGGAGGCAAGCCAATCATTCGTGAATTTGCTACATCATGGTGCCCTCATTGTGCTTGGGTAAAACCAACTTTTCAAGAAGTCATTAAGTCTTATGGTGATCAAATCGTTGCTTATCAATGGGAAGTAGACAAAGGAGACAATCTTTTGACAGAAGAACTAGAATTTGAAGTCCCTGCAAGTGAGATGAATGTGTTCCGTGAGTTTAATCCCAAGCAAAGTATTCCCACATTTATTATAGGGTGCAAATATATGCGCATAGGTAATGCTTTCGAAGAGCAAAATGATAAAGAAGCTGAAGCTAAAGAATTAAAAGCTATAATAGATAAAATACTCAATGAGGTGAGTCAACAATGAAAACAGGAGAAGTAATGTTAATTGTGACAGCTATTATTACTGCAGTGTTTATCGCAGGATGCACTTCGGGTAATGAGCCATTACAACCAACAACACCAATAGTAGCAGAGGATTGTACATGGAGAGTTCCAACAGGTCAATTTCCTTTCGGTACTTGTGAGGCAGTAGTAGGAGCATACTTCGATGGCACTAGTTGTGTTTCACTAAGTGGATGTCCAAATGAGGCTGCTGGAAAAGTTCCTTTTAGTTCATTAGAAAATTGTATGAAAGTTTGTCAACCAAAACAAGGAATTGTACCTAGTAGTGAAGTAAAGGAATTCAAAATCGAAGCAAAACAATTTGAGTTTGTTCCAAGTACCATTACAGTCAATGAAGGAGACACAGTTCGTCTGATTGTAACCAGTAAAGACACTGAACATGGTATAGGTATTCCAGAATTCGATGTCAGTTTGAAGGTAGACGCTGGAAAAACAGAAACTGTAGAATTCGTTGCTGACAAAAAAGGTACTTACAGCATGAATTGTAATGTCTTCTGTGGTTCAGGGCATAGAAATATGAAGGGAACTTTAATTGTCAAATGAATTCTTTAGACAAGCTGAGACGGTTTATTCCGTTCTTGTTGAGAACACCTCTCGGCTTAATTTTTTTATTTTTTGGTATAGATAAATTTCTTGCTCCAAAAGCAACCTTAGTTATTATACAAGCAAGCATGTTTGCTTCGCTCTTCCCAGCAGGAAACGCAATGATCTACTTAATAGGAGCTGTTGAGACTATAGTGGGTGTGCTCTTAATCTGCAATACCCAAATAAGAAAAACTGCTCTGTTAGCAGCTTTATTGTTGCTGAATATTAGCATCATTGCGCAAATTCCTCAGGATATAGTTCTTCTCTGTGTCGCTCTCGCAATAGCAGTGTTAGGAAATGACAATCCATGGAAAAAATAAGTAAGACAATACTCATCTTAACCTTCCCCATAGTGATTTTTCTTCTAGCAGCAGATCTAACTGTATTCGATCAAAGTTGGTATGAAAAAAAGTTTGAGCAACATAAAATTTATGATACTCTAGATGCACCACAAGCAACTATTGATGAACAAGCGAGGAATATTCTTAACTATATACAAACAAAAGAATCACTACAACCTCTCTTGTTAAATGAGAAAGAACAAATCCATTTAGAAGACGTAAAAAATCTAGTCACTAAAGGCCATCAAGTGTTAATACTACTCATGCTTATGCACCTTGTACTCTGGATAAAAATAAAAGAGAAAAGAAAAACGTTGTTATATGCTGGTATTTTAACTTTGATACTGCTAGGACTACTAATGGTACTTCCCTTTGAACAAGTGTTTTTGAAGTTTCATAAACTAGTATTCACCAATGATTTCTGGTTATTAAATCCTGCAACAGACAATCTGATTAAAATGTATCCGCAAATCATATTCCAAACACTCGCAATGAAAATAGGAGCGATAACAGTTCTAGTAGCATTCCTAGCCTTGACGATAGGTTTATATAAACAAAGGGGACAAACAAAAATATGGCAAAAGTCTTAATCTATACTTCTCCAACCTGTGCTTGGTGCAAAAAAACAAAAGAATTCTTTCAAAAGAATAAAGTGCAGTATGAAGAGAAGAATATTGTCGAAGAAAAGTATGCACAAGAAGCAATAGACAAATCTAGTCAGATGGGTGTTCCAGTCATAGAAATTGATGGAAAGATCATTGTTGGGTATGATGAGCCAGTACTAAAGAAAGCACTGAAAATCAAATGAAAGCAGCCTCAAGACATTTAGGAATTGAAACTATACCAGCAGGTATTGAATTTATAGATTGTTATGTGTCGACAGATGCATCAGAACTCGGAGTAGTATTAAATCGACTTGGTTTTGAAGAAAGAAATAGAGAGGGAAGAACAACATTAGGAGAAATATATAGAGATCCGACATTTTGTTGGTACACTGTAGGAAAAAGTAAGCTAGAAATTGACTGTTCTGATATACCTTGGGAAGAAGCTAAAAGAAAAAGACAAGAAATAGAATTTATGGCAATGTCCAAAATGAGAATTTATTGTAAGCAGATACCTAATAGTGGAAAAGAATTAACAGCCATTGCAAAAGTATTAAATGAATGGCTGCAACATATGGCTTTTGTTACAAGCACTGGCGTTATATTGCATCAAGAAATAGGTAGATATCTCTCTTAGAAAATAAGTATATACAAAATCATGAAACTCAAACAACAACTAGAAGATTTCTATGTGAAAGAAATAAATGACTTACAGATAAAGAAAAAAGGAGAGTATTGTTATCTCTTAGTTAAAAAGAAGAATTGGACAACTCTGCATTTGATAGATACCTTAGCAAATCGTTTGCGAACTGATCCAGCTCGCTTTCAATATGCAGGTCTCAAAGACAAAGATGGTATCACAGAGCAAGTAATCTCAGGATACAAGATAGATACAGAATTTCTCAAAAACATTAAGATAAAAGATGTAGACATAACTCTCTTAGGATTTAGTGATGAGCCTATAAAAGTAGGAAGTCATCAAGGCAATGAATTTACTATAATTGTCAGAGATCTAGATCATGCACTTAACACAGAAAATCTGCAAATACCTAACTATTTCGATGATCAACGCTTTGGAGGTTCGATTAGACCAGTTTCTCATCTTATTGGTGAAGCCATAGTGCAAGAAAATTATGAAGAGGCTGTCAGGCGATGTTTATGTAATCCGTACCCTAATGAATCTATGGAGAATAAAAAATACAGGCAAAAAATAGAGCAGCTATGGCCCGATCTAGTAACAATTGTGCCTCCTAAAAATCTATTTGAAGAACAACGCATTATTAAAAGTCTTCAAGAAGAACCAGAAAATTATCAAAGAGCTGTAATTAGTCTGCCAAAACGTATGTTGTTATTATATATCCATGCTTACCAATCCTATTTGTTTAATATGCGCCTAGCAGAGTATATCGAGCAGCAAGAAAAATATATTTATAGTGAGTATGTATTAGGAAAAATTCCTATTCCTTTGCAAACCATCGAAGAAAAAAATCTGCCTTTAATTGGCATGGAAATAAACTCTTTACCACAGTGTACTATTAAAACAATTCAAAGAGCAGCAGTAATTACTGGGAAAAATTGTCAAGTCTCTCCTCTAGAAAAAGATGAAATAAATCAAGATAAGTTCAAACAAACAGTCACTTTTAGTTTGCCAAATGGATCTTATGCTACTATAGCAATAAAAACTTGGTATGCTCGTTCTCTCGCTTAAACAGATTTTTTAAAGCGGTAGTATCTGAAGTAGAAAGCAAGTACTAATACGAAAACAACTAAAGGTATTTTAATCCAGATAGAGGAGAACACATTAGAGTTTACTTCTATTGAAGTTTCTTGTGTTGGTTGTACTTCTTGTTGTGATTGTTTATTAGATTCTTGCGGAGTTTTAAAAGTGGGAATAATGTCGCGAGTTATACGGCTGAAAGTTAAAGTAACGAAATTACCATCGAGTGCATCGTATTGAACAGTAGCATCACTTCGTGAATCGCCAGTAAGATCTATGCCTAATTGTTGACTAAGAGGGATGCTATAACTAGAGTCAAATAAAGTAAGTACAACTTCTTCAGGAGTCGCACGGGGTATTCTCACACCATATTCTTGTCCTTGATAAACAACACTTATCCTACTATTGCGAAGGACAGTAATACTTTGTTGGATGTTAGTGTCTAGATCTATGCCAGAGCTAGGTCTATCTCCTCCGCCTCCACCACCACCTCCACCACCGCCTCCTCCTCCGCCGCCTCCACCAGGATTACCAGCACAAGAGCCGCAATCTTGTGAGCAGCTGCTACAAGTTTCATCTAGATTGCAATAAGTATCTCCACATGTGCCTGGTTGTGTGCTATAATTAGAAAATCCAGGAACAGTAACAACATAGACTCCATTGCTATAGCTCTGACTTACACAAGTAGAGCAAACTCCACCATCACGCAAGGGGGTAAGAGCAGTAGTTGAAGTTAATCCGCTAAAGGTTAAAGTAGATGGATAATTTAATTCAGCATAGGAATCACTTTCAATGCCAATGAGATTAGATTCCATAATAATTGCAACATCTAGATCTAAAGCTTCATGAATATTGTTCACTACACGTAACACAGAAATTTCTCTGCCTAGATACTGAATTCTACCAATACCAAGAATGCCTAAAGAAAGATCTTGAATATGTTCTAAGTCTTCCACTTGGCTGAAATCAGTAGTCAATCCTTGTTCTATGCCTTCTGCAAAACGACTTGCAAGAGGAGTAGGACATCCATTGATTAGGCTAAGACGCGGCATTCCAGCAGGAGTATTAGGGCATCGATCAATAGGATCTGGAACAGTATCACAATCATTATCAGGTTGACAAGTATTATCTCTATTCCAACATAAGCCAGTGCCGCATTGTTGGTTGACTATACAATCAGTTGGTAATTGACAAGAGAAACCATAATCGCAGACATAGCCTGCTGGTGCACAAATTGGACCACCGCAATCTACATCAGTTTCATGAACATCTCTAATAGTATTTGTACATTGTTCTACTGTTCCTAGGACTGCAGTTAAATTAATTATAGTGTTTCTGCTCAATGAAGTAAGGGCCGAGGTAGTGGAAAGACCAACAATATGTTGTTGAAGAGCAACTGAACCAATATCTAAGTCAAAAGGAATTTGGCAAGTTAAAGTTGATGAACTTGGCATGCAACTATTGCCTGCAGGATAAGTGACCGTTATATTTGAAGGAGGAGTTATAGTTAGAGTTACTTGTTCTAAAGTGCTAAAAGATACAGCAGTAATAGTGGCAGTTCCTGGAAGTTGGGAATTAGGAGTTACTAAAGCTGTTGCTGGGTTTCTGCTTAAAGTATAAGTAAATAATTGGTTAACGCGCAATAAAGGGTTATTGGAAGGTGTGAGGTCTTTATTGACAACGATGATTTCATAATATCCAACTGGTGCTGCAATAGGAATACTAGTAAGACGAACTAAAGTATGGTTGAGTGCGGTCCACGATGCTAATGGCCAAAGTTGTCCTCCTACAACAACTACCAAAGGATCTAAATCATCTCCAACTAAATCTACAGTATTAGTAATTGTATTAGTAATTGTTGGCGGTTGTAAACTTATAGTAGGGTTTGCAGTAATGCGAAGGGAAAGTCCAGAAGAGGTCATACTAGACGTAGGGTTATAAACCGTTATAGTATGGAGACCAGTGCTATAATCTCTTGCTTGATATTGAAAGATAATTTGTGTTACAGTTCGTGAAGTAATGCGATTAGAATTAATCGATATGCCATCAACTCTGACTTCTGCATTTGCTGCGAAATATTGTCCAGTGAGCGTAAGGGCAGTGCTATTATTCCAGGAAATACTTGGAATAGAAATACCTGCAAGACCAGGAGGTTGTTCTGTACATCCACAAGTATTTGCGCCACAAGTTTGTGTTTGTGTACATCCATTAGTACCTGCACATGTAGCACCACATTGTCCTTGAGTACACGCATAAGTACAGCTGCCAGCTTGGACACAACGATTTGCTCCTCCACTAGATTGTGTGCCTGAACAACCTAAACACCAGTCACAAGAGGTATCTCCATTACAACTAGGTTGTGATGCATAAGTGTTACAATTGCAACCCGTAGTTACTCCTACAGTGACTTGTCGTGTTTGATTTGCTCCTGATTGATAAGAATATTGTCCATTGATAATGCAAGTAGCAGTTTGTTGTCCTGCAGTTGCTTGACTCGTACAACTGAATAACGCATCACTGCCATTCCAGCTCTGGAAGTTACAAAGTTGTGTTCCGAGATAAGATTGTACACTCGTGACACTTGCAACAGTTGAGGTACAGCTTACGGTAAAGGAAGTTCCTGGACAAATAGTACCTGGTGCATTCATGGAGGTCACACCAACAGGACAATCATTGTCTCCATCTGGTGGTGTAGCTGCAGTGCGTGGACCAGTATAATCTGCTCGTCCATCACAATCATCATCTAAAACATTAGTACATCTATTCACTTCAGTAGTTTGATAAGTATTATTATTCAATTGGTATTGAGTTGTTCCACAGACTTGCCATCCTGAAAGTCCTCCACATGCTTGTCGTGCTCCTGCACATACTCCAACTTGATTGGAACATAAAGGAGCAAATTGAGTTTGAATATCATCAACTTGTCCATTACAATTATTATCTCTTCCATCACAGAGAGTTTCAGAACCAACTTGGTAATTCACTCCATAAGTGGCTTGTGCATGATTTTGATACATTGTTGTCGTGCATCCACCTACTGGCCAAGTATTGCTAGTGGTACAAGTTTCAGTTGCTCCTAAACAAACACCTTGTTGTTGTGTACAAGTTCTATTTTGTCCGCTATTGCAAACAAAAGTGGTTGCTTGTGCTGCATTAGACCATGTAGAATTTCCTGCGAGATTGTAAGATTGTACACGATACTCATAAGGAGTATTTGCTGTTAAGAGTGTATCAGTAAATTGCTGAGTATTTAGTAATAAATTTGTTGCACCAGCAACACCTGCAAACGTGCCTGAAGGCAATATGCGTCGTTCTAAACGGAATCCTTGTTCATTAGTGCTGGTGTCATTCCAGGTTAAGAAAATGCTTGTTGTAGAGAGTACTGTTGCTTGTAAATTTGTCGGAGCAGAAGAGGTAGCATCTAAAGTAGTTCCCGAAGCAACATTTGACCAATTAGATGCTCCAACAGCATTAACTGCTTGTACTCTATATTCGTAAGAAGTAGTTGCTGGTAATCCTAGATCTGTATAATTTTCTGTGTTTGATGATAAGTTTGATGCAGGTGCTAAAGAAGCAAAAGTACCTGAAGGCAATAATCTTCTTTCAACTGCAAAATAATTTTCATTAGTGCTAGTGTCTTGCCAATTCAAGCGTAATTGTGAAGAGCTCAAAGGAGTAATATTTAAATTAAGAGGAGTACTTGGTGCAGAGGGTCCACCACAACCTTCATCAGTTTGTCCATCGCAGTCATTGTCTAAAGTATCACAAAGTGTTTCAGTGACTTGGTAGTAAAGATTATTTGAATAGGCAGTTGATGAATAAGTTGGATCTACACACCCCCACCAGTTTTTCATCGTACAGGTTTCTTGTGATCCCGCGCACACTCCTCGTTGTTCTGCGCAGTTTCTTGTCGCGCCTTCTGTACAAAGATCATTGTTAGTCCATCGTTCTCTGTAATTTTGACGATAAGTATCCCACATTTCGTGCAAGGGAGGTAACCAGCCACGATGCCAAGAATTTAAAGGACCTTCATAATACAAACCACTAGAACTAGTAGCTTCCATATACCTGTCCATATAAGCAAGCAAGGCGGGAGAGTTCCATTTGTCTTCAATACCCATCACATAAGAAGCTAAAAGATAGCCTCCCCAAGCATTAGCAGTGCAGCATCTACGGTATTGTGAAGTTGTACCTCCACTTAACCATAATTTATCATCAGCAGTAGGTGAATGGAAATGCGCAAATCCAAATTCAGGTAATCCTAAATCTGTAGAAAGGTATCCTCCTCTACCACAATTAATACCACCACCAACGCAGTTCCATAAATCTTTGGTTGGAAAATTAGTAGAAGTATAACCAGTATAATCTTTCACAGTAAAGGTTTGAGCTAGTTCACCAAAAGAATAATCATGAGCAATAGTAAATCCTACATCTTGCATGGCAGTATCATTTAAAAGAGTGCCTGCAAAAAGAATAGGGAACATGCGTCCAGATCCATGACCGCCTAAACCATACCATTTTGCTTGATTCCAATTGACATTCAATCCTGTGTCAAACCAGATGCCAGTATTCATGAGCGTTCCATAGAAATCTATACCTCGTTGAGTCAAAGAAATAACTAAAGGTTCTTTCTGAGCCAAAGGATAATTTAAATTCACAGCCAATGCTGCTAGACTGATATCTGCAGCCATAAATTGACCATAACCATTAGCATTATCTGCTGGTTGTACTTCTTCGCTTGCCCAAAAAGAAGTTTGTAAGTTTGGTCTTTGAATATGTCTATCAATATCTGCTAAAGAATAAGTTGCAATTGATCCAACAGGAGCTAAAGTGCCCAGTACAGAATAATCTAAATCGTTTTTAGTAAATTGAATAGTCTTGTCGTTGCCAGTATAAGGAGGTCTAAAACTGTCGGCAGGAGGAATTGTGGAGAGTATAGTTAAGATAGCTGCTGATTTGATAGGACTTCGTTGACAATTTTGATTAAAGTTTGTTCCAGTATCCAAGAAAGTTCTCCAGCCAGGATTAGCACAAAAAGAGTCTAGAGTAGTAGGTTGGCTTACAGTAGAAACTAAAGAAGCACCAAGAGGATGAGTAACTAAAGTAAAAGTTAAAGGATAAACAGGTCTCAAAGTTGGATCATAAGTACCAAAAGTAAATAAAGCTCCAGTATTCAGACGATCATCATAAGGATGAGCAGCGCCATTAGGGCCTTGTAAGTTATATCTAGGATTTGTCCAGTCACCATTTCTGCCAGGACTAAGAGTTTGTGCTGGAGTTTTGCTAATAATAGTGACAGGTTCAACAACATACCAGTCGCCATTTACAAATTGTCCGCATTCAGGGAAAGGAGATGCAAAAGTCCAAGTAATTCCATATTGGGTAATTGAGCTGCAAGGAATATCTGGTCCGTTGCCAGGTTCACCACCACTACCAGAGCCAGAAGATTCTCCCAAAGAAAGAGGAGGAGAACTAATCAAAGAGTCACCAGTAAGATCTGTATGTCCGACTAAAGTAAAAGTAGTTGCAACATAAGTTGTCGAATCTGAAATGCTAAGTGTAGTGCGGAAGAGTGTTCGAAGAATATCGGTAAAGGAATTTTTGCGAACAGTGCTGCTTGGAACATTCCAAGCAATTTGTGCAGTGCTTTTATCAAATTGAGCAGGAAGTTCTTCTAAAAATTGCGATCCTTTGTAAAAAGAAAGATAAATAATTTTTTGATCACAATCACCTTTTCCTTGAGCAGTTAGAGAAACTTCTTGACCCGGAGAAGCTCGATCTGTATTCCATTGCAAAGAAGTTATGGTACAAGGGGTAGGATTTACTACATCTGAAGGGCGTCGAATAATAAGCGTAGGTTCATTGGAAATGGGAGTAACGTCTGAAATTTCTCGTTCTGATCTAGAGCTTGTAACAGCTTCTCCTTGGATGACTGGAACAGCTTGTGCATCAGCCAAGAGCTTTCCATCAATGTAAGTAAGACTGGAAACAGTAAATAAAGCACATAAAAATACTAAAAGCAAAAGCGCAAATAACCTCTTATTCATCTAAAAAAGTCGTTAAAATGTACTTATAAATGTTTTGAACTATGGAAGGGTAACAACTATTTTTTTCTTCGAGAAAGTTTTTTTTGGGATAATTTCTTCTTTTCAGAGTAAGTATGCATAGCTGCACAATATCTTTCTTCACCTTGGGAATAATGTCTTGGATATTGTCTGCAAATCTCAGGTCTTGAATCATAAATATTGCAAAGCCATCCTTCTTTTGTTTTTCTGACGTTTTTACAGGGAAAATCAAAAACCACTAAATAGCTGTCTCCATGCTCTTCCACCCAAATCTTATCCGTATCCAGCATTTTAAAGCGATCAATCTCTCCGCTCCAAGGTCCTTTTTTCTTGGGATAAGCGATCCAAAACTTAGTGCAGCAGTTGCCGCAGTCTGCACATTGTTTTTTCGTGGTTGGGATTTTACTCATAAAAAAGAGTAAAGAAAACTACTTTTTAAGAGTATTGCTTTCTAAGGAAGAATAAATTTTTTAGTGGAAATATCAAGAGCAATTAGTGGTCTTTGTGAGCCAGGAGGAACTCTTCAAATTTGATCACATGACTTTGCCATTAGCAATATTTGACCAAGCAGATGGGCCTGCAGCATTAACTGCTCTTACACGGTATGCGAAAGAGGTGCTTGGAGGTAATCCAGTATCTGTAAAAGTAACTGTATTTGCTGGTAAACTTGATGCGGGAAGTAAAGGAGCGAATATGCCATTAGGTAATTGTAGTCGCTCTACTTCAAAATGATTTTCGTTGTTGCTATTGTCCATCCATTTCAAACGAAGTTGTGAAGTGCTCAAGGTAGTAACAAACAATTTAGTAGGGGAATTAGCTGGAGAAGTTATATACCTAATCTGTGGAAGTATGGGGTGAGGTAATTTATCAATATTACCATTTTCAAAAATACTATCTTTTATCAATAGGTTATGCATTGTTAAAGGATTAGGTGTGCCTCCAAGTTCTCCGCACCAGTTAGAACTTCCAATAAGAGTGGAATCTTGGATAATCATATGGTCAATACGGTCGCAATAAGAAAATACCCATCCGTCCATTATTCCTGGTTGATTTACATCAAGATAAATTCCATCAATGACTACATCTTTCACAAGATGATTTGCAGTATATTCATCAACGATTCCTCTTGAGGAAACAAGTGCTCCTGGTAGAGTTCCACCTCCTTTGATAATAATATCTTGATAGCGGCTATACATTTGGTAATAGTCCCCATGATAATCATATCCAGGGGGTATCTGACTCAGTAAAGAGCCATAAACACGATTAACTGTATAATCGATGACAGTATGTGACTTTGATGCATGCCCAGCACCAGTATGATCTGCGAAAACATGTCTCACCAAAACAGCATCTTGAGGTCCATTACAAGTATTATCCATATAAACATCAGTAAAATAGGTGCTGGTAAATGCGTCATAACCTTGGAAATGCGCTCCACAAAGATTATTTGTGATAACATTTCCTAAAAAGTATGCTTTAGAGTTATCCACCCAAAAATAATCTTCAAAATTTGCTTGAGGCGTTCTAGCGTGACCAACGAGAGAAACATCATAAAGTCTTACTTGTTTTAACCAAAGCCCAGGTCCATCAGCTGGTCCAAAAAATTCGTCAATTAACACATTATCGGGGTTTACAGTTTCAGAGGAAGTAATCGTAAACCATCTAGTTGTTGTCCTAAAGGCGGGCTGCCAGAAAGGAATTAATCCAGTACCTCTAAATTCAGGCATGATCCACGTTCCCTCTCCTAATCTAAGCTCCGCTCCATCCAAATTTCCAGGTTGCCCAGGAACACCTGAATAAATAGCAGCGAGATCAGCAGCATGTCTTATAGTCAGACAAGCAGTAGCAGAAGTTAAACCACAGGTAGAAGAATCACTCCCTGTAGTAGAAACATATCGTACTCGATGTGGAAGACTGCCACTAGGATTAACATTCAAGATTATAGAACTATCATGATCTATAATTGTTGTTCCTTGTAAAACTTTAGGATAACCATTAATTGGATAAGCAATTGCTCGTATTTCAACAGGGCCATCAGTTAAAAATTGAGAAGCGTCAAGAACCGCCCAATATTCTTCTACTTCTGTTTCTGGATTAAGAGTAGGACTAAAAACATCAACCCAAGGACCATTATTAACACTAAATGAAACTTTTTCTATGCCATTAATATGATAGGCTAAGACTCCTATATTCATGGTAGTGCTAGTAGTTTGAAAGGGAACCATATCCGAATGTGCTATTGCTGTTGCGTCATGACCTTGAGCCAAAGGATTTCCTATAGGACCAGGAATAGGTGTTGGCCCGGTCCATCCAGTTCCAGGAATAAGAACAGATCCTGAATCTTCACCACCTTGAGGCTGTTGATATGAAAGGGGTTGTTTTGTCGCTATGGTAGTTCGTTTAGTTCGCACAGCTTCTCCAGTTGAATCATTATATAGAGAAGCAAAAAACGTTGCTGCTAATAATACAACAACTATTAAGAGAAATCCTTTCTGTGCCCTGTATTTTCCCATAACACCATCACAAGAAAAAGAGATATATATGTATGAGTATATTAGAAGAGATATATTCAAGAAGAGAGATAAAACAATCAACTAGAGAGAATTAAGGAAGACCGAAATGGGATGACTTTTTAGAAGAGGTAAAGTGGAAAATAGAGAAATACTAGGGAGAAAAAAGTAGGTCAGATAAAGTATATTCCTCTCTGGAAATGGCTGTTGATAAAAAAAGAGGAGTAAAAAAGGAGAGAAAGAGATATAGGTATATTAGAAAGATAGAACAGAAATAAGAACATTTAAATAAAAGAAAAGAAAAGAAAAAATGAAAAGAGATGAAACAAAAGATTCTAGTCTGCGCTAGTTATAGTAAAAAGAGAACTAAAGCGGTGAATCTCTAATGGACTTCCTCAAAAGATTAATGGAGTTGCCTGGACCAAGCGGAGATGAATGGAGAGTTCGCGAGCTGATCAAAAAAGAAATCAAACCTTATGTTGATGAAGTGCATACAGATAAATTTGGTAATTTAATCGCACATCATAAAGGCAGGGGTGCTAAAGTAATGTTAGTCGCCCACATGGATGAAATCGGGCTCATGGTGAAAAGTATTGATAATTATGGTATTGCTTGTTCTGAAGTTGGTGGTTTTGAAGCAGTCTCATTGTTGGGAGAAGTAGTCGAAGTGGAAGCCAAAGGCAAATTTATTACAGGCATAGTCACCACGCGGGAAATGGCTAATGATGATGAAATAAAAAATGTAATAAAGATTGAGGAGATTATTATTGACACTGGATTCTCAAAAGAAGAAATGCATAAACTAGGGGTTGAAATTGGATCCTATATTCACTTGCATCCGCGCGTAGTATCTTTGCGTAATGGAAAATTAATCGCGGGAAAAGCGTTGGATGATCGTATTGGTTGTTTTGCGTTGATTGAACTTGCAAAAAGGTTGAAGAAAAAAGAGAGTGATATTTATTATGTATTCACGGTGCAGGAAGAAATTGGGTTATATGGTGGTGAAACTTCAGTATATAGTATAGAACCTGATTGGGCTATTGCAGTAGATACTACAAGCACCAATGATTTTGGAGATCAAGTTACAAGAAAAATAGGCGGCGGTCCTTGCTTAACTATCAAAGACGCAGACATGATCACTAACCGTTCCATCAATGATATGCTAAAAGAAGTTGCAAAGAAAAAGAATATCCCTCTGCAGTTAGACATTAGTGATTTTGGAACAACTGACGCATTAACTATTTCTGTAGCAAAAGGAGGCATCCCTTGTACAGTATTGGGAGTCGCTATTAGAAATATTCATACAGCTGTAGGTATTGCGAGCTTGCACGATATTCAACATCTTATACAACTCTTAGAAGAATTGCTGAAAGAGCCGGCAAAAAAATGTAATTTATAGTAAAAGTCACAGTTGTTTTTTATTATTCTTAAACATAGATATTAGAGAATCTAAATAAAACTTATATAGACAAACAAGATCAGTAAGACTATGAATAAAAGAAATTGGCAAGTATTCGGTCCGTCAAAAAAAACAAGATTTACTATTGTAGCGATTATAGTAGTCATACTCTTAGTAGTTGCCGCTTGGTTGTGGGTAAGTAATGACAGTCCAACAGCTGCAGTAGTAAATCAACCTTCGAACCAACTGACAGGTGCAGCAGTTCAAGAACAGCAACAAGAACAAGAAACACAACAGCAGATAGAGCAAGAAGAAATTCCTGTTGAAGAAACTCCAGAAGAACAGCGTCAATATTATACCTATGAAGGGCAATGTGCTTTCGATTTAAAACAACGTCAGGACGATGTTGCAGAAACAACAAACGTAGTAACTACTTATCAACAAGAAATAGACACCTTAAATGCTGAATATGAACAAAAAAAGAAAGAGTTAGAAGAGCAATATGTTGTTCCTTTAGAAATTTTACAAACTAAACAAGATAAAGCACAAGAAGAAGCAGATGCTGCTAAAGAAAGATATGATCAATTACAAGCTACATGCAATACTCAACAACCCCAATAATTTTGTCCCTTCTCTAGAGTGATTTTTTTCCAGAAGATTTAAAAAAGAAGAATACTTAGAGAAAGTATGGAACAAGAAGACATCAAATTTTTTAAGATCGCTATTGCTAGTGTTTTAGGTCTCTTAGTATTATTGCTCATAACTTCTATAAGTATTGCTGTCTATAGTGCAGATACTCCAACTTATCAACAATCTCCCACTACAAAGACTACTTATGTAAGCACACCAACTGAATGGTCAAATCTCGATAAGAGCAGATACATGCCAGAGGAACAAAGAACTCCAGTAAATTGTAATGCTGATCCTTGTGCATATCAACAAAACATGAACAGTCCTCCATGCACTGATCCCTGCAAAGTACGCGTTGAATACACTAACAAATACTTCTTACCTTATCCAAAATATACCTACGATAGTTACTATTACGAGCCTTACTATGCTCATCCTACCTACAGACAACCACATTATGCACTTAATCAGCGATTTTTCCATCACAGAATCGTGCAGTCTGATTATACTTACTAAAACAAAAGATTAAATAACCTTAAGTTTCTCAAGTATCTAATGAATAAAAAAGAGGCATCGATGCACCCTAAAGGTGGGAAGTATATTCGTTCTTTGATTTTCGGATTTAATGATGGCACAGTATCTAATCTAGCTCTAGTTGCTGGTCTCAGCGGTGCTATGTTGGGAAGCAAAGTAGTTATTCTTGGTGGATTGGCGGATATGATTGCTGGTGCTATTTCTATGGGTTTAGGGAATTACATTGCAACAAAATCACAAGTAGAATTTTATCGTCATGAATATCAGAGGGAAAAGGAAGAAATAAAGACAGTTCCTAAGTTAGAGAAAAAAGAAATAGAAGCCATCTATAGAAAAAAAGGATTCAAAGGTAAAGAATTAGCTATGGTAGTAAAAAGAATTACCAGCAATAAAAAAAGATGGTTGAAAGTGATGATGGAAGAAGAAATTGGTGTAAATAAGAAAAACATGGAAAATCCTAGTGCTGTAGGATGGATGACCTTCGGTGCATTCTTATTGGCTGCAGCAATTCCTGTGCTTCCTTATTTTGTACTTCCGGTAAAAGAAGCATTAATCCTTGCATCAGTTACCTGCATGTCACTCTTGTTTGCAGTAGGCGTAGCAAAAACGCATTATACTGGACGTGATTGGTTGCGAAGTGGAATAGAAATGGTCATCATTGGTGCAATAGCAACTTTAGCATCTTATTATTTAGGAGATTTTTTCAATAATTATCTAACGAGGGTCCTATGAAAAGAATATTTTTTTTGCTTGTAGTGCTGTTGCTTGCAGGATGTACTGCAGATAAGCCATTGATCCCTAAAGACACTGGAATAACAACAGAAGTCGAAGAACAAATAAGAGAAAAGAATCCCGAAGAAGTAGAAACTATTTATATTTATGATCAAATCAAGAAAACAAAGTACTGGATGAATAAAACCAGTGATGCTGGAAACAAATGTAAGGTAGCTGCAGAATGCGAAGGTTGGTGTGAGCCTCAAGAAAATAGTAAAGAAGGAAAATGTAGTTGGTTCCCTAAGCCCCTTGGTTGTAAAAAACGCTTTGAACGATTTGAGATTTTTGATGTCTGCGCAAACCTCACTATTAAGTCCTAATCATTTCTCAAACAGCTCAAGAAGATTAATAAATAAGGAATTATTGTTAAAACTATGGTAAAAAAGAGTGAGATAGAACAGCTAACCAATGTAAGTTCTAAAAGGATTAACAAAATAGAAGAATTAATAGGAAAAGAAACTATTAAGAGAGTTTTAGCACGATGTGTAAAAGAAGGGTATACTGCAGAAAGCATAGGAAAAATGATAGGAAAAGATAGACATGTTATTCACCAATGGTTATTAAGATACAATATCAAAAGAGAAAGATTTGCAGGATTTAAGAAAGCCATACTTAGAGTTTCGTTTAATAGAGAAGAGTATGATGTGAAATATGGAAGATATCAAAAAATAAATAATCAGCTATTTCGAGTTTATTATACAGTTCCCACAGAATTATTTTCATATATAATCGGATTAATTATGGGTGATGGTCACATCGATGAGAGAAAAATATATATTGTTGGTGGTATTAAAGAGTCTTCCTTTGCAGACAAGGTATATTCACTAATAGTAGAGTTAGGAAAGAATTTAGGGAATAGAAAAGTAGACATACATTTTTATAAAGATGATAAAATAACAAGCAGAAAAGAAGCTACATCTTGGAGGATTTATTTTTACTGGTCAGCATTAGCAAATATGTTTAAAACGAGAGAGTGTTTAGAAGAAACATTCAAAAGCATTTGGAATAATAAAAAGTTATTTGATGCTTTTACAGCGGGGTTTTTTGATACTGATGGATATTTTGTAACTAAAAACAATAAACCAGAAAGAATAGGATTGGAACAATCGAAAAAGAAATGGTGGTTCTTAGACTATTATAAGAAGCTAGAAGAAAAGTATAGCATAAATATAAACGAAAGAGAAAGAGATTATAAAATTAAAAATCGAGGAAAGATATATGCAGGCAGAAGTAGTAATTATTTGATTTATTTAAAAATGAGTTCTTGGAATGACTTTATTGAAAATCTAATGAAATATTCGCATAAAAAACTGTATCATATAAGAGCTGAACCTTTTAGAGCACATGCATTAGCCGTAAAGAGATGGTGGCATTAATGAGACTTGTTTTAGCACTCGGAGGAAACGCAATCACACAGAAAGGTCAAAAAGGAACTTACAAAGAAATTAAAAAAAGTATCGTGAAAGTATGTAAAATATTAGTTAATTTAGCAAAACAACATCAAATAGTAATTGTATCAGGTTCAGGACCTCAAATAGGAAACTTATTAACTCAAAATGAACTAACAGAAAAAAAGATCCCTCCTATGCCTTTAGATGTTCTAGATGCTGAATTTGAAGGAGAAATACAATATATTATAGAGCAATCGTTAATTAATGAGCTAAAGAAAATAAAAAGTAATAAAAAAGTAGTTTCTCTAGTAACACAAACAGTAGTCAATAAAAAAGATCCTGGTTTTAAAAATCCAACTAAACCTATAGGTATGTTTTATACGGAGAAAGAAGCACAAAAATTAGCTAAAGAAGGAATTAATATTAAGGAAGATGCAGGAAGAGGTTGGAGAAGAGTAGTTCCATCACCAAAACCAATAAAGATTATTGAAATAAAAGCCATAGAAGAGTTATTGAAAAGGAATGCTATAGTTATCGCTGCTGGTGGGGGCGGTATTCCAGTCTATGAAGAACGAGGTAAGCTCAAGGGTATTGCTGCAGTAATTGACAAGGACTTGGCTTCAGCTTGTCTTGCTAAAGAAATTAAAGCAGATCTCTTGCTTATTCTAACAGGAGTTAACAAAGTAGCTCTCAATTATGGAAAATCAAACCAAAAAAATCTCAGCACACTTACCATTAGGGAAGCAAAGCAATATATGCAAGAAGGTCATTTCCCAGAAGGATCCATGGGACCAAAAATAGAAGCTGCAATTAATTTTCTCAAGCATGGTGGGAAAAAAGTTATAATCACGTCTCCAGCAAGAGTTGCGAAAGCATTAAAAGGAAAAGAAGGAACAAGTATTACTTAGGGGTGTTTAAGTGAAAAGAAAAAATATACTAATTTTGGGAGCTGCTGGTCGAGATTACCACAACTTTCTCGTATATTTCAAAAATAATCCACATTACCAAGTCGTCGGTTTCACGCAGGCACAAATCCCAGGCATTGAGAAGCGTTCTTTTCCTAAATCATTAGCTGGTAGATTATACAAAAAGAATATTCCTTTCTATCCTGAAGAGAAATTAGCAGAAATTATTCCAAGCTTAAAAGTAGATGAAGTAGTGCTTGCTTATTCAGATCTCAGTCATAAAGAAGTTATGGACAAAGCATCCATCGTTCTCGCAGCTGGTGCAGATTTCATGCTCTTGGGTCCAAAAAGTACACAAATCAAAAGCAAAAAACCAGTAGTTGCTATCACAGCAGTTAGAACTGGCTGCGGTAAATCTTCTACATCAAGAAAAGTTGCACAAACCTTGCTGTCCTATGGGTTAAAAGTAGTAGCAATCCGTCATCCCATGCCCTATGGATATCTCAAAGATGAAGTCTGTGAAAGATTTGCAACCTATGAAGATCTCAAGAAATACAAATGCACTATAGAAGAAAGAGAAGAGTATGAGCCTTGGATTGAGTTAGGAATTCCTATTTACGCTGGCGTAGATTATGAAAAGATTATCAGAAAAGCAGAAAAAGAAGCAGATATTATTATTTGGGACGGCGGTAACAATGATTTTTCATTTTACAAGACAGATCTGAATATAGTATTGGTAGATCCTCATCGCCCAGGTCATGAAATAGCTTATTATCCTGGAGAAGTCAACTTCCGAAGTGCTGATGTCTTAATCATAAGTAAGATGAAATCTGCAACGCCAGAAGGTATTGAAATTGTAAAGAAAAATATTAAGATATATAATCCAAAGGCAGAAGTTATCGAAGCAGATCTCAAGATGCATGTGGATCAACCAGAGCTTATCAAAGGAAAAAACGTTTTAGTAGTAGAAGATGGTCCTACAGTAACCCATGGTGGAATGTCCTATGGGGCTGGTTTTTTGGTAGCACAGAAATATGGTGGTAAATTAGTAGATGGTCAGGAAACGGCAGTTGGTTCTATGAAATTACTTTACAAAAAATATATGCATTTGAAAAAAATAGTTCCTGCCATGGGATATTCTCCAGAACAAATCAAAGAACTTGAAGAAACTATCAACAAATCAAAGTGTGATGTCGTGATTGATGGAACACCAGTCAATCTCAAAAGGTTGTTAAATATCAAGAAGCCCATAGTAACAGTTTCTTACACCTTGGAAGAATTAGGAGAAACAATATTGCATGATGTTCTGAAGAGGTTTGCCCAATGAAGCACTTATTATCTGAAAAAGATCTCAGTCCTGAAGAGATAAAACAAGTATTAACAGCAGCAACAGATATCAAGAAAAATCCAGAAAAATATAAAAATGCAGCCTTTGAAAAAGTATTATTAACTATTTTTGAAGCTCCCTCACTGCGTACTCGTTTGTCTTTTGACAGTGCCATGATCCAGATGGGAGGAGATTCCATCAACTACCAGACTATGTTTTCTCCATGGGGTGTAGGTAAAGAGTCTATTGAAGATACTGCTCGCACTATCAGTCGATATGTAAATTTAGTTATGATTCGTATGCATGATCATGAAGAAGTGGTCAGATTTGCGCAAAATGCTTCTGTTCCTGTTATTAATGGATTAACAAACTATAGTCATCCTTGTCAACTGCTGGGTGATTTGCTTACAATACAAGAGAAGAAAGGAAAATTACAAGGACTCAAGCTGGCTTATTTTGGTGACGGCAATAATAATGTTACTCATTCCTTGATGATGGGTTGCACAAAGATGGGTATGCACGTGAGTATAGCTTGTCCAAAGGGAAGAGACTATGAACCTCTGCCTGACGTTGTCCAAGAAGCAAACACATGGGCAAAAAAGACAAAGGGTTCTCTAACCATAACGCAAGATTCAGAAGAAGCTATCAAAAATGCAGATATTGTTTACACAGATTCCTGGATGTCTTATCATGTTCCAAAAGCACAATTAAAAAAGCGTGTAGAAATCTTTAAGCCCTATCAAGTAACTGAGAAATTATTTGCTAAAGCTCCAAATGCGCTCTTTATGCACTGTCTTCCAGCATTACGTGGTCATGAAGTAACTGCAGAAGTTATTGACTCCAAAAGAAGCATAATTTTTGATCAGGCAGAAAACAGATTGCATGCACAAAAAGCAATTATTCTCAAAGTATTAAAATAAAGAAGTTGGTGGAATTTGCCATTCAAGAGGCTTGCCAAAAGCAGATCTTTCTGGTCGAAGAAGAAGCGAAGCATAAGGTTCATTTAAGTGAAGAAGAGGTTTATTTGTGCTTTCTTTAAGAGTAAAGAGTATAGTAAGATAATGAGCAAGCTTAGAGTCTGACATGAAATACAATTTATAACTGCGAGTTTTTGGCACAGCAAGAGAAACTCCTCCTGCTTGAGCTGCACCAGGGAAATACTTGAGAAGACCAGGCATAAGAGAAGCGCGAATATGATGTTCTTGTCGTGCTTGTGCAAGTTGTGCATTTTCAGTAAAATAAAATGAATCGTGAAAGCGTTCTTTTTCTCTAGGAGAACGTTCCCGCTCTGCTTGATGTACTGTTGCTATTTGATAAGCTTGAAAATAACCGCCTTCTCGACGAACATTGGAGACTGCATGGTCAGCAACCAGTTGTTTAAGACGTGCTCTAAGATCTAGTTCATCCCCTAAAGGAATATGATCCATTGCTGCAAAAATGACTTCTGCTAGCGTGGGAGCTGTTGATGATTTTTTCATAAAATAAAGCACAAAGATCGCTTTTTAAAGGATTCGGATAAATGTTGTAGCTAAGAAGATACGAAAAAGTTATTAAAGAGAAAGGAACGAAGGATCAATAAAAGAGCATGAAAAATCTAAGCCAGGCAGCATTGCAATTGCATGAGAGATTAAAGGGAAAAATAGAAACTAAGCCAAAAATAAAAGTAGATCAAAAATCCCTTGCTTTACTATACACTCCTGGCGTTGCTGAAGTAGTCTTGCAAATTAACAAGGAAAAAGAGGATGTCTATAAATACACTGCAAAGGGAAATACTATTGCAATTATATCAGATGGTTCTCGCGTGCTAGGGTTAGGCAATCAAGGCGCAGAAGCTGCTATTCCAGTTATGGAAGGCAAAGCACTTATTTACAAAGCATTTGGAAATGTGAATGCTATTCCCCTCTGTTTAAAAACACAAGACAAAGAAGAAATAATCTCAATTGTAGAGAATCTTGCTCCTAATTTTGGTGCTATAAACATTGAAGATATTGAAGCACCGAAGTGTTTCGAAATTGTTGACGAATTAACAAGAAGATTGGATATCCCGATTTTTCATGATGACCAACAAGGTACTGCAGTGGTTGCAGTTGCTGGATTACTCAATGCTTTGAAAGTGGTTAATAAATATCTAAAGACTGTAAAAATAGTAATCTTTGGTGCGGGTGCAGCAGGCTATGGTATTACGCGTCTCTTAGTGCATGCTGGAGCAACCAATATTCGCGTCTTGGATAGCAAAGGAATCATCTATCAAGGAAGAAAAGATCTCAATAAATATAAAGAAGAACTAGCAAGCATGACAAATAAACAAAAAGAAAATGGAAATCTTATGGATGCTCTTAAAAATGCAGACGTGTTTATTGGAGTTTCTGGTCAGACTAATGTATTAACTTGTAAAAATGTTGCAACTATGAAAGAGCGCGCTATTATTTTCGCTTTATCCAATCCAGATGCTGAAATGAGTATTGAAGAAGCAACACAGGGATGTGCTGCGGTTGTTGCCACAGGTCGTAGTGATTTCAAAAATCAAGTCAATAACTCTGTGTGCTTTCCATTCATTATGAAAAAGATTTTAGAGGAAAGAATAAAGAAGATAGATCAAGATTTGCTTTTGAGTGTTGCAAAAAAAATAGCTGCCAAAGTAAAACATCCTACAAAGGATAAGATTATTCCTAAAGTAGAAGAAGTAAAATCATTGTGAAAGAGAGTGTCATCAGTATCAGAAATAAAATAGAAAAAATAATCTATAAATATCTAGTCAAGAGAATATTCTTCCTCATAGATCCAGAAACAACACATAATATGTTGGTAAGGATAGGAAAAACTTTAGGGACAAATGCTATAACACGCGGATTAACTGCAAGTTGTTTTAGATATAGAAATAAAAAATTAGAACAAGATATTTTAGGAATCCACTTTGGAAACCCCATAGGTCTATCTGCGGGATTTGACAAAAATGCTCATCTGACAGACATACTTCCTGCAGTCGGTTTCGGTTTCGAAGAAATAGGCTCTATAACTGCAGAGCCATGTGCAGGCAATCCGAAGCCAAGACTCTGGCGTCTGCCAAAATCGCAGGCAATAATAGTTAATTATGGATTAATGAATGATGGATCTAAGGCTATTGCTCAAAAATTAAGAAAGAAAAACTTCAAAATACCCATAGCCACAAGCATTGCAAAAACAAACTGTCTAGAAACAGCAGACACGAACAAAGGAATAGAAGATTATGCAAAAGGATTCAAAGAATTCACGAATATAGGAGATCTCTTTGTAGTAAATATTAGTTGCCCAAATGCTTTCGGTGGTCAGCCTTTTACAGATAAAAAAAGATTACAGAAATTACTGCAAAGGTTAGATAAAATCAAGACAAAGAAACCAGTATTTCTCAAAATTTCTCCAGATCTCTCACATAAAGAAATGAATGATATCATCGCTGTAGCAAAAAAACATCGCATTCATGGATTTATCCTGACAAATCTTTCTAAAAAACGCGAGCATTGGAAAATTCCTGACAAAGAATTACCCTCAAAAGGAAGTATTAGTGGAAAAGCAGTCGAAAAAATGTCCAATGATCTTTTAGCATATACTTACAAGAAAACAAAAGGACAATTTATTTTGGTGGGATGTGGCGGCGTTTTTTCTGCAGAAGATGCTTATACAAAGATAAAACTAGGGGCATCTTTAGTGCAATTAATCACAGGTATGATCTTCGAAGGCCCTCAAGTCATTAGTGAAATTAACCAAGGATTAGTCAAATTACTCAAACAAGACAGGTATAAGAATATTAGTGAGGCTGTCGGATCAGCTTATTCCAAAAGATGAGTTGTCGGTTGTTTTTCTAGAATAAGACGCTGGATGGTGTTGGGAATTTTTGCTACTGGTTTAGTAAACAATCGTAATCCTTGTCTTGTTGGTGTGCAATAGACATTTTTTCTCCAAGAAGAAAGTATTGTTGGATGATCAGAACGATAATGTGCTCCTCTGCTTTCTGTTCGATAGAGAGCACTTTTCAAAATCATCTCGCAGGTAGGCAGCATATGCTGGAGATCAAGTGCAGCTAGCAATTTTGCATTCATGGGTAAGGGTCCATGTACAAATAAAGAAGTTTTTTTGAACTGTTCCAAGAGTTGTAGTCCTGCTGCTATCTGTTTGCCATTTCTTACTACACCTACATGTTCCCACATCATCTGCATAAGATCTTGTTTGACTTTAAGAGGATCATTTCCTCGTTTATTCTTAAATTGTTGAGAGAAAGTAGAAATTAAAGTATCCACAGTTTTTTTATTAAGAGATCGCCATCGTTGGCGTTTGACTTTACGTGCAAGAGCTTCTCCAGTTAGCCTTCCAAAAACCATAATCTCTGCTAGACTATTGCCGCCTAAACGATTAGCACCATGCATGCCAGAAGTAACTTCACCAATAGCATACAAATGTTTGACACTAGTTTGTCCAGTTGTATAATTAGTCCATAATCCACCCATAGAATAATGTGCTGTAGGTCCAACTTCCATAGGCTTTTTGGAAATATCAATGCCTAAAAAATGTTGAAATTGTGCATATACTTTTGGTAATCTTTGTAAAATATAGTCTTTAGGTTTATGAGTAATATCCAACCAAACTCCACCATGTTGAGTTCCTCTTCCAGCTTGTACTTCAGTATAAATTGCTCGAGCAACAACATCGCGTGCAGAGAGTTCCATTCTTGCAGGATCATATCTTCTCATGAAACGTTCTCCATGAGTATTCAAGAGAATGCCTCCTTCTCCCCTGACTGCTTCAGTAACTAAAACACCAGCGGCATTTTCAGGATAAACCATGCCAGTAGGATGAAACTGAAACATTTCCATATCCATAAATTGAGCTCCACATCGATAAGCTAAGCCAATGCCATCTCCGGTATTCTCCCAGAACCGAGAGCTGCTTCTGCTAAACATACGAGAATGTCCTCCCGTAGCTAACACAACAGCTTTTGCCTGAATGACAACAAAAGTTCCTTTGCGAATATCCCAACCAACAGCGCCATACACTCCTTGTGAAGAATGTAATAAAGAAAAAATATAAACTTGACTTAAGAAAGGAATCTTTCTCTGTTCAACTTGATCCACTAAAACATTTAAGATTTCTCTGCCTGTATGGTCTCCAATAAAGCAAGCTCTTCTATAAGTTGCTGCTCCAAAAAATCTTTGAGTAATATTGCCATTCTTTTCACGATGGAAGTTTGCTCCCCAAGTAACTAGTTCTAAAATTGCTCGGGGTGCTGCTTTGCATAAAGTCATAACTGCTTTGGGATTGTTAATCAGTCCGCCATCACGAATCGTATCTGCCGCATGCAATTGCCAAGAATCTTGAGGATCCATTGTACCTAAGGCAGCATTTATGCCTCCAGTAGCAAGAATAGTATGTGCATCTCTTTTTTCACATTTGCCTACAACAAGCACATCTCTTTTCTTGTCATGCAGTTCTAGAGCACAACGTAGTCCTGCTCCACCAGAACCTATGATTAACACTTCTGTTTGATAAGTACGAATGCTCAACACCTCTAAAAAAGAGAGAAAGTACAGCTATAAAAATTATCCTGTTGGTGATAAACGTTGTTCTAAAGCTAGAAGAGACGCTAAAGAATATACGGGTCTGCCACCTCTGTTAGGACTTTCATGTATAGGACGTTCATTATAGCGAAGTTGTGGACCTTCACTACCCACATACAAAACAGCCACATGCTGATGTTGAGGACGCCAAGAGAATGCCGTATATTTACTACCTGAAACTTTAGAAGATGGCCATCCGCCCTCTGTAAGAACGTCCAAAGCAACTACTCCATCTTCGTGGAGAAAATCTGTTAAAGGAATCTTTTCTTGGGCTTCAAAATGATCTCCAACCCAAATATGTTTCTGATGTAAATACCATTGCTCATCTTTGCAGATAAATAAAGCGTCTATCCATTCTATTCTTGCTTTCTCTCTTTTTCTAAGGAGACTGGTGCGAAATGAATGAGCGCGCTTATCAGAATAAGGAATTCCTTGAGAATTTGTAAGTGGTTCTGAAAATAAAGCACAAGATTCTCCTAAAACAGGCATGCGACCTCCAAGTTCTGCAAAAAGCTTGTGAGTATCATACCAATTAAGTCCTATGTCTGTAAATCTTCTCCCCATAGCGATGCCCAACTGAGGTAAACGAACATTGTTTTGTAGCATAGCAAAAATAAGTAGAGTAAAATTATAAGCATTATGCAACTGCAGTATAGAGATCAGTGAGAAAAAGGAATTGCTATAAAATGTTTAGGCGCTAGTGTTAAAATTTCAGGCTTCCTTTTGTGCATGACTAAAGTATCTTCTATACGAATACCAACTTCTTGATCTTGAGTCTTAAAATAAATGCCAGGTTCAATAGTAAAAAAATGTCCTGTTTTCAGTACATCAGCAGCAGTAACGCTAATCCTAGGTAAATCATGAATCTTCTTGGAAACACCATGTCCTAAGGCATGTCTCATATAAGGTTTATACTTTCCTAAAAGAACTCGAGAATAAATGTCTAAATCACTGCCTGTAATGCCTGGTTTTGCAAAACGAACACATTTTGCTTGGCATCTTCGAACAATTTCATATAATCGTCTTTCTTCTTTGGTAGCTTCCCCCAAAAAAACAGTTCTGCTCATATCCGAACACCAGTCATCAACTTTGCAGCCAAAATCAAACAATAACCATCCTCTTTGCAGAGGTTTTTTTCTAGGCTTAGGATGAATGATTTGATTATTATTAGCTACAATTGGTGGATATGCTGGTTTGACACCTAGATCACGAAAACGTTTGCGAATATAGAGTGCTAGTTCATGTTCTGTCTTGAAATGAAAGTTATGGACAATCTCCGAGAAAATGGTATCGTTGATGGAACAAGCCTTGACTAATGCTTTATACTGCCTCTCTTGCATAAAAAATAAGGGACAGAAGCTTTATATAAATCTTTGCAGCTAATTAGGCTATGAAAAGAGGGATGAGAGTAGAAAAAGACTACTTAG
The DNA here is from genome assembly GCA_018302985.1 of Candidatus Woesearchaeota archaeon. Classification (GTDB taxonomy): domain Archaea; phylum Nanobdellota; class Nanobdellia; order SCGC-AAA011-G17; family UBA489; genus JACOVP01. The sequence continues at coordinate 68,857 of JAGVZA010000004.1, read as the reverse complement.
GAGCAAAAAATATTCCTAAGGATGCTTATTATGGTGTGCAAACACAACGTGCGTTAGATAATTTCTCTATCAGTGGTTTACATTTACAGAAGCAACTCATCTATGCAATAACTCATATTAAAAAAGCTGCAGCTAGCGCTAATCAAAAAGAAAAACGTCTAGACAGTAAAAAAGCAAAGGCTATCCAAAAAGCATGTGATGATATTCTCAAAGGAAAACTTGACAGCCAATTCACAGTAGATGTTTTTCAAGCTGGCGCAGGCACCTCAGAAAATATGAATGTCAATGAAGTTCTTGCTAATCGTGCTTTAGAAATTATGCATAAAAAGAAAGGGGATTATACTATAATTCATCCTAATGATCATGTCAATTTAGCTCAATCAACTAATGACGTTTTTCATAGTGCAATGCATATTGCTGCTTATACAGAAATTACAAAAAACTTACTGCCGACACTGCAACAATTACAAAAAGCATTAGAAAAGAAAGCTCATCAATGGAAAAAAGTTATCAAGACTGGCAGAACACATTTGAAAGATGCGGTGCCTATGACTCTAGGGCAAGAATTTAGTGGCTATGCTGCAATGCTTGTTAAAAATTATAAGCACATCAAAGAAGATACAGAAACCTTGCGTGAAATAAATTTAGGAGGTACAGCCATTGGTACTGGTATAAATACCTCAAAAAACTATAAGAAGTATGTTTATCAGGCTCTAGCTCAGTCAACTAGAATAAAACTAAAACCAACAGTAAATTTCTTCGAAGGAACTGCAAGCCTTGGGCCAATTGCAACTGCTCATGCTCCTTTGAAAGTGCTTGCTGAAAATCTAATCAAGATAGCAAATGATCTGCGTTTGTTAAGCTCTGGTCCTTTGGGTGGTTTCAATGAAATTACTCTGCCAGCAATACAGCCAGGCTCTTCTATTATGCCTGCAAAAGTAAATCCTGCGATCGCAGAAATGCTGGACATGGTCTGCTTCCAGGTGCTAGGAAATGATACTACTATTGGTCTATGCTCACAAGCAGGTCAACTAGAATTAAATGTGATGATGCCTTTAGCTGCTTACACGCTGCTCAATTCTATCCATATTTTATCTAACAGTATGCATACTTTTACTGAGCGATGTGTCAAAGGAATAAAAGCAAATGAACAAAAATGCAAAGAATATGTAGAAAAAAATCCTATTCTCGTTACGGCACTAACACCTTACATTGGCTATCAAAAAGCTGCAGACGTTGCAAAGCGTGCATATCATGAAGAAAGAAGTGTTAAAGACATTGTCAGAGAAGAAAAATTAATGGACTTAAAAGTGCTTGAAAAAATATTGAACATAAAAAAATTAATAAAATAAAAAAAGAAAAAAAGTTTTCTTAATAAGGAGCTTGGAATACTCTTCCACTCAAGCTAACTTCTGGGTTTTGAGTATTTACAATAGTCCATCCACTATTATCATAAGTTCCAGTCCAGTCTAGACCAGGATCTTGTGGGTTAGCAGGGTCTGAAAAGTGAAGGGACAATGATCCAGCATCTTGGCTTGTAGGTGCATAAGTACCTAAGCCTACACGTCGAAGTTCAGGATGGTCATAGAAGTGAACCTCTCCTTGAAGTGTGCTGGTTTTGCTATCGAAAATACCCCAAAAAACTGCTTGGCTGTCCGTCGTTCCCAGTAAAAAGTAACCTAAAGAAAAGCCTTCAGGAGTTGGGTCTTGTGGATCTTGTTGAACTTCTGTGTTAGTAACAGGAGCTGATGGTGCTGTAGGATCACTAGTTTCTGCAGACGTTGTTTCTGCTGTTTCCTCTGCTGCTACTGAACCTTGAGCCTTAATAACAGTTCCTGTAGAAAGATCTACAAGATCATGTTTGGCAGAGAGAATTGCTGCACCTTGTGCTAAAGGCGTGTTATCAGTTGCTTCGCTAGTAGTTGTAAACGAAACTTTATCAGTTGTGTATAAATCCTTGCCAAATGCAAAGGTAACATACACGAACAAAAACAAAATTAATATTTGATATAATCTTTTCATGGGTTGTCCTCCGAATTAGTTAACTCTAAACCCATAATAATTTCTTAGGGAAAGAAGTATATAAGGTTTTATATGACTTAGTATATATGTAGAAAAGAGCAAAAAAGAATACCGCAACCTTATTAAAGAAGCAGAGTAATCAGCATCTTATGAAAAAAGAGATGATTATAATTCTAGGCATATTATTGTTAGGTATTACTGCTTGTGCGCAAGATTTTGCGGCATCGCCCTCAGCAGACGAACAAATGCAGAAGAAGAATTTTTATCAACAAATAATCCCTCAAGATGCTAAACTTGCAAAAGAAACCTATCAAGCTCCACCAGCAATACCTCCAACTATAACTCCTCCTGCAGAAGTAAAAAAACAAACAGAGGCAGAATGTGAGGAGCAATGGAAGAAGTTAACGAAAGATGCAAGTAAAGTACTCAAATTCAGCGAAGGAAGTATAAGAGTCAGTTTCAAGAGTAACGTAGAGCTTGCAGAGGCAGTTGTACTTCTAGAAAAATATGCTATAGAAAAAGAAAAGATTGTAGGAATATTTGTACAGCCAAATGAAAGTGAAGAACAACAATTCAAAAACAGCAAAGATATAATCGGCAGTGTAGAAGAAGGAAAAGAAATTGAAATTGCTTGTAAGATCTTGCAAGAATCAGTAGTGCAGGGCGCATATCCTGAAGTTACATTAGGCTTCGTAAGTAAATAAAAAGAGGGAAATAATGGACAAGTTTTTTAATCCTAAAGCAATAGCAATCATAGGGGCTTCTCGAGACCATCATAAAGTTGGTTTTGTTATTCTCAAGAATCTGCGTGATGCAGGCTATAAAGGAAAAATATTCCCCATTAATCCAAAAGCAAAAGTAGTTTTAAATGAAAGATGTTATCCTTCCATTCTAGAGGTCAAGGAATCTATTGATTTGGCTGTTATTGCTGTTCCTGCTGCAATTGCTCTCAATGCTTTAGAAGAATGTGGAAAGAAAAAAATAAAACAAGTGGTCATGATAACTGCTGGTTTTGGTGAAATTGGTAATCACAAAGCAGAAGAGCAACTAAAAAAGATATGCGCAAAATATAAAATTCGTTTAATAGGTCCTAATTGTCTGGGGTTATTGAATAATCATGCAGGTGTTGATACTTTGTTCTTGCCAGCTTCTCGTTTAGTTCGCCCAAAAGATGGAAAAATTTCTTTTATCACGCAATCAGGAGCCACAGGATCAACAGTTTTAGATTTAATGGCTAAAGAAAATTATGGTTTTGCTAAATTTGTCAGTTATGGAAATGCAACAGATATCAACGAAGCAGATTTAATTGAGTATCTAGGAAATGATCCATTAACAGAGGTCATTTGTATCTATGCTGAGTCTATTAAAGAGGGTAAAAGATTTTTGCGAGTTGCTCATCAAGTGGTAAAGAAAAAACCAGTCATTATCTTAAAGGGAGGAACAACCAGTGCAGGTGCAAAAGCTGCTTTATCTCACACAGCATCCTTAGCAGGTTCATTCGAAGTATTCAAAGGTGCCATGAAGCAGGCAGGAGTCATCGTAGCAGAAACTTTGGAAGATTTATTTAATTATGCTAAAATCTTAGAAAAATCATTCGCTCCTAAAGGAAAAAAAGTACAGATCATTACCAATGGTGGTGGCTTCGGTATTCTGGCTGCAGATTATTTGTATAAAATGAATCTAATCATGGAAGAGCCAACACAAGAAACCATAAAAAAACTCAAAAAACAATTTCCATCTACATACATCGTCAAAAATCCTATTGATCTCACAGGCAGTGCGCATGCTGAAGATTATGAAAAAGCACTCGATGCTTGTTTAAAAGATAAAAATAGCGATATGATTCTATTGATTATATTATATCAAACACCAGAATTAGACACTAATATAGTAGACATTGTTATCCATGCTAACAAGCTCAAGAAAAAACCTATGGCAGTTATTTCTATGGGTGGAGACTTCACGCAGAAGTACAAAAACATTCTCGAAAAGCATCAAATTCCTTGCTTCACCTATCCTAATAACGCAGCAGCAGCATTAAAAGTATTAGCAGAATATTATTTGAAAGTATAGTTACTGTTTTGGTGTTCTACAAGTCTTGCAATGTTTTAGAACGCGTTCCACTGCGATTTGCATGGCTGCATCGCGTAATTTAGTGCCATTCTTCTTAGCCTTTTCTAGAACTAGAGTAGTATTCTTCACAATTTTCTTCTCAACTAACTTGAACATTTCCTCTGGGTTTCTACCTCTATATTCTGCATACGAAGAAATCACGCCGCCAGCATTAGCTACAAAATCAGGAACTACAAGAATACCTTTTTTGTATAAGATGTGTTCCATAGCTGCACTCATGGGAATATTGCTTCCTTCAATGACATATTTTGCTTTCAAGCTTTGGACATTGCTAGAAGTAACTAAATCAGGAATCGCTGCAGTAACTAAGATATCCACATTTAAGCCTACAATATCTGAAGTGGAAAGTATTTTTCCAGGTTGATAATTAATAACAGAGCCCATTTTTTGTTTTGCTTGCAACACTTTTTTGTAAAGGAGTCCCTGTGCATTATATATAACGCCTTTACTGTCTGATATAGCGACTATGTTTGCTCCAGCTTCTGAGAAATATTGTGCCGCGAAAGTTCCAACATTGCCCAATCCTTCAATAGCTACTGTCTTTCCTTTAAGAGATTCACCTTGAAATTCAACAGCAACTTTAGCTGCGTGAAAAACGCCAAAACCAGTGCTGCCATATTCATGAGGAATCCCGCATTTTTCTCCGGGCTTAACACACATTGCAGAAGGTTTTCCAGTAGCACTTTTCAAAGAACCATTAGCTTGAACAAACACTTTCATTTCTTCTTCTGCTGTATTAATATCTGGAGCAGCAATATATTGTGAAGGGCAAAGAGGTTTCAATGCTTCTGCAAAAGCTTTAACTAATTCCATCTTTTTTTGTTTAGTAATCACTTTGGGATCTGCGATAATACCTGACTTAGCACCGCCAAAAGGCAAGTCTGCTAACGCACATTTCCAAGTCATAGTTCTAGCTAATTTAGCAACTTCATCCATAGAAACTGAAGGAGTCATTCTAATGCCACCCTTGCCTGGACCTAACGCAGTGTTATCGATTACAAGATAGCCGTGCAAACCTACTTTAGGATTATACACTTCTAGAATTTTTTCAGGACCAAAATCATCAACTTCAACCACTTTGTAACACCTTTTGATTTGGAAAGAAGAAAAGGTATTTAAATATATCTTTAGTGGATAAGGTATGAAAGCATCAGTCTATCACTTACAAATTAATGTTACTACTCCAAGTGCAATTCATTTCTATAAAGAGTTGCTGCAGTATTTTGAGTATAGAATCATCGATGAGGATGAAGAATATCTAGGGATGACTAATGGGACAGTAGATTTTTGGATAATGAAAACAGAGGAAAAGCATCAAATAAAAAAATTCCATAGAAAAGATCCTGGTTTAAATCATATTGCATTCAAAGTAGAGAAAAAAGAAGAGGTAGATAAATTTACCAAAGAGTTTCTAGCAAAAAGAAAAATAAAAACTCTCTATAACACTCCAAAAGCATTTCCAGAATACACAAAAGACTATTATGCAGTGTTCTTTGAAGATCCAGAAAGAATAAAATTAGAAATAGTCTACAAATAGAAAAATTATCTGTCAAATACCCTATTTATTCTTGTATTCTCTTTTCAAGAGTTCGTTGCACTTGGCTTACTTGTGCATTAGTCATAACAGCTCCAGCACCTATTGAGGGAAGAACTGCTGTCAAAGGATTCTCTGTTCCCAAATGTGCATGTAGACCTACAAATGCTGCTCCAACTGCTACATTAAATAAGTTTGCAAAGAGACGATAATGATCTGTCTTCTGCATAAGGTTGTGTGCCATAGGGTAAAGTAAGTTGATTGCTAATCCTGGTGCAAAGTTATTAACATAAGCTTCACCAAAACCATCACTAAAATCCTTTCCTTGCTGGTAATTTGCAAGACCGTTTCCTAAGCCGTTTACGCTGCTAAATCCTACTGTATAATAAGTAGTCCAGTAAGCAGCATCTTTAATAGTTTTTCCTAAGTTCATAAGTCGTTGTTTGATGGTTGTCATTGTTGTTGTTCCTCCTTAAATCTCATTTTGTTATAATCAATCCTAAATCATGAATCATATAATCTAATTTAGTTCTTGAAAAATATTTGCTTACCTCTTCAATGACACTTTCTGGTAAGTCTGGTTGCTCTAAGAAGAATTTTATCATGTTTCTCCCTTCAGGATTATTAGGGTCTTTACAAGATTGAATATTAGTTCTAGTTGGGTAAACTTGTAGCATATAATCAACCCCTAGTTCATCAAGTGCTCTAGTTACATCTTCGTGAGTGCTAATAATATGTGGACCCTTCCTTACATATTGTCTAAATTGTTGGTGAGCTTCGTTAATTCCCTTTACTCCATGATGTGCAATCAATAATCTTCTAGAAAAAGAGAGCATTTTCTTTAGTGCAGTAACCATATCTGGGACATAGTAAAGAGGATGAACTGCATAAGTCAGATCAAAGGTTTCAGTTGGGTCAAATTCTTCCAAGGTAGAACATACTAATCTCTTATTTTTATCTTCTCCAAGTTTGCTCCTAAACTGATCTAACTGAATTTGTGAAGGTTCAACTCCTGTATATTGATATACTATGCCTCTTTTTTCTAGTACTTTAAACAGTTTTGCTGCTGCAGAGCCTCTTCCACAACCTATGTCTACAATTTCAAAAGGTTTATCGCTCTGAGTCAAACACCATTCATCAAGTCTTTCCTCTAACGCTCTTTCAAGTACCTGCCTTTCATCAGCATTTCTAAGCCAGGCTGCGTAAATATCCTCTTCCCCTTCTTTTCGGTCATATACTAATTTTTCTTTCATTTTAATTTTGGTAATATGTAACTACTAATTAATAGTATATTAAAACAATAATATTTAAATATTAGGGTACCCTTATGGGGGACTAATGAGAACTGAAATACTGAAGGAAATAGGACTAACAGAGTCTGAAACCAAAGTCTATCTGGCGCTTTTAGAATTAGGAGACTCAACCAGAGGAGAAATAGTAAATAAATCAGGAATTTCAGGATCAAAAGTCTATGAGATTCTAGAAAAACTCCAGGGAAAAGGTCTAGTCTCTATATACATGCAGAATAACATTAAACATTTTAAACCCACTAATCCCAAGCAGATTTTAGGATATTTGGAAGATAAAAAACAACAGATTTCCAGGACAGAAGCAGAAGTAAAATCAATTCTTCCTAATTTACTAAGTCTCTATGGATCATCAAAAGAGGAACAAGAAGTAGAACTCATCAGTGGATTAAAAGGATTAGAGCTCATTTTCAAGGAGCAGATTGAGGCTATGCATAAGGGAGATACTTGCTATGTTATTGGTGGCACTAAAGGAGTTGATGAAGAAATAGTGCAAGCATTCTTTGAAAAAGTACATATCTGGAGAAGAGAGAAAGGAATAAAAACAAAAATGTTATTTAATCTAAGCCAAAAAGAGTCTACTGAACAACTCTATTCTTCAAAAAAATATCCAGATACTACAACAAGATATATCCAGCATACTTCGCCAGTTGCTATTAATGTCTATAAAAATAAAACAATTATTATTATTTTTGGCAGGAAAATGAGTGCGATCTCCATTAAGTCTGCTGATGTTGCAAAGAGCTTTATTGAGTACTTTAACTTATTATGGACTTCTAGTAAAAGTTAAGCCGCAAGTAAAACGCGTATTGCAAAAATAAATAAGAGAAGATTAATCACATAAATAATATGGCACACCACACAGAAGTTCTTCATTTTGAAATAAGAAAGATATGCTAAGTAGAGTGTTCCCCAGAAGGAAACCAGAGAAAGAATAAAAATAAAAGTAGTTTGTCCAAAGAAAGTAAGAAGAAAAGTCACTGCATAAAACACTAATCCTCCTAAAGCATTCGAAACTCCAAAGAGTTTTCCATAAGGGCTAGTAAAAGCCTTGGTACAAGACATAGAATCTTTAAAATCACAGAAAGCTTTGTAGTCAGGATTTCTAGCATTGCGTTCTACAGTGTAAGCATAGAGGGAAACTAGAAATCCCAAGAATGCCAGGATTTGAAGAGTAAGCATAAGAAGGCAGGAATCAACATTATATATAAAAATGATGGAAAGCTTTATAAGTAATATATAACTTAATAGTAGTGACAATGACAGATCTAAGACTCTACACTCTTAAAAACAGAAAGGATAAAGCTGAGCAAGTGCTAGTTGTTGCTGATGAAAATAATAATTTACTTGTAGATCAAGCAATTGGAGAGTCTAATCTTAGATTTTCAAGAGAGGTAATAAGGAGACAATGGCTGGTAGAATCCCTTCGAATATTCACAAGAAATTATGATGTGGGAGTAAGAGAATATGATGGGTCAAAAGTAGAAGAAAGCTGTAGATTATACAGTCCGGGAACCATTGTAGATCTTATAGTAAAAATAGACCCAGCGAATACCTTGAAAGTAGAAGATAGGCATCTAATAATTGGGAGAGGAAGATTTGAAGTAGTAAGTGGAGAAAATGTTGCTGATGCAAAAATAAGAGAATGGATGGACAGATACCAAGCAATTATGGCACAAAATGTAGAAGGACATTTAAGATGTGAAGATGAAATAGGAATATTAGAACAAAGAATAGAAAAGTTAAGACAACAAAGACAACAAGAGGCACAAGCCCTTAGTAGATCTATTTCCCTTCAGCAATTACTAAATTAATATTTACCAGTCGCTTTCAATTGTTCTATGTATTTCTCAGCTTCTAGAGCAGCTTGACAACCAGTGCCTGCAGAGGTAATCGCTTGCTTGAAAATAGGATCTTGCACATCGCCACAAGCATAAATTCCTTCTTGACTTGTTCTTGATCGTTTGTCAGTAACAACATAGCCATGCTCATCTAAAGCAATGAGCTTAGAGAAAATTGCTGTGTTAGGAGTATGACCAATAGCTAAGAACATACCATCAACTTTCAACTCTCGTTCTTTTTTAGTATTGACCTCTTGTAAGGTAAGACCAGAGACTAATTTGCCAGTGCCAAGAACTTTAGTAGGTAAAGTGTTCCAGATAACTTCTATTTTGTCTTTAAGTTTTAAAACACGATCTTGCATAATCTTGCTGGCTTTGAATTCGTCTCTTCTATGCACAATATAGATCTTAGCTGCAAACTTGTACAAAGCTAAGCTTTCTTCCATAGCAGAGTCTCCGCCACCTATAACAGCGACAGTTTTATTTCTAAACAAGGCTGCATCACAAGTAGCACAGGTACTTACTCCTCTGCCCCAATAATCTTTTTCTCCTGGAATACCTAAAGAACGTGCACTAGCACCTGTTCCAATAATAACTGTTCTCGTCAAAAACTTCTTGCCATCTACACCAACTTCAAAAAATCCCTCTTTAGTTTTCACGCAACTGTCAGCTTTGCCATCCATATATTCAGCGCCAAAACGTTCAGCTTGTTTTTTACAATTAGTAATTAAGTCTGGTCCATTAATGCCTTCAGGAAACCCTGGAAAATTTTCAACAATAGACGTAGTGCTCAATTGATCAGGTTCGATGCCTGCTATAACTAAGGGTTGTAAAGTTGCACGACTAGTATACAGGGCAGCAGTATGGCTTGCTATCCCTCCACCAATGATAATCACATTACGAACTACAGAAGCACTCTTTTTAGGCATAAAAATAATCCGGGAGATGAGCTATATAAATATTTGGATGATAAATTATAATCTATTAGTTTCACGTAAAAATTGAGTAATAGCTTCTTCAAGCTTTTGTGGATTGAGTTTGCTACCAGCTTCTCGAGGTGATCCGCCAATAGTATCTCCACCACCCCAACCTAAAACTGAGTCAGTGATTCCCTCCAGAGTATTAAGATGTTCATATAACTGAAGAAGTGGAAAAGGAATAAAGACTGATTGTCTGCATAAAGTATAGGTCCAATTGCCATCTTGTCTCTGTCCTAAAAGTGAGGCAAATGCTGTAATGCCGTCTTTCATAAGCTGCATACGAGTCTGAGTTCCCTTTTCTTGAACAATTTTCCAGCGATGGTTGCCGCCAAGCACTTCATAGCCTGTTTCACTAGGAATTTCTTGCGCTCTGCCAAGAGTATAATGACTAATACGACTATGAACAGCATCAAGAATATTGCGCATTTCAACAGAAGTCATAGAAGGAAGACGACCCAATTTACGTGCCTCAGTATAAGGTTCAAAAATCCAGTTATATTGGCGTATAGTAGTAGAATCAGGATCTAAAGGAAAACAACCCCCAGTAACATCTAAGAAATCAAGTAAATTAATTAATTTGTTGATAAGAGGCTCGCTTTTTGTATCTTTGATACGTTCATGGTTCAGAAAAAGCCAAGTGCTTCCTCCGACATCTTGATCAGGATCATTTACATAAAGTTCTGCATGGGGTTGTCCATCTTTTCTAAAAGTAGAGAATAATCCATTTTTAATAGCCATATAAACTTGAGCAGTAGTGCATCGAGTGCCTAGTCTATCCACTTCTTCATGATGATTAAAATTTGCTTTTGGTCCTCCTTGTAAAGGTTCTAAATAGCGAGGTTGACCAAAAACATAGCCATCTAACGCTATAGAAAAAGGAGGGTGTGTTGCACATAATTCTCCCCAACGAATAACTTTTCTTGGAATAGGATGTATAGTTATCATAAGTGCCCCTAAAAAGTAAAGTTGCATCTCTTTTTAAGCTTTGCTATGCGTTACTACTATGAAGTAAATAATAAGAAGGTCTTTATAAAGAGCTAGTTCTGCGACGTTTTTGATCCCCAAAGCCGCTAGTAGCGCCTGTTGGCTGTGTAGAATTATACAGAGGTCGTTGTTCTTGTGCTAATGAATTTGGTGATGTCATACCAGTACTATATAGAGAATTTTCCTCTCGTTTATCAGCATCAGTTTCTGATCCTTTATTGTAGGCAGTTTGTAATGCATTCGGTTGTCCTAAAGTCTGTTCTGGTTCCCATCCTGTGCTGACTTCCATGCCACAGCTGCATTGGCCACTAACCATGGCTTTGCCTCGTGCTGAATCTGCACCAAAATAACTGCCAGGTCCAGATTTTTGAGAGCCACTTCCTTTTGCTAGATAACTTCCTCCCTTAGAATTACCTAAGTCTTGTCCATGATCAACAGAATGTTGAGGTACTAACTTTTCCTCTGGTTTAGGTTCTTCTTTTTTCTCTGCAGTTTTTTTTAAGAGGTCACTTTCTTCTTCAGCAGTATTGACAGTAACTAGTTGTGCTTGTGATCCAGCATCATGATGTTCAGCAACATGTTCTTTCCATTCTTTGGAGTGTAAAAGTTGTACTTTCGCTACAGTTTTCTCATCAGATTTTTCTACTGCAGTAACTGTTTGATCCAAGCTACCTTCACTTAAATGGCGAAATCTCATGGAAATAGGGTGTTTTTAGACAATAAGAAGTTATCGCTTTTGGGAGACGAAAAAATTACTTTCTAGTTCTCTGGCTGCCACCACGTTTGTAAGGAGTATGTTTTGTTTTGCCTTTCTGTGTTAATCTTTCACCAGGATAAGCAGCATCGTAATCTTCTCCCTCATCATACTCACAATCTTTGCAGCAGACATAGGTAAATCCATTTTTTGATTGAAGTGCAATGTTCTTAGAACTGCAAACAGGACACATCTTCGGATCGTGCATACAAATAAGAAATCAGAAGAAGTATTTATGGATTTTGGAAATGTTATACCCTTTACAAAGAATATTTACAATGTAGAGGGTAAAAAGTCCATTCGTCTTATTCAACCAGTGGTAACTCAACTTTATATAGATAAAAAAGATCTCATTTTCTAAGAAATTTGGGGGTGAAGACAATTTCACAAAAACAATTTGCAACATGGTTAGGAGTTATCTTGCTCGTAGTAGGTCTTTTAGGCTTATTCATGGGTGAAAGTGACTTATTAGGACTGTTCTCAGTAAACGGCACACATACTTGGGTACATCTAATATCCGGTATTTTAGGTTTACTTGCAGGCTTAACAGCAGCAGGTGCTTATGCAGGAACATTCAATAAAGTCTTTGGTATTGTATATTTATTAGTAGCAATCTTAGGCTTTATCGGTGTAGGCAGTATCGTTAGCCTATTGGCATTAAACACTGAAGACAACTGGTTACACTTAGTAATTGGTGTAGTCACTACTTGGGTTGGCTTCAAAGCTTAATCCAATTTTTTCTTTTTTATTTTATTTCTTATTATTTCTAACCAACATAAGTTTCAAGAGAAGTTCCTTGTGTTTTCTTTATCGCGGGTTGTACGCCAAAGAATTTTCTATAACAGTCTTGAAGGGGACCATAAATGAGTGAATGAGGGACAGCAGTAAGCATGCCTATTCCCCAAGCAGCAGCTGCTGATTTCAAATCCCAATTGCCAGTCCTATACATTCCCCCCATAAGCATGCCTGCATAAACAACTGCTTGAAGAGGTAAAATTGCGAGTGCATTAACTTTCATTCTATCTACAAGAGGACTTTCTTTGGTTACGTGTCTTTTTTCTGCAATGGTATTACGAAGCCAGCCAACAAGAGGCATAACTGCAGCATGAACTAAAACACCTAATTTTCTAGTTTCGACAAGAGTGTCATGATCTGTTTGTGCAAGAAGTTCTTGAAGACCGTACATAGTAGTATAATAGATCCATCCGCTGGAAACATCTACAGAATATTTATAGAACCATCGATCAGCATTTGCCTTGCAATGATTGTTCCATCTGTCTTTCAAGGAATAAGTTGGTTTGGTGTCATCAATAGTCATGGTCATCACTTCTCTACAAAGACATAGTTGCTAGAGTATATAGAATAGTGCCGTCGATTTTCTTCGACAAATAACAATATTTAAATAACCATGCAACTACAAAAAAACATGGAAGACGAGCTTAGAGATTATGGACTATCAGAGAAAGAGATCAAAGTCTATATAGCATGCCTTAAAGCCGGAGCTTGCACAGCAAACAGAATCAGTGAATTAGCAGACCTCAGAAGAGGAACTACTTATGATATTCTTGAATCTCTAAAGGAAAAAGGACTCATCAGTTCATTCAAAAGTGGAAAGAAGTCTCATTTTCAAGCTACAGAACCAAAAGAACTGTTAGTCTTGCTCAAGGAAAAGGGAAGGAGATTGGCAGAGATCATCCCCTCGCTGGAAAAAATAAAATTAAGCATAACCAAAAAACCAGAAATAGGACTATTCGAGGGATTTAAAGGAATACTTACCATGTTGGAAGAACTCTATAAGGAAAAAGAAATTCTCTTATATGGAAGTGCTGAAAAAGTTGCTCAAGTGCTCAGACATATTCCCAAGGCATTCGCTCTCAAACGTGCCAGAGAAAAGATCTATATGCGTGTTATCTTTGAGCACTCAGAAGAAGCTGAATTTCGATTGAATGATCCTCAAATAAAAAAAGTAACCTCTATGAAATTTCTAGAAGAGATGAGAAAATTCCCTTCAGTAACTTTAGTTGCTGGGGACAAAGTAGGAATCATACCTTTAGAGAGAGAATTACTGGCTATTTTAATTAAAAACAAAGAAACAAGTGAAACACAAAAGTTAATTTTCGAAAACTTTTGGAAGCAGGCTAAAAAGTAAGAAGACAATGAAAAAAATATTTGCTAAAGATGAATTTAAGATTTTAGGATTGTTCTATATAGAAAGATTTATCTCTCATTTAGTATATTTTGCTCCTGCCTTTTGGGTTATTTTCTTTAATGAAACGATAAGCTTAGCACAGATAGGGATATTATTTTCTGCACTTGCCATAGCAACATTTATTTTTGAAGTACCTACAGGTGCTTTTGCAGATCTATTTGGAAGAAAAGTATCAACACTTTTTTCTTATCTGATGATGGGGATAATATTTCCATTTTTTATAGTAATTCATAATTTCTATCTGTTATTAATATTGTTTATTGCATGGGGAATAGCTGGAACGTTCTATTCAGGAGCAAGAGAAGCTTGGACTATAGACAACTTAAAGTATTATAAAAGAGATGATCTGATCAAGAGTTATTATCTTAAAGAATATTCAATACAAAGTATTGCATTGTTTTTTTCAGGATTATTGGGGTCTTTTGTAGTTGTTAAGTTAGGTCTAAATGCAATTTGGATATTTGCTAGCCTCTCTTGGATAATTTCATTGGTAATTCTATTGCCTATGGAGGAGCATAAACTAACAAAAGAAAAGAAGATCTCTTTCAAACAATTATATCGACAGTCAAAAGAAGCAATCCGTTACTCAGTTAAGCATGCTGCATTAGTTTTTATTTTATTAGCCACATTTTTCATTATGTTCAGAGACTCATTCGGTGGGCATTTGGTGTGGCAACCATTACTGCAAGGCTTAGGAATTCCTCAATACACCTTTGGATTTTTATTTTCTGCATCTATGATCTTAGGTAGTATAGCACCATTAATTGCAAAACCTCTTCTAAAAATATGTAAACATGAGAAAAATTATTTGATAATATTATTAGTGGTAGGAATGTTGCTTAACTTCGGAGTGTTGTTTGTTAAGAGTTCTCTTGCTGGTATTCTATTTATGCTCGCTATCTTATTTCTCATCGACTTATCTCTTCCCGTCGGAGATGCTTTTACTCAAAAGTTTATCCCCAGTAAGACAAGAGCAACAATTCTTTCTTTTAAGAGCATGATAATCTCTTTAGCTTATGCTATAAGTTATCCTATTGCTGGTTTCGTTGCAGATACATTTGGGACACAAAGCACCATTGTATTCGGAGGTTTATTTTTAGTTCCTGCAATATACTTTTATTGGAAAATAGATCCAAAGAAAAAATAATTACTTTTTATATTTCTTGACAAACTTTTCCATTCTATCCATAGCTGTTTCAATTTTTGGTAAAGCAGTAGCATAACTACAACGAATATAGCCTTCACCATAGGTGCCAAATTCCTTGCCAGGCACAACAGCGACCTTCGCCTCTTTGAGAAGCTGGAATGCGAACCTAAAGCTATCATCCATAACGTCCTTGATATTAGAGAAGGTATAAAATGCACCATTAGGAGTTGTAGTTGGTAGTCCCATTTGATTCAATCGTTTGACAATGTATTTTCTTCGTTGATCATATTCTTTTCTCATAGCTTCTGTATACTTGGGATCCATGCTTAGCGCTTTTGCAGCAACCATCTGACTAATGGTAGGCGCAGCTGTAGTAGTATAAATATGAGTTTTAGTCATGGCTTCAATTAATAATTTAGGTCCAACTGCATATCCAACTCTATAACCACACATAGCATAACTCTTGCTGAAAGTTTGAAAGGTGACAGTATATTTTTCCATCCCATTTAAGCTTGCCATGCTCACATGAGGCTTATTGTAGACTAATTTTTCATATGCTTCATCGCTAAAGACATACAAATTATGTTGCACAGCAAGATCAGCAATTTCTTCCAACAATTTTCTGCTAAGAACATTCCCAGTAGGATTAGCAGGCGTATTAATCATAATGGCTTTAGTTTTTTTAGGATCAATCAAGTGTTTCAAATCATCAGGATTAATATTCCAATCATCTTTTTCATGCAATTGCAAAGGTACTGGAAAAGCATTGAAGAGTTGAAACAAAGGTAAATAGCCCAAGTAACTAGGATTAGGAATAATAATTTGTTCAGAAACATCACAAGTGCAAGCTGTTGCTAATAAAAGTGCTTCTTGACTGCCGCAAGTAACAATAATATTGTCTGGATGAGCAGTAATACCATTTTCTTTTTTTAATTTTTTGATAAGAGCTTCTTTTAATTCTTTTCTGCCGCCAGGAGGACTATAATGATTGCATTTGTCTGCAAATTGTTTGGTATATTCAACAATAGGCGGTGGAGCAGGAAAATCAGGCTCGCCAGGACCAAGTGATATAACACTTTTGTCCTCTGCAGCAACTTTTAAGAGTTTACCAATGACTGCATCAGGTAATTCTACTTCTCGTTCAGAGATATGAACCATAGAAAAAAGAAGAAGAAAGTAGTTTATAATGGCTGTGCTGTAATGCAACAGTGAAAAAAATTATACAGGCCTCATTCCTCTATCGAAAGATCTTGCAATATGCATTTTGAGTATAAGGTGTGCTAAATCTGTGTCCCTTGCCTTCACTTCTTTGAGACTACGACACCCTTCTTCTAAAGCAGTAATTCCACAATCTGGAAGACTCGTATAATCTTTAAGTTTGAGACGATAGTGTCTTGCAAGAATAGCTAACACAGGAGCATATTGAGGTAAATGAGTAATTTCATGCGGCTCTAAATCATGAATAAGATCAGTTAATTCAACTTCTGAAATAACAGGTACAATTTTTCCATCTTGAACATAACCAACTTCCTGTCTTTGATAGATCAATGGTCGTCTAAGTGTAGTTTCTGTAGTTGTTGTCAAAATAAACACCTCCAAATTGCTTAGAAAAAAGATAACGATGCTGATATATAAAGACTGCTATGTTAATAATTCAATAACTTTTGTAAAAATTAAATGGAAATATTTCTCTTGGAAATCTCGGTTTGGTTTTTTATAATGCGCTAGATAATAATCTATAAACGGGCCACATTTGCGTAAAGTTTCTCGCATATTGAGGTTATAGCAGGTAGCAAGATATTTCAATAATTCTTTGGCATGTCGTTCTTTATATTTTTTGAAAGGTAAAATCATGGATAAAAGTGCAAATTCAAAAGCAAAAACAATCACTAGCACTTGAGGATCTTTCTGTACTTCCTTTTTGAGCTTGTCATAAAAAACTGGTCGTGGGCAAGTCTTCTTCAAAGAGAATTCACATTCGTAGTAGTGTAACAGCTCATGACTAAAACCGCGCTTAATGACTGCACCATTAGTATACAGATCTTTTAACAATAAGAGAGCATTTTGTCCAATAGCATCAAGCACAGGCAATAAAGGTTTCTGGCGTAAATTAGTTAAGAGTTGAGTATACAAAGAAAAAACTTTGCGATAAGATTGTTGTAACAGTTTATAATTTCCTTTGCGCATCTGTTCTAAATGGATAATCTCATGAATTAATAATCCTATTAAGGCTTGTTGGTCTTTTAAGAGATACTTGTTAGTTCCAGTAAGTGTAAGAACAATCAATCTTTGTTTATTGTGCTGATAAGAAAATGAGACTTTGTCAACTCTGCAAATATTCTTGAAAGCAGCTTTTTCTGAGGGCGGTAAGCGTTGAATAATCGTCTTGCAATTTGATTTGTCATCTAAAATATAGAGTTGGACATCTCTAGGCACAGGTAAAACATGTTGGATGCGTTTCAAGGTGCGTAAAAAATAAAACTGATCAAATTTCCCTAACAATGTTAAATGCATAACAGAAAAAAACAGCAACAACTATTTAAAAGTTACTGAACGATCATTACGGCCAGGAACAAAGTGATGTTCCACACAGCGTGCTTCATAACGTCGTTCACCTGAAGGATCTTTGCCACCGACATGCACTAAAGGATCTAAATAAGGAACAGGAGTGCCATCGATTTTCAGACGTTGAGTGCAGGTAGCATCATTTCCACAGAGAAGGTTAGTATTAGGTAAGCGGTAAGCACAAAAAGCAGTAAGCGGTTCTGCTTGAGCATGACCTATAAGTTCACCCATGTTTCGTTCTGAGTTGCGAAAACGAAAAAGTTCTCCGCGAAAATCTGTGTTTAATCCGCTGGCAATAATGTGAAGAGGAGTATGTCTAAAAGTATACACACACCAGTCAATAATAGTGTCGTCTAAGAATTGGACTTCATCTATGCCTACAACTCGAAGAGTAGAATGTAATGCAACATACTGTGCAATGTCAGCTGCAGAAGAGACAAGAACACAAGGAGTTGTAGTACCATTATGGGAAACAATTTCAGTTCCAGTTCCAAAACGATTGTCTATAGCTGGCTTGAAAAGCTGAACAGTTGGATGTTGTTCTGTATGGCTGAAACGAAAACGTTCACGATGAATTCTATCACGTAATTTTTCTGTTTTGCCTGAAAACATGCAGCCTACATACATCTCAAGTTTGCCCATAAGAGTGAAAGAAACAAGGAAATTTATAAAGATACCACTAACCCTAACATGAGAAATCCAAAATATGGCTTCCAATGATAAAATAAAGGTTAAAAAAGGAATTTCTCAAAGACCATCGATAAGTTTTTATACGAGTGTATCTTAGAACCTCTAGGGGGGTTGAGACAGTCAACTAAGATTGAAAAGTCAAGACTCTGTTCCATTCACAGTCATCGGAACGGGTAGGTGGGTTTCTGCTATGTCTTTTCCCTAACACCTCTTTTCCCATCTACCCCTTCCTTGACATATACTAAATAAGTTCTAAAGAATCATAACCCTAGTGAGAAAACTATATTCCTAAGACAGTAGTAGATTGCAAAGAAAAGAGCCAAAACCCTTTTAAACCAATCTCTAGTCTACAATATAATGGTTAGAAGAGATACTCGAAGAACAAAAATATTAGGAAGTATAGGTGTAATTCTTTGTATATTAGCCGTAGCCTTAATCACATGGACATTACTGCAAGAACCAGCAACAGTAAACCCAGATGTGCTGCCTGCAGAAGCAAATGAGACAATCAAGGTAAACAACACCGAAAATGAAACAGTTGTTCCAGAAGTAAAAACAGGAACACAGCAAAAAATACTCTATGTCTTGTATAGAACAGAAAATCTCTTTGGTATTATTGATGGAGAGAAAAACGAAACTAGAAAAGAAATTGCTGTAGGAAAAAGTCCTCAGGAAATGTTCTTTGATAAAACAACAGATAGTATGTATATCACTAATCAAATAAGCAATACTATCACAGTCATAGATCTCAAAAAAGAAGAGGTCATGCAAACATTCAAGGCAGGCAATAGTCCAGAAGGCATAGTAGTCACAGAAAAGAATATTTATGTAACAAATCCTTCAGAAAATACAGTAGTTGTAATAGATAAGAAATTAGGATTCATCAATAAGGAAATCGCAGTAGGATCAGATCCCGGTCCAATGATTTTAAGTGAAGATGAAAGAAAAATTTATGTGCTTAATCGAGGCTCAGATGATATTACTATTATCAACACTGCCATTGACGCATTCATAGACACTTGGTTTGCTGGTGATCAGCCAGAACAATTCGCGATGAGTCCTCATGAAAGATATATCTATGTGACTAGCCCAACTGGTGTAGTTACTATTCTTCCTATCAGGCAGCCTAAAGAATATAGGGAAATGCGTGTAGGTCTTGGCGCTTCACAAATTGCATTTTCGCCAAACAATGTGTTAAGTGCTATTACAAATACTGATGACAATACACTATCTCTTACAAGCTTAACTCGGGAAATGCTCCTAGCAACAATAGACGTCGGTGTCGCACCTAGTGATGTAGTCATTACCGCAGATGCAAAAACAGCTTATGTCAGCAATAGTCAATCTAACACTATTTCTATTGTAGACTTGCAGCAGAAGCAAAGGGTTGCTGAATTCCAAGTCAATAAAGATCCGCAGCGAATAATGTTAAGAGAAAAGGAAAAATAATTAACAATAGGTAAAGTTCTAGATGCTTACGAAGAATGATCGTTCATAAAGATATATTGCACTAATTTTGATTCTCTTTGATCAAGAGGTCTTGTAAATCGTTCATCTTGTTTTCGTCTGTATTCATTATGAATCCATTTCCCAATATAGAAAAAACCTCTAAGTTGAAGTGCTAGTGCCATCACTCCCAACGCTCCAGCAGCAACATAAGTAGAAGTATTTTCAATGTAGTTTTGTGCTACTAATCCAAGAGAAAGACTAAGTCCAACCAAAGAGCCAGTAAAACTATTTATACTGCGTTTACGAGCCTCAAATGACTTAAAACCTTGTAAACCATAGATTACTGCATGAATTTCTGCAGGCATGGAGAGTCTAGCTTTTGAGAGATCGTCTGTTGAAACATAATCTCTTCTTCCTTCTGCCTTTTCAGGATCAATTTGCCGAATTTTTTCAAGACTTCGAAAAATAGTTAAGTATAAACTAGGTGATTGATTCCCTATCTCTCGTAAAGAATTTTCTCCTTCAATTAAAGATAGTGCTTCATATTCAGTTACTATGCTGCTCATGGTGTATGTTCATTTGTCCATTCTAAAATACTATTTAAAGATTTCTTTTGTAACCACTTAAAAGAGATAAAAAGAAAAGTTTATATACTCTATTCTCTAAATAGACCTAAGTAAATTCAGAGAACCTTCTCTGTTCTACGGAAGCAATGCAAATGAGACACCTCTATAGATTCATACCGGGAATCACCAAAGTAGCCGAATATACTGGCAGATACAAATCACTAGGGACTTTTCTCCAAAGAATGAAAAAAAGGAGCGAACCAGAGTTAGTTAGACAAATGCAGAGATTAGCAGTCAGATTACAACAAAGAGGATTTTCAGTTAAAGTTATGGGGCAAGAGTCTGAAATAGGCGCTTTGGTTACTGAGAACGCCTCAATCATGGAGATTCCTCCAGTAGAAGAGCCAGTTTTAGAAGCAATATTGGCAAGTGAATAAGCCTCTAATTCTAGTCAATCTAACAGCTTAGGTGCACCTTTCAAAAAAGCCAACATTTATATAGAAGTTCATCACTTAAAAGTATATACATTATATAATCTATAGGTTGAGAAACAATGTACCAAGCTGAATGCAAAGACTGTGGCGCTATATTCACCCTAGATCAGCCAGAAGTTCCTGACTGTGTTGAATGTATGTGTCAAAGTAAACAATTTGAAATTTTGACTGTTGCTTAAGTAAACCAAGCAGTAGTTGAAGAGAATGATTTCTGAGAAGACTAAAAATGAACAATAACGATCCATATCAAAGCAAAAGAAAGAACTTAAAAGCACTGCCACAAATTAAAGAATATCTGATATTTCCTTATCAAGGAAGTGGTGCAGTATTTGTAGGTCCAGATTTTGATGATGATCTCCTGAGAAGCCTAAAAAAGAAAAGTCCAGAGTATCAAGAAAAAGAAGTACAGGACAGAGGTTGTCAAGAAAGAATACCTCTTACAAGATTAGAGTAATAAAAGATAAACTACAAGAAACATATTCTTTAAATAGAAGTTTTTTATAACCTCATAGGGTGAAGTAAAGTAACAACAACACTACAGTGGCAAATAAAAGGAAAGAGAATTGTACTAAAGAGGATTATTATTCCTTCTCCATTCCTTAATCAAATAAAAAAGATTGCACAACAATGGAAGAAGAATGATGTTAACAAAAATGTATTTCGTGATATCGAGACGTGTGTAGAGAAAGAGTGGAAAGAAGGGATTAATTTTTTTAGAGAGTTGAAAAGAAGCGTAATAAAGGAAAAGTATATTATTCTTAAGGGATATCCCTTCACAAAGTACGGAAAGGCAATAGGAAAGATACTTCTCATAGCATTAGCAGGAATTTTTGGTCAGCCGACGCCAACTGATATTCGTGACAAGAAAGTAATCTGGGACGTTAAAGCAAGAGATATCGAGGAATACACTACAACATTCTCAGAAAACGCAGTTAAGGCAACATTGCATACCGATACGCAGTATAAAATGCACCCAGAAAGATATGTGCTTCTCGCAGTAATCAGAAAAGCAATAAGTGGTGGAGATACCTTGCTCTTAGATGGGAAAAAGATACTCAAACAATTAAAGAGAACTAAAAGAGGAAGGGCTTGTCTGAAAATATTGCAAAAAAATAAATTTCCATTTCGTGTTCCAACAGTCTATACAAAGAAAAGAAAGGAAGATAATCCAGAAGTAATCTGGTGTCCAGTGATTAGTAAAAGGCCTTTGCTAAGATTCAGAAAAGATACCATTATGAGGGGATTTGCCTGTACTATGGAAAATGAAGAGATGCAAAGAGCTGTAGAATATTTTGAACAATATTGTAATAGACATAAAGAGGTAAGAAAAGTACTGTTACAGAGAGGAGAGATAATTATCATGAAAAACGATGAAATGTTGCATGGAAGGACAGAATTCAAAGATAAGAAAAGACATCTCTTAAGAATTAGGATGCAATAATTATAATAAGAATAAATAGGCCAATCCCAATCCCAAAAAGCAACCGGCAGATAAAATAGGCATTGCTGGATAATATTTATTTTTCTCGCTAGTTACTAGCAAATAACTTAAGGCTAAAGCAGCTCCTAAAACTACTAGCATAGCAGCCCAAAAAGAATAGTCCATTAAAACAACACTTGCAAAGAGTAAAGGAAATCCAATATCTCCTCCACCTAAGATAGCAGTTTTTTCTCCTTTCTTGCCATAAGGAATTAAGAGTCCAGCAAACAATTGCATTTTCGATTGGAATTCTGCCATGTCAACCATGTGTTTTGTTTTGCGAACAGCAATGAAATCATAGATGGAAATAATGACTAATAAAATGGAAATGCTAAAAAGACTTAAGACAGGAGTAAAGACTGCAGCTAGTCCTCCATAGATAAAAAGTTCTGTAAGATTATGGATAAAGGGATGAATGCGAAATACTTTCAAGAGTGCTAAAATAAGAGCTATAAGTAGAGCAATCCAATGTTTGTCTAAGAATGCACCAAAAGCAATCATCATACAAAACCAAACAGATAAGAAAAACCAAACTTTCCATAAAAGACGCGCTCCAAATTTGACAATAAGTAAAACCAAGAGAGTACTAATCAGAATAATCGCAATAATAGGCAGATAAGAAGTTTCTTTTGCAAATTGAGGTCGTTCTAAGTCATAGGGTAGGGGCTTGAATACTTCTTCTTGGTAGGTCATATTGCCAACAGTAACAGTCTCAAAAGTTACATATTCTGAGACAACATATAATCCTACTATTTGAGCAGCAATAAAGAGAAGAACTAAAAGTAAAGTAACAGAACGTGTGTGCTTCATAATATGGAGATGGAAGTAGTGCTATAAAAAGGTTTGGACAAGAGACGATAAGAATTATATAACCTAAATGTACAGCAAAAAAGAATGATTGATCCCTTAAGTAAAAAATTCTTGCTCCAGCAGGGAAGTTGTTGTGGTTCTAGATGTACTAATTGTCCTTATGAACCAAAGCATAGACACGGGGCAACAAATAAAAAAATAAGCAAATAATTATTTCTCGAGGTAAGTTATAACTTGGTGTACAAGTTGATGATCTAGTTGGGTGATATCAACATATGCTGTCGCTCCATGTTCAAGAAGTCGTCTCTCTAGTCTGGGAGATAAGTTATCATGTTCAGCACCAAAGAGTCCACTAACAACTAGAGGAGTCTTACTATTAGCGGAAGTTGGAGATCGTAAACGATCCAAGATATAGAAGGTAAGCCTGTGATAGAAATCAGGCGCATGAACATTACGAACAGAAAATTCTTCTAAACCTGCATCAAGGCATTTCAGTCCTGGAACCGAAGTTACATCCATCAAAATAACGGGGAAAGGTGTTGATAAGAGCAAGGGTAATGCTGTATCTGGAGATCTATGAACAACTAAAGCTAGCTTTTCTTGTGAAAATAATCTTGTATAGATTTGAAGTAATGAAATATCATGTACAAGTAAAGGGATGGTTACGGGTTGCATAGTGGATTATATTAAATAACTATTTAAAAATATGTTGGAATGAAATTCGTCCCTAAAAAAGAATAAAGAAAAAAAGAAAAAATTAGAGCATCCAGAAAAAGACTAGGCCCATAGCAACGAAACTAACAAGGTTATGCGCTGAGTTCAATAAAAATAAACTCCACGATTTACAACCCCATAAAGTGCTGCTCAATTCTAAAGTAGCTTGATACCCTAACCAAGACCAGAAAACTAATTGTAAGATCTCTGGAAGTGTCGTTAATCCCAAAAGGCTGATAAAATGAGCTACAACGCATGCCATCACTAGAAGAGCTATAAATTGTAAAACATAACTCAAAGTCATGCTTTTTTTCTTTGCCTCAGTCATCATCTTGGGAGTAATGCCCATCAATTGCATCCATAATTTGCCAAAGAGAACCGGAGAATACCATAAACCTCCAATCACAAAAGCAACTAAAGCAGCTACTAAAACTGCCCAATAATTAACATCTACAATGCTAAACAAACCCATGTTTTCACCTCAAATAATTGTAGAGAAAGGAAGAAGTACTAATTTATAAATATTGGGGATGAGAGATTGTACTTCTCAAACTCCCCCAGAACCTTTTTAAGTGATCATAGTCAAGAAATCAAGATGATTAACTTTGATGACATGGTGGATCGTTTTCTCCAGTCAGAAATACGCATCAGAAGTATAGGTCGTTATTATCCCTCTGAAGTAGGTCAGTGCATGAGGAAAACTTGGTATACTTTTCGCAATCCCAAGCCAGTGGATAAAGAATTAAAAAAAGTCTTCGAAGCAGGCAATCGTTTGCATGAATTCGTCGCTGATGTTTTCAAGTCAGACAAAGTCGAAGAAGTAGAGTTGGTGGAAAAAGAAGTACCTTTTGAGTTAGTTTTTGATGACTTCACTATTTCTGGAAGAATTGATGATCTTATCAGAGTCAAGATAGGCAGCAGAGAAGCATTAGTAGAAGTCAAATCTACAAAAGATCTCAGATATATGGAAGAAGCATCAGAGAGTCACATCATGCAGCTCCAACTATATTTGCATGCTCGAAAAGTCAAGGAAGGTATCCTCCTCTATCTGGAAAAAAACACGCTCAAGAGTAAAACATTTCATGTTGTCTATGATGAAAATGTATTCAATCAAGTCATCGAGCGTTTCAGGTTATTGCATAAAAAATTAATCGATGGAAAATTGCCTTTGCCAGAATCACGCTTAGATCAAGACAAGCGATGGATGTGTCGTTCTTGTCAATATGCAGAAGACTGTTTTAGAGATACTCCTGATATCGATTTAGGTAATTTCTTATAAGAGCAAATGAAGCGAATATTTATATAAGTAGAAAAGCATAGAGTCTTGTTAGGTTAAAAGACTATGAAAAAGGTGATGATCTACACAGGCTATAAGGAGTTCTATCACGATCTCTTAAAAGACATAGAGAAAGCTACCAAATCAGTCTATCTGGAGTTTGCCATTGTTGTTCAGGATAAATTAGGTCATCAACTCAAAAAGAAGCTCATTCAAAAATCATTAAAAGGAGTGGATGTTCGTTTTGTCTACGATGGGTTCACCACAAAGTTATCTCGCAGATTTATTAATGAGTTAGAAATTTCTGGTGTGAAAACATTTAAATTTAAATCCATCCATTTCAAGAAATTCTCCTTCCGTGCAAACCATCGAAAACTAGCATTGATTGACAGTAAAATAAGTTATATAGGTGGCATGAACATTGGACGTTCATTCTTGGAATGGAAAGATACACATTTACGCTTAGAAAAGACTTTAGCTCCAGAACTCAGGGAGATATTTTTTCAGACGTTGATGATTATCCAAGGAAATCTCTATTTGAACGCTTTCCAATTAACAAAACAATTGCGTTGGCAGCAGCATCAAAAGGGAATTTACCGTGCTATTGCTGGAGTTCCATCTTTAACACGTCAATTTATTCGTGATGAATATTTAGAAGTGATCAATAATGCAAAACAGTACATCTATTTGACGCACGCATATTTCCTGCCCAAGCAAGATGTGCGTACTGCTCTCAAGAAAGCAGTCCGACGAGGTGTAGATGTTCGTGTCATCGTTCCAAAGCAGGGAAACTTAAGATTCCTCCATTATGGAAGTCAATATTTGTTTGCAAGAATTCTAAGAAGCGGTGTGAAAATCTTTCAGTATCCTAATATGATTCATGCAAAAACAATGGTCTGTGATGATAGAGAATTTACTATAGGCAGCGCAAATCTCACACATCGAAGTTTTGCCCATAGTTATGAGCTCAACGTATTTTCTTCAGATAAAAAAGTTGCACAAGAATTGCGAGAAATCTTCTTAAAAAATTTGAGCAAGTGCAAACAAGTCACCAAAGAGGAATGGCATCATCGTTCTTTCAGGCGTCGCTTGATGGAATTCTGGTATGCGCGTTTCAGAAGTTTATATTAGAAGACAGAGATTGTAGAACAATGTTACTTCTCAAAGACCCTCCAGAGCTATATAAACTCCCTGCTATTTACTCGATTATGGCACAAAACAACGAACTCCAAACAGACATACAGGAATATATGCAGTCCTTAGTAAAGAGCTACGAGGAAATGATGACCAAAAATGAGGTTATATTGTATAAAATGCTGGTCAATGAGTGCGCCGAAGACTACACAGTAGAAAAATATCTGATTGCTATTAAGATTCTCAGTAGGCGCTATGCTGGTTTGAGAAAAAAATGGAGAGCGATTGTACATCAGAGAAAAGAAAATGAACAATTTGCGTTAAGTAAAGAGAGAAAATAAAATTTATACGCTTTTGGTACATAATTATATACTAAGAGTACATATGCTATTAAAAAATGAGTTCAAACAATAATAGAATCCTAAATTCATTTCCTATACTTTTGATACAAAAATCTCACTAACAATCCCAGAAGACCACCAATAATCAAATACATCAAAGGAGTTGCAAGAACTAAGATAATTTTAGTCACTAGATCAAGCAGTGTTGCAATAAAATTTACATAATTAGGTAAAGAAAAAAACCATCCAAAGATAATGGAGAAAAAAGTAACTGAAGAGAGATAAGCAAAATACAATTGTGATAAAAGATAATAGACAAAGGTTCCGCCAATAATCCAAAAAAGAATGCTCTTGGTATCGCTCGGTTTTCCCATAAAAAGATAGAGTTGGAGGGATTAATAAACATTCCTACTAAAAAATTCTCTGATAAAAATAAAAAACTTAAAACCTTATTGCACCTCCTATAATGTAGTTGGAATCATCAAAATTCAAGTCATGAGTATCTTGTCTTATAAAAAAGCTCAAGTTTTTACTAATGGACCAATCAACAGTAAACTCTGTGAGATTACTATCCGTCGAATCATTTCGATAATCATAAGAGTTGAATATTTCAAAAGATAAAGGTTTTAGAGTTTCAGCTATCCCACCAAGATTCTTGCCACAAAAAATAGTAAGATTGCCATCCTCGCCATTAGTCGTAGCTTGAAAGAAACCATAATCAACTCCAAGCATTTTAGGAGATATATTATCCCTAAGACCATACTGAGGTTGACCGCTAAAGAGACCTGCATTATCTCCTCTAGCTTCAACAATAGCCTCAATACCCCCATTACCTAATTCAATCCCGAGACTATTTCTTCCAAAATACTTACTATCATCACTACCACTTATCTCATTTAATCCGTGAGCATGCACTCGAGCAAAATCATTGCCTACATCAAGGTTTGTAAATACTCTAGTATATCCCTCTTCCTGCTTAGAGTTAACACCTACATAGGCAGCATTAAAACCAGCATGTGAACCAAAATTCGAACAGGCACTGACAAGGGCTAGAGTTCCTGCAGTCAAAATATTCTTAAATATCTTTTTCATGTTAGTCTCCCATCCCTCTTTTTTGTGCTATTATCATAGCCTCCATCCTTTTCCTCCAAATAATCCTTGGATTAAGAAATCCCAATTCTAGTAATTGAACTAATGAGTCCTTCTCCTTCATTAGCGAGTTTTTTGATTCATCTAAAACCATATGCAAAATCCATTCATAACAAATCTTAGGATAACCAACCTCACCCATGCATTCAATAAACTGTTTTATTGACCAATTAAAATCTTCAAAATGTTTTTTCTCATCGTCCTGAGCATATTTATCAGCATTCACGAATACTCCTGAAGATTTTAACACCCTAATAATCTCCCTTAAAATATTCTTCCTATAATCCTGATCAAAATTGTGAAGAGTCCAAGCGCTAACAACAATATCAAAAGATGAATCAGAAGTCTCTTTAAGAAAATCTAGAGCATCTCTTTCAAAAAGTTCAACCCTTTCGCCATAGTCTTTAAGGTGATCTCGTGCCTGATTAATCATAACTTGCTCATTATCAATAGCAGTAAGTGTAACTCCTACATTCTTTGCAAGAATTCTATCACTAGTAGGACCAGGCCCGCAACCAATCTCTAATACTCTTACATTTTTTCTTCCAATAGTATACTTGCTAATCTCGTCAGCAACGCCATCTTGAAGCTCTCTGAAGTGAGGATAAGATTTTTCAAAAAGAGCATACTCGGTTCCAATTGAACCCTTGAATCTTTTTTCACTTTCCATTGTTCTTGTTCTCCAATCGTAGTAAATATAATTACTGTAGAGTAATAACTATTAATTAGTGAATATAATATCTACCTCACCACTACTGGTGTACCAAAAAGAAAGATTTAAGAAGATAGGTTAGTTGTAGGATGATATGGACATCCACGCAATGCAGGAAGCAGGACTAACAGAAGGAGAAGCCAAAGTCTATCTTGCACTTATGGAGCTAGGATCGTCTACAACCGGCCCCATCATTGAAAAAGCGCACGTAGCAAAATCCATCATCTATCAATTGCTTGATAAGCTAATCCAAAAAGGACTTGTGGCTTATATTACTAAGGAGAAAACTAAATACTTTCAAGCTTCAGATCCTCATAAATTAATTGAATATATAGAAACAAATGAGAAAAAGCTCCAAGAAAATAAAAAAAAGATTGAAAACCTTTTACCAACTCTTATTTCCAAACAAGGAAAATCAAAGCAGCAAACAGCAAATCTCTTTGAAGGTTTTAATGGAATGATTACTGTACATGAGCATATTTATCAGAAACTCAAGAAAGGAGATGAATTTTTTTATCTAGGTATTGCTCCAGAACAACCAGCTCACTTTCACGCCTACTGGCAAAGAGATCATCTCAGAAGAGCAAAAGCAGGAATCTCCTGTAAATTATTATTCCATCCAGATACAGATCCAAAAATATTGAAAAACAGAAATAGCTACAAACTTTGTGATTCGAGATATATGCCAACAGCAATCAATACTCCTGCATGGATTATGGGGTATAAAGACATCACAGTCATCGGGTTTCCCTCTGCCAATCCTATAACTCTTGAAATTGTGAATAAAGAAATTGCTGATTCCTTTAAAGCTTATTTTGATGCATTTTGGAAACAGAGTAAACCATTTAGATAAAAAAGTATCAGTAAGAGAGCTTGACCTTACCGTTAACTTTATAAGCTAAAATAAGAAAAATCCCTATATATTTCGGGGGCTTATAATGGCAAATCAACAACAACCAATCTATATATTACCAGAAGGCTATACGCGTCAATTAGGACGTGATGCGCAAAGAAATAATATTATGGCTGCTAAGCTAGTGGCTGAAACTGTAAGAACTACTCTAGGTCCCAAAGGCATGGACAAGATGATTGTTGATTCTATAGGTGATATTATTGTTACTAATGATGGAGTTACTATTCTAGAAGAAATGCAAATTGAGCACCCAGCTGCTAAAATGTTGGTAGAAGTTGCTAAAACTCAAGAAAATGAAGTTGGTGATGGTACTACTACAGCAGTAGTCCTCGCGGGTGAATTTTTAAAGAAAGCTGAAGCATTACTCGATCAAGAAATTCATCCAACAGTTATCGCTCGTGGCTATCATATGGCTGCAGAAAAAACACAGGAAATTCTCAATCGATTAGCAGTGCCAGTGACAGCAAAAGATGAAGAAATATTAAAGCAAATTGCTATGACTGCTATGACTGGTAAAGGTGCAGAAGCATCTCGTGAAATCCTAGCAGATCTGTTAGTAAGAGCAGTTAAACAAATCACTGATGGCGACAATATAGAAATGGACAATATCAAAATCGAAAAGAAAGTAGGTGGCGGTATTGAAAACGCGGAATTAATTGAAGGTATTGTCTTAGACAAAGAACGTGTCCACCCTGGTATGCCAACAAAAGTAAAAAATGCTAAAATTGCTTTACTAGATGTTGCTTTAGAAATTAAAAACACCGAAACTGATGCTAAAATTCAAATTTCTTCTCCAGACCAAATGGAAGGATTCCTCATGCAGGAAGAAAAAATGATTCGTGACAAAACCAACAAAGTCATTAAATCTGGAGCAACTGTCGTTATCTGTCAAAAAGGCATTGATGATTTAGCTCAACATTATTTGTCCAAAGCAGGCATCTATGCCTGTCGCCGTGTAAAAAAATCAGATATGGAAAAATTAGGAAAGGCAACTGGTGCTTCTATTATTATGTCTCTCGAAGACTTGTCAGAAAAAGATTTAGGTCATGCTGGACTTGTAGAAGAACTCAAAGTCGGCGATGAACAAATGACTTATGTTCGTGAATGTAAAAATCCTAAAGCTGTCACTTTCTTAGTGCGTGGCGGTACACAACACGTTGTAGATGAAGTAGAACGTGCAGTTAAAGATGCATTAGGCGACATCATTGCAACTTTAAAAGTAGGAAAAGCAGTGGGTGGTGCTGGTGCTATTGAAATCGCCGTTGCCAGAGAAATCAGACAGTATGCAACTCAATTAGCAGGACGTGAGCAATTCGCAGTCCTGGCTTTCGCGGACGCTTTGGAGATTATCCCAAGAACTCTAGCAGAAAACGCAGGTCTTGATCCTATTGATCTATTAACAGAATTAAAAGCGCAGCATGATAAAGGCAACAAATGGGCAAGTGTTGATGTCTTTACTGGAAAAGTAACAGACGCTTGGAAAGCTGGCGTTATTGAACCTTTAAAAATCAAGACACAAGCAATCAAATCTGCATCAGAAGTCGCTGAATTAATTCTCAGAATTGACGATGTCATTGCAGGCTCAGGATCTAACAAGCAGTCATCTATGCCTCCAGGAATGGGCGGCATGCAAGACATGTAAGAAAGAAAATGGAAATTGACTTAAAATCACTTACTGATCTTTTTGATGATGGCGTTGCTGATCTTGGACTTATAGATAATTGTGAGTTAGGAGTAGAATTCTTGAACGTAGGAAAAAGAATGATTACTTGGAGTGGGGACAATGCCAGACAAAATAATGTTAATACAAAAAAGTTAAGAGAGGCAGTAAGTTATAGCAGAAGAAGCTTAGAATTTCTACAACGCTATACGCAAATAGGAGTTACTGCAGAGGTTCTTTCTGAATTAGAAGAAAAAGTCAGATTAACAGCAGATTATGCAAAAAAATAGAAATGATGAAAAAATGGTTGCTGCTGCATTGGCTTTGGCAGTAAAACAAGATAAGTATGTAGCAATTATTACAGCAGATAGTCGAATCGAAACTATTTTAATAAAAACACAGCGAGCACTGCAAACTATGGATATTCCTTATATGTTAAGAGCAACAAATCAACCAGCAACGGCAATTTCTTTTGACAAGTTAAAACAAAGATTAGAGGATGGAAAAGTTATGGTTGTTACAGCACTGCCAACAAGAGTAAGATATGAAGTAGAATATTGTTCAGAACAATTTTACAGAAGAACTCCTGCACAAGCCCCAGTCCAAATACCAGTCTAAAAAGCAAAATTTATATACTCCAGACTATAGGTGGAGGCGGGGGATACAGATATGAAACAGCTTAAATGGTTAAGTATGAGTATCATTGTTCTAGCGTTGCTTCTGGGAGCTGAAGCAGTTCATGCCTATATGATGTATGGTAATTCCTATAATCAACCTTATTACCCAACAAGAAATTATTATATGATGGATTATTATCAAGGCCCAAGTTATTATGGATACAACTATAACCCTTATACTTATTCCTATATGGGACATTACTACTCGAATTATTACAACGATCCTAATTGGAAATATTATACCTTAAACACCTTCACTGGAGGTAAGCGATATGGCTTCTACTAAAGCTATGAAAGTACTTGCCTATGTTATGTTAGCGCTAACTTTCCTTGCAACTCTGCAAACAGCAGAAGCATATCATGAACACAGAACATTTTACGATGATCCTCAGTATTACTCTGGAAGATATTACGCTGGTCAATCCTATTATACCCATCATCAATATCATGTGATTGCTTATCGAGATCATTACCGCCAATATAATCAATATTATCACTATCCACCACCAAGATATTATCGTTACAACTATTATCCAGAACCACGTTGTCAATATCCTGGCGATGTTTGTTATTAAGAGTATTCTAAAAGAGGAAACCAATGGAAATAAAAAAAATAGAGAGTGAAGATTTGCAGGCAACTGCTAATTTGCTTCGTTCTTATTGGAAAGAGCGTGGTGATAATTATGCTCAAGATTTTGCATTGAATTATCTAACTAATGGTCATAAAACAGAAATCACCAAAGACCAATCTTTTGTTATAAAAGAGAAAGACAAAATAGTAGGGATGATTGCACTAGTGGTTTATGAAGGAAATGTAGCAGAAATTAAAGACTGTATAGTAAAAAAAGAAGCAAGAGGAAAAGGATGGGGAAGAAAACTCACAGAATTTATTATAGATCATGCCAAAAGAAATGAAATAAGAAAGATAAGCATTGTAACAGTTCCAAATCTTCGCAGTTTCTATGAAAAATTTGGTTTCACTTTAGAAGGATTCTTGAAAGATCATTTCAAAGAAGGAGAACATATGTTAATCATGAGTAAAAAGCTCAAAGAAAAAGAAGACAAGCAAGTAGATCTCAAAAAAAAGTTAGAAGATGAGCAGCAGCTACAAGAAATAGAATCAGAAACCACTGACAGATTAATGAAATTACGATTAAGATGATCTTTTTTGTAAAAAACGTCTGATAGATGAATCAAATAGTCCATTATCTGCATGATAGTGTTCAGAGTCAGGATGAAATTGGTAAACTCCGTCTTGACAGCTGACAGAAGGGCTTAATTCCTGAAGAATATCTGTCAGTATCCCGGAATCAGGTAAACAAAGAAGTTGTCTAGTTAGATCATCCTCTTTCTTTGGTTGAATTTTTGCAACTAAATCTGCACGTGTTAAACCAGTTGGATGCTGTGCATTATAGTGGATAAAACTATCCATGTTTGGGCATAGAGCATAAGAGGATCAAATGAAGTAAGCTTTTAAAAGGTATCGTTAACAAAAGCTTTTTATACAACTAACCCGTGAAGAAAAACAGAGGGTGATACAATGACATTTCAAAAAGGAGCAGTAAATCCATCTAGTTCTGCTATAAAAGAGCTTGCAACAATGAATATTGAGCTCCAAAAAATAACCGTTGAGCTTATTGATAAGATGAATAACTTAACGACACGTATGGACCGTATGCTTTCTCTGTTTGAAGATGCAGCAAGAACCATAGGGAACACACCCGAAGAAACTTCTGGATTAAAGACACAATTGCAGGACTTGCTAGAGCAAAATAAAACTATTGCACGCGGTTTATTATCCATTGAGAAATATATCCGTGAAAAACAGCCAGCCTCATTGTCAGCATTCCAACAAAAACCAGGCTATCCATAATGGAAGACGAGATTCATTTTCTGGTGAATGAGTTAGAAGGTGAATTGCACACTAAAGTACAAAATATTCTTAGAGACTTAGAAAAGCCTTTACAAAAAAAAGATAAAGTTATTATCAATAAATTCACCCGAGCCTTGGTGCAGGCAACCGCGCGTCGCATGTATCGTCCACAACCAATACAGCAACAACAGCAAAGACAAACAGATACTACCTTCGCGCAACTCAAAAATTTAGAGCGCCGTCCTCTAGTGAGAGAAACACCTATTAGTCCAACTTATTATACACCAGTTATAGAATCTCCGCAAAAAGAAGTTGCTAAAGATACTTTTCTCCCCTCTGGTCTTCCTACTAAACCTCCAGAAGCACAACCTATGCTACGTTTACCAACAGATGAAACACTAACAGGTACTCCAGAATCATTTTCACAGTTCAAGCCAGCTCTGTCAGCAGAGATACAAAAAGCAGCAGCAAATCCCCAGTTTGGTGAAGCTCCAAAACCTACCACACCTCTTCCACTTCCACCTATTGCAGTCACAGTTCCTGTGGGCATAGAACCTCCGATTGCATTAATCGTTGATGCTGAATCAAAAAGACCCATTGTCACAGTAAGCATGCAAAATGATATTTACACAGTTACTGAACCGCTTTTAGTACCAGAAGAAATCAATATGCTTACCTGGTTAAGAAAAAAATTCGCAGGCAAAGAGAAAAAATTAGCTAAGAAGAAAAAACTGATGAAAAAAATAAAAAAGGCTGCTAAAAAATCCCATTTCCCCATGCAAAAAAATGATGAAAATGAATATCTCAAGATGAAATATTATTTGGTTAAACATCTATTGCAGTTTGGTTGGATCGAACCCTTATTCCATGATGGTGCAATTACCAAAATAAGTTGCGAAGGAGAAAATAATCCAATCACCATTGTTCGTAAAGACAAAACATACAAAACAAATATTATGTATCCATCTGCTGAGCATATCAATAAATTTTTAATGAGATTTGCAGAGCGCGCTTACAAAAAACTCTCGGAAAAAACACCAGTAGTAGAATTTACTGCTAATGGCTATCGTGTAGAAGGATCATTAAAAACAGCAACAACGCCAGCAAAATTCACTTTGACAAAGGTGCTTTAGCAGTTTCCCAAATCACATCAATATCATCACAGCGTTCAAAAGGATAAATATCTAATGTTGTTTCTCGTCTACCAGCATGATATTCTAACAACCCTTGCCAAGCAATCATGGCAGCATTATCTCCAGCATATTGCATAGGTACTGCAAAAAACTTCGCTCCTCGAGCTTTACACATAATTTCCAGCATAGCACAAAGACGTTTATTCGCAGCTACTCCGCCTATAAGCAACACTTCTTTCTTGCGTAAATGTGCCATAGCCCTTTCAGTCACTTCTGTGATCATGCTAAAGAAAACTTCTTGCAAAGAATAACAAAGATCTTCTTTAGAAACACCTTTGTTTGCTAATTGAGTTACTCTGGTAATGATTCCAGAAAAAGCAACATCCATGCCTTTCACAGTGTAAGGTAATTCAGTCCATTTCCCTTGAAGTGCTAGTTGTTCAATCTTTGGACCACCTGGAAAACCTAAACCTAGTGCTCGTGCAAATTTATCTAAGGCATTTCCCAAGCCAACATCTTCAGTTTCTCCAAACACTCTATACTTGCCAGCTTCTAGAGCAATAATTTGGGTATTAGCTCCGCTCAAATAAAGCATAACAGGATCTTGTGCTGCAGTAAATAATAAGCCAGAAGTTAGATGTGCCATAGGATGATGAGCTCCAATAATATCGCACTTGAATGCTTGAGCATACTCTTTTGCTTTTGCTAATCCAATTCGTAAACAAGGACTCATGCCGGGTCCGCGTGAATAAACAACTAGATCAATATGATTTGCTTTCGCATCTGCTAGTGCTTTTTTGATAACTGTATCAGCAATTTGTTCATGATGTCTGGCAACTAGTTTCGGGATCATGCCGCCTTCTACTGTAGTAAAAACATCTCGTACATCGCTTAAAATTTCCCCCTTCAGATTAAGAACAGCTGCTCCAAAAGTATGCGCAGTAGATTCAATGCCTAAGACTAACATAGTTTATGCACCTAAAGAGGAGGATAAAGAAGTTATAAGTTCAGGAGATTGTCTGAGATAGACAGTAACATCCACAGTACGAGCTTGCATCCCTTCTTTACTAGGACGACGATAGATATATCTCATAGAGAGGGAAGCATAAGAATCTTGAGCAATATCTTGTTGTGAAGGCGGATCAAGAACTACTCTAAATCTAGGAGGAAGGTATTTTTGTAAAAAAGTAACTGCTTGTTCACCAGGAAGTTGCAGATGTTGAAGTCGAGCAAGAGCAGCACCTACAGTCATTCCAAGATCTCGAGAAGAAAGTAAGGCTGGTTTCATGTTAAGCGTAACTCCTTGATTTTAATTTCATCATACAGTTTCATATATTCTCCGTGGCTTTTCATATGTTTCATAGTTTTTATTTTTTCACAGAGGCGAGCAATAAAGTTAAATAATTTCTCATCGACATTGTCTTCATCCAAGAGACGAACTACAAAAATGCTGCCAATGAGATCATCATAATCTTGAATTTCCATTTTGCCGCGATGTTTTATTTCTTTCAAGATATCTGCAACAATAGGTTCTGGCTGTGATAAGGCATATTGTTTCTCAAAGGTTTGTTGTTCGCTATCTTTACGAAAATGAATCTTAAAAGTACCAGTTCCTTGTTTAGGATCAAACTGACTGAGGCTTAATTTTTCTACAGCTAGGATGACATCTTTCATGGCAGGAATTGTTTAAAGTGATCTAAGTTGTCCAGTACTTTCTTAGGAGTAAAACTCTGGAGATCCTTTATAAGGGTTTTGTCAGAGAGCCTCTTAATGTCCACAGGAAGAGCTATTCCATCAAATCCCCCAGGACTGTTAACATGTAAGGAGAAGGGGCATCTTGCTAATTTTCCAGAGGGGCTTTGGCTGGGATCTATAGTTATCCATCCTTCTTTTTTCTCATGTCCAGCTTGAGTCTTAGGGTATACTTCTTTCGCTAGATGTGCTACCCATCTTCCTGTAAAACTACGTAAGGGATCAGTTTTGCTATAGCTAATAAAACGTTCATAAAAAGAAGCCGGAAGAGTTTTATTCAAGAGCAAATAGACGTGAAAACTAGCACCAGTCCATTGAACATAAAACTTGAACGATCCAACTATATCACGAAATTGAGTGTCATGAGCAATCACATCCAGTAATGCAGCCGTAACTTGTTGTGCAATATCCGGATCAACGCCTTTTCTATCAATGTCAAAAAATAATCTCTCTAAAGAAGCTCCTGCACTTTCTCCATTAGTTGCATAAAAAAAGTCAATGAATTTTCTGGGAACAAAATAACTCCAAATACGTTGTTGCTTCTCTGTCAATTGTCCTCGAACATCTGCTAAAGCATTAATGCGTAATTTAAGTAAGTTCAAATCAACATCAGTAAGTAAATCATCAACCTTGAGAAGTCCATCAGTTGTTGCTCGCCGAAGAAAAAAAGGAATATTGCCTTTAGGTAAATGAATCTTAGTAGCTAAGGATTTTCCTTTTAAAAAAGTTCTTAACAAAGGAGCAACTCGTGCATAATAATAAAGAACATCCAAATAGCCTGCAGGTTGTAAAGCATCTTTCAGTTGTAAGTCTTGCAAAGGCATGCATATAGTAAATGGAGAGTTATATTTAAAGATTTGGAGAATAATAATAAATTTAGAAAGACAAAAAAGGTATGTTTATAAAGTGTATATTATAGAATATAATGTGTTAAAATGCCACTGCTAAGTAAAATTATGAATGGAAATTCTGGATTAGAAGGAATGATTGTAGGAAGCAAGAAAGTCGTACGATTAGGAAAACCAACACTCCATGTTGAGGTTTATGAAAACGATCAAGCTGCAGTTCTAGGATCAATTGAACTTAAAAAAAAGGCAGAACGTCAGAAAAATCAATATTATTTTTTGATACGTGCTACTTTAGTTAATTTTGATGTTGGTGCTATTGGCTATAATGTTTTTAGAAGAAGAGACTAGGTTATGCATATTTTTTCTTAAGTAAAATATATCTTACAAAGATTATAAGAGTTTGGACAATAATTAGTCATAATGTGAAACAAAAAGAAGCTTTTTTAAAGAAAGGCAAATGAATAATCAGTATGGAAGGAAGATCAAAGCTCATACGAGACAAGATTGGAGAAAGAATAACAAGAGAAGAAAAAACAGCAGCAACACATATCGCAACACCAGAAGAATATAAAGTAAAGCTCAAAGAAAAACTCCAAGAAGAACTACAAGAATATCTGCTCAGTGAAAATCCTGAAGAACTTGCAGACATGTTAGAGGTAATTAATGCCCTTGCTGAACTCCAGAACCTCTCCAAGGAAGATCTAGAAAAAATAAGGCAGAAGAAAGCACAGGAAAAAGGCACCTTTAAAAAGAAGTTCATTCTAGATAAAATAGAAGAAAAATGACTTACAATCCTGTAGAAAATTATCAAGCAATTGCATCTCGTCTAGAATTTCTCAGAAGAAAAGCAAAAGACGCAGAAGATCGTTCTTTATTAGAGCAGATTGCATCAGGTGTAGAGAGATTAGCAGAAGATGCTGCAGCAAATCCAGTGACTAAATATCGAGGTATTCCAAGACGTGACTATGATGTTAAAGCAATTAAAGAAACACGAAGAAATTATAATAAGGATTTTGACTTTTTCGTAGTCATGATAGATATTGATAAATTCGGTGACTTCAACAAGAAATATGGTCAGCATGTGGGAGATCAAGTGTTAAAGGCAACCACAGAAATTCTCGAGGAAGGAACCAGAGAGTATGATATTGTAGGCAAAGGCTATCATTTACATGGGGAAGAATTGCAAGTCATTCTCCAGGCTCCAAGCAAGGAAGTTGCAGCATTGATCGTTGAGCGTCTCAGAAAAGATTTAGAAAAGAAGAGTGTAGAAAAAGCAGGATACAAAGTCACAGCAACCTTCGGTTTCACAAAATGGGATGTAGAGAAAGAAGACTTCGAAGCTGCGCAGAGACGTGCAGATGCAAGAATGCAGGAAGGTAAAAAAGAGCAGAGAAACAGAAGTTATTATGTCTAAGGGCTTACACTAAAATAAATTCTTCTATTATTTTTTCCTTTATTGTCTAATTTTCCCATGACTAGTAATCCTATCTCTCCCAAAGATTTGACATGAGTTCCGCCATCTGCTTGTCTGTCAACACCAACGATGTCAACTACTCTAACATCTTGTAAATGTTCTATGTATTGTTTATTTGCTAGCTTAAACAAAGTAGTATCTTGCAGTGCTTCCTCTTTGGTCAAAGTGGAAACCTTAACAGGAATGTTTTCTTTAATGAGTTTATTAGCTTCTCTAAAAGTGTTAGAAAATGCTTCTGGGCTGTAAGTTTCTAGACTAAAATCCATTCTGCTTTTATCAGGTTCTAGTTGATTGCCTGTGATTTGTGCTCCTAGGTGTTTGCTCAATAATCCAGCCAACAAATGAGCTGCAGTATGCGATCTCATAAGTCGATGTCTTCTATCCCAATTCAAAGTGCAAGTCACTTGATCTCCTACGTCTAATCCTTCTCGATCAACTTGATGATAAATTTCTCCGCTGACTTTTTGTACAGAAATAACTTTGTAAAGAGTGTTATTAGCTAAGAGTGTTCCAGTGTCGCAGGCTTGTCCTCCACCAACAGGATAAAAAAGAGTTTTGTCTAAAGTAATGACAGTGCCCTGGACAGCAGTGATTACGGCAGTGCAAGTTTTCAGATAACTATCCTCTAAATAAAGCATTTTTGTCATAAGAACGAAAGTTAGGGGGTTCTTTAAGTAATTTTCTATAAAGAGTATAATCTCTGAAGATGTGGTAGAATACCTCCACAAAAAATAGTGTCTATAGATTGAGTACCATCAATGCAGATAACACGTTCAGATTCATTTCGAGCAATATCAAGATATGCTTGTCTAACTCTCTCAAAATAGGCATCTCCTCGTTGTTCTATAGCATCAAGTCTTTGGCCTCGAGATCTTTGTTTCATAACTGGAACAGGAATATCAAGAACAAAAGTTAGATCGGGTCGTACATTATTTTTCCTAAAAAGAAATTCGTGAGCTAATTGAATAAAAGCTAGATCTTCTGGGTCATTATGATATAATCCTCCACCTTGATAAGTTCTTGTACTATCAAAAAATCGATCGGCAAGAACACTTTTATTTTGTTGAAGTTGAGGACATACAATATGATTTAAAAAATCTGCACGTGATGCTAAAAAGAGAAAAAGTTCAGCTTCAGGAGTTCTTTCTTGATGAATATTTAAATGAGTGAAATCTGGATTGTTAGTAAAGAAAAGATTCATGGCATGATAAATTTCTGCTGGTTCTTTCAAAATTCTTCGTAAGGTTCCTCCAAGTGCTGTAGATCCAGGCTCTTTTTCTACAACATGAGAAATTTGATGCTGAGCAAGAAACGCTGCTGCTTTTTTCAGTTGAGTAGTTTTTCCACAAGTATCGATGCCTTCAAAGGTGATAAAATAATGACCAGTCATAAAAGGATTTTATTGAATTTCTTTATATAACTTCTGGTAAAAATATGTGACTTATCAGTAAGAAAGAAAAATAAGTGATAGAGAAGATAAATGTTTATATAAGTATCATATAAAAAATTGAAAGTGGTGCAAGCATTTACAGAGCTAGAGCAAAAAGGATTAGAAGTCTTTGTTACCAGTGCTAGCGATCAATTCTATGGAGTTAAAAATACCTTACCTTCAGAAGTATTTGGTGCACTTGGTTCGTTTTTCAGTCGTAACCCTAAAGATTTTCGCGCTCATTTACTAGATGCTATTCTTGGAAGAATTTCAGGGTATGAAAGTGAAGGTGGAGAAGAGAATCTAAGAAAGTTAGCAGCAGGTGAATTTAGCCCACCACATTTAGCTATACTTTCAGGTCTTGCTAAATCACAAGCATTCTTTAGAGATTTTTATGGAAAATATAGTCATAAAAGTATTGCAAATACTGTCTGGATTCCAATGGTAGGAACTCATGTAAGTCAACTATTTGCAAGAGAATTAGCATATGATCAGCTTGCATTTTTCATTGAGCAATCAACACGGTATGTAGATTTTGATAAAAGTAAAGTACAAAAAGATCCAAGAGTTATGGCTAGTACAGTAGCTGCAATATATGAACAAAGTTTAGAAGCATTGTTAGGAGCTAATAAAGAGACAACTCAAGCAGTTATAGAACATTTCAAACAACAAATACCTTTTGATAAATGGCTAGAAAGACAGGATATAAAAGTAAGAGCGGAAGAAAAAGCGAAACAAGAAGTGAAGTATACTCGCGAACTACGAGCTAAAGCATTTGATGTCTCTCGGTATTTACTACCACAAGCTATCCAGACAAATATTGCTTGGATTGTAGATGCGCGATCATTAGAATTCGATATTGCTGCTTGGAAAGGACACCCATTAACAGAATTGCAAGAAGCTGCAGCTGCCATTGAAAGAAACGCGGGACAGATTGCCCCATCATTATTAAAATATACTGGTAAGAATCCTTACTATGCTGATAAATTAGCTGGATATGATTTCAAAGAGAGAAAGTTAAGAGGCGATCTACCATTCAGACCAGGATCATCTCACTTTGGAAAAGGAGTAGATATTCTTGAATATAATGCTGACGGTCTAAATAGTGTATTGGCACATGTACTAAAGCGTCATGAAATGGGTGGTACATTCAGAGAATGTCGAGAGAGAATCGCAACAATGCAGTTTAGAGAAAAATTAGCGATG
This sequence comes from Candidatus Woesearchaeota archaeon, assembly GCA_018302985.1. GTDB lineage: Archaea > Nanobdellota > Nanobdellia > SCGC-AAA011-G17 > UBA489 > JACOVP01. Next base: position 27,601 of record JAGVZA010000004.1, on the reverse strand, counting down.
TTAGAAAGAATAGTTGCTAATAGAGAAAGAACTGATGAAAAATTAGAAACAGATGAAGAATTTGATTTGGTAAAAATGACGGTTGAAATTCGTTCAGATGTGGGTGCAATTCGAGATCTAAGAAGACATCAGAAAAATGATAGGTCTGAACCTCTACTAACACTAGCTTCTGGATATAGTACTCCGGCTACTATTCAAGAGATGCATCCAGAAGTACAGAGAAGATTTAGAGAAGCTATGGAAAGAGCAGCAGAAGGAGAAGCAAGAGTCGCGCGACAATTCCCATTCGAAGCACAATATCTAGTTCCTATGGCAGCCAATCACACACTAACAATGTCTTTAGGAATGGATCAGTTACAATATTTAGTTTGGACTAGATCTACGCCACAAGGACATTTCTCCTATCGTCAAGATGCAATAAATTTAGCAGAAGCTGCAGCTAAAGTGCAACCATGGTTATTAGGATATGAACAATATCCAGAAGGAAAATCATTTGCAGAAGTGTACGCTAATGCTCCCTTAAAGAAGTTATTACGAGTACAGATGGAAGAAACAGATTTACATCAATAAGTTATTTCTTAATCGCAATCTCAATAACATCTCTATGTTTTAAGATATGATCTTTGCCTACAACTCTTTTAGTTTTGACATCAATGGCCTTCACAAAATTCCTGCCAATGTCAGTATGTAATCTAAAAGCAAAATCAATAGCAGTGCTGCCAGGAGGCATAAGGAAACAATCATATAAAATATGTCCTTCTCTATCTTCGAGCTTATTCGCTCCTCCAGGATAAATAGCTACATAATGAAGCAGATCAAAAACAACTTTATTCAAAGCATCTTGTACGCCTGTAGATCCAAATTTCTGCAAAACAGTTTTGTTAATATGTTCTAAAGCGGTTTTCTGTTGCGCACTTAATCCTTCCTTCATCACAAAATGATCTTCGCCAGGAACATACTCTATCAATCCTTTCTTAAGTGCTTCTCGTAATGCTAGTTCTGCATCACCAGCACAAGGAATAAATAAGACAGAAGGAAAAGTAGTTTGCATTCTTTTGAGATTAGCTTCAGCTGTCGATAAGTCCATTTTATTCGCAGCAACAATCATAGGCTTGCTTTTTTGTCGTAAAGCTCGTGCTAGTTGAATCAATAAAGTTTCATCCCATTTGTCCATAGTTTCTGGATACTCTCGAATAATCTCTTTGACCATGGCTTCAGTAACTCGTAATCCGCTCATCTGTTCAGCAACTGCGACAGCTACATTGCCTTTGCCAGAAGTAACTTTTCTAGAGAGTTTTTCCCATCCCTTTTTTAAAATACTTAGATACCACATGTCTAATTCAATTTCTAAAAATTGTACATCTCGTGCAGGATCATAACTGCCTGGTTGGACAGCTTCTCCTTTTTCATTAGTAGCTCCAGCCATATCAACAACATGAATTAATGCATCAGCTTGGTTCAAGTCAGAAAGAAATTGATTGCCCATGCCTTTGCCTTCATGAGCTCCAGGAACTAATCCAGCTACATCAATCAATTGTACAGGTAAGAAACGTTGTCCCTTGCTACAAAAGCCCTCTTTAGGATTGCACTGCACATGAAACTCAACATCAATACAATCAATCTTGACAAAACCAATTCCACTGTTAGGTTTAATAGTTGTAAAAGGATAAGCGGCTATCGCTACATCTGCTAAAGTCGCGGCCTTGAATAAGGTGCTTTTTCCTGTCGATGGTTTGCCTACAACTCCAATTTGCATAGAAAAACAGGTTATTAGAAGAGTTTAAAAGAATATCTGAAGAAAGAATATATGAATAAAATAGAGAATACCAAGTAGTAGTCCTATAATAGCCATAACTTTTATCGATTGATAATGAGCTTGTTTTTTATTATTTTTCCATAAAACGTAAGATCCTGATATAATTGCTGCGATTGCAAAGAGTTGTTCAAATAGCAAAAAGACAAAGCCTAGAACGAGAAATAATTGTGAATTAGGAAATGGGAATATAGTTGCATAAATAATTCTAATAGAAGCAAGGATACCAAAAATAAGACACATTACTGAATGATAAATAATTTCTAATTTTCGTTCTGCCATCAGAGAAAACAATAAAGAGCTTATATTTAAAGATTACTTTGATTAATTTGAACCTCTATTATTCGAAAATCTTTCGGAATTTCCGGAAAACTTCTAAATATAGTTCAGAAGAGCAGTTTACTTCTCAAACACCCTCAGAGTATTTATAAAGAACAAGATAATCTCTCGTCTATGACAAATAAACTCGCACTCTTTGAAGGAAAAGAGATCAGAAAAACATGGCATAACGAGGAATGGTGGTTTTCTGTTGTTGATATTGTTGCTGTGCTTACAGGAAGCACTATCCCTAAAAGATATTGGGCAGACTTGAAAATTAAACTTAATGAAGAGGGATCTGAAGCGTACGAGAAAATCGTACAGTTGAAATTACTTGCTGAAGACAATAAATTAAGGGAAACTGACTGTGTAAATACAGAAGGAGCTTTCAGAATCATCCAATCAATTCCCTCTCCAAAGGCTGAGCCCTTCAAACTCTGGCTGGCTAAAACAGGCTATGAACGCATGCAAGAAATAGAAAATCCAGAATTAGCACAACAACGCATGAGGAATATTTATCGAGCCAAAGGATATTCAGAGGAGTGGATTGAAAAAAGAGTGAGAGGTATTATCATCAGAAACGAATTGACCAACGAATGGAAAGAACGTGGCGTAGATGAAAAAAGAGAATATGCTATTCTAACTAATGAGATAAGTAAAGCAACATTTGGAAAAACTGTCGAAGAATACAAAGAACACAAACAACTAGACAAACAAAATTTGCGTGATCATATGAATGATTTAGAACTGATATTTGCTATGCTCGGTGAGAAAGTGACAACAGAAGTTGCCAAAAGTAAAGATGCTCAAGGATTTGTAGAAAATAAAGAAGCTGCGAAAGATGGTGGAACTGTAGCAGGTAATGCTCGTCGTGAAGCAGAAAAGAAAATAGGAAAACCAATAGTCACAAAAGAAAATTATCTTACAGAACCAGAACAAGAAAAAAGAAAAAGACTGACCTAAAAAGTTTAGATCGATAGAGCTTCTTGAATCCTCTCATTGAAGAACAATTGTTCTATCGCTTGCCTTAACAATGACCAATGGCATATTGAGTTCTCCATACTCATTAAAGCTTAGTTCTCCACTTAGTCCTGTAAGAGAAACACTTCTCAAGTTATCATGAATTGAAGCGCCATTAGACAGTGCTGCAGCATCTATAATCTTAGCTATATCATATCCAAAAGGTGCTATGAAATCTGGTTTTCTTGAGAAGGTAGTTTCAAATTGGGTGACAAAAGCCTGATTTTTTCCCTTACTAAGAGCAGCTGGTGTGATTGCATAAACTTCACTCATCAATGAAGAAGTAGCGTTTCTTACAAAGTCGCTTTGCATATGAATCGTTGAAAGTAAAGGAATAACAGCCATTCCCAATTCAGTTCTTTGTTTAAGGATATTAATTAAATGCGTAGGATAGCCTATAACAAAAATGATATCGGGATTTTGCTCTTGTATTTTGCTCAGGTAAGTTCTATAGTCAGTTTCAGAAAGAGGATAGGTTTCACTGGCTACGATTTGAGTGCCATAAGCTTTTTCCATTTTGGTTTTCATAGTTTGACCAAATTCATCCATGATTGTGAGCGTTGCAATTCTAGTATGTCCTTGCGATTGAATAAATTCCTTAGTTTTCTGCAGTTCATCTTCCGGTAAAGGATAAACTAAAGTAACATAATTGTTTACTCTCGTGAGATTCTCTATAGAAGTAAGTCCTGCTATAAGAGGAATGTTTTTCGCTTCAGTTATAGCTGAAATGGGAGCTACAACTTGTGCTTGTAAAGCAACAACAAGGTCGATATCTCTCTCAGCAAGAAGTTTATTCAAGGCGTTTACTGCTTCCTTTGGAGAAGTTTGAGTATCTTCAATGAAATAGGCTATATTAGTATTTCCAGCTTCTTCTCTCGCAAGATTCATGCCCTGTAAAAAATCATTGCCCACAGCAGCACCAATGCCAGTCAAGGGAAGAAGTACTGCTACATTGATGTTCGCATTTGCTTCAGAAATTGAATAAGTTTGAAAGATTAATCCGCCAATAATTAAAATAACAATTAGCCCCATTAAGAAATAAATAGATTTAGTTTTCATTGAAAATACACTCCTTGTCGTCTTTTCCTAACCATAATGTTTTGTTTTTGTTCATCGTTCGTCGTTCAATACAATTACTTAAGAGTAGTTAATCATTAGAATATATAATTTTAATCTCCCCCCGAGGGGAATACTTTAGAATAATTTATATACTGATCAATAAATAGAAGAGTATGGACACCGATACATTAGTGAGCATAGGATTAACTAAAGGAGAGGCAGATGTATACCTGACACTGGTTAAACTAGGAAATACTAGCTCAGGAAACATAATCAAAACTTCAAAAGTATCTAGAAGTAAAGTCTATGATGTTCTAGAAAGATTAAAACAAAAAGGAATGGTAACAGAAGTAACCAAACAAAACGTAAGATATTTTGAAGCTGCAGATCCAAAAAGAATTATAGAGTATCTACAGGTCAAGAAAGAGGATATAGAGAAGAAGATTACAAGCTCTCAGAAAATTGTTCAAGAGCTCAATAAAGTAAGAAGTCTCCAGTTAGAAAGGCAAGAAGTCAAAGTGTATACTGGGATTGAGGGATTAAAAACAGTGTACAATGAAATTTTGGATGATTTGAAGAAAGGGGATGAATATCTTGCGTTTGGAGTAGGAGAAAAAGAGATCGAAAATGAGGAGATTGCTTTATTCATCAAGAAATTCCACATGAAAAGAGCTGAAAAGAAAGTCAGTGCGAAAATAATAATGCATCCAGAGACAAGAAAAAAGATGGAGAAGTTTTCAAAACTAAAATATTATCACTATAGATTTACAGATATCAAGTTTCCAACAAATATTGCTCTCTGGAAAAACAATGTGCTTACCTTAGTATGGGAAGACAAACCAATAGTGTTCGTCATGAAAAGCAAAGAAGTGGCAAAGAAGTATAAAGAATATTTTAATGATCTCTGGAAATCTTCTCATAAATAAGTTACATCTTCTCTAAGCGTTGAATTCTTAGATTAACATCAGGATGAGTAGACCAGACGCTAGATAATTTCTTTCTAGTTTTAGCCAAAGGATTCTCAATGTATAAATGAGCAGTAGATCTGTCAGCAGCTTCTATTAGAGGTTCTTTATCGTCTCTAATCTTCTTCAAGGCATTTGCTAGTCCCTGAGGATATCTCGTCAGCATCGCTCCAGAGGCATCAGCTAAGTATTCTCGTTGTCTGGAGACAGCTAGTTGAATAAGACGTACGGCAATCGGTGCTAAAATAGCCAATGCTAATCCAATAACAATCAGAATAGCGTTGCCTTTACTATCATCTCTTCCACCGCCTCGCATCCATAAAGAACGTAATAAAAAATCACTCAATACTAAGGTAATCCCAACCATCATCACAACAACTAGCATGTACCTAATGTCATAATTTTTGATATGACTTAATTCATGTGCTAAGACTCCTTCCAGTTCATCACGTTTTAAGCGTTGTAAAGTTCCTGTAGTAACAGTTACAGCAGCATGCTTCGGATCTCTCCCAGTTGCAAAAGCATTAATTGCAGTATCATCAATTACATAAATCTTTGGCGTAGGAATCCCGGCAGCGATTGCTAGTCCTTCAACCGTATTAACTAAATGAGGATAATGCTGTCTATCTGCAGGTTTGGCAGAGTTCAAAGTTAAAATAACAGAGTCTCCAGCAAATAAGCTAAACAGGATATAAACAAAAGAAATAATAAACGCAATGCTTAATCCAAACACAGGATTGCTATAGAGAGATCCTAGAATATAACCTAAAAAGACAATAAAGATAAAAAATAAGAAAATAAGAAGATAGGTTTTCCGCTTGTTTGAAGCAATTGCATCATACATGATTAGAAGTCTACCTTAATATGTTTAGTTTCAGCTTCACTCACTTTGAAATATTCCCTAGGTTTAAAGCCAAAAAAGTTACCAACAATATTAGTAGGGAAAGATTCCAGAGACTGGTTTAAAGACAGAACATTATCGTTGTAAAATTGTCGTGCATAAGCTATCTTGCTTTCAGTGCCTGAGAGTTCTTCTTGCAACATCTTGAAATTGTCACTTGCTTTTAAGTTAGGATAGTTTTCAGCAACTGCAAAGATCGTCTTCAATGCATCAGTTACTTGATTCGAAGCCTTGGCTTTGTCTGCTAGAGATCCACCCATCAAACGAGTACGTGCATCAGTAAGCTCTTTCAAGGTTTCTTTCTCATGCTTGACATAGCCTTTAACAGTATTGATTAAATTAGGAATCAAATCATATCTTCGTTTGAGTTGCACGTCAATTTGTGACCATGCATTATTAATTCTATGCTTGTAAGAAACTAGTCTATTGTAAGCTAGAATAAAGTAAAGTACAAAAACTGCAACTATAATCAGTAAAATCCAAAGCAAGGCCATACTACAATACCCTTAAGAGTGATTTAAATAGTTTATGGTGAAAAAATACCAGTGCAAAAACCAACCAAATCCTTAAAAAGATGAGGATATAAGAATAACAAGGTGTTCAGGTGAAAAAAGACATAACAATTCTAGTTGCTTTGATGTTAACCATGGTCTCTTTCTTTGCTGCGCAAGAACAATTGACAGGGAATGTGATTCATGAGTGTACAGACTCTGATAATGGCATGATCTATGCAACCAAAGGAACAGTCACGGCAGGAAATGAGGTTTTAGTGGATAGTTGTGAAGACCAGATCTTAACAGAATATTATTGTAGTCAAAATCAAGTGCGCATCAAAGTGTATTCCTGTCCAGAATCCTGTGAACAAGGCAGATGTACTCAACAACTAACAACTACTCCTCAAGAAAGTCTTCGCTTAGGAACAACTACTAATAGAATAGAAATAGGAGAATATTTAGGTGATGTAATTGATACAGTCACTAATGCTAAAACTCCTTCTTTAAGAAGCACAACCATTAGTACAGGTAGAGCAACAACCTTAGCTAACCAATATTTAAGATTTAAAGGAACAGACTTGTTGTCCGGACGTATTCTTTTTACAGAAGATAATAAAAATGAAGTAGCAGATTTCTTAGTGTTTGAAGAAAATAATGACACTTTTGAATATGAATTAGAATTTGTTCCTGGATTAGCATCCACACTTGCAAGTACTACACTAACTGATCTGGCAAATGAGGAAATATTCATGTTGGGAAGAACTTATACTATAACAGAAGCAACGAAAAATAGTGATCAGCTTACCTTGCGTTTACTTTCTGGAGCAATCAGTGATACTTTGCGTGAAGGTGAAGAGAAAATATACACGCTTAATGGCCAAGAATATACAGTAAAAGTAAAACTCATAGAAGATGAAGCAAGAGCTGTCACGCTCGAAGTCAATAAGCAAATTTCAGGAAGAAGAAGTGTGGGCGATGTAGAAACACTCGCAGGAATACCTGTAGGCATTACTAAAATGCTAGTCAGTGAAGCAGCAGAGCAGGAAGATCAAGTAACTTTTACACTAGGAGCACAAACTTTAGAATTTACTGATAGAAATGTTGCTGATGACAGTTTTTCCCAAGGAGTGAGTATTGATGGACGTTCCTTAGCTAATACTTTTGTTAAAATAAAAGGATCTGGTGACGACACAGAATATAGTATCTCTTCTTTACAATATCGTTTGCGAGCAGAAAGTCTTTCCGGAGACAATGTCTTTATTCCTGCAGGAAAAGGTTTAAGAGAAATGACTAGATATGAACAAGCACTCTTAGGAGACTGGGATATTTTGTATAGGGGTTTGGATGCAGCAAGAACAAAAATAAAATTTGATCCAGGCAATAGTCGCTATGACTTGGAATTTGTAAATACTAAAGGACAACAAATAGATACAACACTCATCACCAATGAGAATAACAATTTAAAAATCGGAAAAGAAAATCAAGCATTGCACTTCATAGAAGGAACCAGTATAACTAATTTTATCATAGCAAGAGACGATCAGTTCATATTGACCACAGAAAACAACAGGCAAGGCATCACTAATATTGTCCAATATAATTCCATTGACACCACCAATAAACAATTAGCTTTTGAAGATCTTGCTGAAGGAAGAAAAGATGTCCAGTATACAGGCACAGAAGGAACTGATGCTGCTGCAAACCTAGTTATTAATGGAAATAGTTATCAAGTGCATATTGGTGGAGCACCTAATTATAATCTAGCCATAGATCTCAATCAAGATGGTGATGTCAACAGTGATGAAGTAAACATCATAGTACAAGGCGGAGGAATGCTAGATCTTGGAACAACAATAACTCCCAATAATGATTTTTCTCTAACACTCACAACAGAAGCAAGTCAATTTGATGGAGCATCCAGTGATGAAACTATAACTATTAATGTCCAAGAAACAGAGGCAGGAGTAGATTTAGATCTGCCAGCACAAAATACTCTGACTATAGAAACCAGAACTGGAAAAAAACTAGCTATGAGTACCTATGGTGTTTTCCTCAAGCAAGAAACCGATAATCCTGATGAACTAAGTATAGACTATCCACTACAGCAAGCTGTAGGTCATATTGAAATAGTTTTTGCACAACAAGAACAAGGAGCAACAATCCAACCTTCTACTAAGAAATTTTCTGAGCAAGCACCTGCAGTAGTACCAAAGACAATCCAAGCACAAGATGAACCAACAATTCTTCCAGAAATACCAGAAGCAAAAATATACTACGAAGAGCAGCCTACAGGTTTCAGTGCATGGATAAAAAAGATGTGGAAGACAATTACAAATTGGTTTGCTTAATAATTAACTTATACAATTTCTCCGCTGTCTAATAAATTTCTGATTGAAGAAGAAGTTTTTTGAAGTTGTAAAGATGCAAGACGATGCTCTAGTTTAGGTTGAAGTGCATGAAGACGAGTGGTTGTTCCTAAAACTAAAGTAGTTAAGACCATATATCCAATGCCGAGAATATGTTGGGGAGCATTATCAGTAAGCAGAGCAGTTACAACATGTCTATAAGATTCAAAATACAAACCTGCAGATAGAGTATAACCAGTAGTAGTTAAGAGTTTATTTGTAGCAGTTAAAAAGCCCATAAAAGCAGGAAATAAAGTCGATTTATAAGAGTTTCCAACTAATGACTAAGAGAGGTATGATCACTCAGAACAAGCTTTATATATAATCTGAAGTGCATCTTCTCTAAGGGCCCGTAGCTCAGCCTGGTTAGAGTACCAGTCTTATAAGACGATATCAGCTAAAACATATCCTAAGACAGCTGGTGGTCGGCAGTTCAAATCTGCTCGGGCCCACTATTTCTCTTGTCTCTTAATCATAGTAAACAAGATTTATATTAAGAAGAAAAATTATACACGTATGAGAAAAATCAAAGAGATTATATTAGCAGCAACAGCAGGCATAATTGGAATAGGTCTATTCGGCAGTATGGTGTATGCTTTTACCTTAGGACCTGGTTATCTGCAGATTGAAAAAAATAATAGGAAATGGGCTGTAACCAAAAGAATTGAAGACCGAGATCACATTGAGCAGTCGCAACTAAGATTAGTCGGTCAAACTACTGACGGAAGAAGTTTATATTTTAAAGAAATGTTTCCAGAGCGAAATTGGGTAGAAAAATTTACGATTAAGGATAGACGTGGGGGAAGTATTGAATATGATATTGGACGTGAATATGGTGCAATAGCATTTACTTTTAAAGATATGTCAAAAGATTTGGCAAAAGTAGTATTAGAAGGCTCAGGTAATTATTATTTATTCGATGTAGAAAAAGAGGAGGTAAGAGGATTAGTTAAAAATAATTTTAATCATTGTTCATTTTCAAAGGCAGAGAGTATAAGTGCTTCAGCAGCTTACAAGGGTATGTCTGATAATGGAGAAAAAATAGTATTTGATGCATGGATTTCTTCCTTGTGGGATGGAGAATTAAACAGAGAAGTGTATATGTTTGATGTAGAGAAAGATAAATTAAAGAATATATCTGACAATTCTGCAAAAGATGAAGGTTCAGTTATTTCTCGAGATGGTAAGGTGATTTTATTTTTGTCTGACAGAAATAAAAGAGTAGAACTTTTTGTTTATAATACCCAAAGTGGCATTATTAAAGTGTTAGGTGATATATCAACAACTTCTATTCATGATGTTAAAGATTTAAAAATTTCTCCGGATAATCAGGAAATTACATGGAAAATAAAAGATAGTGTATGGCAACATAAAGTAGACAATAAATTAGAAGATTTAGTAAAATAACAGAAAGTTTTCAGTTAAATCAGAAAATCAATTAAGTCATATAACTAAAAGTTACTTTCTTTTTCGATAGTTATAATTTATATAATACTAAGATAAAGAAAATAAAATGGGATTAAAAAAAGACCAGGTGTTCTTAGGAGTTGCAAGAATTAGTCTCGGATGTATTTTTTTCTGGGCATTTATAGATAAGCTCTTTGGTCTAAGCTTTGCCACCCCTCCAGATAAGGCTTGGCTTTTGGGCAACGCTCCTACACTTGGTTTTTTGACTAAAAGTACTTATGGTCCTTTCGCTTCCATCTATCAAAGTTTTGCAGGTAGTCCTGTAATAGATTGGCTATTCATGCTAGGTCTCTTAGGTATTGGTCTTTCCTTAATTCTAGGCATTGGAATAAAAATCGCTGGCTATAGTGGAGCGCTCTTAATGGTGTTAATGTATGCAGCTATGATTCCTCCAAAAAATAATCCCTTATTCGATGATCATATTATTTATGCATTGATTTTGCTTGCCTTCACGCAGATGAAAGTAGGCCATTGGATTGGCTTTGGAAAACTATGGTCACAGACAAAACTAGTAAAGCAAAATAAATTCTTAGAATAAATGCTTGTTTAAAATAAATAAATTAAGGTCTGACGTATTCGTATTTTAGGGGTTTAAAACATTTAGGTGGTTGCGGTCCAACTTGTCCCTGGAAATGAGATCCCAAAGTTCCGCTGCCATAGGGATGTTTAGGAATAGTATTGCGGAAAAAGTGGAAGCGAGACATAGGCATGCCATGATGAAGAGTTATAGAACCTTGTTCATTCGATCGTACTTCAAACACAGCATGTGCTTCAAAGCCAGGATCAAAAAATCCAGCCAAGTGTAAATCACCATCTAAAGAGATGTGAGTTCTTCCTTGTAGTTCTGCACTATGAGTAGGAGGTATGCGAACAATTTCTCTAGAGTAAAGTAAGTAACATTGGCCAGGCGGAATAACTAAAGTATCTCCTTGATCTTGAACAAAAACAGGTTCATAAAATTCATGAGGATCATACACTCCAACATGCTGTAGATCAACTGTGTTTGTAGTATGGCGAGTGCGGAGACCAACTAATTTTTTAGTATGGAATCCTTCAAGATCAAGATTGATCTGTAAACCATCCCGAGTATCAGAGTCTTTAATTTCTGCTTGAAGAGGAGGCATAAGCAATAAAGGTTTTTGTTGATCAAGTGCCTTAAGTTCAGATTCAGTGAGAAGTGAATCATAACCAGTAAAAAATCGTGCTTGTGTTAAAGATTGTCCAGCTCTGACTATAGTATCAAAAGCAAGAGGTTGCACCAAAAGCCAAAGTCCCAAATATTTACCTTTACTTTGGGGTGCATATTTTACTTCATCAAAACAATCGCTGTAGTCTGCCAACAAACGGGTTCTTAAAAAAATTCTGCCAGTACTGCTACGAGGAGAACATTTAACGCGAATGTTAGGATCAAGATCAAATCGTTCTTGAAGACGCACTAAATAAGTATGTCCTTTTTTTAATTCTGCGCCACTGCTAACATCTATTTGTCTTTTTCTATAGCGAGGAAGTTGTAAAACCATTTGTTCAAGAGTAAAATCACGATGTGGGCGAAGAGAGCCGCTCGTCTCCGTATCAATGACATAGGCTTCTCCACTTAAAGTAGGTTGAAAGGAAGCAGGTTGAATATCTTTGGGAGAGTGAGTAATTCCAGAAGGAAACAAGATATGGCCTTGTCTAATCAAATCTTCAATCTCATGATCAACTAAGCATCTGCCTCTTTCTACAGATAAAGAAGAGAGAGTATCACCCGAAGTTTCAGGAGTCGGTGCTTGTAAATCAGTCATAAAAGTAAATTGGAAAAGGTTTCTTTATATAAGTTTCTTATTCAAGAGCAGTAGTGAAGATAAACAGAATGGAGTTAACTTTATAAATCATCTTCGAGGTTGTTTTCTCTAAGCTCTCATCGTCTAGTGGTCAAGGACGAAGGCTTTTCGAGCCTTAAACCCGGGTTCAAATCCCGGTGAGAGCGTCCCGCTCATATTTCACGAGGATATGAATGAAAAAACTCAATTTGTCATGGCTTAAGGATTATATTATTAGTTATTTTTCTGGAATTTATACCGCTATAGTTGTCGTTTTATCAATGAAAGATGGACAAATAAATAACTGGAGTTTATTTATATTTGGTCTTTTTTGGTTTATTGTAGGCGGTGTGCTTTTAGCATTTTTATTCCATAGAAACAAAGAGCTACTCCCACAAACCGAACAAGAGAAATCAGAGAAAAAAGATAACGACTTTAATATTGATTATCAAAAACTCCTTGATTTTTACAGAGATTTATTCTATAAGGATGAAAGTATGGAAAATGAAGTAATTAAGAAATATGGAGTTGATATCAATGAGTATTTAAAAAGAGAAGGACAATCACATGCAGGCTCAATACCCCCTATATTATACGCAGCTCGTGAAAAAAAATATAAAAAATTTAGCAACTTTTCTAACAGAATAAGAGAATTAGAGAATAAAGTAGACAACATAAAAAGAGACAATTTACAAATAGAGCAAAATAAAACAAACAAGTGGATGACTATTGCGACCATCATAATGGCAATTGCAACAATATTTATTGCAAAAATAACTTACGACAACCTTCAATTTACTTCTACAATACAACAAAAAGAAATAGATTTACATGAAAAAGAAATTATTAATTCAGAAAAGCTTATTGAGGCTCAAACAACTGAAGGAGTATATTTCTCGATTAATCTTGATAATGGTGTTGCTTATTTCGAAAGAGAAACCATAAAGGTAAATCGTACAAAGTTAATGAAAAATACGGCTATATTTTTTAATATAGGCAATTTTGGTCAAACAACTCTCAAAGTAAATGAAATAGCATCTTCAGCTCTTTGTAACGATGGCGTTTTAGACTCTAGGCTTACTAGGGGTTGGTATGATATAGAATATAACAAACCACCCATTATCTTAAAGTCTGGGGAAGTCAGGCAAGAAGCTAGTAACTTCTATACAAGTGATTTGGATCAATCTCCTAAAAATTTCCCCTGTGTGATTATATTCCATTTAATAACTGATAGTGTAACTATAAATAGAACTATGTCCATTGAAAATTGAAAACAACCAACAACATGGCTCAAAAAAATATAGTTCCTATAAAAGAAGTGTATAATCTTCAAGATTTTTTTAGATTATTAAAGGATGTACCTAAAAACATAAGTAACACTGAAACAAAAATAAGAGCAATAGTAAGTGCGGTGCCTGCTCTAGAAAATCTTTTGTTTTCAAATAAAGATAAAGAAGAAGTAAGACAAATATTAAGATTTCTGGAAGATTTATCTAAACAACTTGAAGATTTAAAAGAAGAATCAATGGACAAGAAATTTTTGGAGTCCTTTGAATTTTACTGTATCTTTAAAAAAATCCTTGAGTTAGTACGTTTTGAGCATACAGAAGAAAAATTGAAATTATTTAGAAATGTCTTGTTAAATTCGATAACATGTCCAAGACAAAAAATTTCTATCGTGTATATCTTGAATAAGTTAGAATCATTAGATATTGGACATTTTGAAATTCTCAAATGGTATAAGGACAATAAGTATATTACTCCTCATTCTATAGGGGCTGATTATGATGTTATTGCTCTTCATTCTGTAAGAGCTGATTATGATACAAATAAAACGAGACTTAAAGATCAAGTGTCTGAATATTACCCTAGTTTTGAAAAAGATTTAGATGTGATCGGTTTTCTGGACAGTGCTCCAGCAATGGATGGTCATAAAAGATATTTTATTACGCGATTAGGCATCGAACTTATAGAATTTGTGTATAGAGATGATATTGAACAAAATCCTTAAAAAAATCAACCTTTTTGTCATTTCTCGGTAAGAACCTCTGCTCAAGAGAAATAGTTAAATAGGGTTTAAACAAGCAAAAAGACATGGGAAATATCATTTTAGGTGCAGGACACTATCTTCCAGCAAAAGTTCTAACAAATCAATTCTTCGTAGATAAAAATCCGTTCTATGAGTGGACTCCGCAAGGATATGATCTTGAAAATCCTGTAGAAACAACCGACGAATGGATTCAGCAAATGATGGGTATTAAAGAAAGACGTTGTGCTGCTCCAGGAGAAGAAGTGCATCACATGGCGAAAAATGCTCTGACCATGGCTTTAGAAAATGCAAAACTAACACCCAATGATCTAGAAGCAGTTATTGTTGCTACAGTAACTCAAGAAAATCCTCGACAATTTCCATCTGTAGCTTGTCAAGTGCAAGAAATGATAGGAGCGAATAATGTGGGATATGCTTTTGATGTTGGAGCCGCCTGTGCTGGATATACTACAGCTATGGCTATTGCAGATGCACTAATGGGAAAATATCAACTTGGTCCAGTTGCAGTAGTTGGTGTAGAAAGACTCTCTAAGATGGTTGATTACAAAGATAAAAACAGTCCATTGTTTGGTGATGGTGCAGGTGCAGTTATTTTACAAAGAGAAGAAGATCCTCATCGCGGAATCATGTGGGCAAAAGGAAAATCAAATCCTCATGAAGGTCGCAAAGATTGGATCTATCGAGATGATCAAGGAAAGTTGCGTATGCCTTGCGGAAATCAAGTGTTGAAAGAGGCAACTCGAGAATTAACAGAGATATGTCGTGAAGGATTAAGCACATTGCGTACACCTTCTGGTGGAAAATGGGATGATGAAGGATTGTTGGATATGGGAATTTTCCATCAAGCAAATATTCGTATTCTTGAAGGCGTACAAAAAAGATTACGGTTAAAAGATCAACAAGTTTTCAGAAATATAGACAGATATGGAAACATGTCTTCGGCATCTGCAGCTGTTGCATTGTCAGAAGCATATGAACAAGGAAAAATCAAAGAAGGTTCTCGCGTTATTATGGCTTGCATTGGTTCTGGTATGGTGACTAGTGCTGTAGCGTTCGTCGCATAAAGCAATATCTTTATTAATTGCAAAAATCAAGCTTCTTTTCAAGGGGTGTAAACAGTGCTACGTCGTGAAAAGAGTCATCAATTTCTTCAGCATAAAGCATGTCCTCCTCATAAGCCTTGTCTGCATAGAAATCTCAATCTTGGGCAAACAACTATCTCTGGTGTAGGAATCATTATCGGTGCAGGTATTTACGCATTAATAGGCATTGGAACACAAACTGCTGGTAATGCTCTATGGCTGGCATTCGTCATTGGCGCTTGTATTGCTATCTTCACGGGATTAAGTTATGGAGAATTAGCTTCTATGTTTCCAAGAGATGCAGAAGAATATGATTATGCCAAGCATGCCTTCGGAAAAAGAATTGCTTTAATTATTGGTTGCATGTTGATTATTACAGCAGTAGTTGCCATCGCGACAGTCTCCTTAAGTTTTGCGCAGTATCTCCATAGTCTTACTAATATCCCTATTGTAATGACAGCGATTATTTTAGTCATTGGTATTGCTTCTATAGATTATTGTGGTCTCAGACAATCCTGTTCTGTAAATACTGTCTTAACTATTGTTGGTGTTGGTGGTCTCCTCATGATTATAGCGGCAGGGTTCAAGAATATTACAAAAATAAATCTGCTGGAAATGCCTTATGGTTTGTCAGGAGTCTTAAGTGCATCAGCGTTAATGTTTTTTGCTTACATGGGTTTTGAAAATGTTGCTCGTCTGACAGAGGAAACAAAAAATCCAAAGAAAACAATTCCAAGAGCTATGATTTTATCCGTGGTAATTTCTTCAGTGATCTATATTTTAGTCGCGCTAGCAGTCGTAGCCATTGTTCCTTGGCAGCAGCTTGGAGCATCTGAAGCACCCATGGCATTAGTTGCAGAAACTTTATGGGGAAAAGGAGCATTTATTTTGTTAGCATTAATCGCTTTGATTTCTACAGCAGGCACAGCATTGATGGAAATCGTAACTGCATCTCGTTTTGTTTATGGTATTGCAGGAGAAAAAGCATTGCCTAAATTCTTAGCGCAAATAGATCCTAAAACCAGTACTCCTTATCGAGCTATAGAGTTATTATTGTTGTTGACTATAGTCTTTGTATTTGTCAAAGATCTCAATTTAGTTGCTAACATTGCCACAGCTACTTTGTTTATCACATTTATCATGATTAACTTAGCAGTCATTGTTTTGCGCTTCAAAGAGCCAAATATGAAAAGAATATTCCAAGTTTCTGGAACTATTGCTCGTATACCTGTAATTCCTGTGCTGGGAATAATAACTTCTGCAGTGTTGCTCTATTTTAGTATTCAAAATATTATTCAAGTATTTATTTAGGCGAAGAGTACTGGATCAGAAGGTTCAGAAGCACGAAGAGTAGCAAGTTCTATTTGTATGGAGTTCCTTTTTTGACGGCTAAGCTGAAGTACTCTAGCAAATGCAACTAAACAAAGACCCAGAGCAGCTCCACCAATAAAATAATTATTAAATATATTCTGAGAAGCTTGATTATGATACTGAACAACATCAGGATGTTGCTGGAGTTTCGCTGCAGTTTGTTCAAGAGAGGCAACATAAGTCTCTAAGGAAGTATAAAATGGAGCATTTTCAGGTAAGAGTTGGTCGAGAGAGGGAATAGATTGTGAAATAGATTGTGTATTTTGTTGATAATTCTTAAGATAAGAGAGATGCCTATTAGTTTCTGTATAAGCTAAAACTGCTGGGCGATCAACATAGAAGTTTTGATTAGTAACTTTTGAAGTTACTGCAGCACCCAAAGCAAGAACTGAAGCAATTATCCATCTTTTAGTACGACGCATATAGTGTTTATGATATACTTCTCTAATTGCAGATTCTCTTTCCCAAAGAGATTTAGTTTGTTCAGTCATAGAAAAACAAAGAAGATGAGGGATATATAAATCTTGCTGTTAGTAACTACTCTTAAGAGAATACAGTATTAAAAATCAAGAGAAAAAATTATGCAGGGCTCAAAGATTCAATAACATTCAAGCGTACTCTTTCCCTATGAGTGAGATTAAAGACAGGCATAAGATAGAGCAAACCACCTATTACTCCAGCAATGCCCCAAAAACCATGAAGAGCTAAAGCTTGACTTTCATGTTGAAAAGCATTATAGCTAATAACTGGTTCTTTTTCTTGTAAGGTAGTTAATTGTTGTTCAAGTAAGCCAGCAGTAGTAGACAAACTAGTTGAGAGCTTAACTTCGCCTTGAGAGATTTGAGTATTATGATCTTGAACTAAGCTGCTTAAAGATTGATCTTGATGTGGAGGATCTGGAAGTGAATAAGAATGTGCAGAAAATTGTGATCGACTAATATCTGCTAAAGAGTTTCGAACCCATTGATAAGTCTGTACTTCTGGGATCTGTGCATAAGGATTATCTCGTTGTGAAGCCAAACCAAAACCTATTGTAACAGCAGCTCCAGTTAGCATAAGAGAAAGACCTGTTAAAAGTCTTTTATTTATGGTTCTATTTACTGCTTTAGTAATGCTAGCTTCAGATAAGGTTTCTGTTGAGGAAGTCATAGTTTATCGCTGTGAATATCCTTAATAAAGTTTACTCAGGAAAAGTAACTACTCTCTTAGAATAAAGAAGATTATTAAAGGAAAGAAAAAAGAGTAAGCCTATGGGAAGCAACATCGAAATAAATGACACCTTAAAAATTTCTAAAGCAAGAGGATTTCCTGAAGGACTTAATTTGGAAGATCATCTAAAAACACCTGCAGAATCACAAAGATTTGTAGGCAGAACATTTAATTTTTGGAATACTGGAGAAAGGTTGTATCATAGATATCCAACTCGCGTGTTCCTAGTGGAAGAAGGACCTAAAGGAGACTGGTTATATTGGGGTCATGTGCATATACTGCGGCAAACTATAAGTGCTGGAAAAACCAGTGGATCATTTGAGATCGTAAAGATTTATGACCCAGACTATCAGCGATCAATGACTAGAAATGAAGCACCAGAAGGAAAAAGCTTTTTTTAAGACAGAACAGCAAAAGAATTCTAAAAAATGTGAGCTCTAGTAAGAACTAGCAAAAGAAAGCTTTAAATAGTTAGTTACTCAATAGGTAACTATGTATAACGAGATTCCAAACTATGGGTTGCGTGCATATGCTTTGTTTTTCACAAGACACGGCATAAAAGAAGCATTTACACAGGCAGATTTAGATTGGATAGTCGGAGAAAGTATGAAGAAAAAAATATTCTCTGTATTGGTAAACAATGGCTGGATAAAAAAAGTAACTCATAACACCTATCAATGTATAACTCCTGAAATAATTATAAAGGGATTATTAGAGTTCAAAGTCCAAAACATCATAAAAAAAGCTACTAAATTGTATGCTTTTACAGGGTTATCAGCAGTAGAGATTTGGTCAGATTATGTTTATATGCAAAGAGGAAGAGAAAAATCTCCTTATTATATTAAAATTTTGAAAAAAGACATGAAATATTGGAAAGGATTTTTCAATAAATATAAAATACCTAATTATGTAAATACTGGAGCAACAATTGGAGAATTTGTTATCTTGATTCCAGTCCAAGCAATAATCAGTGAAGAAAAAGAAGGTATATATGTTGAAACAAGAAAAGAAACTGAGAAGATCGCAAGGGGGAATAGCTTTTATACATATCCCTATAACTATATGAGGAAAAAATATGGAACAGCTGCAGCTTAGAGAAAAAGAGATATTTGAAACTTTAAAGAAAATAAAGAAAAATAGTTTTGTTGTTATAGGTGGCTATGCTGTCAATGCTTATACCTTTCCTAGATTCTCTGTAGATTGTGACATTGTGATCAAAGATCATGAAGAATTAGAGTCTATTGAGGAAGCATTGCTTGAATTAGGATATCAAAAGGTAAACAATAGTAATGAAATACCCTATAATGGAAATTTTGAGAGATATGAAAAAAAGATTCAACATAATTTTAGAGTAAGTATGGATATACTTATTGAAGAAGTGGTTGATAGACAAACAAACGCTAAACTATCTGCAGAGTGGATATTTGATAATTCTACCATAAGAAGTCTAAAAGGAAAAACCATAAGTGAAGAGTTAAAAATAAGAATTATTAACAGTGATGCTCTATTTGTGATGAAAATGCTCAGTTGTCGATTAACTGACATTAGAGATTTATTTCTTTTAATTAGTTTTATACAAGATGCGATTTGGATAAAGAAAGAAGTTGCTGCTAGATATAATTTTAAAGAAAGATTAGAAAAAGTAATAAAAGAGATTACCTCAAAGCAGTTTAAAGATGGTTTACAGGGTGTTTTTGGTTTAATTGATAATCGAGTATTTGAGAAAAATAAAAAAAGAATTATAGACTTAGAGAAAATCTAAAAAGATAACTATTTATAGAAGCATGAAGGAAGAAAAGACATGCAAATTGCAACTTTAGTAGAAAGAATAAGAAAAGAAGAAGAAAGAATAAAAATATGCGTAGTAAATCTAGGAAGACCAGAATTTATTGCAGGTTACGTGCAACAAGCAGACGTAATTGCTCTGAGAGAAGAAGTCACATTTTATCTTAATCCCTATGTACAATTTATACCTCATTTAGGAACTTTAAGATTTGAAGAACCAAAATTGTTGGCAATAGATGTAAGCGATAATCATACTATGAGCTATACATTTACAGAACTAACTACTGGTTTCCTCACGCATAGAAAAATAACTGATAAACTCATGCAGCAGTTACTACATGATGAAAACTGTGCTCATTTACCAAGTAGATTAAAAGCACGTCAAGAAAACTATCAAAGATATCTGCAGTTAGCTCAGAAATTATAAAAGATACCTTTTTAAATTACTTAATATCTTCATTTAAGAAAGAGGTGATCGTATGCCAGCAGCTAAAAAAGCAGCTCCTAAAGCTAAACAAGAAGAAGCAATTCTCTATGATTTCTATGGTACTGAGTGTCCACACTGTATAGAGATGAATCCCTTAATTGCCCGTCTAGAAAAAGAAGAAAAAGTAAAAGTGACTAAATTAGAAGTATGGCATAACTCCCAAAATCAAAAATTATTCGAGCAATTGGACAATGGCAAATGTGGCGGAGTTCCTTTCTTCTACAACACTGCAACAAAGAAATGGTTGTGTGGTAGTTGTGATTATGCAACCTTCAAGAAATGGGCAGTAGGAAAGTAAAAGAGTTAAGTTTATATATCACTTGATATTATATCAGTTGATATGTTAGAGATAAAACTACGCAAACGCGAATATAGTGAACAAAGATCACCAACACTAAATACTTTACTTATGGTAGAGGAAACACTCATGAATGCTGATGAAATGTTAACTATCGCTGAACTAAAAAGAAGATTACCTAAACAAGTTATGCATCAAACATTGATGAGCATCATTGACTATCTCGAGTATAGTGGAAAAATTATAGTTCATGATGAAAAAGTATTGTGGACTTATAACAATAACTCTAAGTTAAGAAAAGCAATCAGTAAAGGAACAAGAATAGGATAAAAAAGATAACATTTAAGAGAAGAAAAAGAAGTTAAAAAGCAGGTGAAAAAAGAGGATGATTGAACACTTCAATCCATTAGAAGGAAAATTCTTACAGATTCTAGATAAAGAGGGAAATGTTGATAAGTTATTAGAGCCAAAACTCTCTGTTACTGAGTTAAAAAAGATGTATGAGTGTATGGTCTTAACTCGCATGGCAGATACTAAGGCATTAGCTTTGCAACGTTCTGGTCGCATGGGAACATTCGCGCAAGTGTTAGGACAAGAAGCGCAAGTAGCAGTTGGGTTTGCTATGCAAAAACAAGATTGGTTCTTTCCATCATTCAGAGAATTAGGAATTCTATTAGCGCGTGATGCTCCCCTAGAATTATTTTACTTAACATTCATGGGATGTGAAGAAGGAAATCGATCTCCCAAAGGCATCAATAACTTTCCTCTTTCAGTCCCAGTAGGTTCACAAACATTACATGGTGTTGGAGTAGCTATGGCAGCCAATATCAAAGGCCATAAAGTAGTTGCAGTAGCAGCTCTCGGTGATGGTGGAACCTCAGAAGGAGATTTCCATGAAGCAATGAATTTTGCTGGAGTTTTCAAAGCACCTTGTATTCTTTTTTGTCAAAACAATCAATGGGCTATTTCTACACCAAGACATATCCAAACTGCAAGTAAAACTATCGCTCAAAAAGCAATTGCTTATGGTTTTCCAGGTATTCAGGTAGATGGTAATGATGCTTTAGCATTGTATGCAGCAACAAAAGAGGCTGTGGAAAATGCAAGAAAAGGAAAAGGCCCAACATTGATTGAATCCTTAACTTACAGAATTGGTCCACATACAACAGCTGATGATCCAACACTCTATCGTTCTGATAAAGAAGTCAAATATTGGCAAGAACGTGATCCCATTAAACGATTCAAAATTTATTTACAGAAAAAAGGAATCTGGAATAAAAAATATGAAGAGGATTTAGTAAAAAGATGTGCAAAACAAATAGAAGCAGCTATTGCAAAAGCAGAAAAAGTTGCAGCAGCAACAAAACCAGAGGACATGTTCAAATACATGTATGCTGAAATGACTTCAGAACTCAAAGAGCAATTCGAATATCTCCAAAAAAATCTAGAGGCGAAGGAGGAATGAGTTTGGAACAAATGATGTGGAGAGTAATTGAAGCAAAAGTACGTGATCCTGCAGAGATTATTGCTATAGATGAAGTATTGCATCAGCAAGTAGCTACAAAAAAAAGCCCACCTACCTTAATATTTAATCATTGGGAACCTGCACTATCAATAGCTAAACCCCAAGCAATCGAAGATGTAAATCAGGAAGCCTGTATACAACATGGAGTAAGGGTTGTAAGAGCAACAAGTGGGGGAAGAGCAGTGTATCATGATACAAAATATGATTTTTCTTATAGTGTTTTTTTTCCAACACCAGCTATAGATACTACAATGCTGTATGAGTTGTTTTGCGGAAAAATAGCAACAGCGCTTGCAAGTTTAGGTTTACCAGTTACTATTACTAATAAAAATGATTTCTATATAGAAGGTAAAAAAGTTTCAGGAAATGCACAAAGAATTAGTAACGGATGTGTGATGCAACAAGGAATTATTCTCTACGATCGTCCAGTATACAATCTTGCAGAAAGAATGGTTGCACTTATGAAAAAAGGATTATATGATGAAGCTGATGTAAGAGAATTAGAAGGACAAATAACATGGATTACACAGCACAGCTCAAATATTACATTGCAAAAATTACATGAAACTCTAGCAGTAGGATTAACAGAAGGAAGATATAAAGTGCAGAGTTTCACAGTAGATGAACAAACAGAAATAGAAAGATTAAAACAACAGTATCATGATCCAAGCTGGTTCCAAGGAGTTGGTGAAAGAGGATTATGCTGGCTACCAAAAGGAGCACCCTTAGGGGCATATCGTGCAGAGGTAGTGAGTTAGATGTCCCAGCTTAACATCGTCGAAGCAATCAATCTTGCGTTGCATCAAGAAATGGCTAAAGATAAAAGTGTTGTCGTTTTAGGTGAAGACGTTGGTCATGAAGGTGGTGTATTTAGAGTTACAACGGGGTTGCAAAAGAAATTTGGAACAGCAAGAGTCATGGATACACCTCTGGCAGAGTCAGGTATTGTTGGAACTTCTATAGGCATGGCAGCTTATGGATTAAAACCAGTAGCAGAAATTCAATTCGATGGTTTTGTCTATCCAGCATTCAATCAGTTAATATCACATGCTGCTCGTTTACGAAATCGTTCTCGGGGAAGATTTACTTGTCCTATGGTCTTGCGTGTTCCCTATGGTGGTGGCATCAGAGCTTTAGAACATCACTCAGAAAGTATGGAAGCGTTGTATGCACACATCCCAGGATTAAAAGTAGTTATTCCCTCTTCTCCTGCAGAAGCAAAAGGATTATTGATTGCAGCAATTCGTGATCCAGATCCAGTTATTTTCTTCGAACCAAAAAGAATTTATCGTGCTATCAAAGAAGAAGTGCCAACAAAAGAATATGTAATCCCTTTAGGAAAAGCAAAAATACTGCAAGAAGGAAAGGATATAACTTTAGTTGCTTGGGGTTCCATGATTAGAGAATGTCAGCGTGCTGCAGAAAAGATGAAAGAAAGAAGTATCTCTTGTGAAATTATTGATGTACGAACTATCTGTCCTTTAGATTCGGAAACAATTATTGAATCTGTCAAAAAAACAGGTCGTTGTATTATAGTCCATGAAGCTCCTAGATCTGGTGGATGGGGAGCAGAAATTGCAACTCGTATCCAAGAAAAAGCTATCTTACAAATCCTGCTCGTATTTGCAAAGCCATAGATGAGGTCATGATGTTCTAATGGATTTCAAATTCCCAGACGTTGGAGAAGGTATCACTGAAGGAGAGATAGTCCAATGGCTGGTCAAAGAAGGAGACATGGTCAAGCAAGATCAAGTCCTAGTAAAAGTAGAAACTGATAAAGCAGTAGTAGATATTCCCTCTCCAGTTGCAGGAAAAGTTGCAAAAATTCTAGTCGCTCAAGGAAAAGTAGTCAATGTAGGACAAGTCATGATTGTTATTGACGAAAAAGGAAAAGCATCTACAGCAAAACCAACAACGCCAGCAAAAAAAGAAACTGCTGCTCCTAAAAAAGAAATAAGAACAGAAAAGAAATTCAAATCTGTAGGAGTTGTAGGTGAGTTAGAAGAAGCTGAAGACATTCCAGTTCCAACACTAGAAGTAAAAACTGAAGTCCAAACAACAAAACAGGAAGATATTCTTGCATTGCCAGCAGTACGCAAATTAGCAAAAGAATTAGGAGTAGATTTATCAGACATTAAAGGTTCTGGAAGCCATGGTCAAATTACTGAAGAGGATGTCAATAGTGCAGCTCCAACAGAAAAGAAAATAGTTACACATTCAGACATTAAAGTCGTCAAGAAGTATGATTTCTATGGATATGTAGAGCACGTTCCATTGCATGGTTTAAGAAAAACTATTGCCAATAATATGATTAAGTCACAAATGTCCACTGCTTTAGTCACGCACATGGATGAATGCGACGTCACACATTTAGTAGAAATTAGAGAAAAGGAAAAAGACAAATGTGAAAAAGAAGGAGTACACTTGACTTATTTGCCTTTCATTATCAAAGCATTAATTCCTGCATTGGAAAAACATCCCTTGCTCAATGCTATGATTGATGACGTAAATCAAGAGATCATTATTAAAAAATATTATAATATTGGTATCGCAGTAGATACTGAAGAAGGACTCATTGTGCCAGTGATAAAAAATGTGCAACTGAAAAAGCTTATTGATTTAGCTAAAGAAATAACAACACTAGCAATAGGAGCAAGAAAGAGAACTATAGACTTAGCAGATATGAAAGGAGGAACCTTCACTATTACCAATGTAGGAAGTTTAGGAGGCACTTATGCTACCCCCATTATCAATTATCCAGAAGTTGCTAATCTAGGCTTAGGAAAAATCCAAGAAAGACCAGTAGTCAGAAATGGAAAAATAGAAATCAGACACATGATGACTTTATCCTTATCTTTTGATCATAGAATTATCGATGGTGCTGAAGCTGCTCGTTTCTTAAATGAAGTCATGACACATCTAGTAGATCCTGATATGTTCTTAGTAGAATAAGATTAAACACCTAATAATTCACGAATTTCTTCCGTCGGTTTCCAAGGAGGATTAAAAGTAATTTCAACTTTTGCAACTTTAACCCCTTTTAATTCTTTAACTCGTTTTTCTACATCAGCAATCATCATCGGACCAAAAGGACACATAGGCGTAGTCAAAGTCATTTTAATAAGAATCTTAGTTTTCTCAATAGTAATAGTATAAATGAGTCCCAAAGTCCAGACATCTAAACCTAATTCTGGATCTTGCACTTTTTTCAATTGAGTAATAACTTGTTCTTGAGTAACCATGTTGGTGTAAAGAAAATGAGATTAATAAAGGTTAGCAATGCAATCTTGAGGGAGACAGCTGGTCATTAAAAGCGAGTAGAAAAGACACCTCTTTTTCCCGCAGAATAATGATTGGGTTACAGATAGTCCCCCCTCAAGAATTGAGTAGAAATAGTTATAATGTTTACACAACCTAAACTCATAGAATTCTTGAAGCAGAACTTCTATATAAAGCTAACGACAGAAAAATTTATAGGGATGAAAAAATTAGCAAACACATGAGTATTTCCTTATGTATGATTGTTCGTGATGAAGAAAAATATCTAGAGCAAGCAATCAAATCTGTACAAGAACTAGTAGATGAAATTATTATTGTTGACGCTGGATCCTTAGATAGAACAGTTGCAGTAGCAAGAAAATATACTCCGAATGTGTTTTCCTACAAATGGGACAATGATTTCAGTAAAGCGAGAAATTTTGCGCTGTCAAAAGCAACAAAAGAATGGATTTTAGTCTTAGATGCGGATGAAGTACTCAGCAAAGAAGACCATCTAGTCATCAAAGAGTTAACAAAGAGCAAAGGATATGATGCTTATACTTTTGTCCAAGTCAGTTATACTAACGATAGAAAATTATTAGGCTTTAAGCTAGTCAATCAGAAAATTCCAGAGGCTAAAGAGTTTATGGGGTTCATCAGTTGTAATATCATTCGCTTATTTAGAAATACTAAAGAAATAAAATTCTCTAGTCCAGTCCATGAATCCGTAGATGCATCCATTAAAGACAAAAAAAGAATACAGCAAACTGCAATAGTAATCCATCATTATCAATTCGAAAAAGGAGAACGCGTCCATAAGGCTAAACAACTGCAGTATTTGAAAATCTACGAAGAAAAAATAGATCAATTTGAAAACAAAGCAAAAGTCTACAGGGACATGGGAATTATCCATTACAATTTCAAGGAAGATTATCCCAAGGCAATCCAGTATTATAAAAAATCATTGCTCTTAAACCCCAACAATATCAAGACCTATCTTGGATTAGCGATTGCTTATATGAAAAATAAACAGATAGAAGAAGCTGCAAAAACAGTGGAGGAAGCAGAAAAAATTGATCCTTACAATCAAGAGATAATAAACTTAAAAAACTATATTAAAAGAGTAAAAGAATTACTCAACTCTGGAGCAAGCTAGGCATTTCTTCCAAAAAAATAAGGCTTTGAATCCAGAAAGTCCAATAATAACATAAACAAATTTCTGTAAAGTAAGATCAGGAATAAAGGTAACAATATTAATATCCCAAAAAGCAAATGCAACCCAGTTAAAAGCAGACAAAACAAGAATGATAAAACAAATGTTATCTAACCAGCTCACTTCAGGCATTCTCGGAAATAATTCTGCTAACACCATACAACAACTATAACAGAAGTCCCTTATAAGAGTTGTGAAAAAAAGCAAAAGAAGTCAAAAGAAAAACAAACAAAACAAAAGAAGAATAATTTAGCCTGGAAAAAGAGAGACCACAACCTTTAAAAGAAGAAAAAAAGAGCAAGAAGACTACATGAAACGCAGTTCTAGACGTTGGAAGAAAAAGAGACAGATGCGCTGGAAGTGGCAAAGAAAGCGTATTAGAAGAGAGAAGCGCAGACGTAAAGCGCAAGCTTCATAATCCTTTTATTTTTTTATATTCTTTATCTAGAAAATAAGTACAAAGATAAAAATTTTCTCAGTTACTAAAAAATAATTTAGTGCTCACAGTCTCAGGAACATTAAAATAATTTCCAAAAGAGCGAAATAAAACGATAGCTTTATAAATCCGTTTTTTGCTCCAACTCCTACCATGCATGAAGAATAAGTATCAATCATAAAAACAATTATTCTTCTCAATTTTTTATGCTCAAAAACAACGTGCTCTGAGCAAATGATGAGCATGTTGGTCATGAGTACGTACCAACGTATGATGGATGACATGTCGCATGGTGCGACAACCAACTATTCAATAAATCATGTATATAATGGAAAAGTCTTTAGCGGTCCAGAACAATTCCCGTTGATCCTGCGGGAGGTCGCTGCTAGTGGAGTTCCACTCAAGGCATGCAAGTCACAGGCTCGCAAGAGTACTGGCACAAGGCTCAGTAACACGTCGATAATCTGCCTTACGGTCTGGGATATCCTCGGGAAACTGAGGTTAAACCCGGATAAAAACTACGCACTGGAAGGTCGTTGTTTTCAAAAGTAATGCCGTAAGATGAGTCGGCGGCTGATTAGGCTGTTGGCGAGGTAACGGCTCACCAAACCTAAGATCAGTAGGGGGGATGGAAGTCCTAGCC
>JAGVZA010000003.1 GCA_018302985.1 Candidatus Woesearchaeota archaeon | reverse complement strand
GTAATCACCTGTACCTTTGGTTGCAATTTCTTCAGCTAAAAGAACTCCGCCATTGCCTGGACCAGTAGTGTTAGCACCTAAGAAAATGAGTTGACCATTAGAGTCTATGGCTTGAACTGTAATGTTGGAAATGTTATCATAGTAAGGATCTCCAGCAGTTCCTGAACCATGCCATCCTGTAACGTTTGTGATATTAAATATGATTGAAATGGTACGATCTGGGAATCCCACACCAGCAGTTAAATTGGCTGGAGCAAAACTCGCGTCAGTTACCGCGAAAAGAGCTGAGACAGAAGAGAGAGAACTATAAACAAAAAAAACTACTAATAATCCTAACAACCAATGCCTCTTTTCTAACATAGAGGTTCTCACAACACTCTTTATATATAAAGGTTTTGGATGACGAGTCTAAAATAAATGAAAAATAGAGAGATAGAAGAGAAGGTAAAAAATAATGAAGTGTAAAATTTGTAAGAAAGAAACAAAAATAGCAAGAGATGCTGGTGATACTCCTCTTTGTATAAGCCATTATGTTGAACAAGAAGACGAAGGATGTTTATTTGCTCAGCTGAGAGATATAGTCTCAAAAAAAGATAAATCAATAATAGAAAAACAAATTATTGAAGAAATTAAAAAAAGGCACTGAGCCAATAGCTCTTGAGGCTATCCCGTTTGACCGCTCCGGCATCCCTGCTCAAAAAAGAGGGAAAAAACAAGCTTTAAGTAGTTTTCGAGATCAAGAAAAAAGAGAACCATGGCAAAGATCAGAAAACCTGTCAAAAAAGTCCTCTATGGTGAAGAAGAAAGAAAGTTCTAC
The DNA here is from genome assembly GCA_018302985.1 of Candidatus Woesearchaeota archaeon. Lineage (GTDB taxonomy): Archaea > Nanobdellota > Nanobdellia > SCGC-AAA011-G17 > UBA489 > JACOVP01. Next base: position 107,608 of record JAGVZA010000003.1, on the reverse strand, counting down.
TGGTCAGAAGGTGATGTTCATATACAAAGTGGAGTCATCAAAGAAAAGGATCTCAAAAACAGCAAAGTAAAGACACATTTAGGCAAAGAATTAATTTGTATGCCTGCAAATTTTATAGATCAAACAGAAAGGATTGAACGTGGTCCTGCAGTTATTCGTCTCAAAGATATAGGAATAATTCTAGGTAACATTCCACTCGATGCAAAAACAAAAATTTTAGATGCTGGCGCTGGCTGTGGTATGCTGGCTGCATTTCTCGCACGTACAAGTAAAAATGTAACCAGTTATGAAAACAATGAAATACATTTAGAAATCGCGAAAAGAAATATGCAGTTGCTCGGAGTAAAATATAAGCTCAAGAAAAAAGATATTTATGAAGGCATTGAAGAAAAAAATCTTGATGTAATCACTTTAGATTTGCCAGAACCTTGGCGTGTTTTGCCCCATATTGAAACAACTTTGAAAGTCGGTGGAAGCATAGTTGCATTCCTCCCGCATATTTCGCAAGTAGAACGCTTAGTTACAGAAGCAAAGAAAACATGTATTGTAGTAAAAGTATGTGAAGTGATTGAACGTGAATGGATTGTCGATCCTCCAAGGTTACGTCCTAATCATCAAGGATTGATGCATACAGCATTTTTAGTGTTCTTGAGAAGGTATTAACATGAGTTACAGTAAAACTTTGGCAAAGGGAATGATTATTGTAATGATCTCCTTAGTGCTCACTAAAGTATTAGGGTATGGATATAAGATAATTATTTCTCGTTGGCTAGGAGCAAATGATTTTGGATTATTCGCATTAGCATTAGCAATCATATCCTTAATAGCATCAATTATGATCAGCGGGATTCAATTAGCATTGAGTAGATATATTGCATACCATCGAGAAAAAAAAGATCCTGAAAAAATAAAACGCATTATAGGAGCTACTCTGCAAACAATACTAATTACCAATATAATTGCAGGCATTGGTTTCTGGATATTTGCAACAGAGATTGCAGTATTCTTCCACCATCCAGAAATAGCTTCGCTCTTGAAAATATTTGCGTTTTTATTACCCTTCTATAGCACCTTATTAACATTGCAAAAAATATTTGAAGGATTTCAGCGTATCGAGTTAAGCACCGCAGCAGATATAGTACTTAATGGATTGCGTATCCTCCTAGTAGGAGCTTTAGTCCTGACAGGAATGACTATTGAAGGAGTTTCTACAACCTATCTCATTGCAACTATTTGTACTACAGTAGTCTTCTGGATCATTTGTGAAAAAGTACTTACTGCATTTACAAGAAATATCTTTACAAACAATGTAAAAGAAATGCAGAACATTGTTTCATTTTCATGGCCTCTCATGATCTCTATAATCGTGCATATTATTATGACCTGGAGTGATACATTACTCTTAGGATTTTACAGAACAGCAAGTGAAGTTGGTATTTACAATATAGCAACACCAACAGCAAACTTATTGACAGTGCCAGCAGTTGCATTAACAACAGTATTCATGCCGCTCATGAGCAATCTTTTTGCAAAAAAAGAGACAGAGCAAATGATGAAGCTCTATAGCACAGTAACAAAATGGACATTTCTGATTGCATTGCCTGTAATTCTTGCCATTATTTTATTTCCACAACGTATTATCAATAGTACTGCAGGAATGGGCTATGTAGAAGGAGCATCAGTATTACTATTATTAGGAATAGGAGTATTCATCAATGCTATAGCAGCGCCAGCAAATATGATTTTATTAGCAATGGATAAAACAAAGTTTATGATGAAAAATTCTATTATTGCATGCATAATTAGTTTAGGATTAAATTTCTATCTGATTCCAAAGTTCGGCGTTCTAGGAGCAGGTATAGCATTTCTTGCATCGTCTTTGATAATTGCACTCTTGAGAATGATAGAAATAAAAACATTATTACAAATTATTCCTCTAGATAAAAAAATAGGGAAATTAATGATAATGAGTATAGTGACTGCGATAGTTGCAATCGGAGTAGATATGTGGTTAGGAACTTGGATTATGATGGACATTTGGAGACTAGGTGCTAATATTTTAAGTATTGGAAGTGTGTATGTAGGATTGTTATACTTCACTAAATGTTTTGATGAAGAAGATAAAGAAATTATAAATGCAATAAAAGCAAAAATGAGCAAGAAAATTTAAGACTTCTGAACAAATTCCTTAACAGCATCAGCAACATAGCGTATTTCTTCTGCAGTAATTTCAGGAAACATAGGTAAAGAAAGAATACGTTTCGCTAAGCGCTCAGTAACTGGAAAGCTACCTTCTTTATGGCCTAAAGAGGCATAAACAGGTTGTAAATGAATAGGAATAGGATAATGAATAACTGTAGATATTCCTTTGTCTGCTAAATATTTTTGTAATCCGTCACGATCATCTACTTGAATCATATACAAATGATAAACGTGTGTAGCATAAGGCATTTCTGTTGGTGTAGTAACCACATCTTTCAATAATTGGTTATACAAGTGTGCTGCTTTGCGACGTTGTTCATTCCATTGTGCTAGATGAGGAAGCTTTTCTTGGAGAATAACTGCTTGAAGAGTATCAAGTCTGCTTTTGGAACCTATCACTTCATGATGATATTTTACTCTGGATCCGTCATTGCGTAAAAGACGAACTTGTTGTGCAATCTGTTCATTGTCAGTAACTAAAGCACCGCCATCTCCAAAACAGCCTAGATTTTTTCCAGGATAAAAACTAAATGCTCCAGTTTCACCAACTGGAACTTTTTTTCCTTTATAGCCTGCACCATGAGATTGACAAGCATCTTCGATAACAACCAGATTATGTTTCTTTGCAAGTGCATAAATAGGATCTAAGTCTGCTGATTGTCCGCAGAGATGGACAGGAATAATCGCTTTTGTTTTTTTAGTAATTGCTTGTTCTAACTTAGTAACATCAATGTTGAAACTTTTTGCATCTACATCAACAAAAATAGGTGTTGCTCCTACTTTAGAAATGACCATCGCGCTAGAAAAATAACTATTAGGAGCAGTGATCACTTCACCATCTTGAATGCCATAGGCGCGTAAAGCAAATTCTAGAGCATCAGTGCCTGAATTCAAAGCTACACAATATTTTTTGTTGCAAAATCGAGCAAAAGCCTGTTCAAATTCTTCAACAGCTTTTCCTTGGATAAAGTCTGCTCGTTCTAGAACTCCAGTAATAGCTTTAAGCAAACCAGGATACAATAGTTTTGTCTGACGCTGCAGATCTACAAAGTTGACTTTCATAATTAAGCTCCATTACTGAATTAATTTAAAAGGTAAGGTATGATTATAAATCTTTCTCTAGGGTTTGAAAAGATATTGGATAGTTTGTTTCATAAAAGTTTATAGGGGATAACAGTTTTTGTAGTATCTCCAGTTTTTTGGCCAGCAGAAAAAGCAACTGCTAAAGAAAAATCAAGATGTCGCAGAGCATGAGCAAAATGTGGTGGGAAAACAACAAGTTGTGTAGCTTGAATAATATGTTTTTCTGGTGGTTTCGTAAGTTCATGTGTATTTTGAAATACAAGTTCATAGCTTCCAGAGAATAAGAAAAGCGCTTCAACAAAAGGATGATGGTGATTTCCTCTGACTGCGTCTTTTTGAGAAGTATAGGCGGCTACATGAGTAATAGGAGTATCTCCAAAGAATCGAGCAAGAGTCTCCTGAGTCAGAACATTATAGATGTCTCCTCTAGCATCTGCATGACCTAGAGGAATAGTTTCAATTATGATGTTGTCAAGTGTCATAGTTTATTACTCTTTAGTGGTATTATAAAACCTTCGGTTCAGGTAAAGGAATAACAAATTGGACTCCTTGTTCCTTGTATTAGGCTAGTTTTAAAGGGTTAACTTATCTCTTGGGGAGGTATAGCAGTCATATATTTATATTTCCCATGCTTTGTCTTCTCTTTAATATCATCAAAATATTCGTACGCAAACACCACTAGAGCATCAGCTTTATTTTTTTCTAAATATTCATTAGAGAAAATGGGAATATGTGTTCCGGGACTATGTCTATTTTGTTTTAATGGGCTATCATCAATTAAGAACGGTATCAATGAAGAGTCAATTTTTCCGTAATTGCAAATGGTACTAACACGAGCTGGAGCTCCATAACCTGCAACTTTAATATTGGCTTTTTTGTATGCAATAAGTTTATTGCGAAAATCATTGACATACTGGTCAACTGTTTGTCTGAATTTTTCCAAAGCTGCAGGATTTAACGTTTGTTCTTCTTCTTTTAATAAACGAGTAACTCTCTCTGATGGTCTATGGTTAGGGTTTGCCTTCTTTACTTCAACACGCAGAGATCCGCCATGAGGTGCTATTTTTTCTACGTCAGTTACAGTCATATCATAAAGAGCAAATAAATCACGTAATGAGGTTAATGAATAATAGAATATTCTGTCTAAATAAAATCTCTCGAATTGTATATCTTTTAAAATATTGCCAATATATTCAACTTCAATAATAAAAGAACCAGTATCATCCATAAGTTTTTCTACGCCTTTGATAAATGCATGAGGGTTCTCAAGATGTGTAAAAATACTACTGGCAACTAGAGCAGTAGCTTTACCATACTCTTTTACTATTTGTTCTGCAACTTCTTCATTGAAAAAAGCAGTTATAGTAGTTAATCCCTGATCATTTGCAATTTTTGAAACGTTAATAGAAGGATCGACCCCTATAGCTTTAACACCTAATTCTTTTAAGGGTTTTAACAGTATACCATCATTTGAGCCTATATCTACAACAAATTTTTCCTTAGCTAAAGTTTTTGCCATTTCTTGAAAATGCCTTACTAGACCTGGATTAACTGAAGAAAGATAATAATAATCTTCAAACATTCTAGCACGAGAAACAATAGTTCCTAACTGAACGTTTTTGCAGTTTTTACAAAAATGGACTGAAAGCGGGAAAAAATCTTCTGTAGCAAAATCCTTTTCATAGGGGTACTTATTTGCTAAAGGTTGCTTTCCAAGGTCTAAAAACTCGATTAATTCAGGTTTACTACATAAACGGCATTCAGTTACATTTTGCATATTTAGGGGGTAAATTAGAGGATTATAAATCTTTCTGATAAAATGATTTTAGAGGTTGTTTAGAGTCATATATTCTGCATTCTATAGTTGTTAATCCATTATTTAATATGAACTGAAAATTGAGAAATATCTTGGTCTTTAGCCCAGACAATGAATCGTTTTAGTCCTGTAACAACATCAGTCTTAGGTTCATAGCCGACAAAAGTGCGAATCTTTCGTAAATCAGGGCTGCGTCTTTGAGGATCTGCTTTTTCATAAGCATCATTAGGGCCAACCACATGAGAAATATGAACACCATTGCCAAACTGTTCTGAAATAATGTTCGCTAAGCTCTCCATGGAAATTTCTTGTCCATCTGATCCTATATTGAAAGGCTCTCCATTATATTGGGAAAGTAAGACTTGGAAAATACCTGTAATCGCATCACTAATATAACAAAAAGTTCTAGTATGTTGTCCACCACCATAAAGAGGAATTTTTTCTCCTTTCAAAGCTGCCAAGACGAAATTAGGAACAACTCTTCGGTCATCAAGTTTCATACCAGGTCCATAAATATTGAAGGGGCGAATAATTTTAACAGGAACTCTATGAATTTGATGATAGTTCACAGCATAAGTTTCACCAACACGTTTAGCTTCATCATAGCAAGCGCGCGGACCTATGCAGGAAACATTGCCATGATAAGTTTCTGGAGTAGGAACAAATTTGTCATCGGGATCTCCATACACTTCACTCGAGCTGAAGAAGAGAATGCTTTTAACATGTTTTTGTTTTGCTAGCTCAAGCATATTTCTAGTGCCTAAAGTGCCAACATCTAAAGTTTCCAAAGGATATTTTTTATAGAAAACTGGAGAAGCGATGCTTGCTGCGTGAAAAATATAATCAAGATGCTCGTCAGTCTGGTAAGGTTGTGAAACATCATGATGAACAAGAGAAATATAATTTGGATCAATTGCCAACTCTTTAATGCCTGTAATAAAATTATCAAGAACTATAATTTTGCAAGGTTTTTGAAAGATATGTTTATTCATGTAATCAAGAGTATAAACGATGTATTTGCCAAGAAACCCAGCCCCCCCAGTAAGCAAAAGAGTAGTGCCACTCAGTTGTGGAGCGTATCTGCGAAGATCCTCAGCGATGTTTCGAATGTCTTCTTCTATAATAGGATGGTGTGTCATGGTAAAAGCTGAAATAGGGAGCGTAACCATGTTTGTTGTCGTTAAAAGCTTTATAAAATTTTGCTTTTAAGAGGCAAAAACACTGTCAAAAATATTAAGTACTCCTAAAGAGTAGTTAAAATAAGAAAGGTTTATAAAGAGAATATCCCTAAAAAAGAAAATGAAAACTCTTCTGGAAAGAATAAAACCTAGTCCGATGACCTATCAAATTATACATCAAGATTATAGTAGTGTCAATTTTTCAGTAGCACAGCATGTATTTGCAGAAGAAGTGCTAGTTAAAGCGCAAGAACTTTGGACGAAAGCGCCGGGCAAGTTTAATGGAACATTAATGGGTGTTACGGCAACAAGTCAAATAGGAGAAACACTGCATATTCAAATAGCTCCAATGCAGTATTCTGTTTTTAGATACATAGCAAAATGTTGTGAAGAAGAAATACCTATTGATGAAAAAGATAGAATATTCCCGATTGGTACTGCAAGTGTTTCTTTCATCACAGATAGAGAAGGCAGAAAACAATTTATTATGGGTATCAGAGGAAAAGGAAATCTTGAAGAAGAATGTCTAGAGTTTGTTCCGCAAGGATTTTGTGACGTACCTACAAGTGAAAGTCTACAAAACTATGGACAAGAAACAATTACACGTGAATTACGAGAAGAATTAACAGAAAAAGGAAAAGAACAATCACAAGCAAGATTCAAAAAAATACAAAATCTAGGATTGGCACTGGAAACTTATTCATCAGATTACGCACTTATGTTCGAAGGTGAAGTAGAAGGTGTAAGTGACTCACTTGGTAACGAAACCATTACAACAGAGCACCAAAGAATTATTTTAGTAGATGAAAATGATCTTGAACATGCAATCGGAGATCCAACAGAATATTTAAGAAGAAGAAATATAGAAATGGGGAAAAAAGTAATACAAATGCAAGGAACTTCGCATGCGCTCATGTATGCTCATCTTATGAAGGAAAAGAAAGAATGACAAATAGTATTACAGCAGTTATGTGGGATTTAGGAGGAGTAGTTTTAGCTTTTGACGAAAGTATAACAGATCGAAAACTAAGTGCTCATTGTGCTCTTACCCCGGAACAGATATCTGGAAAATTATTCGGAAATAGTGTAGCAGGAAGAGAATTCAATGAAGGGCTTATCGAACCTTTTTACCTAGGTAGAATAGGCGCTCAAGTATTTTACCAAAATGTGAAGAAAGAATTAGGTCTTGACATGTCTTATAAACAATTTGTTGATGCGTGGACTGATATTTTTACAAGAAATGAAAAGATTATAGCATTCATGCAAGGTCTTAAGAGAAAAGGTGTTCCACAATGTGCATTATCAAGCACTAATGAATTGCATATGGAAAAGATGGTGAAGTTTGCAGGTCTAGAAGAGACAGTCGGAAGAGCAAGATTTGTGACAACTTATAATGTTGGAGCAAAGAAGCCTGACAGAAGATTATTTGAAGCCGCAACATGTGTTTTGCAAACACCTCTTAATCAATGTGCATATGTGGATGATATCCAAAAATATATTGACGCTTCATTGAAATATGGAATAGGTGCAGCGATTCATGTAGATATTACGCAACCAGATTTCCAAGAAAGGTGCATTGCTGATCTAAAAAAGCTAGGTATCTGTGCATAAAGAATGTATTAAAGATCTTTAAATTCTGGAAAAGCAGTAGCATATTTTTTGTCATGTACATTTCCTATTTGCCTTGCGGGGTTACCGACAACAACAGCGTAATCAGAAACATCACGAGTAACAACTGATCCCATGCCAATGAAAGCACATTTTCCTACAGTAACACCAGGACCAAGTAAAACACCGCCGCCTATAACTGCATGATCTTTTACAGTAATGGGAGATATAACATAGCTACGATCAAATACTTTAGAAACAGAAGGAAATTTATCAACCATAAAACGAGTTCCAGGACCAATAAAAACATAATCACCAATGGTTGTTCTTTCACCAATAAATAGAGATGTTTGAAGACGACAATTATTACCTATTCTAGTGCCGGGTCTAATTTCAGTATAGCTTCCTATCTGAGTTCTATCACCAATCACTATTGGTTCTTTTTCTGTACCAAAAAGATTGCAAAAATGCCATACTGCGCTATCGTTACCAAAAACAACAAATTCATTCACAATAGTGTGTAATCCTTTAACATTAGGATGCGTTGTCATAGTAATTATTGGTTAAGAACCTCATTTGCTACATCTTTATAAGAAACAATTTCGACATGTTGCTTTCTTGCGGCGTCAATAATTCTTTTATGAACTTCAAGTTGAGGATCGTATTCAGCTACAGCCCAAGGATGTAAGCAAAGAGAAACATAAATAGCTTTGTTATCATTTAATGGAGCTAGAGATTTTGCTATTTGTAAAAGCTCTGTATAATGTTCAACTGCTTTGTCTGGAGAGTCAGGTTTTGTCCCTAACATTTTTTGTGCGTGTTCTACAGTATAAATAGCATCTTGCCAACCATGAGTGGGAATTTCAACTACATGGGGAAAACCTACATGAGCATAAGTATGGGGTTGTCGTTCTGTAGTTAAAAAAGCACGATAAGAAGTTGGTGTTCCGCGCATATTGGAAGAAACATAGGAAAAATGTAATCGTTGAAGTTGAGCAACAACTTCTGGAATATCGCTTAAATCATGATCATATCCTAAAGGAGCTCGTAAACCAGCAGGAGTAACTCCAAGAATGTCTTCAAGAACTTGGTTAGCTCGTTCTAAGTCTGCAGCAAATTCTGCAGGAGTCATAACCGTCTTGTCAATAGATCCTTCTACATGTCGAATAACTTGATGTGAATAGCTATGTTGTTGAATATCTGCTAAAGGATTGTCTGCGTTGAGTGAAGCGCGAAGTTGACCTTTGCTCATACTGTCTGTACAGCGTTCTAAGAAGCTACCTAGAACGAAAAAAGTTCGAGGAACACCCTCTTGATTAAAGAGTGTATTAAGCTTTTGGCAGGTATCAATTTCATTTTTCTGCATAGCTGGAGCACGTTCTGAACTAGCCCATTTTCCATAAGGACGTTCTACATCATAACCAAAAGAGAGTTTAACTGCTGACATAGTAATCACTCAGTAGTGGGCCTTTTTAAGCTTTTCTATATGAAAATGACAGTGTCCTACACACTATATGAAAATGACTTAAAAATAAATAAAGCCTTTTTAAGGTTTATAGTGAATAATGCAAGAAAAAAATAAATAGATATGCTTATAAAATCAGTAAAATGTTTTCAGGTTGAAGATGAAAAAAGTCTCAATTATTTGTCCTTTTTTTAATGAAGATGACATTTTAGAAGAAACTATTCTAGCGTTTATGGATCAAACCTATAAAAATAAAGAAATTATTCTTCTCGACAACGCTCATCCAGGAAGAAAATGTACAGAAATCGCGAAAAAATACGCGAAAAAATACAAGTGGATTAAATATTATTACGTTAAAAATATTCCAGGAAAGTGGGCAACACATTATTATATGGAAGCTATGAAACATGCGACAGGTGAGGTCATTTATATGGCTGATGCCAATGCGAAAATAATGCCTAAGTATCTAGAGTTGACTGTTCCATTAATCAAAGGCGATGTTGCGGGCGTTGTCGGGAAGGTAATCATTTGGCCATCTGGTAAATGGTTGGCAAAATTTCGCGATGTAGTTTGGAGTTTAAGATATAATAATATTCCTAGGCTAGAAAGAGAAACAAAAGAGGGAAGAATCCTGCCAAGAACATTTTCCCGCGCGGCTTATGATAAAGTAGGTGGTTTCAATCCAGATGCTGGATGGGGTATTGATATTTTTTTCAACAGAGCTCTCCTCAAGCATGGCTACAAACTAATTTATGAGCCAAAAGCAGAATGGTGGCACCAATGGAGAGATGAGCCAAAGGCACTGATCAAATATAGCTACAAATTTGGAAAATTAAATGAGGAAATTATTAGATCAGACAAGAAACAATTGCTCAAAATTGCATTTTTCCTTTCACCACTCGTATGCATTGTACTTGGTTTTTTTAATCCACTATTTTTCTGGTATGTGTTGCTACATCCTATACTGCTTATGATGAGATATATCCAATTATTTTTACAGGCTAAAAAACATAAGCATAGAGGGTATGTATTATTAGGTCCTTTAGTAAGTTATATGCAGAATGTTCCTTACGCTTTTGGATTTATTAGAAGTTGGTTTATAAGAAAAAAGAAATAGAGAAAATAAAAAAGTCAGAGATTAATTCTTTTTTAATGCTTGAAACATGCGCCATAATTCCAATTGAGAAAGTCCCAAAGTATCGCGAATTGAGGTGATTGCTTGTTTTGCAGGCATACGTTGTCCGTTCACTTCAACTTCTTTCAAAAGAATAGTATATTTTTTGTCTCCTGTCAAAATTTCTACACCATCGTCACTTCGAGCAACAGGTTTTCCAGGAATATGTCCTTCCCAAACTTTAGTAGTTGGTATCATGCGTGCTGCCCAGATGCGTATAGGGTTTCCCTGATAAAAAGTAGAGACAGCTGCAACTTCCGGATCACAGCCACTGCGAATAAGATTGTAAATTTTTCGAGCAGGTCTAGTCCAATCAATAACATTGTCCTCTTCACGAATAGAGCTAGCATAAGTCGCTCCTCGTTCTTTTTGTGGTCTGCGAAATACTTGTTTAGATAATGCAGAAGATTGTTTTGGATGGAGAATATGTGCGTACACCTTCCCTAAATCTTTTCGTAAGACTTCATTCATTTTTCTGCGCATATCAGCTACAGTCTCATCGCTAGTAATAGTTATTTCTGGCTCCCAGTAAAGATCACCCTCATCCAATCCAGGAACTACTTGAAATAAGCTAACAGTAATTTTATTGATGCCATTACGTACAGCCCATTCAGTATTACTGCTCCCTCTTAAACGAGGTAAGTGACAGCCATGATGAACATTAAAAAAAGAAGGTCCAGATTGTAAAATTTCGGGGGAAATAATTTTAGTATAATAACACATCATAATAGAAAGAGGTTGAGTTTTTTTAATAAGGCGATAGATTTCTTGATTATCATCAGTCTGATAAATAGGAATATTATGTTTTCTTGCTAAATGTTCTACAGGCAATCCTTTTGGATAGAGTCGACGATGCCAGTGTGCATCAGCTGGAGGAGTTACAACACCTACAATAGTAAAAGAGCCATGTTTGAACAAAGAGTCTAGGCCAGGTTCTCCATTAAACCCATAACCAATGTACAATATTTTATCTGAAGATGTCATGAGCAAAAAGAGTAAAACTTGTTATATAAACATTTCGTGAGCTATTGATAAGTAGAAGCTTCGTAAGTATTCTGTAAAAGAATTGCAATAGTCATAGGACCAACGCCACCAGGCACAGGAGTTATAAAAGAGGCTTTAGCGCTGACTTCTTTGAAGTCTACATCACCTACAATACCTTTAGCTGTTTTGCTAATACCAACGTCAACAACAACTGCTCCCTTTTTTACCATCGAAGCTTTGATGAAAGCAGGTTTGCCAACACCACTAATTAAAATATCAGCTTGAAGAGTAAGTGTTTCTAAGTTTTGAGTATACGCATGACAAACAGTAACTGTAGCGTTTCTCTGAAGCAAAAGTAAGCTTAAAGGTTTACCAATAAGAATACTATGATTAATGATAACTACATGTTTTCCTTGTAGAGGAATTTTATAAAAATCTAAAAGTGTGAGAATGCCTTTTGCTGTGCAAGAAACTAATTCTTCTTTGCCTAAAGCAAGAGTGCCTAGTTGAAAAGGAGTCATACCATCAACATCTTTTTTTGGATCAATAGCGGAGAGAATAGTCGTCTGATTTATGTGAGAAGGAAGAGGAAGCTGTACTAAAATGCCTGTGACTGAGGCGTCGGTATTCAAAGTAGTAATAGTTTTGATGAGTTCTTGTTCAGAAATAGTAGCGGGTAATTGTTTTTTCGAAGAAGTTATGCCGACAATCGCGCATGCTTTCTCTTTGGTGTTGACATAAAGAGTAGAAAGAGGATCATCTCCAACAAGCACAGCTACTAAATGAGGTTTTTTCTTGAGACGTTGTATTTTTTTCTTGAGTTCTTGCTGTAAGTGTTGTGCTACTTTTTTTCCATCCAAAAGTGTAGCAGTCATTAGTAATTTAACTCCTTATAGATAGGAAATTGTTGAGCAAGTTTTTGCACTTGTCTGTGTATTTGTGTCAATTTCGCGTCATCGTTGCTGTTTTGTATCACTTCATCAATCCATTGCGCGATCATTTCCATATGTTCTTCTTTAAGACCGCGAGTAGTGACTGCTGGTGTGCCTATACGTATGCCTGAAGGATCTAAGGGTTTTCTAGTATCTTCTGGAATAACATTTTTATTCACAATTAGGCCTACTTTTTCTAAAGAGTCTTGTGCTTGCTTTCCTGAAATATTTTTATTGGTTAAATCTATGAGAAGTAAATGATTTTCTGTATTTCCAAAGACAATAGTAAAATTTCTTTTGAGTAATGCTTTGCATAAAGCTGCTGCATTTTTTTTGATTTGTTTTGCATACTGTCTAAATGCTGGTTGTAATGCTTCTTGAAAACAAACTGCTTTCGCTGCTAAAGAATGAGGGTGTGGTCCTCCTTGTAATCCTGGAAAAACTGCCTTATCAATTAGGAATGCAATTTTTTCTTTGCATAAAATAAGACCACCACGTGGACCTCGCAAAGTTTTATGAGTAGTTGTAGTCACTACATCAAATAGAAGAGTAGGATTTTGCATCTCACCAGCAACAATTAATCCAGCAATATGAGAAATATCTGCCATGGTATAAGCGCCAACAAGGTCAGCAATACGTTTGAATTCTTTGTAATCGATTTCTTTGGAATAAGAGGAATAGCCAGCAAGAATGAGTTTAGGTTTTTCCTTTTTTGCGAGCGCTTCTACTTCGACAAAGTCAATCTTTCCAGTTTTTTTGTCAGCCTTGTAATGCACAAAACGATAAAAATGAGAAACTGCAGTAACTGGACTACCATGAGTCAAATGTCCGCCATAGTTAAGATCCAGAGATAAGATAGTATCTCCGGGTTTGAGTAGTGCTGTATAAACTGCTAAATTTGCTGGAGCTCCTGAAAGTGGTTGTACATTTGCATGTTCTGCGTTGAAGAGACTCTTCGCTCGACTAATGGCTAAAGCTTCAATGCCATCGATATAAGTATTGCCTGCATAATAGCGTCTAGAGGGATATCCTTCAGCATATTTGTTAGTAGCGACAGAGCCTAAAGCTTCAAGCACTGCAAGACTTGCATAATTTTCTGAAGCTATAAGATTAAGAGTATTCTTCTGTCGTTCCAGCTCTTGCTGTAAAAATGCGTAAGTTTCAGGATCTGTTTTTTTAAGGTGATCTAACATAGAATAGTGCTAATAAGGACGTTTAAAAAAGTATTGAAATTAGGCTTGGACTGCAAATCCTAAAATAATTATAATCCAAGACTCCCTAAGAAAGTTCCAATGGGACCTCCAGTAATAAGACCATCATCATCACGTGAAGAGCGATAACCACTAGAACCATCACAATCTACTGTTCTTTGCATCGCTTGTAAAAGATCTCCTAATTCTTTAGGTGTAGGAATAACAGAAGCAGCATAACCTAGTTTTTTTAGTATATCTAACACTGGAGAAGGTTCAATACCTTTTAATTGCTCAAATAAAATGCTACCTGTAACAGCAACTCGAGGAATTTGTCTATACGTTGTAGTTTTTGTTTCTCCTGTTTTATAAGAAAACCAAAGGAATTTTCCATGGTGTTCTACAGTTTCTACTTGAAGAAGTTCATAATTATCTTGTAAATTAGAAGGCAATGCGTGGGGAATGTCTTGTCTTCCATATTGTTTTCCATCTACACGCAGAGAAAATTGAAGAGGAGAACTAACCCAAATGGTATTAGATGCACTTCTCTTAACTTGAAAAGCGTTTTTAGTAAAAGATGATTCTAAAACATCTACAAGAGTAGTTTCTAATTTATAAGTATCAACAGATAGATTAATTCTTTTGCATTTATTCGCATCTCCCATAAGAGGTCCAAACATATGTTCTATAATAGGAGCTTGTTCAGTAATAAAGGGTTGAAGTCGATCTTTACCTTCGATAGTATCATTAAAGTCAATTCTCATACAAAAATAGCATAAAGAGGCATATTTAAATCTTTCCATTTTCACCACTATAAAGAAGTATCAAAATTATACAGTAAATCCTAAAATAATCGCCCCTATAAAGAGAACGAGAGACCCTAAAATCAATTTGATCCTTTCTTTTTTTTCAACTGCTTCTTTAAAGTAAAATAGTCCCCAAGCCATGTGAACAAAAATATTAACTTGAGTTAGTGGACCAACAACAGCAATGCCTAAAGCAAGTATAGCAAAGAAGCTAACTACATTCCCTATATTCCATAATATCCCAGATAATGCGCCCTTAAATAAAATAGTTTTCTGTAGCGACGGTCTCTTAAGAAGATAAATAAGAAGACTGACAAAGAGAACACCTAAAGACATAGGAAAAAGAAAATCTAAAGGCGGTAATCCAGAGAGTTTAAAGGGAACCATATAAACGCCCCAAACTAAGCCTGCTAAAATAGTCAATAATATACCTTGTGTTGTCATAGTTTTTTTACTTGTTGTACCAGTAGAAGAAAGTGCTATAACTCCTGTCAATAATAAAATAACTCCTAAAATACCTAAAAGTAATGATCCTAATAGTTCTTGAAAAAAAAGAATTCCCCATAAAAACGTTGAGATTGCAAAAACAGCGGACCAGAGAGGAGCTGCCCGAGATAAGTCAAGATGTTTAAGTGCGCTTACTGCTATGATATTCCCTGCAGCCCATAAAAGTCCTGCTAAAAATGCCCAAAAAGAGAAAACTAAACCCTGATGAAATACTAAAACAAAAAGGCTTGAAAGAAATACTCCTATGCCGACCAATATTTGCATTGCGAAAGGATCATAATTCTTAATTTTTTTCAAGGGAACAAAATAAGATCCCCAACAAAAGATGGATACTAGAACTGCTAAAAATCCTAATATTGCTGACATACAAAAAGAGCATGTAAAGGAGTTTATAAATGTTGTATTATGTTCTTATTAAAAAGAAGAGAAGAGTAAGAACAAATCATTTAAAAGAGAGGCCTCTAAAAGAAAGAAGATGAACATCTTAGGGATTAATTATGGACATGACGCATCTGTATGTTTGCTCAGAGATGATAAAATAGAGTATGCAATAACAGAAGAAAGAATTACTAGAATAAAACATCAGGCTGGTCTTCCAATAGAAAGCATCAAAGAAGTGCTCAAAAGAGTAAAGCCAGAAGAAATTGAGTATGTCGCTCTGGCATGGTTCGGTCCAGTAAAAAATTTTAATACGTTATTCACAAGTGCTTATTGGAGAAAAGTAGCAGTTTACAAGAGACCCTTCAAACTTCTCCCTCCTTGGACTACTATTAATGAAGTAAAAATATTGAGAAAGTTAGGCATACAATGTCCAGTAAAATATATTGAGCATCATATTGCACATCAGTTTTCATCTATCGCGCAAAGTGGTTTTAAAAAATGTTTGAGTGTAAGTATTGATGGATGGGGTGATGGAAAATCCTATTACAGTACTCTTTGGGAGAATGAAGAGTTAAAGTATATTGCTCAGAATGATAGATTTAGTTCACTAGGATCTTTCTACAGTATGGCAACTCTATTGTGTGGTTTTGAAAGTAATGAGGGTGAAGGAAAAACAATGGGCTTAGCTCCTTATGGAAAACCTACGCTGCTTAAAACATTTGAAAAAGTAATTGCATACAAAAATTTGAAGTTTTACACACCAGAAAGATTTTTTAGATTTTATACAAAGATGAAAGGATATCAATTGCAACTTATGCCTGATAGTAAGATTCTAGAAGTAACAAAAAATGTCAAGAAAGAAGATATTGCTGCAAGCGCGCAAATGCATGCAGAAAATCTAGTCTTACAATTAAGCCAAGATCTAAAAGATCAATATGGCGTAAAGAAATTCGCTCTTAGTGGAGGTTTTTTCTTAAATTGTGTTGCTAATGGAAAGATATTATCTGATCTCAAGTTAGATGAACTGTTTATTCAGCCCCATGCTGGTGATGGTGGTCTTGCTCTGGGTGCGGCATACAAAGTATATCATGAACTCACTGGACAATTGCCACAAAAACAAGTAGATCAAATCTATTATGGGAATGAATTCACTGACGAAGAAATAAAAACAGCAATCAAAAAACACAATCTCAAATATGAAACAGCAGATACTGGCGAAGTTGCAGAATTGCTCAGTAAGGGAAAAATTGTCGGCTGGTTCCAGGGAAAAGATGAATGGGGTCCTCGTGCTCTAGGAAATAGAAGTATCTTAGGCGATCCAAGACGCGCAGAAAATAAAAAAATTATCAATAATAAAGTAAAACATCGTGAATCTTGGCGTCCATTCTGTCCCTCATTGTTAGAAGAAGCAGGTCCACAATATCTCAAAGACTATCATAGATGTCCTTTTATGACTATGAATTTCTCAGTAGTAAAAGACAATATTCCTGCAGCAACTCATATTGACAAAACTGCTCGTCCACAAACCGTCAGCAGGCAGCAAAATCCAAAATATTATGAGTTAATCAACGAATTTAAAAAAATAACAAAAGTACCAGTTCTTATTAACACTAGTTTCAACTTACAAGGTGAACCCATGGTCCATCGTCCAGAAGAAGCTATTGCAGATTATTTGAAAACTGAAATGGATGTCTTAGTGCTAGGGAACTTCTTAATAAAAAAAAGAAAGTAGGAGGTATATAATCAGTCACATGCAGAATATTTCGTATGCTATAGCTTTTTCAGGAGCCTAATGATAAAAAGAGAATAAGAAGAGCTTAGATTATACAAAAACTTTTCCTTCATATTTCTGTCCTAGTAAGGGACCACTTAACATTTCTAGAATATAAGTGTCCTCTGTGCCTTCGAGGTCTGCACTCCATCTTGAACGAGAATAGTTAACTCGCTGTTGCGTGATATTTGGTACATCTGTGAAAGGTATTTTTACTGGAATAAAAATTTGATCAGTTCCTCGTTCTGTTTGTATTTCCAATACGCTTCCATGTATTTCTTTTTTTCGAAGGACCCATTTCGCTGTTGAACTAAATTGTTGTTCTCCATGATTAACGCCTAACAGAACTCCTTGAGTTGTTCTGATCTCTCTTCTAACACTCCAAAGTTGCTCACGCCATGTTTCTATAGTAAAAATTCCTTCAATTCTTGTTTGTAAGTCTTGTTTTGTTCTTGTCTGTTCTGTCATAGTTGGTTTTCTCTTTGAATTTGATATATTCTCTATCAATAGAGGGTATTTAAATCTTTGCTTTTTCACCACTCAATAATAGTACCAGATACATTTATATACTAGAGAATCTAGGTACTAGCTATTAAGTATGAACGTCTTCTTAGATAACTAGTACCTTAATTATATATACAATCAAGGCTATAAAAGCCTTATGGAGAAATAAAATATGACAAATAAATATGTCGTTGATACCTCTATCGTAATCGAAAAGATGGTATCCAAATTAATCAAAAATAAAGAAATAAAGGGTACAATTATTGTTCCTAATGCGGTAGTCGCAGAACTAGAAGCGCAAGCTAACAGAGGCAAAGAAATTGGCCTTTTAGGCTTAGAAGAGCTCCAAGAGCTGCAAAAACTCAAAGGAAAGGATATTACTATCCAATTCATGGGTCATAGACCTAATGAAACCCAAATCAAGTTTGCCAAAGCTGGCGAAATAGATGCTGGAATCAGAGACATTGCATTCCAAGAGAACGCAATCCTCATTACAGCGGACTTTGTTCAAGCTGAATCAGCGAAAGCTTTCGGCATGGAAGTAAAGTATTACCGCTTGCGCATCCCGGTAGAGAAACTACAAATAGAATCCTACTTCGATGAGCACACTATGAGTATTCACTTGAAAGAAAATTGTCATCCCTTAGGAAAACGAGGGAAGCCAGGAGACTGGAAACTCGAAAAAATCAATGATGAAAAATTCACACGAAAGCACATGATAGACATGGCAAAAGAAATCGTCGAGAAATCTCGAGTAGATTATGAGTCTATGATTGAAATTGATCGTCGCGGATCCACAATCGTCCAATACAAAGATTATCGTATCGTGATTGTTCGTCCACCTGTAGCAGAAGGCTGGGAAATTACTGTAGTAAAGCCCATCAAAAAGCTACACTTGAAAGATTACAAGATGTCAGAGAAAATTGCTGAACGTCTGTATGAAAAATCTCGCGGTATTGTCGTTGCTGGCGAACCAGGATCAGGAAAAAGTACTCTAGTGCAAGCATTAGGAGAAAAATTCGTAGAGCTTGGTCGTGTAACAAAAACAATTGAATCACCAAGAGATCTGCAAATGCCGCCTGAAGTGACACAGTACAGTAAGAACTTAAGTTCCAGTGAAGAAATTCATGATATTTTGTTCTTGTCTCGTCCTGATAATATTATCTTCGATGAAATGCGAGATACCCCAGACTTCCAATTGTACATTGATGTCCGTTTAGGAGGATCTGAAATGGTTGGAGTATTGCATGCAGCCTCGCCTATTGATGCTGTCCAAAGATTCATCACACGTATGGATGTAGGTATGATTCCTAATGTAGTAGATACTATTGTCTATGTCAAGGCGGGAGCGATCGACAAAGTCCTTTCATTGAAAATGATGGTCAAAGTGCCAACAGGCATGACTGAAGCAGATCTAGCTCGTCCCGTCATCGATGTCACAGACTTCGAAACAGGCAAGTTAGAATTTGAAATCTACAGCTATGGTGAACAAACTGTTGTTATTCCTATTGAAGGCACAGAAAAATCTTCTGGAATAAAAAAACTAGCAGAAGAGTCTATTCTTCGTGAATTCAAGAAATTTGTTTCAGATGTCAAAGTGGATGTAGTCTCTAGTAACAAAGTGAAAGTCTATGTACCAGAAGATGAAATCGCTAAAGTCATCGGAACCAAAGGAAAAAACATTATCGAAACAGAAGAGCGTCTCGGTATGTCCATTGAAGTCCTAGAATTAAAAAAAGAGAAAAGACGCACCAAGACAGACTATGAAGAGGATAAAAATCACATCATCTTCTATGCTGAACCTGGTCGTGATGTAGAAATCTGGGCAGATGGAAAATTCATTTTGTCTGCATTCAGTTCCAAGAAAGGTGAAATTAAAATTCACAAGAAAAGCAATTTAGGCAGACATGTCATGGACGCTATTAGTGGTGGCAGAGAAGTCGAAGTGAAAGTATAAAAGAGTCTAAACATAAAACTCTGAATTCAGGATCTAAGATAGAATGCCCAAACACATAAAAGAAAGTTTGATGTGCTATGGAAAGTTGCTAAGAAGTTCAAAGAGAGGGTCCGTAGCTCAGCTTGGATAGAGCACAAATAGAAAGATTCTAGTGCAGGCGTCCTAAGTTTGGGGTCGGGGGTTCAAATCCTCCCGGATCCGTTTTTTCTCTAAATGTAGAAAGAATAAATGGAAGAAGCTAATAAAATATGACTAGAGATAGTTATCAAAAATGATAATTATAGCCATATAAGATTGGAAGAAGAGAGGAATAGTAAACTTTAAAGGATAAGAAGTATAAGTAAAATTGATGAAAGAACCAAGATTAAATAATAAAGAGAAAATAATTGAGAAATTAAGACCGTTTTGGAAGAACTATTGGGAAAAGGAAAAAAGATTTAGTGAGGAAGTTGCTACACTTGAGAAGGAAATGAACGAGAAAGTAGACTTAGGAGTCAATCTCGAATTTTTTCATGTTGACAATGAATGTGTTGGAATTGGGGCATCTAAAATTGAAGACAGAAAGAAGTTCCCTCTTATCCAAGATACAGAACTAAGAAAGGACGATAACGTTTAAAATAAAGAAAAAATTAATGACCGCCGCAACAGCCGCCTGCGCCACAGCAGTTTTCTTTTTGCATGCCTGAACCGCAAGCACACACATGTTCTTTCATTTGCATTTTAGCTTCTGGTTTTTTAGTTGGTTTCATAGGTTACCCCCGTAAGATAATAATTAAAGAGGTAGTTTGACCAATTATAAATCTTCTGTTTAGGAAATTCCTTGAAGAAAAGATGCAAAGAAATCAGGGTTTTTCAAGTTGAGGAATTCCTTTCTATTGTTCGATAAATCAGCATAAGTCATCTGTTGAATTTCTTGTGCTGTAAACTGGAGCCTGTTCTCTGGTTTTCCTCTGGTAATAACGCCAATGCCATAATCAGCATTAAGGACAAAAATATGCAAATCATCTCTGGTAGATCGAAGATGGACTATAGCCTTCCACACATCTCCGCACCACATCCATCCTTTTTCTGGATAATGGCTATTTGCAGGATCAGCAGCTGCAGCCAGAGGAGGACTACAATCATGCATGACGATAAAGCCTTTTTCGCTTAAGTGTTCGAAAGCATGGTTAAAATCCTGCAAGGCCTGTGCATGAGTATGCATACCATCAATAAAGCAAACATCAATCTTTTGGTCTGGAAGCTTTTGTGGATAACTCTTAAAAAAATCATCACTGGTCATAGTATAGATTCTAGGATCATTGAACTTTGGTTGAGGGTCCACACCAACTTTCTTATTGATTTGTATGGGAAGAAAACTCTCTCCTTTGTCTACACCTATTTCAACATAGAATTTTCCGTGGATTTTGTCCAAGAGTTTCTGAATAACTGCAATACGGTTCATAAAAAAGATTTGAATTTAGGTAATTTTAAGGTTTGTGTTTAGAAAGAGGTGTTAAACTTTAAGAAAGGATTATAAAGGAAACAAGCTAATAGAGATTAGTTATACCATGGTCAAACCCAAAAAAGAAATACTTATTGGAGCAGTGATTATTTTAGTGATCATACTAATAGTAGTATTCAAAGAAAAAGAACAAGAAGTAGTTATCGAACAACAACAGCCAGTAGTAGAACAAGAAGTTATTGAAGTAAAAGCTCCAGAACAACAGCATATTTACATTCCAGACACGTACAATAGTCGTGTTCAAGTATTTGATCTTGAAGGAAACTATGTTAAGACCATAGGTAAAAAAGGAAGAGGAGAAGGACAAGTATTAATGCCTACAGATGTAGCTGTTAAAGAGAACAAGGTATACGTCTTAGACAAAGGAAATAACAGAATACAAGTCTTTGATAAAGAAGGAAATTATATTGCTACATTTGGAAAAGGACAATTAAAGTATCCTTTAGGTATTGAAATGTATGAAAATAAAGTCTACATTACTGACACTTACAATACAGAAATTGATATATTTACACTAGAAGGAGACTATGTAAGTTCTTTTGGTAAAAGAGGAAAGAAAGATGGTGAATTTCGTTATCCTTCAGACATAGCAATTAATGAACGAGGTATTTTTGTTGTAGATACTGATAATAGTCGTATCCAAGTATTCGATCATAATGGAAATTTCACATTAAAATGGGGAACTTATAGTAGTGAAGAATATGGTCTAAGATTTCCATTTGGAATTGCAACCTATCAAGATGCAGTCTATGTTGCAGACACAAGAAATCATCGTATGAATGTGTATGACCTGCAAGGTAATCTCACAAATCAATTTGGAACCTATGGAAAAGAAGAGGAAGAATTTCGTTTTCAAAGTAAAATATGGATTATAAATGATAAGTTAATAATAGCAGATACACAAAATAATAGAGTAAAGATATATTCTCCAGAAGGCTCCTTGATAAAAGTTTTTGGTGAGCGTGGAAGAGGAGAAGGTGAGATTTTAATGCCTGGTGGAGTAAGAATATTTGGTTCGACAAATAACACAAATCCCCCAAGTTAACGACGTTTTAAATTCATCTGGCTAAAGCCATGTGCTATTGCTTCTAAAGTATGATGGAGATCGTTGTTAGAATGACTCGCACTAATAAAAATAGGCTCTTCATTGTCTTCATCAAGCATAACACCATGTTGTAAAAGATGAGTATGTAAGGTAGCAAATTGTTGCATGTCTGCATCCTTCAAATCATTATACGTTTTCACATCATGATCAATAAACAAAAATTGAAACATGCCTGGAAAGCCTTGAACTAGTCCTGGAATTTTATAATCTCTAAAGAGTTTAGCAATGCCTTGAATCATACGACTACCATAGCTGCCAATTTTTTCATAGACATCACCTTTTCTCAGAATATCCAAAGTAGCGCTTGCTGCAGTTAAAGAAATAGGATTACTAGAATAAGTACCACCATGATAGACTTTTTTTGCTCCAATAATATCCATAAAGTGAGCTTGTCCAGCTATAGCTGCAATAGGATAACCATTACCCAAAGACTTTGCAAACGCTGCTAGATCTGGAGTGACTTTGAAATATTGTTGTGCTCCTCCAGGTGCTAATCTAAAACCAGTTTTTACTTCATCAAAAATTAAAAGCACATCATACCTATCACATAATTCTCTGAGATGACGTAAATAACCAGCTGCAGGAGGAATAACAGTTGCATTACCCATGACAGGTTCGCAGATAATTGCTGCAATTTCTTTATGATGTTTTCTTAAAGTTTGTTCTATGCTCTGAAAATTATTCCATTCTTCTATGATAATTAAATCTTTCAGTAAATGAGGAATGCCTAAAGAAGAAGCTAAAGGTCTTGAAGTTGGCCAGCCAAAAGGAGGTTCTGTAGAAAAGAGTAAGTAGTCATTAGTCCCGTGATAATGTCCAGCAAATTTAACAATCTTGTCTTTTTTAGTATATCCTCTAGCCACTCGAACAGTTGCCATAGTAGCTTCAGTTCCTGAATTTGCAAATCTAACTTTTTCAGCGCAAGGAATCATGCTGATAATTTTTTTAGCTACGGTAATTTCCAATTCATTGTTCAAAGCAAAAATTTGTCCGCGTTTTTCTGCGCGGTGCACTGCTTTTCTGACAGCAGGATGACTATGTCCTAAAAGAACTGGTCCAAAACCTAAGCGATAGTCAATATATTTATTCCCATCCACATCCCAGATATAAGCTCCCTTAGCTTTTTCAGCAAAAATAGCGCAAGGCATGTTTGAAGGACAAACTCCCCTCCATAAACGAGGACTAGAATTTGATCCTCCCGGTAAGAAATGTGATGCTTCCCGAAATAATTTCATCGAGTTTTTATAACGAAAATCATCAGGCATTTATTTATCACCATACACAGTATAGTGCCAGGATCTTTGTTTTTGTCTAGTGCTATCTATGTAAATATGCTTAATTCTCGTATATTCCTCAAATGAATACATGCTCAAGTCTTTGCCAAAGCCGCTTTGTTTGAAGCCGCCATGAGGAGTTTCAGAAGCGAGTACACCATGTTCATTGATCCAGACCGTACCAAAATTAAGATGCTTAGCCATCTCCATACAATCATAAATATTCATGCCATATACAGATGCTGCTAGTCCATAAACAACACCATTTGCTTTTTCCAAAGCCTCTGGATAATTAGTATAAGGATAAATTGCTATAACTGGTCCAAAAATTTCTTCCTGGCTTACTTTGCTAGATTGTTTAATGCCTGTGAGAAGAGTAGGCTCATAAAAATAACCAGCTGCTAATTTTTTATCACTGGGTCTTTTACCGCCACATGCTATCTTTCCACCTTCTTTTTTTGCCAAAGCAACATAACTTTCTACTCGTTCCAATTGTTTTGCAGAAACTAAGGGACCCATATCAACATGTTTTGCTAACGGGTCTCCCAATCTTATTTTTTTAGTTAAGCTGACCATTTTCTGAACAAAAAGTTTAAACTGTGAGTTATGAACATACACTCGAGTAACAGCAGTGCAATCTTGTCCAGAATTCCAGAAGCCACCAACAACCGCACCTTGTGCTGCCATATCTAAGTCAGCATCTTTCAACACAATCATCGGAGCTTTTCCACCCAATTCTAATTCAAAATGTTTGACACTTCCACTTTCATGTAATATTTTCTTGCCTGTTGCTGTATCACCAGTAAAAGTAATCATGTCAACGTCAGGATGTTTCATCAAAGCATCGCCAACTACATTCCCAGAACCAACAACAACATTAAAGACTCCAGCAGGAATGCCAGCTTGTAAAGTTAAGTCAGCAAATTCTAATAAAGTTAAAGGAGTTATAGAGGCAGGTTTGATAACAATACAATTGCCAGCAGCTAATGCAGGAGCTAATTTCCAAACAGCAATATACAAAGGATAATTCCAGGGAACAATAGCAGCAACTACACCAATCGGTTCTCTTCTAATAAAACTCATGCCCATGCCAGAATAGTCTGATGCGCTTTTTCCTTCCAAGTTGCGGGCAGCACCAGCAAAGAAACGTAAATTATCAATGATAAAAGGAAGATCAGAATCTTGAGCATACTTCAAAGTCTTGCCTACATCTTGCGCTTCTAGTTTTGCAAGTCGTTCTGCATGCTGTTCTACTAAGTCTGCTAGTTTTAATAAACAGAGAGCGCGTTCTGCAGGAGTTTTCTTGCTCCACACGTCACTTTCAAATGCTTTTTTTGCAGCTTGGACAGCAGTATCCACATCTTTTTCCGTAGACAGGGGAGCAGTAGCTAACACTTCTTGGTTGTAAGGATTTTTCACAGGATAATATTCTTCAGTAGTAGGAGGAGTCCATTTGCCATTGATAAAATTGAGATATTTTTTCACGATGCTCACCTCTTAGTCTTAGATTTAATGACCATGCCTCGTTTTTTTAATTCTTTGAAAAAAGGTTCTGGAGCAATGCACAATTCTGGAGGTACAACTCCTCTCTGTCCTAATTGATTTGCAGCAATCATCTGTGCTATAATGGAGGGAGGCACAGCAGTATCAACCGCGCCAGCAGAAGCATTCCACTTGGGATTATTTTTTGAAACACAATAAATAGACATTTTAGTTTTTTTCCTTTTACTAATACCTTCAAGATCAACCCAGACAAATTCCATATCTTTAATCTTCGGATGTTTAGAAGAAAGAGCAGCTCGATTCAATTCTTTAGCTGTAACTTCTCTAGGAATAACTGTTTGTTTGCCAATGTTCATAGGTTTGTTAGAAGTCATACCAAATTCAATGAGAAGTTGCATGTCATGCACTAAGTCTTCTGGAAAGCAAACTCTAAAACTGCAGTCGCGTAATCCTTTTTTCTGATAATTCTGGGGAATAGTTGCTAATTCTGAGTGTAAAGTATAGAAGCAGGTTTTCTTCCCAACAGGATCTGGAAATTTATAATGGTCTTGTCCTGAAAGAGGTTCCATAATTTTAATTCTGCCGCGTTCCATAATCATAGGTCTATCAGTAAATTCATCAAACAAAGTATATGCAGTATAAGGAAGAACAAAATGCTGGCTATGTTTAGTCCAGTCATGACCGCCAAAACGAATATGAATTGCAGTTACTTTTTCAAAAGATTCAGCAGCATGTTTAATCATAACATTCGTTATTCCTGGAGTAGATCCACAGCCAATAACTGCCAACAAATCTTTTTTCCTAAAGAGATTGAAGAATTGCAATTGTTTTTTAGTCATATGATACAATCCGCCTAAGTCAACATAATGACATTTTGCCAGCAAGCAAGATTTCATCGCATGCAGGTTATAATAATAATTTGTACAATTAATGCAGACAGTTGCTCCACTCAAGACTTGTGCAGTAGCTTCAATCTCTAGTAAGTCAACTTTAGCGCCAGTGACTCGAGAAGATTTAAATGAAGCGACATACTTGTTCACTTCTTCCATGTCGCGGGCAGCAATAACAATCTGAGCATCTTTCGCAGTTTCAAAGAGATCTCTCACAACAAATCTACCCATTTCTCCAGTGCCGCCTAAAACTACATATTTCATTGCAGAACCACCGTCTTTACATTACAAAATTCTAACAGACCATATCTGCTTAATTCTCTCCCAATACCTGAATCTTTCACACCGCCAAAGGGTAGTCTAGGATCAGATTTAACCATGCTGTTAATGGCAACAACCCCAGCTTCTAGATGGTGAGCGAAATAATCTGCTTTTTTCATATCTCTAGTCCAAACACTAGCACCCAACCCAAAACTACTTTGATTTGCTAGACGTAATGCTTCTTGATCATCTTTAGCTGTAATCACAGGCATCACTGGACCAAAAACTTCTTCTTGAAATAACACATTGGTAGATTTAACATTAGTGAGAAGTGTAGGTGCATAGAAAAATCCTTCTCTTGGTAGTTTATTTCCACCAACTAAGAGTCTTGCTCCTTGTTTGACTGCTAATTTCACTTGTTTATCTAAAACTTTCACTTGGTCTTCACGCACTAACGGACCTAAAGTAGTTTCACTTTCCAGAGGATTACCAATAACAAAGTGTCCAATCTCTTGAACGACTGCATCAGTAAATGCCTGGACATTATTTTTGACAACAATAAAGCGTTTGGCTGCAATGCAACTTTGTCCGCAATTCAAAAATCTAGAGGTGACAGCAGTTTTCGCTGCTTGAACAACATCTGCATCTTCCAAAACTACAAAAGGATCACTACCACCTAATTCTAAAACAAAAGGTTTGATATGTTTTCCACAAAGTGCAGCTACAGTTCTTCCAGCTGCTACACTGCCAGTCAATGTCACACCTTGAACATGGGGAATCAACTGTGCAACTCCTGCTTCATCAGTAAAAACAGTTTGAAAAACATCTTTAGGAAATCCAGTATCGCTAAATAATTTTTCTAGCATCAATGCACAGCCAGGTACAACACGAGAATGTTTCAAAAGAATAACATTGCCAGCTAATAAAGCAGGTGCACAAAAACGAAAGACTTGCCAAAAAGGAAAATTCCAGGGCATAATTGCTAAAATGGTTCCAAGAGGATCAAAACAAACAGAACTTTTTTTATAATTCGTTGCTATCAGTTCTTCTTTGAGAAAATCAGGAGCATGATCACAAAAATAATCACAAGCTACAGCACATTTTTCTACTTCTGCAACTGCTTCTGTATAAAGCTTGCCCATTTCTAAAGTAATCATTCTAGCATAAGATTCTTTATGGTGACGTAACTGTTTGCTAACTTTAGCTACAAGAATAATTCTCTCTGATAAAGAGACTTTTTTCCATTGAGCATAAGCTTTTTGGCTTTGTTTGACTACAGTTTGAAGTTGTGAAACAGGAGCATATCTATAGCTCTTCAAAGTCTTTCCCGTTGTAGGGTTGACCGAAGTAAAGGAACTCAACTTATCACCTCTTTTAGGGCTGGAAAACGTCCAAAGTTAATAAAACTTGTGTTAAAATAGGGAAAAAGCTTATAAATTGACTCTTACAACTGAAAAGTGATTAAAATGAAAAGTCTAAAGGCAATAATTGCCACAACAGCTATTAGTATTGGGTGTGCAGGGGAAGGTATTTATCTGATGGCTACTAATATTCATGAAACTCCAGGGATGCAGCAAGAAAGGGTTCTTAGAAGTGAAATAGAAGAATTAAGTCCTTATGAATGTTATGATCTTCAAACAGGATATCTGAGAAGACAGTTAAAAACAGTAGAAGAAGAAAATAAAGAGGATAGAGAAAGAAGAGATTTTCAAAATGTGTTAGGATTTGGATTATTAGTTGCTGGTCTTGCAGGGGTTGTATATCTTAGATCGACTCTTCCTAGTCATCCATCAATAATAAGAGGACGAGAATAAGATAAAAATAACCATGAATATACTTCAATTATGACAAATCAGAGAAGAAGAATCATAAGTAATCTTTCGTTTCTACAAAGAAGAGATGGTTTGGAAAGAATGTTCTGTAAAGTAGCAGTCATAGAAGAGTTAAGTGATGCAGAAAGATCACAAGTGCAAGGTATAGATGCTGTAATTACTGGATGGATGCCTGAGCATGAGACTACTTTCAAAATATTTTGTCCTAGTGGAGACCCCATACAATTTCATCAAGACGGACCAGCAGGAGTACTATTTGTGGGGGGAAAAAGATATCGTCTAGAACCACATGCAAGAACAGTAGTGAGGTACGAAGATAAAACATTCTCATCCCTCCCCGAAATAACAAGATATGTTGAGAGATTACTAAGAAACTAAGTTTAGTGAAGCAATTGTAGAGTAAGTTATATAGAATTACTTTAAAGTAGTAACAAAAAGAAAGATTTATATAGTCTATATTCAAGTAAAAAAATATGGTCTATCTAAAAACAAGATTAGTAGATGTTATAAATCAAGGCGGAATTGCTCTTACTGCTGAACATCAAGAAAGATTAGAAGCGGCAAATGGATTAAGAGATAGACTAGCGAATTTCTTTGCTTCTCTCTATGACACTACTATACCTAAACCACCTGTTAAATATTTAACATTAAATGATTTTGTTGATGATGCTAGAAGAACAACATTTTTACGTACAACCTTAGGCGGAAGCGTTACACCTTATTTCATGGAAGAACTAGGTGGAATGTGTGATAAGGATGGCAAGGCAATAAGACTCAATCCTTATAGGAACTCTAAGATGGATGGAGAAGTAATAGCGCATGAATTAGGTCATGCTACACTTCATCATGCAACTCCTCCTTTTGAATCTACTGGTAATCAAATAGGACTTTTGCGTGAAGCAGGAGACTATCACGAAGCAATCGCACAGAGATTTGCAATAGATGCTTTACCTTTCCTTAGAGAAATAGGAGAGGTAGGTTCACTAATGCATTTCTTTATGAAGTTAGGTAATAAGTTATCCTCAAGAGGAAGAACTATAGCAGCACTTATGGGAAAACAAGGAGTAACTATGAAAGAACTTTTAACACAACCACATGAAATGCTTAAAAGACATGAGCAATATTTTGCAGCATACTCCTTATAATATAAATTTTCGCCAATGAACTATGAAATAATTCTAAAAAGAGTTTAAAATGGCTTTATTTCGATAAATTCGGAAGATTTGCGGATATTTCTAAGTAAATGTTATAAAGAATACTCCATTTACATAAAAAGAGACAAATGGAACAGCAACAACCAGTATTTGAAAGTAATAAGAAAGAATTAAATAGAGGTTCTTATATATACTTATATAAGATGAAAAAAAACAACTTATTCCATAGTCCAACTCTAGAATCAGTCCTTATGGTAGAAAAAACTATCAGAAAATATAGCCAAGAATACGGTAAATATCAGCTCTGGAAAAAATTACCTAAAAAGATGATGTACCAAACTTACTTAACTATTCTAGATTATTTATTACACTCAGGAAAAATTAGGATTGATAGAAGAGATGGTATTATTTACTGGACTTATAATCCTGAAAGAATAAAAGATCTAAAAGCTAGAGGCCTAATAGTAAGATGATTGAGAAGGAAAAGACAGTATCTTTCATAAACGAAGATCTTAGAAATTTATTCAATGACTTAAAAGACGGAAAGTTTGAAGAACAAGAAATCCACAAATGGATAGCTAAATCTATGGATGAGTTAAAAGAGAATCCTGAGAAAGGAACTAAGATCCGAAGAAAAGTATGGCCTAAGGTATATATACAAGAGTATCGAATAACAAATTTATGGAAATATGATTTACCAAAAGCATGGAGATTAATTTATACTATAGATGAAAATAAGATTGAAATAATGAGTATCATTCTTGAATGGTTTAATCATAAAGAGTATGAAAAAAGATTTGGATATTAGTGTAGATGTCGTAAAGTCTTCTCAAAGATTTCCAGTCCCTCATGCAGTGTGCTATCCTCAATAGTCAACGGCGGTAAAGTTCTCACAACATTCTCATAAATGCCGCTCTTTAATAATAAAAGTCCAGAGAGTCGTGCTTGATCAATAATTTTTTTTGTCAAGTGTTCATCAGGTGTTTTTAATCGTCGATCTTTAACTAGTTCAATCGCATTCATTGCCCCTAATCCACGGACATCACCCACAGAAGTAAATTGTTCCTTCCAGGCATGCATCTTTTTGCGAATAACATTGCCTATATGTTCAGCTCGTTCCCAGAGTTTATAGTGTTCATAATAATCAATCGTAGCCAAGGCAGCAGCACAGCTGGCAGGATGACCAGCAAACGTCCCTCCCAATCCACCTTCAGAAACAGCATCCATGATCTCAGCTCTTCCGCTAACAGCACTCAAAGGCATTCCATTACTCAAAGATTTGCCCATAGTAATTAAATCAGGTTTAATGTCAAAGTGTTCTGTTGCAAACATTTTTCCAGTTCTGCAAAAACCAGTTTGTATTTCATCTGCAACAAATAAAATGCCATGTTTCTGACAGAGTTTTCTCAACTTTTGTATATAACTCACAGGAGGCACCAAAAATCCGCCTTCACCAGTAATGGGCTCCATGATTAAACAAGCAACATCATCAGGATCAACCACATCAACAAAGAATTGTTCTTCAATATCTTCCAATAATTGTTTGACATAACTTTCTTCAGTCATTTTATTAGGCATTCTATACTGATAAGGATGAGGTAATTTATACACTTCAGGAGCAAAAGGTCCAAATCCTTTTTTGTAAGGTTTAATCATTGCAGATAAAGTCATAGTCATTAGAGTTCGTCCATGAAATCCATGTTCAAAAGAAACAACTGCCTTTCTTCCTGTAGCGACTTTGGCAATTTTAATCGCATTCTCAACAGCTTCAGCACCACTAGTAAACAAAGCGCTTTTAGCTTGCCCTCGAATAGGAACAAGTCCATTAAGTTTTTCACAAACATCAACATAAGATTGGTAATAACTCGTAGAAAAAGAAATATGAGTAATATGATCTAATTGACGTTTAATGGCATCTACAACAGCAGGATTAGAATGACCAGCATTCGTAGCTCCAATACCAGAGGTAAAATCAATATACACTTTGCCATCCACATCCTTGAGAAAACTATTATGTCCTTCTAGAATAAACAGGGGATGTCTTGCGTGAAATCCTCTAGCTACATGCTGTTCTTTACGTTTGAGTAAGTCTTCTTGTAAAGAGTGTTCATGCTGTGGTCGAGAAACTACTTTCACCATTTTTTTCATTGATTAAAAGTAGTCAAAAGTTAATAAAGGTTGTTATGGATAAAACTAAGGTACATTTATAAGAGTAGAAATGTAGATAATCACATGGTAAAAAAATTAATTGAGGAAAATAAATTTACAATCCCTATAGGTATAATTCTAATAATACTTGCAGGAATTATCTACTTCTTTCTCGGAACAGTCTATAAAGTAAACCTGATTTCCCGTGCGTTTATCAGTCTTATTTCTATAAGTATATTTTACATCGCGTACAAGAAAAGTTTGAGAAGATTTAATCTAACAGTCTTGACAGGATTTACATTTTTCATAGCAATAGAGTCAGTATTTTCTCTGGGATTATGGATTTCCTATGCTCTAGCGTTAAGTGTCATGGCTGCTTTCTGGGGAATATACCACATGACAAAAAATAAAGAAAGATATCCCTTGTTCTTGCTGGTCGCATTCATTATAGTGTGGATTATTTTAGCAATGCATGTAAAATATCGAGATGCATGGATGCTAGAAAATGTGTTGACAATTCCATTTGCCTTGTTGATTTACTATTCGCATAGATTATTCAAGTTGTCACATCTTTCATACACCTTGATTTATATTTTTATGGTCCTGCACATTGTAGGTGCACATTATACTTATGCAGAAGTTCCTTTTGGTTTTTGGTTGGAAAGAATATTTAACTTGTCTCGCAATCATTTTGATCGTATCGTCCACTTTTCCTTCGGTTTATTGTTAGCATATCCTTGCAAAGAAATAATGGTGCGTATTGGTAATCTCAAGGGATTTTGGGCGCTCAGTGCTCCAGTAGGAACTGTTCTTGCATTGAGTGCAGTCTTTGAATTGTTAGAATGGGCAGCTGCAATAGTTTTCGGAGGAGATTTAGGTGTTGCCTATCTCGGAATGCAAGGTGATGTTTGGGATGCGCATTGGGATATGTTTTTAGCAGGAGTAGGATCAATAATTACTATGGGATTGGTATTCCTCTTTTATATGGTCTACAATCAAAAGCCATTTTTAAAAGAATTAAAGGAAAGTCTCTCTGTCAAAAGAAAGGAAGTCATGGGTGAACATGTGTTTGAGAAATTAGTGTATAAAGTAGAAAAGAAAAAATAAAAAGAGCATTTAATAAAAATATACTATTCTAAAGTAGTTACGCTGGAAAGCTTTAAATAGAGAAATTATTCAAAGTGAGTATGACAACAGTAAGAAAAGTAATCATAATTGCAAGGCATGGATATTATACAGATATTGATGGTATTGATCAATTAACTAATGAATCTGTACAAAGTATGTATGCTCAAGGTCTTGATTTTGAAACAACTATTGGTCAAGATTGTCAAACAGGTAAAGCTTTTGTTTTCCATAGCAATAAACCTAGAACAAGAAATACTGCAAGAGCTAGACTAGCAGGTATAAGAAAAATGACTCCAGCTCCTCAAACAGAAACAGATTTAGAAAGAGTACAATTTGACGGAGTAATGTTTCGTCCAGATCCAAGAATGTCTTACAGAGGCATTAAAATGAATGGAATGGGTACAGAATATTGTGAATGGATGTTGGCTAATAGACATGCAACTCAAAACAAAGGTGTAGAAGTTACATCGTTCCAACAGATATATGATACAAGAAGACCTCTTTTAGGAGATGCAGTTAGACTTCTAGAAAATGGAAATTTTGGTTTAGGAGTTATTTCTGGTCATTCTCCTTTGGTAGATATAGTTGTTCTAAGTGCTGTTGACTCTGCAAGAAGTACTCCTTGTACCGAATATGTAGGCGGTCAATTTGATAGAGAAAACATTGCACATTTAGTTATAGACATAAACCAAAAATCTGGAACAACTGACGCAAGATTATTGAGAAATGATTTAGTTTTGCCAGTAAATCTCGATGTAATAAAAAGTTTTTAACTTCTTTTTAGAATTTTAACAGTTCCTTCATTTGCATTCAATTCTAAGAGATCTCCAGTTTTGATAATTTCTGTCGCTATTTTAGTGCCAATAAGACACGGCTTTCTTAACTCTCTAGACATAATAGCTGCATGACATAAAATACCACCCTCATTAGTAATAATCCCTCCAGATAATTTCATGGCTGGAACGAACTCTGGTGAAGTCATAGTGGTAACAAGAAGCTCACCTGCTTTCAATTCATGTGCATTTCTTCTATCAGCAATGACTCTTGCAAATCCTTGAACAATACCTTTGAAAGCAGACTGCCCTTTAAATTCTGTAATGTCTTTCTTAGTTTCATGGGGAATGAGTAATTTATGAAGTTCATCTACTTCTTTGCCAGTAGTCAAATAGGAATTATAAGCACCTATCAAAAAGGCGTAACCTTCATGAGTTCTACTTTTTATCAGTTTTTGAGTAACAGTCAATTTCCCTTTTCTTAGGCTAGAAATAATTTCTTCATAAGTCATGTGCAAGACTTCTTCCACTGTCAACCCAAACTCCTTTGATAAAGAATTAAAAACTGATTTATAAGCAGAATTAACCAACATCATATGATCGACACTCTCCGTTCTAAGATACATAAACCATCGGACAAAAGAGATTCTATCTTTAATCCATGAAGGTAATGAAGAAGATTGTAAAATATCATTGGCATGCTCAATTTCTTTATCAGCCTTAGCCATAGAATTTTTTTGATTAGTGTATTCCTTATCATCTTCCAAAGCGCGTAATCTGCTCTTGTAGTAATCTCCATTAAAATATTCATCATCTATATTATGTAACGAAAGATGATTATATTTTTTTATATGTTTTTGCAATGCAGATATTTTTTCTTTTCCTTGCAATGTTCTAATGACTAATAAATCTCTTTGTTCTAAGCTAGAAAGAGGCCATTTCATAGGTCTATAAACATTTTCTTTAAAATAAGAAAGAGTAATCGTTGTTTTATCATGTTTGAAATCTCTCCAAAGAAGGGTAAGTTCCTGATCAATCATATTTTTGATGTCTTCAGCACAGAACCATAAATAAGCAACTTCAAAAAAGGAAATCCACCAATCAAGATGCATGAGCATAGCTTCTTCCATTTCTTTTCTGGACAATTCTTTTCGTGGAATAGTCGTAGCAAGTCTTTTTTCCCATGCAATTATATCTAAAAGTTCCTGGACTAACTGTTTAGAGAACTTTTTATCCTTATTCATCATGCTCCACCATATTTTTCCGGCTTCTTTTTCAAGATTTTCAGTAGTATAAGCTTTTTTTATCTGATCATGTCCTGATTCAAAAAAGCTAAATTTAATTCCCCATCTTTTTTTCACTGCTTGTGCAGCATATCTATATCCATCCATAAAGAAAACAATTCTCCTTCTAACGAACCGATTGATTAAGATATTTTCTTTACAAAATTGAATATCCTTTTTCAATTTTTCTCTTTCAATATTTCCAGAAATATTTATAAATGGATTAGAGAGTTGAAGTTTGTTTTTTGTTTTCATGTTGTTCTCTTCAAGATTTTAATTATTCCATTATCAGCGTCTATTTCAACTAGATCTCCGTCCTTTAGTATTTTAGTAGCGTTTTTTGTTCCTACGATGCATGGAAGACCTAATTCACGACATACGATTGCGGCATGACAGACAACTCCCCCTTCATCTGTGATGACTGCTACACATTTTTTCATAGCAGGAACATAATCCGGAGACGTAGCATAGGTTATCATGATATCTCCTTTCTTAACTAAAGCAAGATCTGCTTTTTTAAGCACGAGTCTTACTGGACCCTTAGCTGCTCCAGGAGATGCGGCTAAACCTCTTAATTCATCTGTCTTTTCCTGTTTAACTATTTCAAAAGAGATATTTTGTTTTTTCGCTTCCGCCTCTAGATCAACAGATTTTATTAGTTTTGATTTTCCATGCAGAGTTATCAGTGCACATCCTTTCTTTCGTTCTTTGATGATTTCTACTTCTTTCGTAGATAAGGAATCTAATCTGAAAGCTTCTTCTGGAGTAATAAGATGTGCTATATCGAAATATTTGGGATATTTTTCTTTGATGAATTCTAAGAATATTCTATCCCCATCATCTGAATATTGTTGTGTTTCAACACGGACCTTAAGGGCTTTCTTTTTAAGATTTTGTGGAATATTTGTGCGATCTGGAATGACAAAGAGATAGGCCATTGAAGCCCACCAACTAATCCAATTATGATAATATTTTTTTAATTCCTTTAAATTCTTAATTTTTTTCTTCTTTTCTACATAAGGAAATAACTGCTTCCAATATTTATAAAAATTAGAGATAATCTCTTCAAGTAATTTTGGATTTTCTATAAGACGTTGTGCAATTTTATTAAATACTTCTTCCAGCTGATTAAGATCATAATATACTTCAAGAATTCCTAGTTTGTTGAGTACAAAGACCATATTTTTAATATTAGTTCCCTTTACAAAAGAGTCAAATAAATCTCTATTAGCTTCATTCCATACATGCGCATAAAATAAAGAGTGTTCTCTATTCATATATTGAGATAAAATTATTTTTTCATATTTGATTTCATCAACTTTACTATTTTCTGATAAGATTCTCACAATTCCATTATCAGCGTCAACCTCTACTTCCATTCCATCTTTAAGAATCTGTGTTGCGATTCTTGTGCCTATTATACATGGTTTCTTTAGTTCTCTTGCAATAATAGCAGCATGTGAAGTCATACCGCCTTCATCAGTGATTATTCCTGCACATTTCTTTATGGCAGGCATTAATGTGGGATTTGTAGAGGGAGAGACAAGTATTTCATTTTGCTTGAAATTCACACAATCTATGGCCTCATAAATGATTCTAACATTTCCGCTAACTATTCCGGGATATACAATAGTTCCTTTAATAATTTTAACATTTTCCACTGAATCTTTTTGTAGAATTGTTATTTTTTTCTCAATAGATGGATCATAGGAAAAAATTATTTCTTTAGTTAGTGGATTAAACCAATATATGCAATATTCATTTCTCTTCTTAAGAATTTCTTTTTTCGGTATAAAAATCCCTTTAAGAGCATTTTTAAGTTCCCAAGGTGTAAGCAAGTAAAGTAAATTAATATCTAGATTATATCTTTTTGATAAAGCAACTCTGTATTTTTGAAGTATTCTCCTTTCAAAATCAGGATATAATGATTCTGCTCTAAAAGGTTCATATAAATTAAGAATATCTCTATAAACTTTTCTTTCAGTCGGAGTCATTATTTCAAAAGCTCCAAGAACTGCCCAAGGAATAGTTACTCCATAAAGAAGGGTGTCACAATAAATGTTATACTCTTTTTCATAATTGTCAATCTTAACATTCTTATTTAAAGAATAAGCATCAATATATTTTTTAGCAAGATCGTTAAATTTCTTTGCTTGTTTTGCAAATTCAAAAAGTCTTTTGTCTCTCTTTTTTATTAGTTGTGAAAAATAGTTATAAAGTTCAGAGTGTTCTTGAATCCCTCTATAGGTGCTCCACATACCTTTTTCATACTTGAAAAGATAGCGTTGTAGTTGAAATCCACATACTTGTTTAAATTTTTCAGTTTCAACATCGGTAAATGCTAAACCTACGAAAAAAAGATTTTTTCTTTCCATAACTTTAAACCAATCAATGGTGGCAGGATCAAAAATTGTTTTATTTGTTTCTTTTTCTAAAAGACGAATAATTCCCTTATTAGCATCAATCTCAACCATATCGCCATTCTTTAAAAATTTGGTAGCTGCTTCAGTCCCAATGATACAAGGTATATTATATTCCCTAGAAGTAATTGCTGCATGGCAAACAACTCCCCCATTATCAGTTATAATGCCTTTTAGATTGTGTATGTAAGGGATAAATTCTGGTGTCGTCATAGGAGTTACTAATATTTTGCCATCTAGCTTGTGTTTAAGGAGGTCTTTCTTTTCATGAATTAGGATGCATTCGCCAATTACTTTTTTGTTATTTTTGAGTACAGATTTTCCAAAGATGCAATTATCTTTTATTTTAGCTTGTATTACTTTGTGATAGTTAGCGGAGAGTATATTTTCTATGGAATTGAATGTTGCATCTTCAAACTCCAATAATTTATTTTGATAGTGCTTGTTTTTAAGGTTCAATAAAATATATCCGCTCTTTTTTCTTTTTTCAAGAAGAGCCATGAGAGAATCACCAGTTATTTTCTTATTCAGTAAGTCCATAAACTCATCGATATGAACATAATCCATGAAATCCTTACCAGAAATTTTCCTCTTCATTAAAAATTCTGCTATAAATTTTATAAAATAGAGCTCTTCTATGCTAGACCAATCATTTCTCCAATTGTTGGACATTACTATGACTTTCTTAGGGAAGTTATACTTGGTTTCATGTTCATTTAATTCTTGGAGCAAACCGTTCAAATAATACTTCATAAAAAATATCTTTTTATAGAGAGTAATAAATTCTAGAGTATACTTATGCAAGCCAGCATGATCTTTGCGTTTCATGTAACCACTTATGGTTTTGATAAGACTAACAATCTTAGCTAGATGAGTATAGTCTTCTTGAATATAGTTGACAATATGTTTCGGATCTTTCAACTCTTTAACTAAGATTTCTTTAGACAAATGAGGTTGATTAAGATTAAACGCTCTCAAGGAGTTTTCATTAAACTTTTTAACATCAATATCTTCTTTCGCGATTATTTTCTTGCTCTCTCTAGCACTTAAGTTCGAGAGCGAAGCTATTAAGAGAGGTCTTCTTACATTTTTAAAATCCCCCCATTTTTGTGATTCAATATATTTTAAGAGAGATTTATCCTCTGTTTTTTCTAAGATTCTCACAATTCCATTATCTGCATCAACTTCTACTAAGTCTCCGTCCTTTAGTATTTTAGTAGCGAACTTGGTGCCGATAATACATGGCTTTTTGAGTTCGCGAGAAATAATGGCCGCATGACAGGTAATTCCGCCTTCATCGGTGATAAAAGCGGCTGCTTTTTTCATTATAGGCAAGAAATCTGGCGTCGTCATAGTTGATACTAAAATCTCTCCCTCTCGAAAATTATTAATTTCCTTCTTTCGATTTACAATACGAATTTTACCTTTAGCCAGTCCCTTGTTCCCAATTTGGCCGACAAGCATTGTGCTATCGGCTGGTGGAGTTTCAATATGAAAATGATACTCTGGGTGATTATGTGAAAAATCCTGCAAAGAGATAGTTTCTGCGAATTTCCCAGGAATAAACAGGAATTGTTTCGCTCGCTTTTTTAAAACGTCAATTGTAGGCATATTAGGCAAGTCATTAGAAGAAATAACCGTTTCATATCCCGTAGTATGGGGAAATATATTTTTTAGAGCTGATCTGACTACTTTGTCAGAGGCATCGCCCAAATTGTCAGTATTCCGGATTTGTTTTGCAAGTTGAAGAATGGGTTTAGGAGTTCGATTGTCTCCTGCAGTAAAATAGAAAATTATAAAACTTTCTAAAGCGAAATATAATGAGCTCAAATACTTCTGTAGTTCTTTTAATGAAGTAATATTAGTATCTTTATAGAAATCTAAATGCTTTTTATAATTCACGATGTATTGTTCTAAGAAAATTGAACCTTTCAAATTCTCTAAATAAATAAGCTCGACAAATTCTTTTAAAAGGTCGGTATCAAGCCATTCTTCAACAAGAAGACTCCTAGTATAAAAAATCATAAATGGAGAAGTCGGATAAATGCCTTTCAGTTTATTATAAAGATTAATTAGTGCTGGACCAAATCCTTCAATTGCCAATAACGCTAAATCTCTAGTGACTTCTTTTTCAAAAAAGAACTTCTTTTCTTTCTCTTTTTCAGTCAAAGTTGTAATAGGTCTGCTTTGAGTTATGAAGAATTTTCCTTTTTCAAATGCCCATTCTATGTCACATGGAAAACCATAATGATCTTCTATAGTTAATACAATTGCTGTGAGTTCCAAAATTTGAGCATCTGAAAGTTTCTGTTGATGTCCATGAGGAATACGTTCATGCCACTCATTGCCACCTTGTTCTTTTCTATAAAGTCCCCTTTTCTGTTCGACAATGTTCTTTTCTAGAATTCTTCTAGGTTGCTTTTCAACTACATAACTATCAGGAGTTATGGTTCCAGAAACTATCGCTTCCCCTAGACCAAAACCAGCTTCAATAATAAGTTGATTATAATCTTGAGTTACAGGATGCACTGAGAAAGCTATGCCTGAAATTTCAGAATTAATCATCTTTTGCACCACTACTGCCACAGAAATGTTAGTTTTGTGAAGATCTTTTTCAAACCTATAAAAAATAGCTCTTGGTGTAAACAAAGAAGCCCAACAACGTTGTACATGTTCTAAGAGCTTTTCTTCTGTAGTATTCAAGTAAGAGTCTAATTGTCCTGCCCATGCGGCAGTAGAGGAATCTTCTGCAGTTGCACTAGAACGAACAGCAACATATTTAGCTCCTAATGTTTTGAAGTGTTTTTTTACTTCGTTTGCTATATCTTTTGGCATTTGTGATTGGAGAATTAATGCTTGAATCTGTTCTGAAGCTCTTTCAACAGTATGCATTTCCTCATGTTTCACTTTATGAAGAAGAGAATCTATTTCAGCACCAAGATTAGTTTCTTGAATAAAACGTTCAAAAGCTTCTGAGAGGAGTACAAATCCCTGAGGAACTGGAATACCAGCTTGAGTCATCTCTCCCAAGGAAGCTCCTTTGCCTCCGGCTAAAGCTACATCATCTTTAGTTATTGCGGTAAAGGTTCTTATAATACCCATAGGATTGAGCGTAAATTGCATTTTAAATAATTAACTACTGAGAGAGTATACAAATAGTATGACGATTCGATAAGTAATAGTTGGGTAACTTTAGAGATTATCTAATGGGGAGATACTAAGACAATACTAAGGTTGTTTAGAAGTTAGTTCAGTAAGAGCTAGAGCATGGCTGCAAATAAAGTGCTTCTTAAAAAAATCACAATCACAAGTCCATCTGTTATGAATACGAGATAAATTTCTTAGTGCATGAGTGGAACGCATTTTAGCTGTGTTACCTTTAATAGTGAATCTCTCTTTTTCTAAGATATAGTTGCGTGCTTTGAGTATCTTTGTGATCAATTGACTAATAAATTCCAATTGAGAGGCTCTATTCTCCTCAGTAATTTCAATAAGAAGGACATCATCCCTCTTTTTGAGAGAGGTTGTAAAGGCATCTGCATAGATCTTGCTGATAGTGCACAAGACAATGTTATCTGAGTCTAAATAAGTTAAGACAAGTGCTTTAAAAGCATCTGAAAATAATTGCATTTGGCCTATTTCATCTAAGTAAAGAAGATCATCAGGTTGAAAGTTGCTTACTTTTGGTAAAAGAGATTCTAAATGAGGTATACTTACAAAGTACTTAGAAACTTTCTGGGAAGTGGTAAAAGAAATATGTGCTAAGAGTGCTTTTTCTCCCGTATGGGTTGCTATCTCAAAACCTTCTCTGTCTTTGCCTTTGCGGATTTCTCTAGTGATAAAACCAACTTTTTTAGGATACTTTGTTATTACTTTTTCTAGAACTGTGGATTTTCCGCTTCCAGGCATACCTGTAATCAAAATATTCTTTAGCATGTTTATAAAATTTTAATTTAGTCTTAATAAATAATAAGTGCGCCGGCTGGGATTTGAACCCAGGTCCCCGACTTGGAAGGCCGAGATTCTATAGCCCATGGTTTTAGACTTACCATTCCAGGCTAAACTACCGACGCACGAAAATATGACTCTTGGAATGCTTTATAAAACTTATTCCCGTTACAGTATCTAGTCTAAAAGTCTTTTGTTAGGGGTGCTACTATTTTTTGGTGAGTCTTTTGTGCTTTTCAGGGCTATCTAGATAATTGTCTGGTTTCATTACTTGTTCTCCGCTTCTGTGCTCAAGTTCTTTTCTCGCGACTCCAGCAACTATTCCTCCTTCAACTGCAGCATCCTTGTTTTCTACAAATCCTTGTGCATTCTTGTTTCTCGCAATTGTTGTAGTAGAAGCCTCGCCAAGCATAGTAAAGATAAGTTCCATGTGGTTCATATGGTCTCTGAGATTCTCTTTTTCCAAGCCCTTGAATTTTTTGTATTCGTTAGGAGTCATTCCAAAAGTTGCTTTGGAGATTTCAGCAGTTAATATAGCAAACTCTTTGTGTTCATCAACTCCGCGCTGTTTCCATTCATCTGTTAGTTCATCCCGTATGACAATGCCTCTTACTCTTTTTTCTATCCATGCATCAGAATATCCTTTGGCTCTGTAGAGTTCTCTCATTCTTTTTTGAGCTAGCTCTGGATTTTCTATCTCTTGAACACGTTCATAGCCAGTTTTAGCCAGCCAAAGTTTGAAGGGTTCTGCTTTTGGAGAGGGAATAGATTGAATAATTCTGAAGGCTCCTTCTGTATTTACACAGTCAGTTTCTCTTAATTTACCGTCTTCAGCAGGCATTTTCAACTGGTTACAATTTGTAACCGTTTGATTTGAACCTTCTTCATTAAGACGATGTTTAAGGACTTTCCAATAATTCCTCGGATCTTCACTTCCTGAAAGAACACCAACGATATCAATTACAGAAAACCACCATTCCTCATTATGCCAGGTCTTACGTACTTCTTTTCCTTCAAAGATAGCGAGTTTCGTTGTCATATTTTTGTGAATAACTTATTCTTTATAAATACTCTGAGGGTGTTTGAGAAGTAAACTACTCTTTTGAAATGCTGTGTTGCATAATTGATTCAGCATACTGACTCTATCTTGGAGTCAGTGTTTTGCGTATTGCTGAATCTGATCATATGCCCAGAACTTTCGTTCTGCTTCTTTCAACATGTTCGATCGCTTTCGTGATCGTACATGCTCGCCAAACTTGCGTTTAACTGCTGAAAATATGCCTTCTGTGCCGACCCAGCGCATGCCATAGTTATTTTCTTGTGCCCATTGTTTATAGCCTACTTGCATATAGTTGTCAACATGCACTTTTCGTGCAGCAGATTCTGCACAATCACTTGTTCTGAGCTGCCTTGGCTTGATCGCAATAGCAGCATGCTCTGCATCTAACCAATTAATCAGATTACGATCATCAAGACCAGGATCACCCCAAAACTTTTTGATTTTTTTGCCATGCGTCCAAAGCATCGAAAGATGCTCGACTGCTGCTTGAGGCTCACTCATCCCATGACCTTCAATATTTACCTCGACTGCCAGGATTTTCCTAGCAAGAGGATCAGCAGTGAGAATCACTCTGATGTAAGGTCTGCGTTTTGTTCCATATTTGTCTGATCTATATGCTCCTGCGTTGCACATTTTGATGCCTGTGCCATCACAGGCAACATGCACTTCTCCCGCAGTAGGAAGTGTAATGGTAAGATCAAGTTTGTTTACTCTGCGATTTGTCGTTGAATAATTATTGAACTGTGGGAGCAATGCATGCTCAACGAGCATGCGTGTGATTCCTTCGATGCCACGATAGTCAATCCATTGATGCCAGACTGCCTGTAGTTTGATGAGTGATTCAGGAAAACAGAAAGGTCTTCCTTTCTTGCCACCATTCATCGTGGCAAGTTCTTGTTTCCAAGACCACGCCCATTTCAAATCAAGATAGAAGGCGCCACGGACAACAAGTTCCTCGTTGTAGGCTTTCCAATTTCTCATATCAGTAATGATATTTCCCCATCGATCATCTTCTCCTTTCTTAACACTCGCTTTCATGTACATGAAATCACCTCTATACGGTCTTTTATAAGACCGTAAGCTTTATATACTTGTTGGTGTTCTCATTTGCATGGAAAAATTATTGATCTGTTACGCATTGAATAAGTTGTCGAGCACTGAGAGTAGAAAGCTGCATCGAGAGCTTTATGGTCACAAAGACTATTCAAATGGAGGAAAATACTTCTACACACGAAAAGGTCTCATCGATGACCTCGCGTGTGAACGACTGCTCGATGGTGTGTTGCTGACCAACACACATGACAGTCGCATGATTCTCAAAGCGCTAAAAAAATTTAGAATCAAAGTCTGGGTCTTCAAAATTCTTTAAAACCTATTATGCAACACAGCACTTTTGAAATATAGTTAGAAGTTTTCCGGATTTTTCGGAAGATTTTCGAAATCTAGTTTAAGTCTATTCCAACAGCCCCTTCGGGAAGAGAGTATAAACCAGCTCTTGTCTAATAATAGTATACTTTTGCTCCGCGATGCTGCCGATATAGTTTTTTCTTAAGTCTCTGGAAAATGTATCTATCTCTTGGGCAGTGCGAAATGCAATAGTGAAGATCATCATCAAAGAAATCTGATCAAAGAAAGCATAAGTGATATTATCATGCTGTTCAAAATACTGATGCAAGGTTGCTAGTTTGTTCTTGGTAATATTTTCCAACTTGATAGTACAGAGATAAGTTGTATACCCCAATGCTCGTAAAGGAATATGAGGTGTATAATAAACAATAATCCCTCGTTCTTCTAAGCGTTTCATGCGATATCTGACTACATCCAAGCTAAGTGCTAATTTCTTAGTGATCTCCACATAGGATAAGGCGCTGTCAGTTGCTAAGAGATGTAAAATCTTTTTATCTATAGCATCAACATCATATTTCTCACGAGTTCTTTTCTTTCTGGGAAGATACTCTTTCACAAAGTCTTTGGAAAAGTCTCTGACTAAAGGTTCTACTTTGATAGGATTATAAGAAAAATAAGTATGATAAGCATTCAGGCGGTTGCCAAAGAGTTGAATAAGTTCAGTAACAATGTTGACAATATCTCTTTGCTCAGTATAGACAAATTCTACAAAAAAATCCCAGTCACCAGAGAGAACAACTGCCCAATTAATGTAAGAATGGTTTTCAATATAGGAAAGAATATCAGGATTGCCATAAATATCTTCATTAAATTTCAAGAGTAGACAAAAAGTATCTAACTTCAAAGCACCAATATTAATCACTGCAATAAATTTCTCAATAAGATGTTCTCGTTGTAGACGTTCTATTCTATAGGTGACTGCGTTCTTGCTTAAACCTAGTTGTTTTGCTAGCTGGCTATGAGGAAGTCTGGCATCTTGAGAAAGTGCATATAGAAGCTTTTTATCCTTTAAATCTATGTTTTCTGTCACTTTTTAGTATATTTACTCCATATTTTACTATTTTTCCCAAAATTAAAGGGAAT
Source organism: Candidatus Woesearchaeota archaeon (assembly GCA_018302985.1). GTDB lineage: Archaea > Nanobdellota > Nanobdellia > SCGC-AAA011-G17 > UBA489 > JACOVP01. The sequence continues at coordinate 63,277 of JAGVZA010000003.1, read as the reverse complement.
AGTTTTATATTAAAGATTATGCTATTACTTATAGGTAACAACAATTACCACAACAAAGGAGATGACAACAATGACAACACACACAACATCTGAAAGTAAAACAAGAGAAGTAGTAGTCGGTAAGATTAGACAATTATATACTGCTCTTGCAATGTATGAACAGAACCCTTTCTGGGATATGCCAAAAAAACAAGACGGCGCAGGTGTAGATTTTTCTGGTTTTTCTGCAGAGGAAAAAGAGAGATTATTCAAAGAAAGAATGATCCCACAATATGGAGAAAGACATGCACCTGTAGTAATGCAGGTTAGACAATTGATAAGTACCTATAGTTCAATAAGAGACAGAATGGACTTGGTTGCACGAAGCACGAGCCAGCAAGTGATGGATGCAGCACGAACATTAGATGCTATCAACGCACAATTACCAGAAGGCCAGAAATTAATAGGCAATGAGTCTTGGAGTTATAGTCGCAGTCATGTACAAGAAATAGTAGGTATGAATGTAGCAGACAAATTCTTCAATCATAACACTTGGACGAATTTCAGAGGTCTTCCAGATAATGACTCTCTTTATCAAAAATTAATGCAGGCAAGTGAGGAAATGAGATCTAGAGGTCAGAAGGAAAAAACTACTGGACTCTATCAACTAGCACAAAAAATTGCTGAGAGAAAGATGAGTGAAAAACAATACACTGCACTTTCCAATGAGAACCATGCATTATGGAGAAATTTAGCTTCTGTAATGCAGGCAGCTTAATCAGAAAAGGAGATAACAACAATGACAGTCTATGAAAAAACGCTTGAAAAATTACAAAGAGTCAAAGAGACTTTTAGATCAAGTAACAGATTTGAGGTTGTAGATCGCACAAGAACCATAGATTCTTTAATAAGAGGAATTCGTCAGGGATCTGTGAGTACAACAGCATGTCATGATATTCTAGAAGGAATACATCCTGTAATGCAAGAAGCACAATCAGAGAGAGCTACTCGCCATGATGCAAGACAGGTAGTGTATGCATATGTACCAGAACATCTAAAAAAAGATCCATTTAATGCAGATATGTTAAGGCATCTTGGAATAGATTACCGATACTAAGAAGTAAAACAATGACTAACGAAGAATCTGCAACAAAAGAAAATCAAAGAATTTTTGGTCCAGGATTCTATAAAGAAGTAGGTCGACAAATATTAGATCAAGGTCTTGAAGTATATGTTGGCGATGAGCTTATCCCTTATGCAGCCAGAGTTATAACTCCTGAAAATTTTCCAGAATATCCTTATGATAAAAAAGAAAGAGAAAATATAAGATTTAGCAAAGAAGCTAGAAGTTTTAGATCAAGATTTGCTGAAAGTGGAGGACAATGGGTTTTTCAACATAACTTATTTGTTAGAGACAAAGGAATATTTGTAGTGCATGATCGTGAAGTAGATGCATTTTATGAATTTAAAGATTCAGAAAATAGATGGCAAAAAAATAAAAGAGTAGATTTACATGTTGAACAACTTCAAGAAAAATTAAAAGGTGGTAAAGAAGAGAAGAGAGTAACATTTAGTCCAGATAGAAGTGTCAGATTTACACCTTGGGACGCCCTTACAAGAGTAGAAAGGCACAATTACTTTATGACATGGCATCCTGGGGGAAGAGATAATTATCATACAGTAAGCGAGAGTCGTAGGTTAAGCGCAGAAGAAGTCGTTGATGATGGTTTTATGATAGCCTCTTTCGGTGTTTCTGGCGCGGAAGTTTTAGCACAAATTGTAGAAAGAACTTATAGTAAAAGTCTTGAGTATTGGACTGTACATTCTTTAGGTGTAGTAGTACATGAAACTTATACATTAGGAGTCGAAGGATATGAATATGGTAGTTTCAACAGGCTTAGTTTTAAGGATGGTAATATAGGTTATGCTACTACAAAAGAGAAAAAACAATGACAATTAGATTACAAGACACTAAGGAATTTTATCATGAAGAAGCAGATAAATCTCTCGAAAAATGTCAAGCAGCTGGCTACCAGCCCTTATTCATGCCTCAATTAGTAGATGTTCGCATTAATGGTCAAGATTGGCATTGTGAGCATATAGAGTTTATTACACCAAGTATTAAAGCAACTGGCAAGACGAAACAAGGTAATAAAATAGTTGTGTATGCACATGTCCCTACATCAGTAGCAACCCCAAAAGCCATAAAGAAAAAAAACAGTCTAAGTAAACAAAGTATCTATGGATCTGCAGCTCATCTTTCCCAAAAGGAATTTCAAGGGTTAGTTGACCGAGATGGATTAACAGATGCAGAAGGCAATCGTATTGTCTGGGTGGTTGATCATGCTGTTCTTGCAGCAGCACCATTTTGCGGAATTCCTCTTGATCAAGCACTTAAACATCCGCAAACGATTCCATTCTTGGGTGGAGAAGAACGTGCGAAACGCTATTTGAAAGAACATGCACGAGCATATGCTACAGACAAAATTTCTATTTGGTACACTAAAGATGAAAATAGAAAAGATTCTCCCTTAGCACATTTGTTAAAACTTGGCGGAAGTCTTTTTGGATCTAATCATTCTGATTGTGGAGGGATGTTTCTCGGAGCAAAAAATTTTAGATCAGCAAGTAATGAAGAACAATGGTATAAAATAAGAATAAGAAGAATGATACGAGTTGAAGAAGATTATCAACAAGAAATAGAAGAGTCTATAATAGTTAAAGCAGATAGTCCAAAAAGAGTTAGATTATATGGAGAAGCATTGAATAACTGGGGTTCACAGTTAAAAAAGATTGAAGCACTTAAAGATGGACCTATTGATCCAAATAAAAGCATTAGTTTGGTTGGAGAAGATTTTAGAAAATCACTAGCAAAAGTAGGATTTAGTAAGAAATCAATTGAAGAGAAGATTGCTGGAATAAGAAGAGCAGCTGAGAGGGAGATGATAAGAGTTCAAGAAAATATTGGTGGCTTAGAGGTTTTTCTCAAAGAATTATAGTCAAACTACATTAATTATTTAAAATATTTCTCAGCCTTCTTCAAAGACTGCTCTATCTCAGTATCAACTTTACTTTGTTGCTCTTTGTTAGAGGACTGCTGTAATAAATTTTTATCAATATAGACAGGTTGTGATGCTTCCTTTTTAGTCATTGATGTTGATAATAGCTTACCACTCTTTTTGAATTGATAGTACAAATAACCACCAACAGTTAAAAGAAGGATAAAGAAAATTAAAAGCACAATTCCCAGAGAAGAGCCTTCTGCTACACAATCTTCAGGACAACTGTCTTCGTCTTCACCATAAGCACTATCACATATTGTATTAGGACATAAAGGTGTGCGATCTTGTTTGTCATTAATGCCATCTTTATCAGTATCTTTCAATAAAGGATCAGTACCTTTCTGTAATTCAACAGATAAATTGAGTCCGTCTTGATCTTCGTCAGGATCTGGAGAAGTTTGTTGGCAAGTTTGGCAGGGACCTCCGCAGTCTATACCAGTTTCATTTTGATTTTTTATTTTGTCAGAACATGTCGGGCAGCTAGGGCAGTTTGGTCCGCCACAATCAGAGAGAGTTCCATTACCTAAATCTACAGCAGTTTTATATTCACCTTGATTCAAGATGCTATCGTTGCAAAAAGTGCATACGTGACAGCTTCCACCGCAATCAATACCAGTTTCATCGCCATCTTGTACATTGTTAAAGCAAGTACCTGTCTGTGGTGTTTGATTTTGTTGTTGTACTTGACATCCTTCATCCACTTGTCCATCGCAGTCATCATCTAAACTATTATTGCATAAGTCATTAGCTAAAGGAAAAGTTTGATTAAAACAAGTGCCCCATTGAGTTCCATTAATGCAAGTTTGAGAACCTGGTCGACAAATGCCTTGGGTATTGCCGGTGCAATCCCTAACAGTCTCAGCTACACAGAAACAATCTTCATCAACTTGCCCATCACAATCCTCATCTTGTCCATTGTCACAAGATTCAACACCAGGATCTATATTTCCAAAGCAAACACTCCATTGTCCCCCTTGGCAAATTTGAATACCATAAGTGCATGCTCCAATATCTGTAGTACCACATTGACGTTCTTGATTTTCTTGGCAAGGATCTGCTACTACAAAAGGTACAAACAAAAGAAATAAGAGAAAGAGCCACTGCTTCATGGTTTGACTTGTTTTACTATGGCATCAACTTGTTGCTTAGTCCATCCTCTAGATAATAAAGTAGAGGTAATTGCTTCCTTAGTTGCGCCTTTCTTAAGTGCATTCTGGACATAAGTTCGTAAATTAGTTTCATCGTTGGAAGAAGTAAACAATTTAGGAGAAGATGTAGTGCTTCTGCTTTTCTTCATGCGTTGTAAGACTTCTTGGAAATTGCCTGGTCCTTTGTACATGCCGCCAAAATAATAATATGCAACTATAGCAATAACTAAGAAAACAATAATCCATGTCCAAGGTACATCACCAGTGCCGCCACAATCTGCAGGGCAACTGTCAGAGTCTTCAAGAGCAATTTTCTGTCCATCACTTACCAAGACGCTGCAAACTCCATCGCCGCAAGTAGTTCTAGGTTGTTCAGTTTGTTGAGGTATAGTCTCCGGTACAAAAAGAACTCTAAGGTCTTCGCTAGCAGAAAGTAAATTGCCTTTAACCACATAAGTCATAGTGGCAGGTAAGTCTGCTGCATTCCAGCTGACAGTCAAAGGACTCGTGCTAAGAGTTGTAGTTGGATCTTCAGTAAAGGAAACAGCGCTTAAACTGGAAGCAAAAGAAGCAGGGAAAATGGTAATCATCTTGCCAGCGCCGCTCAATGCTGAAGTGCTATGTTGAACAACAGTAAAGAGAGTAGAATGTTTAGTAAAGTCAACGACTTCTACAGCAGTTGCAGTAATCTCAGGTGCATATTGTTGTTGTAAATAAGCTAAGCGTTGTTTATTGGCATCAGTTTTTTGTGAAGGATAGATATATTCATCTTTGAAATCACTAGTGCTTGCTGAAGGAGTGAAAGAAACACTGCCAACCGAAGCAACATATTGAGGTAAAGAGTCAAGAGAATCCATAATCTCATCTTCAAGTTGTGCTAAAGAAGTGTTAGTGGTGTTGCTTGTGCTAGTGCTTAAAGAAACATATCTAGATAAAGATTGTAAGGTAGATTCTATCTTAGTCTTGAAACCGCCCACAGTTAAAAGTAGTTCATGTTCTGCGAGTAAATCAGTAAAGAGTTCTTGATAGAAAACAATATCTTGCGTAAAGTTTCCAGTATAAGAAGTTGTAGTAGCATTGCTAGAAGTTACAGTTAGTGACGTGCTTGTCGAAGGTCCAGGAGTAAGACCAACAGTCAAAGTATAATTGCGGCTAGTTTGAGTAGCAGTTAGATTAGGAGTAAGAATATCTAAGAGTTCCAAAGGAAGAGTCAAAGTATAATTAGAAGTGGTAAGATCAACACCAGCTAGGTGAGTAAGTGCTCCTGTAGAAGAAGACAGAGTATAGAAGTTGCGTTCATGCACTAAAGTTCCTTGATCACTATAAGTGATATCTAAGTTGTCCAAATAGATAGCGCCTTGGGTTTCACTCATGAAGTCTAAAGTGAGATAACAAAAATTACCATAAGCAGTGCACGTGCGTAATTGTTCATTTAACTTCTGTCGTAATAAAGTTTCTGGTCCGCCTTCTAAAAGTGAAACTTGACGAGAAAGTTCTCCGTCATAAATACCATTTTGGAGTTTGATAAAGAAGTCTCCTTGTTGTGAAGCACAGGTCGCGCGTCCATTGCTTATAGCTCCACAACGATAACCAGAATTTTGATCTCCATCGCGTGATAACTCATAGTAAGTAGCTGCGGGAAGATTCAAGCCTGCATTATGGACGCAGACAAGATGATTGCCTTGCACTGGATAATCTAAAGTCAAATGGCAGTCGCGATATTCTGCAGTAGATGCTGTAAATTCTTCTAAGTCACAAACATCAGTACCTCCAACGCCTGTAAGAGTAGATCCACTGCCGCTAACAGAGAAAAGAGCAATTTCTAAATCAGCTGCAGATGAAGATTGTAAAGGAAGATACTTTGCAGAAACTAAAAAGTCTTTGCCTCGAGGCAAGTCCATAAGTTCGCAATAGTATGCTGGTTGTTCAGTAATATCTGCGCTATTTTCTTGCTGTTCTTGTAATCCAACAGGCAAAGTGAAAGTCTCATTAAAGTCTGCAAATATTCCTAGATATTCCCATTCAAATTGTCCATCGCGATTAGCATCCATTTTCAAGAAAGAAGGATAAGATCCCTGTTCCTCAAGGCCGTGAATATTTAAGTTCAAGTTTTGAATAGTGACAGATCTTGGCAATCGTAGAGTAAAGTGTTGGGTACTTCTTCCTGGAAACAAGAGCGTAGTTGATGAGGCAGTGCTCTCTACTTCTGGTGCTGTAGAAGAAATTAAGTAAGAAATATTTTGGTTAGTAAGCGCTTGAGTCAGACGTAGAGAATAGCGTTCATTGTTAAGAGTTGCATAGTAGTCAGTTTGTTGGTCTACAGGTCCATCAAATTGCGCAGAAAAAGTTCCAAGAACAGAGCTCTGTGTAGGGTAAGAAGAATCAGTAAGAGTAAGATTAACTGAAGTAGGAGGTATAGGGTTGACAACAACAAAACCAGTAATGCCCATGCCCATTAAAATTAAGACTAATAAAGAGATGACAGTGATAGAAACTACAACTCCGAAGAGTAGTCCCCACGATTGATTTGACGAGCGAGAAATCTTCTTATAGCGCATACAACACCTCTTTTAAGAAAAAAGAAGGCTAAAACCTATATAAAGGTTACTCTTGCCTCAAAAAAGAAAAGCCTAAAGTTTTTAAAGCCTCAAAAACGAAAAGCGATCATGCAACGTATCAAGCACCTCTATGAAAAACATCATAAAAAGTTCTTTATAGCGCCTGCAATTTTAATCGTATTTGCTTTAATCACCTTAATTTCTTTTTACAATACTCATGGAGACATTATGGACAAAGATGTTTCTCTCAAGGGGGGCATCTCTGCTACTGTAATCACAGACAAACCTGTAGATATTGTGCAGCTCCAAGAAAAATTAGAGCAGCAATTTGAGGATGCAGATGTTCGTCTCTTAACAGAATTTGGTACAGAACAACAAACAGGTATTTTAATTGAAATTGCTCAAACAGATGAGCAAGCATTTAGACAAGTAGTAGAAAGAGAATTAGGTTTCACTTTAAATGATGATAATTTATCTATTGAAGTAGTCGGTTCAGCTCTGGGAGCATCTTTCTATCAGCAGATGATTCGCGCGTTGCTTATCTCATTTGTATTAATTGCTATTGTAGTCTTCATTGCATTCCGTTCATTCGTTCCTGCTATCGCAACTGTTGCTTCTATTATCATTGATATTATGGTTACCTTGGCTATTATTGATCTCTTAGGAGTTAAAATTTCCACTGCAGGACTTGCAGCATTCTTGTTATTAATTGGATACAGTGTTGATTCTGATATGTTATTAGCATCTCGTGCCATGAAACAAAAACAAGGAGATTTAATGGATAGAGTATTAAGTGCTATTGTTACAGGTCTTACTATGACAGTCACAGCTATTGTAGCTGTATTCGCAGGATATCTCACAACAACATCAGTAGTCTTGCAGGAAATATTTATTATCCTGGCAGTAGGCTTATGTGTTGATGTAATTGTCACCTACATGTTAAACGCGCCAATCACTATTATAAAAATGAAGCAAAAAGAAGGAGCAAAACAATACCATGGCTAAACTCTTAACAACAAGAGTATGGATTTTAATTATCGCGCTCTTCTTAGCATTGCTTGCTATTAATCCTGCTCCTTGGGCTTCAGGCATTGAAGTCAGAAGTGTCAGAGAAGGATCTGAAATTGGACAAACAGGAATAAGTGCTGGAGAAATTATCCTCTCCATAAACAGACAACCTATAAAAACACTAAGTGATTATCAAAAAGCTATCAATCAATTAGACTTAAAAGAAGTAACTGTTGATTTTCAAACAGATCAAGGAATAATTAAGCATACATTCTTAGGAAATCCTGGATTTGTTACTGTAAATTTAACTGTAGTTGATGTCCAAGGCAATGCCTCATTGAAAAAAGATATGCTCATCCAATCTGTAAATGGAAAGGCAGTCACAACAGATGAAGAAATCCAAACATTCACCAAAGAATTAGTCAAAAAAGAAACCTTAGTCATTCAAACTAATAAAGGAGAATATGCTGCACTAGTCACACATGCTCCAGATATCACAGTAAGAGCTGCACAAAAAACTAATATCAACAAAGGTTTAGAATTACAAGGTGGCAGTCGTGTTATTATTCGTCCAGTTGCTGATAACAGTACAACTATCGATGATCGTCAATTGCAAGATATGATTGCTGTCTTAAGTAATCGCTTGAATGTCTATGGTCTAGCAGACTTGAAGATGCGTCCTGCGTCAGATCTGGAAGGAAATAAATTCATCGTTATCGAAATTGCTGGTGCAACCAGAGAAGAAGTAAGAGAATTAATAGGTCAGCAAGGAAAATTCGAAGCAAAAATAGGAAATGATATTGTCTTTAGAGGTGGTGAAGGAGATATTCCTTTTGTCTGTCGTAATGATGGTTCATGTTCAGGTATTCGTCCTCCTTGTCAACAACTAGCAGAAGAGCAATGGGCATGTACTTTTGAGTTCGTCATCACTTTAAGTGAAGCCTCTGCAAAACGTCACGCAGAAATCACAAGAAATTTACCCATCAACACTTCAGAAGTAGGCAGTCGGTACTTAAGTCAGCCTTTGGACTTGCATTTGGATGATCAATTAGTAGATAGCTTGCAAATTGGTGCAGACCTCCAAGGAAGAGAAACAACACAAATCGCTATTTCCGGTCCAGGATATGGTGCTACAGAACAAGCTGCTTATGATGCTGCATTAAAACAAATGAATAAATTACAGACAGTATTAATTACAGGAAGTTTGCCAGTCAAAATTGAAATTGAAAAGTTAGATACTATTTCCCCAGTCCTAGGAAAAGAATTTATTAAGAATTCATTTATAGTTGGAGCAATTGCTATCATTGCAGTTACTTTAGTCATTTATTTACGCTATAGAAAATTACAAATTACTATTCCTATCATGATTACAACCTTAAGTGAAGTAGTTTTAACCTTAGGTACTGCTGCTCTTTTACAATGGAGCATGGATTTAGCATCTATCGCAGGTATTATTGCTGCTGTAGGTACAGGTGTCAACGATCAAATTGTCATTACTGACGAAGTATTGAAAGGTGAAGCTATGTTAGGTTGGAAAGAAAGAGTCAAGCGTGCGTTCTTCATCATCATGGCTGCTTATGCGACTACAGTTGCTGCAATGATTCCTCTTTGGGGAGCAGGCGCAGGATTAGTGCGTGGTTTCGCAGTCACAACTATCATTGGAGTTACTGTAGGTGTCTTTATTACACGTCCAGCTTATGCTTCTATGATTGGTAGAATTTTGAATAAATAATTCCACTCATGCAAACAGGTAAACCTGAAGAATTTATTTTTGTAAGATTGAGTGAGATATCTAAATTTCTAGATGGCAAGTTAAATAATATATCTCAAACTAGTTTTTTAGAAGATTTTATTCCAAAAAAAGATAATCAAAGATATTTTAAATCAGACATCTATGAAAGTTTTCCCGTAGATAATAAAAAAAGAATTATCAATATTTCTCAAAGAATAAAACAAAATAATTTTCTTAAATATGCTATATTTAGGCTTCAAAAATATGCATACCATATTCCTCGTATATTATGGCCTCTATTTTGGAATTTTTATTTTAAGAAAGAATATAATTCATATAGAATAGATAACAAATTAATAAATGAGGATGACTGGAAAACAGATATAATTATAAGAATGGTTTCTGGAACAGATATATCGAATCCTTCTGCTGATTCTTCTTCTAAAATAGGAACTGATTTAGAAAAAATAAAAAAACAGTACTATATTGATTCTAAGGTTGAGTCAATGACAAAAGACGAACTAATAGAAGATAGAAAGAAAAATTATTTTAGAATAATAAAAAAAGAATTAAATATAGGTATAAGTTTTGAACCAGACGGGTGTTGGGAAAATGGTGTATATGAGTTTAAAGTGTGTTCAACACAAGCACCATTAAAAACTCTTAAAAAAGCATTTGAAACTGGAAAAGGTAACTTAAATGATGAAAGGGGAACATTTGAAGATAGATATAAAGAAGCAAAAATACAAGTAGAAATCGAAGCATTTTTATTAAAGAAAAAAATTTGTGAAATAGAAATATTTGATGCTCAAAAAATGGAATTATCGAATTTTATATTTAAAGCTGACTATAACTATGCCCGAGAAATAATTAAACAATTTCTAATTAAACTTCACAAAAATAAAGACCAAAAAAAATTAAAAGAGTTTATATAAATGAGTAATAACGCCGCGACGAGGATTTGAACCTCGAGACCTTTGCAGGTTCCAGTTTTCGAGACTGGTGCAATACCAGGTTATGCGATCGCGGCACAAGAAAACAAAAGAAGCGATGCTTTTTTAAGGTGCTGGTCGTGCAAAAAAAGATGCTAGTCCTAACCCACCTTATAGCCTCAGTCATTTTGGCAGGAATACTGTATCCATTCATAGGGGTAATGAGCCTCTGGGTAATCATCGGCGGTGTATTAATTGATGGTGACCACTATCTCTTTTCTATTATGCGACTCAAGTCATTCAGTCTGAAGAAATCTTATTGGTGGCATAGAAAACATGGCATGACTCCAGACTATGAGCGAGACATTTTACACATAGCGCATACTGTAGAACTATTTGTAGTAACTGCAATTGTAGGACTCGTCTGGGAGCCTGCATTTTGGGTGTTACAAGGAATGATACTCCATATCTTAATGGATTTTATCAATTTGTTCAAGTACAATCACGTAGATGCACGTGCTATTTCTCTGGTAGGCTGGCTAAAACGAAGAAGCCTCTTATAGCCTTGAAGATACCTTTTTAAAGCAAAAGAAGGGTTTTAGGAGTATGAATGCCGCCAGAAAGTTAGCTCTTATCTATCTTATATTAGTAGGGCTAAAAATAGTAGGATCCTTCTTCATAGTAACACCAACCATCTATAGTGATGAATATATTTATGCCAAGACAGCCAGAAGTATTGCTACCTCTTTTGAATTCACCATTCATGAGATGCCCACAAACCAATATGCACCTTTGTATGCGCTTATGATTTCTCCCGCATATTTATTCCAGGATATGAATACAGTCTACCTGATTATGAAGATTATTAATGCACTCCTTGCAACGTTAATTATTATTCCTGCTTATCTCTTTGCTAAAGAATTTGTCTCTACTAGAGAAAGTATTACCATTGCTGCATTAGTCGCAGTATTACCACCCACTTTTGCTTTTACTTCTTATATCATGGCTGAAAATCTCTTTTACCCCATATTTTTAACTGCACTTTATTATATCTACAAAGCACAGCAAGAAAAAACAATAAAATACAATGTGCTAGCAGGCATAGCTATAGGAGCAGCAATCCTCACACGAATTATAGGAGTAACCTTACTAGGCATTGTGGGATTATTATTCTTAAGATCCTTATTTACCAAGCACTATGAAGAGATTAAAAATAAAAGCATACTAGGAATAATCACGCTAGCTACGCTCGCTCTCTGGATGATAAGAAACATACTAGCATTTGGATTCTCGACAAGCAGCATCATTGGTTCCTATAGTAGAGAAATAGGAAATACTACAAGAATCTCCTTCGAAGCAGTCTTAGGAAATGGAATGTATTGGACAATAGCTTATGTTGCTATGATTATTTTAAGTTCTGGTATTCTGTTTGCTCTCGGAACACTGCTCTTCATAAAAGAAGAATGGAGGAAAAAGAAAAACGAATTAGTATATGTAGTGCTCAGTACTTTAATCGTAGTTGTTATTGTAGCAGTAAATCATCAATTTCACGGACTCATTAAAGCAGAAACATTTTTGCAGCTTATGGGAAGACCAATAGGAAGATACATGGACATTGCACTGCCTTTGATAATCATTGCTGGTTATATAGGTTTAAGCAGGCAAGCAGAAGTAGGAAAAAAATGGTTCATCTCACTAGGAGTAATTACTTTGTTAGGAGCTATGATTATGTTCTTCCCTCTAGTGCCAGTAAATAATATGTCATTGGCCTGGCTGGGTGTCATCCAACAATTCTTAAGTGTTAGTAATTTAAATGCAGGAATAGGAACTCTAGTTGCTTATATGCTTGCAATAGTCGTAGCTTTCTTAGCAGCATATCTAGTATGGAAAAAAACAACCAGAAAAAATATGATAAAAATATGTACCATTTTCTTTTTAGTCCTAAGTCTGGGAAATATTGCAATAGCTGGGTACAATAGTCAAAAAAATTGGCTTCCACTCGAGCAAGTGCAACTAGGAAAATGGATAGATAACAATACTCCTCCAACAGCAACTATTATGTTCGACGAAAAAGGATGCTTGCAACGTTCCATTCAAGATAATGCATCTATTTGTTCATCTGCAAAAGACACAACGCTTGCAGGATTCTGGATCAATAGGAAGATAAGAATTGGTAATAATCCTCTAGAAGCAGACTATTTCATTTCAAGAGCAGAGGTAAACTACACTCCTATCTATCAAACGGAAAGCAATATATACGTCTATCAGGTGAACTAACTCCATGAAAGTCTTAATTTCCATTCCGGCATATAATGAAGAGAAATCTATAGGTGCTGTTATTGACGAAATTAACAGTGTGATGAAAAAGACAAAGTACCAGTATGCTATTGCTGTGATAGATGATGGAAGTAAGGACAAAACAGTCGAGATTGCAACGCAAAGAGGAGCTCAAGTCGTAGTACATCCTATAAATCAGGGCTTAGCTGAAGCATTTAGAACAGAGATAAAAAATTTCTTAGGATCAAAATATGATGTCTTTGTGCATATAGATGCAGATGGTCAGTATAAAGCAGAAGATATTCCTAGATTAGTTGAAGAAGTAAACAAAGGATATGACTTAGTGTTGGGAGATAGATTCTCTGGAGGCATAGAAGAAATGCCATTTATGAAAAAGTTAGGAAACAGAGTATTCTCAAAGGTAATTTCGGAGATTGTTAAATACAAAGTAAATGATTGTCAAACTGGATTCAGGGCATTCAACAGAAAAACAGCACAACTCCCTATTCATTCAACACACACCTATACACAAGAACAGATTATCAAAGCAGTAAAAGAAAAATTAAAGATCAAAGAAATTCCAACTTATTTCAGAAGAAGAGATGGTGAAAGTAGATTATTAAAGAATCCTTTTGAGTATGCTTTCAGAGCATGGGTTAATATTCTCAGAATCTATCGTGACTATGATCCGATGAAGTTTTTTGGAAGAATAGGAATAACGCTGCTCATATTCGGTTTTGTTATTGGTCTATATTTGTTATATCTTTTTATCACGACAGGTAAAGTTGGTCACCTTCCCCTAACACTGCTAACAGTTATGCTCTTTGTTATGGGTATTCAGATAATTATTTTCGGATTTATGGCAGATATGAAAAAAGAATCATAATCATGCAGAAAAAATACAAGCATCTTTTGAAAATTATTGTAAGCTTAGCGATTCTTGTAGCTATATTTCTCAAAGTTGGTGTTAAAGAAACACTAGTGCATCTCAAAAATGCAGATCTGGTGTTTATTCTACTTATTATTTGCTTGCAGATAATTACTTTATTACTAGGTGCATTCAATATTTTTATACTAGCAAAGAAAATGAAAAAAGAGCTGAAATTTATGAGCATCCTTAAAGATTATTTGATAATCTGGCCCATTGGTTTGTTTTTTCCAAGTAAGTTAAGTGATGTTGGTATGGTCTATCTGCTAAAAAAAAGAGATATTGAGGTCGGAAAAGCTGTTGCAGCTATGATTGTAGATAATACTATTACCTTATGGGTTATTGCTCTATTTTCGCTTATCGGTATTTATGCTTTTTATGGTAGTACAGGTGCTATAGTAGCAAGTGTGTTAATTGTAGCAGGGATGATCTTGGGAGCAATTCTAGTCTCGCCATATGCAACTGATTTTGTAAAGAGAGTGATTCTCAAGAAAAAAGCTGTGTATTTCAAGGGGTTTAGTAGAGGGCTAGCTGAGCTTGAAGAAGATAAGGGCATAATTTTAGTTAATACATTCTTGACAGTATTGAAATTAATGTCCATATTCTTTACCTACTATCTTGCCTTCCTTGCAATAAACAAAGCAGTTGCATTTTCACAAGTGATACAAGTGACTTCCATTTCAAGATTAGCAACTTTGCTTCCTATAACCATTAATGGTCTAGGTTTAAAAGAAGGAATTGCGATTTACTTATTTAATATACTCGGCGTTGCTGGAAGTGTTGTGTTGTCTGCCTCGCTGATTGTGACTATTACAACCTATGTAGCAGCTCCAATAACATTTTTAGTTTCATCTCTTATAAAGGGAGATCAGGAGAAAAAGGAGTAATTACTATGCGCGTCTGTATGCTCACCACTTCATTTCCACAATATAGAAATGATACACAGGCACCTTTTATCTATGAATTGTGTGCTGCGCTTGCAAGGAAAAAGATACTAATAGATGTAATATGTCCGGCTGACGCTCATGCAAAGAAAGAAGAAGTGTGGGAAAACATACAGATACATCGCTTCTCATATATGATACCTAGACAATGGCAGAGATTAACTGCTGAAGGAGGTATAATTACTAATCTTAAATCTTCATGGATAGCAAGGATGCAATGGCCAATATTTTCAGTCGTTTTTCTTTGGAAGTCATGGAAATATGCTAAAAAAGCAGATATTATTCATTGTCAGTGGTCTTTTTCTGGCGTGGTTGGAGTAATACTAAAAAAAATGTTAAGAAAAAAATTAATTTTGACAGAGAGAGGATCATCAGCACATATAGCCTTAAAAAATAAAGTAATGAAAACAACATTATGCTATATATTAAAAAATTGTGATGTAATTACTGCAAATAATGAGCATCAGATAGATCAATTTCATAAATTAGGAATAAAAAAACCTATGATGACGATTCCAAATGGTATTGATACAAGTCTATTTAGGGAAATGAGTAAAAAAATGTGTAAAACAAGAGTTAAGTTTCCTGAAAATCAACATGCCCTAGTATATGTAGGAAGATTAGTGGAAGATAAGGGATTAGAAAACCTTATGGAAATAATGCATGAAGTAAAGAAGAGAAGAAGAGATATAAAATGCTACTTGATTGGATCAGGGAGATTTGAAAAAGAATTAAAGAAAAGAATAAATAATCTAAAACTACAAGATACCATAATATTCTTGGGAAGTATTCCTCAAAAGGAGATTCCTTATTATCTTAACGCTGCAGATGCTCTAGTACTGCCTTCCTTGCGAGAGGGGCGTCCAAATGTTGTTGCTGAAGCATTAGCATGTGGCACTTTTGTTATTGTAAGCGATATTCCTGGCTGTAGAGAGCTCTTAGACCTTCTACCTCATGGAAGATTATTGCCTCCGCAAAACAATGCAGAGTGGATAAGTGAAATTGTAAAGTTACAGATAAAAAAAAGAGACAGAAAAAAGTATGAAGCATTTAGAAAAGAGTCAACTTGGGAAAATAGTGCAGAAAAATACAAAGAAATTTATAAAAAAGTTATTTCTTAGCAACAAGAATATTAGTTGTTGAAAAGCGTGCTAAAAAACCAGAATTAGTAGAACCTTCTAACAAGTTAAAGCGTGCAAGATAGCGCATGAAAGGATTAAAGACAGTATATCTTCCAGGAACACCCATCTTGAAGAATAATTTAGGAGATGGGAGAAGATTAAATCCTACACGTTCTGTGATGGTGAACTGTTTGTTAAGAAGAGTTGCTAAAGAGCCATAAGTTAAAGAAATTTCTGGACCATAGCGGCGTCCAACACCTTTTCTGAAGAGAGCACCATATAAAGATCTTTTGTTCAAGAAAGATAAGAGAAGAGTACTGTCTTTTTTTAAAGAGCGGTGAGCCAAAGCTATAATTTGTTCACGTTGTCGAGAAGGTAATCGATTAACTTGGTCTAAACATAAGACTGTATCAAATTGCTTTTTAGGGAGAGTAAGGTCTGGAGAATAAACAAAAGAGATATTTTTTATTTTATGATGCTGTGCTTTTTCTTCCATCCATGCAACAACTTTTTTCGACGAGGAAACCATTGTAAAAGAAATACGCTGATGCATCTGTGCTAATTTAAAAAGATAAATGCCTGAAATATCTTCCAAGTATAAGACTTCTTTGCCTAATTTTGAGCTTATGAAGTGTAATTGTTGTTCCAGTTCTAAAGGAAAGAGATGATAGTAACCAATGTCAGGTGATTTAGCAAAAATAGTGCGTGCAGCCAAGGATTGAATGTCTTTGTAAGTCCAGTCTTCAGGATTATTAGTTGCTTCCTCTGGAAAGGGTATATGATTAACAAAAGTAATCTCGCGTGCACTGCGCTTTATAGGAGGAATCGGACGTTCATCAGGATAGCCAAGTCCAACACAGCCTAAAATGTGAAAATAAGAAGGAATATGGAGAAGACGTTTAACTATGGCTTTATCCCCGTAGCCAGCAATCCAGCAAGAGCCTATGCCTAAAGAATAAGCATAAAGAAGCATATTTTCTATGGCTGCGCTAGCGCCTTGGATATTGGAAAATTTCTCATTGCCAAAACGCTTGTCAGTAACAACAAAAACAGGATGAGGTATTCTATCAATCCACTTGAAGCCAGCTTCCTTTTCTAATTTCTGCTTCAAGGCAGGATCATCAACAAGAACAAAGTAAAAAAGTTGTTGATTGCAGGAAGAGGGTGCTTGTACGCCCGCGTCAAGAATATTATAAAGAACAGAAGTTGGAATTTTTTCTTTCTTAAATTTTCTAATGCTTCTTCTATCCCAAATCGCTTTCTTAATATCCATTATCTGTCCCTCAAGAGCAGCCACAAAGCCGGATCTTTATAAATATTCTTTTTCTTATAGACATCAACAAGTAAGGCCTTCAAAATGAGGAAAAGAAATTTTGTCTCAATAAGAGGTGATTGTGGTCGTTTATGATCATCAAGAACATTGACAAAAGACTTGCCTGAAAAGTGATGGGTGGTGAGGGCAGAAAGCAGTTTAAGTGCTCTATCTAGGTAGAGTTTGTTCTCGGTTATTTGGTAAAGCTTAAGCAGCACTACAAAAAAATCAGTCTGGGGATCAAGTCTATAATAATTAGGTTTATCTCCTTGAGGCATTGCACGATCGACACAAACTTGGTTGCCAGGAACGCCTTGGGGAATAAGTCCGCTAGCATCTTGTCTTTGTAGCCAGAAGTTTGCTGCTAAAAGAGCGTCTTGTAAATAATCTTTCTTTTTCGTTGATCTATAGAGTTCTAAGAAACAATCAATGACTGCATGATCGCATCCCAAGAATTTTGCTGATCCTTGTTGTTCCCAGATACTAAAGAGAGAGCCATCTTTATGGAGGAGATGATCTCTAACGCCAGTATGCCAATGTTCTAAGGCCTGCAATAAAGTAGTATCTTTAGTTTGTCTGTACAATGCTGTTAGCCCAAAAACAAGATTCGAATTTGCTTTGCTGCTCATGGCACTGTCAACGGAAAATCCTATCTTATTTCGTAAAATAAAATTGCCGACAGGTTTTAATGAAGTAGGTTGAAAAAGAAAGGGAAAAAGTCCATGCTTCTTAAAAAAAGGTTGTTCAATCCAAAAAGTACTTAGTCGCTGTGCAGTTCTAAGATAACGTTCCTCATGAGTCCAAGAATAAAGATTGTTCAATTCTTCTATATATAATCCAAGCTTGCCTGTTGAGAAGGATAAAGGAAGACGATGGTTTCCCAAAGAATGTGTCGGCATAAAATAATTAGTTCTTTGCATAAAAGAGCTGAAGGCATCAAAAAACTTTCGAGAAGAAGCAAGGTAAAAAGGATCATGAGTCAAGGTGTACATAAGGTTAATCCCCAAAGAAAGATCAGTCATAGCGTCAAAATTATTAAGAGTAGAAAAAGGAAAGGAAGAAGCAGTTTTAAAAAATCCACTAGGACGTTGATAAGTAGTAAGAAGATGTTTTGAAGTGGTGTCAGCTGTCTGCATATAGGAGTCATTTAAGTGTTGGCCCGCCCAATAAAGAAAAGGCATGCTGTCCCCTAGATCCTTGATCATGACAGAACCATGAGCAGTGCCTTGTTGAACATTTGTGGAAGCTAAAAAAGTAGGAGCTGAATGAGTTCGTAATAAAAAGTCCACTACTCCACGAGCACGTTCCTTATAAGAGATCATCCAGAAAAAGAGTAAAAAAGACTTATTAAATATATGGGGTTAAAAGGCCTTTATTAAAAGTCTAAGAGTGAAACGCCAGAAACATACTTTGAATTCTTCGTGAGCCTAAAAGGGAAATGTTGTGTAATTAAATCTGCAAATGCATGGTATTCTGGTGCATATTTTAATTCTAAAACAAGGCTGTCTGGGTCTTTTATAAAAGTTAAAAAATGGCTGCCATGTTTTTTTGCCTTGGAGTAACTAAGGTCTGTGTCTAAGGTTAATCTATAATGTTTATCTGCAGACAAAAAATAGCGTCGTCGATAAGAGTTGAAAAGAACTGGAACAAGGCTATGAAGCAGTTCAATGATAAATGCTGGTAATTTCGAATGAGGAAAGACTTCTTTTTTAAGAAGAGCAAAAGAAAATTCAGGAGTAATTTGGAAGGGTTTCAAAGGATAACTGATTTTAGTCATTTGCTGACCTGTACGAATCTTTAATTCCAAAACTGGTTTGTGAATAGTTCCAAAGAAAGAACCATACCAGCGTATGCGAACTTTAAGGCGTTGAGAGTATCCTATAAGATTGTCTTCATAGTTTTTTAAAGAGGGAGAATCTAGATAAATATTATTTACTTGTCTTGCTTGATAGATTTCAGAAAAAAGTGCAGGATTTTCCCTGATAATGGAGCAGACTTCTTCATAAGTAATATATTGTAAGAGAAATTTGAGCTCGTATCGTTTTGGGAGTGTATCTAAGCGCAAGAAATCACTTAGTAAGTTACTGACCATACAACACCTCATAAACGTTTTTGGCGTCACCCGCTATCACTTTGCCATTTAGTGTAATTTGAGAGCCTTGTTCAATAATATTATGGAAAGTAGTTTGTTCTAAGCCATTAAAAATTAGTTTTGCAGGTCCAAATTCTGGTTTTTTTTGATAGACTGCAAGAGTATAATTAGTATGTAAGAGTGTACTATCTTTGAGAGTTAAAAGAGATTTGTCTTTGCTTGCTGCTCCTATGTTTGCTCCATCAACTTGAATGCGCTCACCAGTAACAGTGCTCATTTCTCCAGAACTGATGCCCTTATCTCCTGCATTTAAAACAACAATATCGCTCGCACTTACAATACTGCCTGATAAATCAAATCCATCATTACCGCAAGAGACAAAGCGAGAGAAATTAATGCTGCCAGTTGAAAAGTCAGAGTCAAAACAATCTGAAAGTGTATTTTCAAAAGAAGCGTGTTGTAAAGAGAAGGTAGATCGAACAGCATTAAAAGCATCTTCTGCATGAATGTCTGTGAAAGAAACATAATCAAGAGAAAGAGAAGTTTCATACGTAGTGAGGACAGCTGTTAAAGTATTTCTAAAAGTATCTGGCTCTCGGAGATTACTAAAAGAGACATAAGAGAAAGTTGATGGTTGTTTGGCAAAGAGAAGAAGTACTCCTTGACCTGTACCATCAGATGAAAAGAGTTCAATTTTATTTTGTGGTGTTCCTCGCAGAGCAAGAGGTGAATAAGAAACAATCAGGGCATCTTCTACAAGATCAATCTTTGTCCCAGGTTCAACAGAAACAGTATAGCCTTTTGGAATAACTAAAAGATCACTAAGAGTCCAAGAACCAGACGGAATGGAAATACGTTTTGTAGATGCATCAACGTCTAAGAAAGAAAACTCACTCAGAGGTGCTGCATCACGAAGAGGATCAGAAAGAACAGCAGTGCTAAGAGCTGGCCAATCATGAACTAAGGTAGTATAAATAGGTGTTAACCCTAAAAGACGATAACGAAGTACAATAACAGGTGGAGTAGTTGTGTCTAAAGAAGTAGAAGAGGGTGAAGAAAAAGAAGCAGAGACAAATCTGACTGCTTCAAAGGGTCGTTTGGATTCCAAAACAACAGAGCGCTCTGGGATAAGAATTTCATCATTGAAAGTAACATCAACAATTTCAAGAGGTAAAGGATGGATGTTGCCTAACTCTAAAACAAGAGTAGACTGAGAATCTTCTAAAGAAGAGACATAAGCTTGCACTCCTTGCAAAGGTTCTAGATAAACACTAATATATTCTCGATTAGTGCGAATAATTTGTTCTTTGTCAAAGGTGTACCAGGGATAAGTTTTGTGAAGTATGCGTAGTTGATCTTCTGCTTCATCTGCAACAGATGTGAAAAAAGTGTCTACAAAAGAAGGCTGTGAAACTTCAGCAAGTGCTTGAAGATAAGCGCGATAAAACTCTTCATCTTGGAAGAAAAGATCTATCCATGGCGTAAGAGTTTCTGGAGGTGAAGAACTTGTACCTCTGCCAGATCCAATCAAAGGATTAGTAAGAGATAAGAGTTCAATGTTTGAATTGTCAAATCCTATAGGTTCAAGTAATCCTGTAACAGTATTATAATAAAAGCGCATATTAGTATAAGCCAGCATATGATGATAGCCTAATAGATCACCCAATGCAAAAAGTTTTGCAAGTTTAGGCACATCAAAGACTTCAGAGGTTGAAAGTTGTCCTTGACGGAATGCTTCTAACAAATCTTTTCCTTTGATAAATGCAGCAAACAATTCTGGAGTATCTTGTAAGTTTCCTAATTCAAAAGGTTCTATGGCACTAGTAGTATATGCTTCTTCACAATTATTAATAATATTATCTTTATACCAGCACAAAGCATCATCAAATCTAAAAACTGGACCTTCGCGTCGATTATTATATTCAATCAGTCGTTTGTCAAAATGTTCTTCTAGTGCATAAATGCCATAATCATTGCCATTCACAATCAAGTGTATAAAATGATATCTAAGGGAAATCAATCCGCTATACTTAAGGAGTTTATGAAGATACCATTCATTCAGATACCCTCTAGTTAAAGGCCGTTGTAAGGAAAATTTGCGCATACCCAAGAGAGTATTCTCTCCATCAAGATTAACACGAAAAGACCAATATTTGTCGTCTATCCAGTGATCTGATTTGTCTCCTTTTAATCTAAGGTCTATTTTGTAGTTGGTATTTGCATAACGAAGTTTTGCCGATATAAAATCCTCATCTGTAGAAACCATAGATCCATCTTGAAGAGCTTGTTCTCGCTTTGCTCGGAGAAGCTCGTAATTCTCAAAAGGAATGTCTAAGATAATCTTTTCTGGACGTGTCAGCAAGCCTTGAAAATAAGAAATAGGATGTACTACAATCTTCAAGCCATCTGATACCCATTGCATAACTGAAAACAGGCCAACATCACGAACAAATTCGCGTGCAGTAGGAGACGGATTATCTAAAGTACCGAAAAATCCCGCAAACAACATGCCTAAGAATAAACCAAAAACAAAAAGAGCAAGCACAAACACTGTGAGTGTTTTTTTGGATGCAAAGAGCCGAAGAAGAACCGACAGTCGATCGCGAAGCGACATCGTTTCTCTATCTTTAATCTGCATAGCTATGAGATACCCTCCCTGTCAAGATAAGTAATATTGAGAGCTTCTGAAAGTTTCTCAAGTTCACTCTTGAGGTGGGAAAAATGATGGTAAGAAGGTAATTCTACTAAAAAAGAAGCTTCAAAAGCATCCTTGGTTTTATCAAAGCGTTTTAAGCGAACTGCTTTGCAATGTTTTACTAAGACGTTTAAGATACTGGAAAGCGTAATATTCTTCGAAGGTCCAGCCAAAGTAAGGTAGAGATTATGATGTTCATATTTTTTCTTTCTGGAATGTCGAAAGATAATAACGCAAGCGATAATAATAAAAGAAACAAGTGTGATAAGCCATTGATAAGCACCTAATCCTAAGCCAATGCCTATGACTAATAGTAAAAAAGCCAATTCTTCTGGTTCTTTAATTGCAGTTCTGAAACGTACAACAGACAGAGCTCCAACAAGTCCCAAAGAAAGTGCTAGTGAAGATTTCACAACAAGAATAATTAGGGCAATAGTCGGTCCTATGAGGATAAAATTACTGGCAAAATGTTTTCTATTGGAAAGCGCAGTGCCATATCTTTCATAAAGTTTAGCTAGAAGATAGCAGAAAAAAGTTGCTAGTACTAAAGCAAGAATAACTGCCGTTATGCTGGTCTCTGTAGGAGTAGTTTGCAAGAGATTTGCTACTTGGTCCGATACTTCTTGGGGAAGAGGCATAGAAAGTAAAACTAGCCTATTGGCTTTATAAATATATTGGTAGATGGTCGATAAAGCTCTTAAAAAGGCTGTTTATAAGGGTCTAGAAAAATAGTGCTGATATTAAGTAAGAACTGATTGAAGATAATCAAGCATATGGTGTCCAGCCTTGCCATCACCAAAAGGTTGTTTCCATGTCGGTTTTTTTGCTAACATAGCTAAAGAGCAGGATAGAATTTTCTCAGGATTTGTACCTGCAAGAACATTGCTGCCAACAGTTAAAGTTTCTGGTCGTTCTGTATTTTCACGCAGAGTAACACAAGGTATTCCTAAGATACAAGTTTCTTCTTGTACTCCACCAGAATCAGTAAGAACTAGTCGTGCGAACATTTCTGCCTGCAAAAAATCAAAGAAGCCTATGGGATCTATCACTTGTACTTCTTTCGGAGCTTGGATATTATAGGCAGTCATAAACTTTTTTGTTCGGGGATGAAGTGGATAAATAAGAGGTAATTGAGTTTCTTGTGCTAAACGTTGTAAGCCAGTAAAAATATTTTGGAGCTTATCTGCATGATCTACATTTTCTGCTCGATGTGCAGTAACAAGAATATACTCTTGTTTTTTGAGTTTGTAAGTTTTCAAGAAAGTGCTTTGCAGAGCTTTCTCTTTATACAAAGTTATAGCATCAACAACTGTATTACCTGTTAAAATAATAGAAGTTTTGGTAATACCTTCCTTGAGAGCAATGTCTCTGGCTAAAGGAGTAGGTACAAAAAGATAAGTTGAAAGATGATCAGTTATAATTCTATTAAGTTCTTCAGGCATGCTGCGATCATAGCTTCGTAGTCCTGCTTCCACATGTGCAATAGGAATCTGAAGTTTTGCAGCTGCTAATGCTCCTGCTAAGACTGAATTAGTATCTCCTTGAACTAAGATAGCTGAAGGCTTTTCTTTTTGTAAGATCTCTTCAATACCTATAAGCATTTTCCCAACTTGTTCACCTTGGCCTCCAGAAGTAAGAGAAAGATGTAAATGGTAGTCTGGTTTTGGGAGAGCAAGTTCTTCAAAGAAAAGTTGGTCCATATTGTAAGAATAGTGTTGTCCAGTATGGAGTATAATATAGGGAATATGTCTCTCTTTACAGGCAAGGATAAGAGGGGCTAGTTTAATGGTTTCTGGACGGGTTCCTAAAATGATAGCTAGTTTCATAGGAAAGGCACAGAGAGCAAATCTTTTAAAGGTTCCTAAACCTCAAGTAAGGAGGGGGATTGGCCTAAAACGCTAAAGTTAAAAACCTATGATGACTCTAAGTGAAAGTGAGAATATGAGTGAAAAAATGATAGCTGATCCTGCAGAGTTAGAAGAATCTATTGTAAAGGCGAAAAGTTGGTTAGTAAATTCTGGAATTCAAAACACAGGTTCAAGATTGCTTGACGTCAAAGGCGGATTTAACTCATGGTATAATATCAATGATGAGAATTATTTCTATACATATTCAGAAATAACTGGTTATGCTATTACAAATTTGCTTTTTTTACATAAGAGAGAGGATAAAAATATTTATCTTTTAAAAGCAATATTAGCTGCAGAATGGCTTTTGGACAAAGCATCGCATAAAAGTGGTGGTGTTAAAACACGCTATTTTTTAGATGAAAAAAACGCAAACGAATTATATGATTTCACAAATGGAGTAGTACATTCATTTGATAATGGAATTGTTTTAAATGGTTTGATGGATATTTATGAAGCTACAAAAGAAGAAAGATATATGAAAGTAGCTAACAAGATTGGAAATCTTTTGGTTGAAACTATGCAAAAAGAAGACGGAAGTTTATATGCTAGCTATAGTCACAAGGAAGAAAGTTTCAAGGATCATGATGAAAAATGGTCAACACAGTCTGGTAGCTTTCATGCAAAAGTAGCAATGGGATTGCTTAAACTCTATGAAGCGACAAAAAATAATAAATATAAAGAAGCAGTTGTAAAACTTTGTAATAGTGCTCTAAAGTTGCAAGAGGTAGATGGAAGATTTATTTCGTATAAAAAAGAAAAAGACACACACCTTCATCCTCATTGTTATTCTGCGGAAGGATTATTGTTTGCAGGTATACATCTCAAGAATGAGGCATATATTAAAAGCGCTGTAAATGCTACAAAATGGGCTCTCGAAATGCAGATGGAGAATAAAGGAATTCCTAGCATGTATGTTAAAGGAGAACCAGTAGCTATAGAAAGGAGCGATGTACTTGCTCAAGTCTTACGTTTAGGTACTATCACGCGAAGCATGAACTTGATCGATGAAAAATACGACCCTATTTTAGACAGCATAGCAAAAAGATTGCTAGAATTTCAATATAAGAATGAAGAGCTAAGTATAGATGGTGGTTTTTCATACGGTCATGACGTTGATTATAGAAATAATTTAAAAGGTGAAAAGAAAAATCATGCGAACTCTTGGTGTACAATGTTCGCATTACAGGCATTGGTATACTATAAGGACTATAAAGAAGGAAAATTTGTATTTGATAAGAATGAATTAGTATAACTATTCTAAAAAACCTAAGTAGAAAACTTTATAAACCACTACAAAGTAGTAATGTTATGGCTCTCGAAACTGATTTGTGGAAAATTGTAGCAGGTCCTTTTCAAAGAAAAGAAGCTCAAATAGAAGTAATATCTTCTAACTCAGTCTTCGTACCTCAATTTACTTTAGATACCTTAGATCTTAGAATGCAAGACTTCGATGTTAGACAAAAAATTAAAGATAAATGGTTAGAAGCTTCTAAAGCAAATCCAAGATTAACACCGGGACTAAAATTTAGATTGAACAAATTTGAAGAAGGAAAAACTCCGGAAGAAGTTCAAAAAACAAGATTATTTCTAGGAATAACAGATTATGGTGTATTTGTTGCGACAAACAGTGCAGGAAGAAAAGATCCTGAATTTGCAGCATATTTACTGGCAAATGGAGCGGCATTTTATGGTGATACACATGCATATTTTGGAAATCCTTTAGGTAATTGTGCTATTGTAGAATCTGCAGATGAAAAAATTGCATTAATTAAAAGAGCAGAAACTATGCATGAATATCCAGGATTTTATGATACGCCTGGAGGTCATCCTGAGCCAAAAAAACACACATTTGATGCTAGAGGACAATTTGCAGCTATAACAGATGAAGTCTGTGAAGAAATAGGAATTCCATCAGAAAGTATTGAAGAAGCAACTTTAATGGGAATCACAACAAATAAAGAAAATTTTGGAAAACCAGATTTATTATTTTATCTAAGAACAGGTTTAGAAAGTGGACAGATGGGACTCAGTGAAGAAGTTTCTGGATTAGAAACAATGAGTAGAGATGAATTATTTGATCATTTTAAAAAGGGCACTCGTAATATTGTTCCTCCATCTCAAGCATTACTCGCAGCTTATTATAGTTTACAGCAAGGATATGATTTAAGTTTTTTAAGAAATAGAAAATAATGGATGCAGTAATACTTATAGCAGAAAAAGGAGAAAGGTTCTAAAAATTTTGTGGAATAAAATGAAATACCCTTATCTATTGTTAGATGTTGATGGTACAATAGTTGGAACAGTAAAGAGTCCGACAGGCCATGATCCTAAACTAAAAAACTGTTTAGATAGATATATGGAGATGGGTGGAAAAGTAAGTTTAGTGACTGGAAGAAGTGAAGAATATACTTCTGCAATTTACGAATTACTTGGATTAAATGGGGCAAGAATAGTAGAAATGGGTGCAGGAATCATTATGCCTGACAATAAAAGAATAATGTTAGCCACAATCGATGATCAAGAAAAAGTAAAGATAAGAAGTTGGTTAGAGAAAAAAGGAGTTTATGTTCTAATGAAAGAAGAACCAAAAAGCTTTATGATGTCCTTAATTCTCCCCGAGTTTCCACATCATAATCCTGTAAGACTACGAGAGATATATGAAGGTATAAGGAAAGAATTCAGTGCAGCGTTTCAAGAAATAGAGATAACAGTAGACAGTCATTCAATAGATATTTACAATAAAAAAGCAGATAAGGGAAGAGCAATAGAAGTTCTTGCTAAAGAAGAAAGAATAGATCTTAAAAAAACAGCTATTGTCGGGGATTCTAGAAATGACTTACCTGGATTTAGAGTAATAGGTAAAGATGGGGGCCTCGTGGTATATGTGGGTCTAGATACTGAAGTAGAAGAACAGGTAAAAAAAGAATTCGTAAACCATAGAATAACAAGAAACAAGAAGTCAGAAGGTTTGGTAGAGCTCCTAGAAGCTATAACGAGTTAAATCAGTTAGAGAAATCTTTTTAAACGGTGTTAAATGTCTAGTTCTTATGAATTTCGCAGATTTTTATAAAGGAAAAAAAGTATTAGTAACTGGTGCAGATGGATTCATGGGATCTCATTTAACAGAGAGATTGCTAGGCTATGGTGCGGAAGTTTCTGTGTTCGTACGTGGTAATTCTAAAGCAGGAATAACTAATACTGGATTTAAGAACATTCACAACCTTGTCCCACAAATAAAAAACATTCTTGCTGGAGATATAGGATCAGTCGATAGTGTTAATCTAATCAAAAGAAATAAACCAGAAATTATTTTTCATTTGGCAGCAGAAGCTTATGTCAATAAATCTTTCACACAGCCGCGTGAAGTTATTAGAACTAACTCTGATGGAACTTTAAATGTATTGGATGCTTGTCTTACTGAAGATATGAAACCAGTTCCATGGATTAAGAGAATTGTTTGTACATCTTCAAGCGAAATCTATGGTCATCATAGTGACCCCATCACAGAAGAGTTCGTTTTACTCCCAAGTTCTCCTTATGGAGCAAGTAAAGTTTCTGCAGACAGATTAGCGTATTCTTACTTTAATACATTTGCACTGCCAGTTGCTATAATCCGTCCATTTAATACCTATGGTCCAAGACATTCATATGATGCTCCTCCTAAATTCATTAGTCTCGCAATGGCAGAAAAAGATATAACCATTTATGGAGATGGAAAACAAACTCGAGACTTGACTTATGTAGATGATATGATTGACGCATTTCTAACGATGGGAAGTCATGAAAAGGCAGTAGGTCAAGCAGTCAATTTTGGGACTGGTAAAGATACTTCCATTCTGCAGCTTGCTGAAAAGATTATTAGCATAAGTGGAAGTAAATCAAAGATAGTACATCTCGCTCCACGATTATCTGAAGTTGCTAGATTATGTTCTAATCCTGCTAAGGCAGAAAGACTATTCGGTTGGAAAGCAAAAGTATCCATTGATGAAGGTCTAAAAAGAAATATAGAATATGTCAAGAAGAGTAAATAACTATGATAGATGCACAAACCAGAAAAAAGATAATTGTAGAATATTATGATAATTATGCTCAGAAGTATGGTGAAGAGTATAAGACAACTATTGCTGGAAGATATTTTCTAAAGAAAAAGATTACACTTGCTATAAAGATGTGTGGTTTTAAGCCCGGTGATTATATTCTAGACGCTGGTTGTGCAAATGGATTTTTCTCATTAGCTTTGGCACAGAAAGGATTCAAGGTGCTGGGTGTTGATATCTCTAAAGAAAATATTGAGGAATGTAAGAGAAGAGCAAAATCTATGGGGCTAAAAAATGCAGAATTTATGGTTGCTGATTTAGAAAATCTAGAAAAAATTAAAAATAATCAATTCGATGGAATCATATCATTTGCGGCATTAAGATATGTCCCAGATATAAAAAAAGCAGTCAAAGAGTTCTATAGGGTAACAAAACCAGGAGGTCGTATAATTGTCGATTTCCCAAATAAATATTCTCCATGGTTCTTGATATTCCAAAGATTTGCATGGAAATATATTTTACCGCAAGATGAAGAGTGTGATGTGCATTCTACTATTAGAGAATCAAAGAGATTTGTAGAAAGTGCAGGTTTTAAACAAATTAGAGTAAAGGTAGATTTTTGGATTGCTAGGACAACCTCAGATACGCTAGCCTATCCATTCATCGCATTAGATAAAATTATGTCTAGTCTTCCTTTAGTGAATAAGCTTGGCGGCGCAATACTAGTCAAAGGTGTTAAATAAATGAAAGTCATTATTGCCATGCCTATGTACAATGAAGAATTAGATATAGGCAATCACTTAGCAAAATTAATCAAAGTTCTAAAAAAAGACTATGCAATTTTAATTTTAGATGATGGAAGTAAAGACAAATCCGTTGAAATTGTAAAAAAATTCGCAAAGAAAGCAAAAATAATATTAGTGCAGCATGAAGTAAATCAAGGATTAAGCACAACTTTGAATGATATTTTTAAAGAAACTGCAAAAAGAATAAACGAGGATGATGTTGTAGTTACTATGGATGCAGATGACACGCACGATCCAAAATATATTGAAGAAATGGTAAAAGAAATTACTCTAGGGTATAATTTTGTTGTTGCATCAAGATTTCAAAAAGGAAGTAAAGAATTAGGATATCCAAAATATAAAATATTTCTCAGTGGATGTATTAATATGGTGCTAAAAATATTATTCCCTGTAAAAAAACTAAGAGATTATACTACTGGGTATCGAGCTTACAGGGGAAGCATTATAAAAAATCTAGTAAGAGATCATGGAAGAAAAATAATAACTGCTAAAGGGTTTGCTGGATTGGCTGAAACACTTATCAAAATGAGAAAGTATGGTCTTAAAGTAAAAGAAATTCCTTTAGTATATAGATATGATCTAAAGAAGGGATTAAGTAAGTTAAAATTATGGATAACGTTAAAAGAATACTCAAAACTGATTATTAAGGCAAAATTAGGCTTATTAAAATAGATCAATTAAAAATTTACACTGATAAGTAGTAAAAAATAGAAAAGTTTATAAAGTAAAGAGAGTGTACTATTTTATTATTTTGGAGGATATATTATAATGACAACAATCGAAAGAAGCCCGGAAGCAACAAATAGAGAATTAGCACAAAAATTTGCTGATTTAGCTATTAGAGTCTTTGGTAAAGATATAGCATATAAAAGAGTTTTTGCTGTTGGTGAAGGTCTTGATAGTCCAGGTTGTTTTAATGGATGGAACCTTTATGATAGAACTAAAAATAGACCTAAAAATCCTATTTTACGTGGTTTGCAGGGCTTATTTGATTTAGAAATAGACTTGTCTGGCTCGGGGAGATTGTTTAGTTTCGAGCATGTTCATAGTAAACAAATGATTGGAAAAATTGAAGCAGTTGATCATGGTAATATGGATAACTCAAGAGTATGGCGATACAGACCATCAAGAGTTCGTCTAGATGATCCAGCATTCTTAGGATCAGTACAAAGATTTGTTGATGAATATAAATCTGCTTTCGGTCTTAAAATAAGAAACAGCCGAAAGGGTTATTAAGCATTCTTTGATAATTCGCTTATGGGCAAAAGTAAAGTATACTTAGTATTGATACTCATTCTCATAGTTGCACTGCTCTTGAGAGTATACAATATCGATGCTAAAGCAGATGGTACTGATGAAAAATGGTCCTTTATCATGACTGATCAAATAGTAGACGGAACATTTCTCCAAAATGTGGGTACACATGCTCACGTACCTTTATTTTATGTTTTCTTAGCACCATTCTGGTGGTTAAGTGGTAAATCCATATTAGTATTAAGATTGTTGATGATTCTTCTAGGATTAATAAGTATTATAGTCACATTTTTCTTTGCAAAAAAAATATTTAATGAGAAAATAGCTTTACTTACTGCTTATCTCTTAGCTTTGTCTCCATTCCATCTAATTTATTCTCAACATATACGTGCCTATGCATTGCTGATGATAATGTGTATAGGTGCAATAATAATTATGATGAAGTATCTTAAAGATGAAAAGATAATAGGGTTGATAGGACTAACAGCCATATACATCGCTGCATTCTACATACATATGTTTGCTGCTTTTTTCGTATTCGCGCAATATAGTATTTTCTTAGTATTAAAAATAACTAAAGAAACAAAAATAAAGATCAAACCCATAATCATTTCTGGAATAATAACTGCACTGGGATGGGCATTATGGATTCCTTTCTTCAAAGAACAGTACAATCTTAATATAACGCAGGGCGCAATTAAAACAATTACAACTTTAAATCCAATCCACGTGCCCTATACATGGTATAAATATGCAGTTGCTATGGACTTTTCATACGCTCTCAAAAACCACTTCTCTGTTATCATTTTAGCTGTAGGTCTTGTCGGACTTGCAATCTATGGTCTGTATAAAATATGGAAAACTGGTAAAAAAGAGTTTATTATTATGGCAGGAAACGTAGCCTTACCCGTAGTATTCTTGGCGGCTATAGGTATATTCTTTCCAGTATATTCCTTTAGATATGTTTCTTATTTAGTGCCTTTGTTCATGATGTTAGTAGCAAAAAGTTTAATAGAGATACAAAATGCAAAAGTAAGGTATACAGCACTAACAATTATAACCATAATCTGGTTAATAGTGCTAAAAGTATATTGGTCAGTATTTATAGAGTATAAATGGGGACTTGAATTTGCAATTTAGGATAGGAGAATGCTATGACACAAGTATGGGATAATGTATGGGAAAATAGAAAAAAGATTTCAGATTATAGTTTACATTATTATAATTTTATGAAGAATTTCGCAGATAATTTACCAGAAGGCGCAAAAGTATTAGAAGCTGGATGTGGTTCTGGTGATACTCTAGCAGCTTTTAAGAAACAAGAAACCTATGGATTAGATCTATCTAAAAAAAGTTTAGCTCTTGCAAAGAAAAACGCCAAACATACAGTCTTAGGAGATATTTTCAAGATGCCTTTCAAAGATAACACATTCGATTTAGTATATAATTCTGGAGTACTTGAACATTTTCCAGAGCCAAATAATCTCAAAGCAACAAAAGAGATGGCAAGGATTACCAAAAAAGGTGGCTACGTAGTTATTATTCTTCCAAATAAATATTGTTTTTGGTATAGAGCAGTCAAAATAGCAACTATTAGACTAACAGGAAAATGGGAATTCGGATATGAAGAAGAATATTCATTACCAAGACTAAAACATCTCGTTCGAAGAGCTGGATTAAAAATAGAAAAAAGTTTTGGTTTAACAGTATTGCCTCCTTTTGCTACAAATAGAAAAGAAATATTACCCCTAAGTGTAAGAAAGCATTTAATTCATCTAGACAAACTCTTTCCTCTTCGAGAATATTATGCTTTTGGTACTGGAGTCATCTGTAAGAAGATAGCTTAGTTAAGGACTCTTCATAGAAATAACTGCTCTAAATCCATTCATTGCACGTTTAACATCTTCTACGCTGCGCATGCGCTTCACATAATTAAAGACATATTTGGGTCGTAAGTAGAATTGACGATAAGCAGTAGGTACTAAGCCTTCTAGTTGCTCTCTAGTCATGCTATGAGGTACAAAAGTAACAGTATTGCCAGTAACATTCTCTAAATCTTCAGTGATAAGAGTTCCAACTTTTTCTAATTCTGCGCGTTCTTGGCCTTCAAAGAAAGTATGTTGGAAGAATTTTGCATAGGTAGGATTTAATTTCTTGATCAAGCTAATAGTTTGTAATGCTTCTTCGTAAGTTTCCCCAGGAATGCCAAACATAAAGGAGCATTCAGATTCAATACCAAGTTCATTTGTAATTTTGATAGCATCAAATGCTTGCTGTACAGTAATACCTTTCTTAATCGTGTCTAAATTCTTTTGCACTAAAGATTCTACACCAAAGAAAATTTTCCAGCAACCAGCTTCTTTCATAGCTTGAGCAGTTTCGACAGTTAAAGTATTGACACGAGAGTGTGCAGACCAAACAATATCAAGCTTAGCCTCTTTAATAAGACGACATAATTCACGTACTCGTGCTTGATTTAAGGTAAAAGTATCATCCCAAAAAGCGACTTCACGAATACCATAGTTGTCTACAAGTTCTTTGAGTTCAAGAACAACATTTGCAGGACTTCGTAAGCGCATGCCCGTATTACGAGAAGTACAGAAAGTACATTGAAAGGGACAACCGCGAGAAGTCATAACATTAGTTACAGGTTTTCTTCTGTATTGTTCCATTGCTGGAGTATAATCTTTGATGGGAAGTAAATCACGAGCTGGGAAAGGAAGACTATCTAAGTCTGTGATAAGTGGTCTATCTTCATTTTGAACAAGTTGTTTGCCTTTGCGATAAATTATTCCTTTAATGCCTGCCAAAGATTTTTTCTTTTCAAGTGCATGAACTACTTCAGTAAGAGTTTGTTCACATTCACCAAACATAATCAAGTCAGCTTCAGGACATTCAGTTAAGCAGCGTTTTTTGTAAATAGTAGCATGATTGCCGCCAAGTGCTATAGTAACATGAGGTAATTCTCGTTTAATATTTTGGATCATCTGTTTAGTTTGTCGCCAAATAAAAGCCATAGTAGAAAATCCAATAAAATCTGGTCTAAAAGTGCGTATTCTGTCAATCATAGTTGCATAATCTTGCATGCTGCCATCACAGACTTGTACTTCATGACCATGTTGTTTGAGCACTGCAGCTAAATAGAGTATACCTAAAGGAGGTAAAGTACCTGCAGCCTTAGCTAAAGACTTGTTATAGCGCTCCTCCAACGAATGTGGCGGCAAAGCCAAGAAGACTTTCATAAGAGAAAGTGTCCCTTCGCCCCTATTTAAAGATTGCTTCGAACTGTAGAAAGGTTTACAAATATGAAAAAAAGCACAAAAAGCATGAAAAAAGAACAGAAAATAATAATCTTAATAAGTTTAATATTCCTAGTAGGTCTTTTTCTTAGAACTTATAACTTAGATTTAACCAGATTTGAACATGAAATGGTGCGTGATGCGCTTGCCGCGCAAGAAGTTTTAGCAGGTGATTTAAAAGTACATGGCTATTTCGCTAGTCCTACAAGCACATTACAAACAAGTTTCGGTCCAACTGCTTATTATTTGATGGCTCTTGGAGCGCTCTTTGTAGGAAATAATCTCTATTGGATACCTCTTGCAACTATAATTACCATAGCTATACTTGATGCTCTAGCAGTACTCATAATCTACAGAATAGGAAAAGAATTTTTCAGTGAAAAAGTAGGAATAATTGCTGCCGCACTTTATGCTGTAGCTCCTTGGATGATCTTGCACGTTGCGACAATATCTTCACCAACACATTACATGCCTTTTTTTGCTGCTGCATACATCTACAGTATTTGCAAAGTAATACTAAAAAAACAAATCAAGTGGATCATTCCAGCAGGAATACTTTTTGCGCTGATGACCCATTTCCATCTTACTGCAGTGTTAGTTATTCCAGGTACTCTCTTAGGATGGTTCATAGTTGGAAAGTATTATGAAAAAATGAAAATACCTTGGAAGCAAATAGTGATAGCAGGAATAGGTATGCTTGTAGTCACTACGCCTTTTTTATATTATGGAATAAAAGAAGGTAATTTATCAGACACCATTAATCATGTCTTAGGAAAAAGAGAAGCTGCAAATAGAATAACAACAGGAATTCAAGCTATCGGCATTCCGGTAATGATTACAACACCTTATTTTGGAGAGTATTTACTCGGAAAAGAAACTAAAGTTCCAGGAGAGTTTTATTTTTTAATAATCACTGGTCTTATTATCATCTTAACTGCTGTAGGAGCTTTCTCTGTTACTAAAAAAGCATTCAAAGAGAAAAAAAGAGAAGCAATGCTGCTCTGGATAATGATTGCTACACCCATAGTAATTTACTTCCTCAAGGGAAACAGTATTACAGTGCATTATTTCCTGATGATGATGCCTTTGCCTATGCTAATTACTGCACTCGGAGCAGAACAGCTAATGAAAAAATGGAAAAAAAGCACATACGTCCTTATTTCAATTGTCCTAGTCTCAAATATACTTGCAGTTGCGCTATTTTACAATACTGTAGCAGTAGAAGGTGGAACTACAGGTATTTATGGAATAACCTATAGAGAGAAAATGAATGCCGTTAGTAACATACTCCAAGGAATAGAGGAAATGGGAAACAAAACTGTCTACTTCTATCAAGTGCAAAAGCCTTTACGAGAATCTATGACTTATCTTATAACGTTAAATAGTAAACCGCCAGTGCAATTCAAGAGCATTAAAAACATAGAAGAATTCGAGGATGGATATTTAATAATAGATAGAAAAAGTTTTTATGCTACCTATACTGGTGAAGGTGTACCTCCAGAAGATAATGGTATAATAGACAGTATGCATCCACAAAAGTTTAAATTTATAGAAATAATAGAAAAACAGGAGCAACAATGACTAAAAAAATTATTGAAGGAACATTCGCACCCATAGAAATTAAAGATGGAAGAGAAATAATCAAAGCTGACAAAAAATATATCAAATGGGAGCAAGATCCAAAAGGATATTTTTTAATTAAAGTAGATAAAGCAGAAAAAGTAATCAAAGCAGGCTTCTGTACCAACGATAATAAGATGACAAAGGAGTTTGTAGGAAAAACTGCAGAAGAGTTATACCATACCATGCTCGCGCATAATGTAATTTCTGTATTGGCACATGCTTGTAATATGGGAATAGAGCTTGCAAAAGCAGAACTTGCACTCAAATATGATCTCAACTATGTGCAAGATGATCCCTTAGTCATTAAGCAAGAAGAAACTGACGAAGGATTATAAATCTATCAAGGAGAAAGTTTTTTGAGTAAGGTATCAACCATAAGCTTCTTCTTTTCATGAGATAAAGAAAAAAGCACTTTATGTACTAGAGTTGATGAAATAGTAAAAATATAATTGAGTTTAATAATACTGTCTTGAACAGCTCCTTCTGCTTTCGTCAAGGAGATACCTTCCATACGTAAATTACTGGTAATGCCTGCAACAACTACATTTCCATGCTCTTCAAAAAGAACAACAGCAGGTCTGACTTTGGTTTCTGGCAAATCAGTAAATTGCACTTCTGCTAAAATGACCGTTCCTAACTTATGCACGTTCCCACGCTTCGTCTTCTTTGTTATCCCAAAGTTCTTTCATTTTAGGTTGTTGAATCTTGTGTAGAAAGAAATCATACTCTTGCCGTTGCTTTTTATGTTTGAGAAAGACAGTTATCATTTCTTTAAGGAGTTCATCATAGGTTTGTCGAGGATATTCCTTTGCTTTCTTGAGAGTTTCTATAGTATTTTTCTCTAAGAGTACGGTAGATTGTTGAGTCATAGTAATACCTATATATTAGTTATATAACAACTATATAAGCTTTATGCTCCTAGATTTAAGATGAAATTACAGAGTGTTTCTGGGTTTGATAGTGAGTATATAGATATATTAATTTTAATAAAATTGACTTATTAGTGAAAAAAAGAAATAGTTTTTTATAGAGGTTTTTGTACAAGAAGAATAAAATCAAAAGTAATTTGTTTAGTGAAAGGCAAGAAATTAAGAACTTCATCAAAAACATTCGCTAATGAAGTAAGTAAAGGATGATTATCAAAAAAAGTACCTCCATAAATTAAAGGCCCTCTTTGAATGGTATGTATCTGAAATCCAGTTGTACAAAGCGCTTGTTTAATCTCTTGTAAAGTCATAACAGACCAATGTTTATCTCCATCAAGATCCGGGATCGTAGCATGAAAGAGTTTGTCAGCAATATCTTCCCCACCTTTGCCATGATCATCGTGTTCAACATGTTCTTTGACATTTTTTCTAAAAGGAATTAAATATTTGAGAAGATTTCTTTTATTGGGAGTAGAAAGAATAAGAAATCCTCCAGGTTGTAAAGAATCAAACATATGCTGCAAAGTGCGTTGAACTTCATGTACATGTTCAATAGTTTCCACACAAAGAAGAATGTCATGTTTATGAGGTAAAGGTGCTTTCTCAATATTATGAGGCAAAAAGGAGAGTCTTTGCTGTAGGTGTTTTGTAATCAGTTGTTTACGATAGGAATTAGCACAATCAAGCTTCGCAGGATCTATGTCATATCCAGTATAAGTAATAGGATCTGACATCGTTTTGGACAAAAAATAAAAGAGTGTCGCGCCATAATAAGTGCCTACATCGCCAACAGAAAGGGGTGATTTCTGCAGCTTCTTAAGACAAGTAAAAAATAATCGTTCGACGTGTTGGTTAATCTTTCTGCGGGAAGTAAAGATAGTGTGGGGAGTAACCCAATTGGAAAGAAACTTTTCAGAATAAATTTCATTTAAGAGTGTTCGTTTATCCATAGGAAGAAGGAAAGAAAACAGTTTAAAAAGATTACGAAGGAATTAAAGTCGTCCAAAAAGCTTCAGAAGTCGCAGTTTAAGCACCATAAAATAGCCCTTATAGAGATGTTTATAGCCTAGCTTAGAAATACCATGTTTGCGTTCTACAAAAGAAATAGGAACTTCTGCAATATGAAACCCTTTCAGATGTGATTTATACAAAACTTCTTGCACTAGATCAGGACCTTGAGCAAGCATATGATCAAGATCAATCGTTTCTAGAACTTTTCTTTTAAAACAACGATAGCCAGAATTGCAGTCTTTGACATGAAGTCCTAAAAAAAAGCGAATATAAAAATTAGCGCACTTAGTAAGCAATTGACGACGCAACGGACGATCATCATCTCTGCCACCCTCAATCTCTCGAGAACCTAAAACAACATCTGCATGTGCTAATCCTTGCAAAAGAGAAGGTAAATAACGAGGATCATGAGAAAAATCTGCATCCATTTCACAAATAACATCTGCTCCCATGGCTAAAGCTTGTTTATATCCGGCAATACCCGCACTGCCTCTGCCTCTTTCTTTTGTTCTGAGTAAAAGATGGACTTGTTTATGTTTCTTTTGCAGATCAAGAACACGTTCTGCTGTTCCATCAGGACTATTATCATCAACAACTAAAAAATGAGAATTAGGTAGTTTAAGTTTAAGTAAAGCTTGTAATAAGAGAGTAATATTGCTTGATTCATTATAAGTAGGAACAACAACAACTGTTTTCATGGAAAAGACACGGAAAGGTGTGTTTTTAACTTTTTCGTGCTATAATCGCATATTCATCATAGAGATTAAAAGGCACAACTAGGCGATCAAGATGAAGGAACCTAAAGACCTTATGTACAAAGTGAGACAAAGGACCAAATAAAGAAGCTGATTTTGTTGCTAAAGTATCAAGAGAGCGATAACGACCTAAGTGCTGGAAAGAGGTAACCATGAATCCAGTATCACGAAAGAGTCTGCGAAGATGAGTTTTAGAAAAATAATACAAATGTTCTCTAGGTTTTAAATGGAACCATCTTTTTCCTAATATACGCGCCATAAAACTACCACCATCTGGCGTCACCATAAAAACCAATCCATCAGATTTAAGCAAGGCATTAACTTTGAGAAGAAGTTGTTGAGGATTAGGAATATGTTCTATTAAGTCATTCATAATAATTAAATCAAAAGAGTTTTTTAGATAAGAAGATTTGATCACATCACCTATGCGAAGTTCAACTTTTGAATTTTTAAAGAAGGATTTGACTTGAGCATTAATATCTATGCCGTGACATTCCCATCCTCGTTTTTCTGCTTCGAATAAAAGAGTGCCAATATTACAACCAATATCTAAAATACGAATTTTCTTTTTATTTCCTAAGAGTTGTTGGAGAAGATCAAGACGTTTGGAAAATGTTTTCTGGTCTGCTAGACGAGTCTCACGATAATAAGAGTGTGGAGAAATTTCATCATTATTATATAATCTGCTCAAGGCTTTCGCAGTAAGACGTGGATTGACATAAAGAAGATGACATCTCCTGCAGCGAACTACTTGGAGTCCATCTTTGGTAAATCTAGGTTCTGCATCATCTGCGTGGCATAATAAGCACTTTACAGCTTCCAAATCCGAGGATGAAAAAGACATAGGTAAAAAGGCAGAATTACTGTTTAAAAATCTTCTCTAGAATAGTAAGGTTAAATTTGTCCCAGGTATATTTGCGCAAAACTTCTCGTCGATTATAGATCCCCATCTTTTTGAGAAGTGCTGGCCGTTGAAGAAGGGATTGAATAGTTTTTTGAAGTTTGGGAATATCAGTTTCACACACAGTATAGCCATTAACATCATTTTGTACAAGTTCTCTAAGTTGAGGATAGTCACTTGCTATGACTGCCTTGCCGCAAGATTTGTATTCATGAAGTTTTATAGGAGAATAATAATAGCCAAAGAGTTGAAAGGGAAGATAATTGCGGTCAAAAAGAGCAAAACAAATATCACTCACATTAATATAACGAGGAACTTCTTTTAAAGGAATTTTACCAATAAAAAAAACAGATTTAGTCAGTCGTAGGCGTTTAGTTAAACTCATAAGGGAATTTACTTGTTCACCTTTTCCAACCATAAGCAGTTTAGCAGACTTTTCATGACGTACAACTTGTGCAAAAGCACGAAGAAGAGAGTCGCAAGCATGCCAGCGAGAAAAACTTCCAACATAGAGAAGTGTTTTCCCTGGTGTAAGATTGTAAGTAGATACTAAGGAAGGATCAGGCGGTTGCGGACTAAAGATATCTGGATTTGCACCATAATGAATTAAGAGAACATGAGGATGAGAAATGCCATCAAGTGATGATTTATGAGTAAGAGTAACAAAGCTGCTGCAACGTAGAATAAAAGTGTGCCATGCAAAGAGTATAGTATAGAGGAAGGAAGGTTTTTTCAGTGTACTAAGAGCAACAGGAACTCCTAAAATGGGTTCATTAAGTTCATAGACAGTTTTTTTTCTGAAAAGAGAGCCAGTCAAGATAGCTCCGCCGCCAAAAATACGTCCACGTTCATAGACTAAAGAAATATTGTGAAATAAAAAGAGAAAGAGTGAAAAGAAAAAAGGATAAAAGAAATAACAAAGAACACGAAGAAAAGAAATTGAGGGAATAGGAAAACGATAGATAGTAAGATGAGAACGACGTTCAACAAAGGGCTGTCCTTGAGTATGTTTACAGAGTAAGAAAACATGCTGACAAAGAGTAGCTAAAGAGAGTGCTGCCTCTCCAACGTGCGTTGAGCCTCCATGAGTTCCAGGATAATCCACATCAAGTGCTGAATAAAGAACTTGAATTGAAGAGAGTTTCATAGGAAAAAGACAGTAGGGTTGTTTAAATGTCTTACGTCAATGAAAAAGTGCTATTTTTTCTTGCAAACAGCAATAAGGCGAAGAGAGGTGTTGGGATCTCCATTTGCTAAATGCTTTTTATAATAGGATTGTAAAAAAACAAGGCCTCGTTGAATAAAAGGAAGCTTTTTTCTAAGGGGAAAAAGAAGATAGCAGATTTTTTTAAGAAAAAGATAAACAGATCTTTTATAGCCAGTGTTGGAATCTCCAAGAAGCTGAACAATGGTAAAATAAGAAGATAATGTTGCAGTCAAATGATTGGGAGTAAAATGTTGGTAGTGTTTGTCTGCTAATGGTTGATTAGTGGTCGGAACAGTAATAATAAAGATGCTATTTTTATGCATGATATTAGCAATACTCTTGAGAACCAAAGGAATACGTTCTGGAATAATATGTTCTAAAGTTTCTATTAAAACAACAGCATCAAATTGTTGCTTAAAGCGAAGATGTTCTATATTTTGAACAGAAAAAGGAACTTCTGGATTAAACGCCTTAGCGAATTGGAGAGCACGTTCCGAATAATCGACTCCGGTTACTGTAAACCCATCTTTTTTGAGTTCATAACAAAAACGACCATCTCCACAACCTGTATCAAGAACAGATTTACAATTATAGGACTTTAATAACTGTTTAACAGTTTGAAGATAGTTGAGATATTCTATGTGCCAAAGATAAGTGTATTCAGGAACAGACAAGTCCAAATAATGATAAGGAAAGAAGTATCCTGCTTCTTGATGTGACTGCTGTTGTGTTAGTGAACGCATAAAAAGAAAGCAGAAAAACTATTTATAAGGTTTATGCAAGGATCACAATACAAAAGAAGAAATAAGGCTTAAAGGAAACATTTATAGCCCTAAATAATGAAAAAAAGAGTATGAAAATCAGGAAGATTAATTGGAAGAAATGGACTATTGGAGCATCGATTATTCTCTTAGCAATAACTCTGATTATTAGACTGCTTGATTTTGCAAAAATTACAAAATACTTTCCAACAGACAATATCAATGATATCAGTTCTTACATGGCACAACTTTTTTTCTTAGATGCCTGCGGTTTCCATCAGATCTGTCAATATTGGTATAATGGGTTTACAGCATTTCTCTTTACACCGCCAGGTTGGTATTGGTTTGCATATCCTTGGTATATTATTTCTGGAGATGTCAAGATTGCAACATTCATCGCAGTAATAATCACATTAATCATAGCTTTTGTGTTTATTTATAAATTTGGTAAACATTTGAACATCAAGCCTTGGTTAAGGGTATTATTTTTTCTAATCGTATTTGCAAATGCTAACGCCATTAGAGGGTTTCTCAGAACAGGAAGACCACATGAGATGTTAGCGTGGGTGTGGTTCATTATGTTGTTCTGGATATTATTATACTACAAAGATAAGAAAATTGACGCAAAGATATATTGGACCTCTTTAGTTTTTGCCGCTATTATTCTTACTTATGTTGCTGTCGCAATTTTTGCTGCAATGCTTTTCCTTGGTTTCGTACTTTGTAAAAAAGGAAGTGAAAGATTTAAAGCAATTAGTGCTGCCGTCATAGGATTTCTACTAACAACATTCTGGTCTATACCTTATGTGATTAATCTGGGAGATAGTGTTGTAACTTCTTTAGAACAAGGAAGATGGTTGTTGATGTTCCAAAAAGAATTGTTATTAAAACAAGCAGGTGCTTTCATATTCCCACTAATATTTGTGATATTGTTCTATCTCATGTGGAAAGAAAGGAAAGAAAAAACAACACTGTATTTCTTTGCACCACTAATAGTATTAGCTATAGCATTTGCAACAAGAATTACTGCATTTATACCTGCATTAAAGGATATTTTTCCTAGTCCTTATTTTTCACTCTTTATTATACTTGGAGCATACTGTCTTATACAAATATTTAATGAATCAAAAGGAAATAAAATGATCCTCCATATAGGAGTTTTTGCTGCCATAGTCATAAGTTGTAGTATTGCTCTTTTCTATACTGTCTATTTTGAAGTTCCGAATAAAGAAGTACAAGATTTGCTTGAACTTATTCCAAAAATTGAGGAGAGATATGCTTTATTTGGTCTACCACCAAGCATTTATCCAAAAGCAATTGTAGCTTATGCTGCAATCTATCATCAAAAAAGTACCTACAATGGACATTATATTCATGTAAAAAATAAAGAGTATAAGCAAGAGATAGAATTACTAAGTCAGGCGCATGTAAATAAAGA
The DNA here is from genome assembly GCA_018302985.1 of Candidatus Woesearchaeota archaeon. Taxonomy (GTDB): domain Archaea; phylum Nanobdellota; class Nanobdellia; order SCGC-AAA011-G17; family UBA489; genus JACOVP01. Next base: position 21,561 of record JAGVZA010000003.1, on the reverse strand, counting down.
TTGTAAACAGTTCACAGAAAAAATGGAAATATTAGAAACAACTGAAGTAATAGGAAAAGAAAGTTGTAGTTTCTTTGAACAGTGTGGTTTTTCTTTAAAGGCAGAAAATGGTGGCTTTTGTCTCTATAGCCAGAAAGCGGCTTAGACTGACAGATAAAGGTTTTTAAAGCCAATCTAATTCTTGATAAGATGCCAATACATCCCTTAAGACGTATAGAAGACAAGCTACGTGATAAAATAGTGCAATTAGATTATCTGCTCTATCTAGTGTTAAATCCATTTAAATTCAAAAAATTTCCTCAAAAAGTAAATCGTATATTGATTATTGAGATGTTGCAACTAGGAGACTTCGTTGTAGCTACACCAACTTTTAAGGCGCTTCGAGAAAAATACAAAAATGCTAAAATAGACATCCTGATTAAACCAGAAACAAAACTTTTAGCAGAAGGCAACAAAAATATTGATGAAATTATGATATATAAGAGTTGGAAAGAAACAGTACAAAAAATTAAAGAAAAAAAATATGATCTAGGGGTAATTCTGCATCCAGGTTCTTTCAAAATAAGTTCCTTGCTACTCTTAGGAGGAGTAAAATATCGTGTTGGTGCAACAAAAGTAGGTATGTTTTCAGGCAAGGGCTTCTTTTTGAATAAAAAAGTGAAACCAAATCTGAAATGGCAGCATAAAATGGAAGATAATTTAGATGTTCTTCGAGCAATGAACATACATCCAAAAGAAAAACCTAAATTAGAAATCGCTCTTGATGCAAAAGCTGAAAAAATTGTAAAAAAATTCCTTAATCATTGGAAAGGAAAGAAGATAATTATGCATACTGCATCTAAAAGCCCGTCCAACCGATGGATTCCAGAAAGATTTGCAAGACTTGCCGATATACTAATAACAAAATATAAAGCAACAATCCTGTTCACAGGAGCAAAAGAAGATCATCACGATATAGAATATATAATGAACAATATCAGACAAAGAGAAAAAACACATAATCTTGCAGGAAGAACAACTTTACAACAACTAGTAGCTTTAGCAGACCAAGTAGACCTTATTATTACCGTCGATACTTCCATGACCCATATTGCTTCGACTACAAAAACACCTATAGTAGTGTTATTCGGGCGCGACATCCCTACCTGTTGGGGTCCAACTTCTAAAAAAAGCACTTATATTTGGAAAGAAAAAGAAGCTTGTGTTGGGTGTCGAAGAACATACTGTGTGTATAAGAAAAATTATGAATGTATGCGTTCCATTTACGAAAGTGATGTAGTAGCAAAAGTTGCAGAGGTATTTCCATGAAAATAATTCGCGTTTGTTCTTTCTTTTATCCTGTAGAAGGTGGTATGGAAACACACTTGCTTGAAGAAACAAAAGAGCTAGCAAAACTAGGACATGAAATAGTAGTTTGGACATCAGACTCATTAAGATCAGGTATATCTTTAAAGAAAAAAGAAGAAATCAACAATGTAACCATAGAAAGATTGCCAACTGTAGCTAAATTAAGTTACTATACTCCTTTTTTTCCACTAGCATGGTGGAAAGCACTAACTGAAGATTATGATATCTTGCATGTAAATGCATTTAGACAACCCCATAACTTGACTTTATTGATTGCAAAGCTTCGAGGAAAGAAAACAGTACTCGGAGTACATTGGCCAGAGTATCCCACAGAACTTCGTTCACCACTAATGAATCTAGTTATTCCTTTATTTGATAAAACACTAGGAGATTTGCTGCTTTATATGGCGGATAAAGTTATTGTCCAAACAAAAGCAGAGGAAAGATGGTTACTGAATAAGTTTGGAAAGAAAAAAAATGTAGTTATCTTACCGCCAGGAATTAAAAAAGACTATCTCAAAAAAAGAAACAGCACTATATTTAGAAAAAAACACAAAATCAGTGGATTGATGGTGCTTTATTTAGGAAGAATACATCCAAGTAAAGGAATTGATAGAATTGTTGCAATTGCTCCTCAATGTAAAGAAGCTACATTTGTGATTGTTGGTGATGGTCCAGATAGAAAAAGAATCGAAAACAGTATTCGAGAGAAGAAAATAAAGAATGTGAAGATGATAGGTCGTTGTTCAGAAGAAGAAAAGATGCAGGCTTATGCTGCATGTGATGTTTTTCTCCATCCTACAGAGTATGATGCCTTCGGTATTACTTTAATAGAAGCAATGGCCCAAGCAAAGCCAGTCCTAGCATCACATGTGGGCGGTATTCCATCAGTAGTTGGGGTAGAAGGTTTAACATTCAACAAAGAAGATAATCAAGATCTCATAAAAAAATTAAAAAAACTCTTGACTAATAAAAAGTTAAGAGAAGAACTAGGTAATCGAGGAAGAAAAAAAGCAGAAAAGCTCACTTGGGATAAAATTGCAGCACAACTGGAGAGAATATATCGATCACTATGATTTCAGTTATCATAACTTCATTTAAAGAACCAGAAATAATAGGAAGAGCTATCAAAGCAGTATTGCAAAACAAGACAAAAAGAAAATATGAAGTGATTGTTGCTGCTCCAGATGAGCCAACTGCACAAGTTATCAAGAAATATGTAAAGAAAGATAAAAGAGTAAGCTACTTTAGAGACAAAGGAAAAGGAAAAGTAGGAGCTCTCAATGAGTTATTTGTTAAAGTAAAAAGTGAAATACTAATTTTAACAGATGGTGATGTATGGATGGATGAAAATGCTATAGAAGAGTTAGCAAAAGCACTGGAAGATAAGCAAGTAGGTTGTGTAACTGGTAGACCTGTAGCAGCGAATGATAAAAATACTATGTTAGGATATTGGAGTCATCTCTTAGTGGATGCTGGTGCTCATAAAATTAGAGAAAAACTCAACAAACAAAATAAGTTTATAGAATGCTCCGGATATTTGTTCGCATTTAGAAATAAAATAAGAAAAATACCTGTAGATGTGGCAGAAGATTCAATTATTCCTTATCTGTTATGGAAGCAAGGATATAAAATCAAGTATGTTCCAGAAGCAAAAGTATATGTAAAATACCCAAACAATCTCAAAGATTTCATCAAACAAAAAGTAAGAACCACAAAAAGTCATGAAAGATTAAAGCTATATGCTCCTGATTTTCCTACTGTTAAATCATTTACTAATGAGCTTACAAAAGGACCATTAGAAGCAATAAAATACCCTAAAAAGATAAAGGAAGTTATTTGGACTCTGTGTTTATTTCCTGTTCGCCTTTATATATGGTATAAGGCAGAGAAGCAAAGAAAGTCAGGGAAAACCTACCAGGATAACTGGGAAAGAATAGAAAGCACAAAATAACAAGGTTTTTAAGAAGCAAGAAAGGAATGAAATCTAATGAATGAAAAGAAAAAGATTTCTCATAGAGTTGTGGAATGGTTCAAGAATCCATATAACTTAATCTTAGTTGGAATCATAATTGTTGCAACCATTATTCGTCTAAAATATTTCAATATTAATATGGGGGTTTGGTGGGACGAAGGAGAATATTTACTAAAAGCTAAAAATTGGGCATTTGACGTTCCTATGAAAGATTATTGGAATGCGCGTCCAGTTACTTTAACATTAATATGGGCTTTATTATTCAAATTAGGTGCTAATGAAACTTTTATTCGATTTATGACTGAATTAGTCCCTTCAGTATTATCAATTGTCTTCATGTATCTGTTAGGAAAGGAAATGTATAATGAAAAAGTTGGGCTTACAGCTGCAGCCATGTTGTCTGTATTCTGGTTGCACATTTTCTTTACTGCACGATTGTTAATGGATCTGCCAGGACTATTCTTTGCATTAGCGGCAATGTATTTCTTTTGGAAAGGATTTATCAAAAAGCAAGGAAACAAATATATCTACCTAACAGCTATTTTCACAGTATTAACAGCATTAACAAAATATAATGATGGAATAATTATCTTCATTTTCGCAATAACAGTATTAATTGTAGAAAGACTTGAGTTATTCAAGAATAAAAAGATGTGGAAGGCTATTGCATTGTGCGTTGTTATTTTTATCATACCTTATATGCTCTTCAATTATTTAAGTTTTGGAGATCCTTTGCCTGCAATTACTACTTATATTTTAACCGCAGCTACATCTGCTATCCAGCAATTCGAATCGCCAGCATGGTACATCTTTAATTATTTCCAGGAATTCCTCTTTACATTTTGGTTTATTATATTTATTGGAGGATTACTCACTTTATGGCGTCTATTCTTAGGGTTTGATCTCTTGTTAAAAAGAAAAGATACTAAATTGATAGGTGATCTCTTTTGTGTTCTATTGATAATCATGCCTCTGATCTTCTTTGTGTTTGTCTATAAATTTGGAGTGCATCAATATTTATTCCTAATGATGCCCGGAGTCTTTTTAATCATGGCAAAGGGGATTACAGAAGTAGGTAAATTACTAGAAAGATATAACAAATATTTAGGAGTAGCTTTAATCATTCTTGTTGTAGGAATTGGTGCTTATACTCAATTAACACAAGCTCATCAAATTATTGAAAACAAAAAAACAACCTATGCGGAATTAAAGCAGGCAGGAATATGGATCAAAGAAAATAGCGATAAGGATGATAAAGTTATGATCACTAATAATGAAATGGAATTCGGAGCATATGCAGAAATTGCTTATATTAACGAAGGAGATAATCAAACAGACTTTGAAGAAATTTTAGTCAGAGAAAGACCAAAGTATATTGTATTAGCATTATTCGGTCAGAATGAAGAGTTTGAATGGATCATTCCACTATTAAATACTGATAAAGAAAGATTTGTACCTGTACAAGCATGGTTCAGTGATGCAGAAAGAAAGCAACCTCGAGTTGTTATCTATAAGGTAGCTGCTTCCAATACGCTGGGCTCTCTTCCAAGAGATCAGTAAACTTCTTTTTGTCTCTTAAAAAATAGCTCAGAGCAATATTTTTTGGATAAAGCATATTCCATATTTCTTTTTCATCTCGTTTTCTCAGGTGTTGTGTTTGTTTCCTAAGTTTAAGAATAGAAACTAGGTGGAAAGGCAAGAATAAAGTTGCAGTAAAGATACTCACACTTCTTTTCCATTGTCCTTTGAAGAGAAAGTAAATCATCATAACCATATCTAAAGCAAATTTCTTAGGTAAAACTCGTAAAAGAGAAGACCATGCATAATTTTTCAAAAGTAAGATGCTATGATTACGATGGAAATAATAATATTTTTTAAAAGGATACTTTTTAGCAGTTTTTTCCCCATAATGATAAATTTTTGCTCCAGGAACAAAAACCACTCGCTGATTTTGCAAATGTGCTCTCCAACAAAGGTCTTCTTCCTCAAAATACATGAAAAAATAAGGATCAAAAGCACCAATAGTTTCTAAGACAGAACGTTTTGTAAAAAGACAAACACCAGAAGCCCAAAAAATATCTACTTGTTGATCATATTGTCCTTCATCTTTCTCACAGACATCAAATAATCTGCCACGACAAAAAACATACCCCCATCTATCCATATAGCCACCAGCAGCGCCAGCATATTCAAAGTGTGTTGGCTTTCGTAACGCTAGGACTTTAGGTTGACAAATAGCAATATTTTGTGTTTGAGCAGTTTTTACTAAATGAGTAAGCCAATGTTTGTCAACAGTAGTGTCATTATTAAGAAAAACAATAAATTCTCCTGTGCTATGTTCGTAACCAAAAGTGCAACCGCCTGCATAGCCTAAATTTTTAGGAGATTGAAGAAGTTTTACTTGAGGATAATGTTTTTTAATAAAAGACTGAGATCCATCTCTAGATCCATTATCAACAACAATGATTTCAAAAGGCTTGTAAGTAGTCTTGGTTAATGATTGCAAACATTGGTCAATAAAATCAACGCCATTATAATGGGGGATAATAACGCTTACTAGATTCTTTTTCATCGTCTTTGTAAGAAGTCTCCCATGGACATGAAGGTATAACCTTTTTTCTTACCCCAATGAATAAGTTTATCTAATTTTTTCAAAACTTTATCTCCAGTATTGCGTTTGAAGTACCAAGGAAGTCTGTATTTTTGTAAGCTAACAAATTCCCAAGGGTGAAAATAAGTATTAATGAATCCAGTGCCATAGAAAGACCATCGAATACACAGTTTAGAATAAAGTAAGGGTAAATTTCTAAACCATAACCATGCTAGAGGTAATCGAACTAGAGGAGTTACAGAAACAGGAACTACTTGTATACCCTCGCTAGTAAAACAATTCCTAGGTTCAGTAAAATGATTGTAATAACCAGGAATATAAGTGGGATGTAAGGAGCTATCATAGTGCAAGCCAACTTTTTTTAAGATGGAATAATTAGTCATACCCATTCTTGGAGCTCTAAATCCAGTTATTTTCTTTTGAGTAATTTTTTCAAGTATCTTTTTTCCTTCTTGAAGATATTTCAACACCAGTTTTTCATCCATAGACTCATAGTGATGGTCATGAGAATAGCCATGTAATCCAATTTCATGTTTTTTACTGATAGCTTTAATAAAAGAAGGATATTGCAAGGCAAACTTAGCTGTAACAAAGAAAGTAGCACGAATATCATACTTAGATAGGAGATCCAAAATGCGTTTTGTTCCTTCATGACTAACTCCATAGAGATCTGCATTCAATGGCTTTTCATGATAGTGGTGTAAATAGTCAAATTCTTCAACATCGAACGTCAAAAGAAAAGGTTTCATAGTTATTGGTGCTCTGCTTGAGCAACTCCTCCGAACAAAGGTAGCTTCTTATGTGCAGTTATAACTAAGCCTGCCTCTTTTAAAAGGTTATGTAAATAAGTATAAGATAAGATCTTCAAACGTAAACCGTGTAAACGGTGTAAAGTCACATAAGCAAAAGTACCAATGCTTGGTCGAGAATAAAGGATAACTAACTTCCCATGTGGTTTGAGATGTTTTGCTAAGATTTTCAAAGCCAGACCAGGATTATGAGTAAATTCAAGAACGCCCGCACAAATAATTTTATCAAATTTCTTGTGAAGAGATAAATGTTCAATGTCCGATACTGCTCCAGAAACTCCTCGAGATTTCAGACGTGTAATCATTGCTTGAGAAAGATCTACACCAAAAGATTTCGCACCATACTCCTTTGCCAAGAGTGCATAATAACCTTCACCGCATCCTGCATCAAGGACTGAATCGTTTTTTTGAAAATCTAAAAAAGATAACAATGCTTTTCGTTCATTAGTTCTCAGCCAGCCTAGAAATCCTTTATTGCGTTTAGTGTCATAAGTGCTTGCAGTCTTCCCAAAATAGTCTTGTACTGTCATAAGGATTTCCTTACCCACCAGAGTTTTATTAAATCCTTGAACATGCGAGGAACATATTTAAGATTAAAAGTGCTTCCCGGAATGTGTTTGTTAGGAACATACTCTTCTTTGATAGTAAATCCTTTTTGTTTAACGCGTAAGAGAAGTTCTATATCAAAATCAAAACCACGACAGATAAAATCATGTCCTATGGATTGAAAAACATCGCGACGTAAGAATTTTGCTCCTGCTTGCGTATCTTGTACAGGAATATGAAGTAATAGCTTAACAAGAGTATTCCATCCTCTGCTTAATATTTTTCGGAGAAAGGGTTCATTAACTGAAGAAAAGCGAATGCCTTTCCATTTAGAGGCTATCAAGCAATCAACTTCTCCATTAAGTAAGCGTTCAATCATAACCTGAACAGCCATCATGTCAAAAGCAGCATCAGCATCTAAAAAACCTATAATTTTTCCTTTAGCCATAGTAAACCCATGTAAAACTGCACCGCCTTTGCCAATAGCCCGAGGAATATTTACGTAACGTACTTCCTTATGTTTTTTTGCAAACGATTCTACAATCTCTAAGCTTCTATCGTGGCAACCATTTAGCACAACAATGATCTCAAATTCCTTAGGTAAATATTTTTGTAAATGGAAAAGATAATTTTGTAGGGTTTTTCCTATTCTTTGTTCCTCATTATAAGCAGGAATAATCAAGGAAAGTTTAAGCATCCTTAGTCCTCATAAATTTTACATATAAAATCATCAAAAAGATAAGTGACAAGGAAATAAGGAGGGTAATGACTTGAGCAAGTGATTCATGGAATTCATACAGGAGATAAATCTCTAAAATATTAAAGAAGAAAAGTAACAATAGGAAGATCCAGTTCTTTCCCAAAGAAACAAAATAGTAAGAGAAGAGATAAATGAGACAAAAAAGAGTCATATAAATTCCAAAAAGACCTAGCAGAGGAACAATCTCAAGAAATTGTGATCCAAAAAGAAGAGTAACTACAAAAGTTGGAAAAACAAAGTAGAAGAAAAGAACAGGGAAGATGAATAATAAGGCTAACAAACAAGATTTATAGAAAAGATGCTTATGTGGTTTCTTTTGTGCATGTAATGCGATAACTTTAGGGAACATAACTTGTCCTATAGAAGAAGTACCAAAGAAAATGACTTTACCAAGGATAGCAAGTGCTGCATAATAACCAGCCTGTGTTGCGTCAAAGAAGTGTTTAACAAGAAGCACATCCATAGTATAGTAAAGTGTCAAAAAAATTAAAACAAATCCGAGATAAAGACTAGAACTATAGACGGGTTTTACATTAAAGGGAATAGTTTGTTCTTTTGTCTTAAAAAGAGATCTAAAATGATACATACCAACAACAAAGGCTAAGGCATAACCAAAAACAATACCTCCAATTGCTCCTGCTACTCCATAACCAAGAATTACAAAAAGTATTGCTGCAAAAAGTTTAATGAAAGATTCTAAGATATTGTTAGAGCTCAGTAAAGTAAAACGTTGTAATCCCTGCATCATGCCTCGAGGTAAAGATAAAAGGAAAATAAACAAAAGCGCAAAACTAACAATAAAAACAGACATGTAGGGGACATGCAGATAGCCACTAATCAATGAAGATAAAGCAAGAAAAACTGCTACAAAGATTATCCCAATAACAACCAATTCTTTAAGGAGTCTTCTAAAAAGATAAGTAATTTTCTTGTCTGCTTTTTCAAGAGTAAGACGAGTGGTAATATCAGCAATACCCATTTGTGTGGTATTCAAAATAATAAGAAAAATATAAGCTAAAGAAAGAAGTGCGCCTAAAGATCCATAGTCTGCAGGACCTAATAAACGACCAAGGACAAAATGATAAATAAATCCGCCAATGCCAGCGACAAAGAGCCCTATAAATAAAATAAGATTATCTTGTAAAAAGGGGTTACTCTTAATAGTTTGAAATAGTTTTTTGAGCATCTTAAACAAACCAGATAAGGACTGCAAAGAAAAGTTGAATCATATACATAAAGTAGACAACTTGTCGTTCTGTAAATTTTCCAGTGCGGGTAAAAAAGTGAGGAAGTGAATACACTTGAGTATATCTGGAATGAATCTTTCCTTGTTTAAGGTAACCAACAGTTTGCATTTTGAATTTACCTCGTAACTTTAAGAAGAATTCAATAAAAAAAGGAAGAGAAATAATAACAGTTGCTTTTTCTAAGTTACCTATAATTGCAATAGTTGCAAGAACTGCTCCTAATAAATAAGTCAAAGAATCTCCACTAAGAATTTTTGCTGGAACTTTATTGTAAAGATGGAAAGCAAGGAGTGCAGCAAAAGTAACTAGAGCTATAATAACTGCTAGATGACGTTCATGGACATAAGCATAGGCACCTAAAGATGCTAAATAAATTAATCCCAAACCGCTTTCTAGTCCATTAAAGCCTGCAAAAAGATTAACCATATTAGCAGCGCCAACTACAGCTAAAGGAACTAACAACAGGGGATACAGTAATCCAAAGTCAACATGTCCAAAAAAGGGAACAATCAATATCGATGTTCCTGCATTAACCACCATAAGAGGAATAGCTGCTGCAAGAGTAAGCAAGGGTTTTTGCCATTGTCTTAATCCACCAGGCAAACGACGTTGTTCACTTTGTACCATTAAAAGATCATCAATAAATCCTATAAAAGTAATAATAAAAATAGTTAAAACTGCAGCAAAAAGAAGAGTAAGTGAAGACTCTGTAAGCCATGCTTGATCACGTGCTACAAAAGTAAAGAAAAAGAGAAAAGACATAATTCCTGCCATAAATCCAATAACAACTGCTAATCCTCCAGAGCGAGGCACTAAAGGAGTTCCCTCTTTGTGAAGATCTTTAACAACGAGATTAATGCGGCATAAAAAACGAATAAGCCAAGGAACAGACCACAAGCTAACTGTAAATGCCACTAATAAGCTTATAATAAAGGTAAGAGGAAGCATAAGAATAGAGGGTTAAAAACGCTATAAAAAGGTTTCTCCAATAAATCAGGGTCTAAAACGCCAAACAGCAATTTCACTAAGAGTATAAAGGCGCCGACGTCGAACCAAAGTACAATGTCTCGAAAGAAGTGCCGTAATATCTTTCAATTTGCTTTTGTGGTCAGTATGAGCTTCTCTTTCTCCAGTCAACAACATACCTATTCTAGAAAGAAAGTTTTCAGTAGGAGTTGCGGTAATAAGAAGCATAGAAGGATTCATTTTTTTAAATTGACGTAACAACTTTTCAATGTCTGACAAAGGAAAATGTTCCAAAACATTATTGCAAACAATAACAGCAGGTTTCAAGTGCTTATAATCACGAACATCACTCAACTCTGGAATAATATCATACCCAAGAACATTAGATTTGTTCAGTCTTCTTTTCAGATATTGATAACCGCAGCCAAAATCAAGAATAATTCCTTGTTCTTGCTGCAAACGTCCTAAACGAATAATAGTATCTACTATGCGAAGAAAGTAAATCTTTGCAAGTCCTTTATAGTAATCATGGTGATAATCAATCATAAAGAAAGTCAAGGAAAAGTCCATTAAAAAGGTTTCTAAGACCTATTTCTTAATGCAGTGGCAGGCATAACCAAGAGTATACTTTTGTTCACGATCAAAGAAAAGATCCAAAATAAATAGGATGGGAGGAGTAATCAAATAAAAAAGTGGAAAGGTAATCAAAAACAAAGGAATTGCAAATAGAAATTTAAGGGGATGGAAAATGTTACGGAAAAAAAGCAGAGGCATTTCTTGCAAACGCATAGTTAAATAGCGGAAATAACCTCCTCGCTCATGAATAAATTTGATCTGAAATCCTGCTCGAGTAAACAATTCTTTAAGGCCATAGCGAGTAAAATTAAAATAATGATGTGGTTCATCATGCAATCCCCATCCTTGGGGTGCAGTCAAGAATAATTGGCCTCCTTTTTTGAGGATACGATGAAATTCTTTGAGAATTGCAAGAGGATCAGGAACATGTTCAAGCACCTGAATATTTAAAATAGCGTCGTAAGAATTATTAGGACGTGGGATTTTTTTAAGATCACAAATAAAATCTAAAGAAGAAACTTGTTGATAGACTTTGGGAACTTCGCAGAAATCTGTTGCTTCATATTTTTGTTGTGTAAAAAAAGGACGATAATTCTGTGAGCCTGCTCCTGCATCTAAGATACGTTCGTTAGGTTTCAATTGAGTCTTGGTATATTGCAAAAAGCTAACTATAGTGCCAGTTTCTGGATGAAATACTTGGAGAAGAGATCTAAAAAAAGGAACAGAGAGAATAAAGCGATAACTACGAAGAAGGATGTTCTGGAATTGGGGACTAAAGGATCTGAGCATAGTAATCAGCGAATCTTGCGGAAGCGAAGACGAAGTACTTTTTTAATAAATTCGGGAGCTATTTTTAGTAAATTAACGCCACTAATTTTATTTTCAGTCCAAGTGATAGGAACTTCTTTAATAGTATATCCTAATTTGTGCGCTAAGTAAAGCATTTCGCTCTCCCAAAACCAAACTTTATCTTGAATAAGAGGAAGAATATGGTCAACAACTCTTTTGTTAACTGCTTTAAAACCACATTGAGAGTCTCGAACAGGAACACCCAAAATGCTTCTGTAGACAAGATGAATATACGTCTTAGAAATAAGATATCTTTTGAAAGAACGACGAAGACGAGATTGAGGATGATAGCGAGATCCAATAACTAAGTCATAGCCCTCTCTAATACCGTCTAATAAATAACGAAAGGAATGTAAATCTGTTGCTAAGTCAATATCCATATAAGTGTAAATATCTGGTTTGCGTGTAGTCCATGCGTGAAGAACTCCAGCCCCTTTGCCTGGGTGAGGAGTATAAGTATAAACAACTTCTTTATGATGTTTATGAAGTTTTTTCGCAAGTGCAAGAACTTCTTCAGGTTGTTTGCCGTTAATTGCTAAAACCAAAGTCCAAGTGTAATCTTTCACATGCTGTTGAAAATAAGTAACTAAAGTAGCAACGCTAGAAGGAATTTCCCTAATATTGCCAGAGTAGACTGGTAAGACTACATCAACAGAAAGTTTGCGCGACATAGAAGAATTGAGAAGAGGTCGTGTTATAAAGATTTCGTCTGAAGAGTCTGTTTAATGCCTTGCTTCAAGGATAGGGGACGATGTTTAAATGTTGCATATTGTTCTTTGAGTGAATGGGTGCGTGACGAAGTAAGATTGCTAAGTTGTGTTCTAGTCAGAGGAGGAGAAATACCAAAAAGAGAAAGAAATCCAGCTGCAAATCTAAGTAAAGAAAGGGGTACAAAAAGGTAAGGTTTGGATTGATGTAATTCTTGTTGCAAAAGATCTACTAGATCAAGATAAGAAATAGTATCTTTGCCTGCTAAAGTATAAGTGCCGACAATGTGGCGTTGAATGCTTTCTTCAAGGTAAGAGACAAGATCATCTATAAAAATAGGTTGGAATGTCCATTGTCCTCTCCCAGGAATAGGAATAATTGGATAACGAAGAAGAAAAACAATAAGTTTTCCTATGTAGCGTTCATCTCCAGGACCATAAATAATAGGCTCGCGAAGAATTAAGTGATTAGGAAATTGTTGAACTAAAGATTCAGCAGCTACTTTAGAGAGAGTATAAGCATCTCGGCATCCATGAGTAACATTTCCAGTGCTTAAAAAAATAAAATGACTTACTTTTGCATGACGTGCTGCAGCAAGAAGATGTCGTGTACCTAAAACATTCACTGTATGTAATGAGGGGTCTTTCGGATCAAGAACTGCCGCAATATGAACTACGATTTTGACACCTTGAAGAGCTCTAGAAAGAAAAGCAGGATCAGTAAGAGAGCCTTCTAAAAAAGTAACATTAGGATCAGAAGAAAGAATCTTAGAGGTATCTCTAATAATGCAACGCAGTTTATAGCGACGACTCAAACGTCTAACTAACGCTCTTCCTACAAAACCTGTTGCTCCAGTTATAAGTATCATAAAAGAAAGAAAGTAGAAGAGGACTATTTAAAGTTTAGGCAATTAATTTACAACATAATAAAGACGTTCATCTGGTAAGAGACTGCTTCTCATCGTTTCGTTGACCATAATAGTAGGAGGAATATTGGCTTCCCAAATTTTGTGAGGTCCAACTATTCTACCATTGTAAAGCATAAGAGGGATACTTGCTGAGTCGTCATAAACAACTTTGAAATTTGGAGATACTTCACCATAAATATAATGGCGTGCCAAGAAAGAATTTCTAGTTTTCGGGGAAAGATAAAGAACTGCTCCAAGAGGATTTAAATTATTGCCTTCAACGCTTGGGATAATAGTTAAGCAAGCATCAAGACCTTCATTCATAGGGAATTCTGTTTTCTTACCTTGAACTATAAGACAACGAAGGGGAATATCATAGCGCTGATTGTTATAAAAAACAACTGCTTGTGGTTGAGCAACAATAGCTTGAGAATCATCTACAGTTGTAAAAGGAACTAAAAATCCACCGATGCCAGCAGCTCCTCGAGGAAGCAAAGTATCTTTGAATATGAAATCTTGATCTAGTGCAGTTGAACCTGTATAAACGCGAATAGTTTGATTACGAAGTTCTTGGCTATTACGTGCATCTAAACGAAATGCAGGAATCCAGGAATAACGATCATTGGAAAGATCACTACCTATAGTAGAGAAAGCAGGATATTTGCCTACATCTTCGGAGACAATTAAAACATGGGTAGCACCGCGAGACTTCATATAAGTAAGTGCATCAGTATCATCAGGAGTAGTCAATAAATGACGTGCACTATTAAAATTAATGCCCGCTCCTCCGCTATTGCCCCCATCTGAGACAGTAGCACGCTGACCACCTGTTTGTACCCAATAACCATAGTCCCACCAATGTGCGAACACTGCGTCAGTAGGTGTATTTTCTCGTACCCATTGCATAGCATATTGCCATTGTTGTGTATAAATAGGTCCGCTGTTTAGAGTAGTAAGTGAAGTACTCTTATAATAAGAAACTAAACTTCCTTGAATAGCTGGAAGTAATAATAAGCAAAGGAAGGCTACAACTGTTACTATGCGAAGCACATGGTGGCGCTGTCGCATGCCAAGATCATAAAGGAAAACTAAAGCAAAGGAGCTCAATAAAACTACAGTTGGTGAAAATACCAGAATAAGACGAACCATAGTTCGTGCACCAACAATAGTGATAAAAAACCAAACTAAGACCAAGATATAAGAACCATTTAATTTGGTAAGTTCAAGATAATGTTCTCTTCTTTTACGATAGATATGAAGTGATGCAATAAGGATAAAGAGGAAGAATAAAATAAAAGATCCAAAGAAAAGAAATAAAGAAATGCCATTATCGCCATTCAAAAAAGAATCTGGAGAATAACGATTAAGAGTAAAAGCTAATACAAAAAGTGCAAAAAAGACAGTTAATTTATTTCTATTTTCTTTTATAGGTGCCAAAAGAAGATAAAATACGCTTACAGCTCCTGCCAAGAAAAGTGCAAAGAAAACTTTACCAAGTTGACCTACGAAATCACGCATGTAGGGCTGATGACTTTCTGCAACAGTTAATCCCCATCTACTTTCTCCAAAAGGAGACGTTAAAAAATAAATTTGCTCGCTAATGCGCTGGAAAAGACCCGTTGGTCCCAAAAAGAGTAAGATAAATATCAAGCCTAAAATAAACGCAAGAACAAAACTAATGATTCCTACAGGGTATTTCTCATGAAAGCGTGTACGTAATCGTAAAGGATCATAGTGAACAAGAACTTGGTAAATAACACTAATTAAGAAAACAAAGAAAGGAATTGCAGTCGTAGGAGAGAAGAGAAGAGTAGGAAAGCTATAACGAGCAGGATAAAAAATAAGTAAGAGTAAAAAAGAAGTAACGAACCAAGAAGCATAAGCTAAGAAATGTTGAGTACTTTGACGATTGAAAAGAAGTTCGATCAATAAATAAACACCGAAGACTAAGAAAAGAAATTGAACTCCCCCCCATGCAAGAGCCATAAAAAAGGTAGCAACTCCACTAATAATGCCAAAAGTAAGAGATCGTGAACGTTGTGATTGTTGATAAGCAAGAACAAAAAGATAAAGAGTTAGGAAGAAAAACATCATACCAAGACTTTCTTTATCAGAGAAACCAGCTATAGTTCGCTGTACATAAGTAGGAATAAATGCTAAATAAGCAGTTGCCAATAAAGCTACTCTATAATCAAAAAGGCGTCGAGCCAAAAGGAAAAAGAAAAGAAGGCTGATAACAAAGGCGATGGGTGGATAAAGAACATCTGCATAAGCGAGAGTAACAGAAGAATTAAAAAAGTGAAGGAATTTATGGAGATAAACAATAAAAGTTGCCAAAAAAGTAAATTCTCCAGTATTAGGATAACCATCTGGATAATAACGTAAAGAATCAACCTCAGCTAGGGTGCCATTTACTGAAAGTTCTTGTGCATAGCGAAGAAAGGCAAAAGAGTCTATCTCAATAGGAATATAATCATTCGTAGTGACGTCTATCAGATTGGGTAAGGGTGCGGTGCGGTTAAAAAAAGTAAGAAGTAAGATAAGTGCTAGAACTACATAAACTATCCAAGATTGATAACGTTTAAGGAAATTGACAACTTTTTCTTTTCGCTGTTCTAAAACATCAGCCATGGAAGGTAAAGGACTTCTTCCCCTTTAAAAAAGTAGTGGTGTGATATAGACTTCTATGCCTGCAGCAATTAATAAGACAACAATAGCTAATAAGAAAAGGTCAAAAGCGTCTCTGACAATTTTTCTAAAGGTTTGAGTGCCAAAATCATGACGAATGACTGCTACAGAAATGATTCCTCCTGCTAATCCTCCAATAAAATAAGCTAAGATTTCAGGAAGTCCATGAACAAAATAACGAAGAAGGCTCAAAGAATAAATATGGAAATAACCAGCTACCTTAACCAACCCTAGAGAAGAGGCATAATCACTAATATGAGATCTAAAAAAAGTTCCAATAGCTGCGCTAATGACTGAAGCATTCCAGGTTAAAATAAAGATAGCTCCCGCACCATAGAAAAACGAAAAGAAAATACAAAAAAGCATAACTTTAAAGTTGTTAAGAAAAATTTGGATAAATAAGAGTGCACCGCCAATGGCGTCGCCTTCTATAGTTCCTCCAGAAATAGCACCGCTGTTAATAGTTTCTCCTGAAATTTGTGAGTTAATATTTCTAATGGTATTGGTCTGAGTTTGGAAAGCAGATTCCACAATAGATGCTGGTAGAAAAATGTAAGCTAAAGAAAATGCAATGCAGAATCCAACAAAAAGAAACATGAAAAATGATAAAGCGCGACTATGTTCTTTCAACAAAGTTCTTTCTGATTCTATAGTTGTATCTTTTTCTTCCTCAAGGCGCAAAGTATTATACATCAAAGGCACACAAGCAACAACAGTCAACAAAACCATCACGATGCTTGCTTCTTCCTTGAAAACCCAGATAGCGAGAAAAAGTCCAACTGCTGCATAAATAATGCCGATGAAAAATAAATCCCAAGGCTTACGCTCCGCACGCTGAGGCGTGGTTAAAGATTCTAACACCATTAGCTTTTAAGATCTAGGCATCTTTAAATAGCTTGTGTTATTCCTGTAAAGAACGTGCAAAAAAAGAGGAAGAAAGAACTAGGTCTTATTTGTTTTGATTTAGATAATACTTTAATTAAAAGTAATAAGTGCCATTTAGAGGCATATCAACTAGCTTTCAAAAAAAATAAGATTAAAAAAAAGATTACTAATAAAGAAATTCTAAAACATTTTGGTGAAGGAAGTAGAAAGATTATACAAAATTTATTTCCAGGAACAACAGCTAAATTTATTGATAAAATTATCTATGATCATGATCTTTTAGTAAGAAAGAACACAAAAAAATTTGTAAAGGTAATTCCTGGTGCTAAAAGAATACTTAAAAAATTACAACAACAATGGAAATTAGCTTTGATCTCTAACTGTAATCATGAGTTAATTATGGCACTTCTAGAAGCGGCAAAAATACCAAAAAAATGGTTTTCGATAATCATAGGTCAAGATCAAGTAAAACATCCTAAACCAGCGCCTGATGAGTTGCTCAAGGCAGAGCACATAGCAAGACACAAAGCTGCTTATTTTATTGGCGACAGTATCTATGATATTCGTGCAGGTAAAAGAGCGCATGTGCGAGTAATTGCTATCCCAAGTGGTGTAAATAACATAGCGCAACTAAAAAAAGAAAGTCCTTATAGAATATGTAAAAAACTCAAAGAAATTAGTACTAGTATTCAATAAACACTGCGTAATAAAGGATTTTTCTCAACAACAGTAAAACCAGTAACTTTTAAGTGACCGCAAAGTTCATCTTCCATGTGCACTTCAGATGCAGTAATTTCTATTTTTTTGTTGAAGATAGGACCATCAACTACTAAAGTGTCATAATG
The DNA here is from genome assembly GCA_018302985.1 of Candidatus Woesearchaeota archaeon. Taxonomy (GTDB): domain Archaea; phylum Nanobdellota; class Nanobdellia; order SCGC-AAA011-G17; family UBA489; genus JACOVP01. The sequence goes on along the minus strand of JAGVZA010000003.1, from coordinate 3,842 downwards.
ACCGCCTTCTGCGCCAATATGGAAACCAAATTGTTCTGATGCTTTCTTGAGTTGTGGAAATGTTTCCTTGCTGATTTTTTTACCAACCCAAGGTTTGCCTAATCCATCAACTGCAACTTGGGTAATGCGAATATCATATCCTTTTTCTATCATTTCTCTTACTAATTTTTCATGGTCTTCGCCCATATGGCTTGCAAAGACTTCAACACCTAAGTCAAAAACTGCTTCTCTGATGCTTTTGAGCTGTGTTTCTTGAAGACCAATACCACCTAAGACTAATGCATCTACAGGGTTTTGTGCCACAATATCACGAACAATTTTTGCTTCTTGAACAGGATCAGCTACATCACAAGTAGTGTAAATATGTTTTAATCCTAGTATTTGTGATAATTCTTTAGTCAATTCGACTGTAGGATAGTGAAATAAGTAACAGTCATTGCGAGTTGGTTTAACTGAGAGCAAATATTTGATCTTCCATTTCTTTTGAAGACATCTTTCAATAGCATAAGTACTGTCTTTGCCACCAGAATAGAGGACTGCGACTTCCATAAGCACATTAGGGAAAGAATACTTTATAAATGTTATCATTTTTTAGCTAATAAATGGGAAAAAAGAGGGGGAAACGCGAAGCTTTATATAGAAAAAAAGCTGTAAAAAAGAAGGTGCGAGCTATGGAGGAAACAGTAGACATTCATAAACAATCTAAGTATTTTTTTATTGTAATGATTATTGCATTTCTGTTGTTTTCTATTTTCTTAGTAAAATCTTTTTTGATTGCTATTCTTAGTGGTATTTTAATTGCATATATATTTTTTCCAGTTTATAAATGGTTAAGAAAAACAGTAGTAAATCAAAATTTAGCAGCATCATTGACCATTCTATCAGTTATTTTAATTTTTATTATACCTCTTTTTTTCACCGCCAATGCCTTAATAGGACAATCCATAACTTTTTTTCAAGAAATTAAAGATTTAGATTTTTCAAAATTTGAAGAAAAGATTCCAGAGTTGTTGCGAGGAAATATTGAATTCGATACTTATGTCAAAGACTCTTTAAACAAATTAACTTTATCGCTTGCTCGTGGAACTTCTGACTTTTTAATCTCCTTACCAAAAAAATTGCTTGAATTTTTTGTAATGTTTTTTGTAATGTTCTATATGCTCAAAGAAGGAAAGGTATTAGGTGAAAAAATAAGTATGCATCTTCCCTTAAAAGAAAAGCATCGTCGTCATGTAAGTGAGAAATTCAATAGTGTTATCTATGCAACCATTTATGGAATTGTGATTACTGCAATAGTACAGGGAGCTATTGGTGCCATAGGATTATGGATATTCGGCGTTTCTTCGCCATTATTATGGGGTCTAGTCATGACTATTTTAGCGATGATTCCTTTTGTTGGACCTGCGTTTGTATGGTTGCCTGCGGCCATTTTCAAATTAGCAACGGGAGAAACATTCAGCGGAGTAGGTTTACTCTTATACGGACTCTTCATTGTAAGTACTATTGATAATGTAGTTCGACCAAAAATTATTGGAAGTAAGGGAAATATCCATCCAGCTTTAGTGCTTTTAGGAGTATTAGGAGGTCTCGAAGTATTTGGATTATTAGGTATTATTATTGGTCCACTCATTTTAGCAATTTCTGCTGTATTTCTATCTTTATATGTCAGTGAACATACTGAAGATTATCATCACTAATAAGTTTTTAACTAAAATACTCGAAAATAGCTTCTCAGATAAATTTATAAACGAGAAGTTCTAGATAATTGAAAGATATGCGGAGTCTAAAAAGAGCTTTCATTTGGATTTTACTTCTTTTGGGAGTAGGTTATTTCGTTTTTGCTAATTATCCTGGTGGAGTAGTTATCACAGCGCCAACTACATTGCAAAATCTCAGTCAAAATTTTACTATAATAGTTACTATCGATACCTTAGATGACAATAGTAACGTAACGAATGTCACATTTGAAGTGCATAATGGGACGGGGCAATTTGAGCTGATAGGTTATAATCTTACAGAGAATCTTACAACCTATGCAATCGACTGGGATACAACAGCAAGTGGTGTTGGTGACGGAACAAACTTCACTATTAACGTTACAGCCGCATATACAAATCAATCAAATTTCACAGAATCTCCAGATGCATCATACAATAGTACTCTTGTGGAAAATGTTACTGTGGATAATACGCCGCCAACTCTAACTGCTAATGAACCTAGCAACAATGCGTTGATAAACAGCACTGAAGTAACATTTAACGCGACTGTAGTTGATTTGATATTTTCAACCATTGCGACATGTAATCTCACTCTTGATCCTGATAACGCGACAGACGGATCTGTCATTAATACAACAACAAATGTAGCTAATGGGACTGAGGTTGTTTTTATTAATACCCCTCCAATAGGAGGACATACATGGAATATTGCTTGTACTGATAGCGACGATACAAATAATACGGGCTATACTAACAATCTAACATTTAACGGTGGTTTAGAAGCTTCTGGTATCAGTATGGATATTCTTGATACTATAACGCGTGCTAGCAAAAGAACTTTTGAAGCAACAGATCCTGCAATTATAGCTTGTACTCGGTCTGATGAAGATGGTTTCAATGAAACTACAATCTCAGTTATTGTTCCAGGCAGCAATAATCCGTCCGTACTTGAACACTTTGTTGAACCTATCGCACTCAATAATACTAACACTCGAGAGATAACTTTCCAAGAAACAAGAGAACTTGGAGACTATCTTGCGATGTGTGAAGTTGTTGATGTTGCTGGAAATACTAATGCGACTAATCTTTCATTTACAGTTGTTAAAAAACCACCTAGAAGTTCTAGTGCTTTCGGTAATAGAGATTTTGTAGCTCCTGTAGCAAAAATTAAGGTTGGTAAAAATTCAGTTTCAGACGCAGGTTCACTCACTACAGAAGGAGTTAGCAGACTTATGCAAGTGGGAGCAACTACAACATTCTTGTGGAATGGACAACAACATAGTATTAGGCTTCAAAAAGTTTCTGATGAGCAAGCTACTTTGACAATCGCGTCAACACCGCAAGAAATAATGATTAATAAAGGCGAAACGGAAGAAGTTGATGTAGATGGCGATAGTCGAAACGATATTCTAGTAACTTTCCATAAAAAATATACTAAATATGCTGATCTAACCTTCTCTTTAATAACAACATCTACTGACAATAAAGAAAAAGAAGTGGTAAAAAGTACATCTGAGAAAGACACGAGTACTAAGGCTTCTCTTGGTTCTACAGTTACAATTATCTTGGTAATTATAATAATCTTAGTCATAGGTTACTACTTCTTAGTTCAAAGAAAAAAATAACATAAAACGGTTGCAAAAATGGATAAACCCTTATTATAAAGGTTTTAATAAAGTCTTGTTTTCGAAAGGTTTATATAAGAGTAAAAAGCCGATATTTGAATATCTACTATTATCTAAACACAAACACATGAGGTGCATGTCAATGAATACTTTTCGAAGAATAATGTTCTTCTTTTTAGCTATATTCGTTCTTGTTGGGGCTCATCAAGTCTCAGCTCTTTTCGCAGTGACTGACGCGAGTTTCGCTCCAGCCAATTTAACTGCCGGTGTGGGATTCCCAGACCGTACCATTTCAATCATATTTAATATCACAAACGTTACAGGATGGCATGGTTCAGGAACTGCTGGAGACCCTTACTATGATAACATCTCCAACATTACAGTTCAAGCCATAGACTCCAATGGTCAACTCATTTTCTTAGGTGCTAACACTACTGGTCCAGGCAATGGCGGAGTTCTTTTAGCTGAAGAAATTGCAACCAAAGGTACAGGTGATTAC
>JAGVZA010000017.1 GCA_018302985.1 Candidatus Woesearchaeota archaeon | reverse complement strand
TCCTGAAACCATAAAGATGATGCAGTATAGCCTTGTTGTTCCTATCATCGGTTCGGAATACTTTGTTATGGCAAGTACTGCAAAGAAAGTACGAGAAGCATATGAACAAAATGGTAAGAGTTTATCTAGAGATGATGATTTTGATTATCAAAAACTTACAGAGTTTTTCATAGAAACCTTCACTGAAGCTGATACAGAATTCTTGAAAAGCTTAGTTATCAGAGGTAAAAAGATAGCAAAAGAGAAAGGTTATTTGACGTCAACTTTTATTGGTGTTGGTGAATAATTACTCTCTTTCATTAAGAATAAAGACATTAAAGGAAAATTTCGGTCTCAGTTAATACTGATAGTTTAATCAGCGTCGTTTTCGTGGAGATTGTTTTGATTTTTTTTGTTCCAAGGTGTGCAGTCCAACCAATAACCATAAGCTCGCAAACACAAGCACACTCATCACAATTCCCAAGAGAGATAGAGTATACAACACATAAGTCTCTGCATACGTTAAGAAAACACTATAGGCTGCTAAAATATAAAAAGTAATCTTTAATCCAGAGAGAGACGAAGAAGTGAATCTATAGCTAAAGAAAAGTAAGATTAGAAAACCTAAAAGAAATATAAAACTATTGGGAATGCCTACAGAAGCGCTGGGAAGAGTATTGCCTAAAGTTAAGCTGAAGAACTGAAAGATGCCATCAACAGTAGCGTAAGAAGTTTCAGATAAGGTACAAACAAAATAGTCACCTAAAGTACATAAAGAACCTTTCCCAGTAGCATAAGTATAAGTTAAAAGAAGAGAGAGAAGACTACCAATGAGAGCTACTATTCTAAGCCAATGAAGTCGACGTGCTAAGTGCATGATGCCTCAAAATTAGCAAACTTCACAGACATTTGGTCTCTTTTTCTTTCCAGAAGACTTTTTTCCACTCTTTTTTCCTGGCATAGATTTGTGCAGATAATGGTGTTTAAATAAGTTTCTCTTTCACTAGGAAGTTAATAAGTTAAAGTCCTAGAAGCGGATTTAATTACAGAATCTACTTTGCAAGAATGTGTAGAAAAAACTTTATAAGTAGCGCTGCAAGAGAGTTGCAAGGCTGCAATTTTAGTAGAGGGTTGACAACGAAGAGCCTGTTGAAGAGTTCCCCGTTCTGTAAATAAAGCAAAACAATGTTGGCCACTGCCTTCGACATGAATAGAATTTAAAAAACAAGGGTTCACAGTAACATCTGAAGCCTGTTTAAAGAAACAAAATTTCTCAGGAATACGATCAGTAGTTCGTACATTTTTATTGGTGCAGCTTGCCTGTGCATTTTGAGAGCACAGTTTAACTTTTGCTATAGCAGCATTTTTGGAAGCTTGTTGACATGCAGTTAAAGCTTGTTGTACACATGTAGTTAATCCGTTTTGAGTCATGGGGTAGTTTTCTTTTTTGACAAATCCCAAGGCTTCACAAGTTCTGCTTTCCCAGGGGCAGATAAGTCCAGAAAAAAAACTGCTGGTGCTTTTGCTTTTTTGGCCAGAAAAAGTATTGGTAGGAGTAAGAGCAGGAAACTGTTGCAGCACTAGACTTTGCAGTGAAGAAAGTACTTTTTCTTGTGAAGGAGAAGAAACAACAGAAACTGGTTGCTGATTAGGAATATAAGATTTAGTGTGTGAACTGCGAACTACATCACCAGTTATACTAGGGTCAAGAAAAGAAGCTAAAAAAGAAGCTGCTAGCAACAGAACAACAACAGTAAATAATCCTCTCTTATGCATGTCAAAGATAAGACTAAAGAATGCTTAAATAGCTTTCGCTGAATTAATCGATGCGTGAGCTGAAAGAACTTCTTCAAGAGTGACAGTGCTTGTTCCAGTTTTTCCAACTTTGACATATCCTGCTAGATTTGCTAACTGCAATGCTTGACCAAAATCAAAAGAACTTTTTCCATAATGGTGTCCAAAGTATAATGCCAATGTTGCAAGAACTGCATCTCCTGCTCCAACTACATCAAAGAGCGTCTTTACTTCTGGAGTGTACGCATGATGATATTGTCCTTTTTGATCAATGCCTACAATACCTTCAGATCCGCAAGTAATAATTGCTAGAGGTGTTTGCATACGATCTTGCAGTCGGCGACAAAGTGTTTCTAGATAAGCCTCACGAGAGGAGGGTTGTGAAAAACTGCCTACTATCCCCTCAGCTTCTCCAAGATTAGGAGTTGCAACAGTACATCCTACAAAAAGATCAATGTTTGCAGGTTTTGGGTCTACTAAGACTGGCAGTCTATGTTGTTGAGCATACTGCAGAAGAGGAATAATAACTTCAGGTGTCAATAATCCTTTGGCATAATCAGAAAGTACTAAAGCATGTTGACCATTAAGTCTAGGTAATGTTTGATCAACTAGTCTTGCAGCAAGAGGAACTGCAACTGGGTGAGTTAATTCTTCATCGACACGACAGAGTTGGTCATTATGACTTTGCTCAACTACACGAGTCTTGACAGTAGTAGGTCTAGATTCATCGCGATAAAGTTGGGAAGAAAAACCAGTTTTTTTGAGTTCTGATTTAAAAAGATATGCAAAATGATCTTTACCTACAATCCCTACTAAAGAAGGGTTGCCCTTAAGAGTGAGGATATTATGTGCAACATTAGCAGCTCCGCCAAGATGATACTCAGTTTTTTCAACATGTAAAAGAAGTGCTCCAGGTCGCTCTGGGTTTATACGTTTAATTTTGCCATATTTATACACATCTAGCATGACATCACCCACTACTATAATACGAGTATCCTGCCAACTAGTTGCTGTCAAAACCATAGAAAAGAAGAGATTTAAAGGGTTTAAAAGTTTTAGGGTAGAACACAACCGCTCTTCTCAGCTAGGACTGGTAAAGGCATTTCACCGCTTTGTGTTTCTCCATTAATTTCCCAAGTAGGATAGCTTTGGACTCCCTTTGCCAAACAAAGCTCAGGTTGTGGATCAGGACCTTTAGCATCGCATTCGACATAGGTCACATATTTGAAAGAAGAGCCAAAGAGTTTCTTTTGGTTAGCGCAGTGAGGACACCAATATGCTCCATACATGACTACTCCTTTTTCAGTTAAACATTGAGCAAAAGCATCATAAGGGCCTGGTTTGCTTTGAACGCTGCTTATGAGAAATACCAGCAGACTAACAACTACAATTATTCCTATTCCCCAGAAAGTATATTTTTTGACCTTTCTAGCGCGATGATGGATTTTATGAGCCTCTTGTTCTTGTGCAAGAACTCTTTCACGCTCTTCACGTCGTTGTTGTTTGACTGTATGTCTGTTTGAGGCTACATTTACCATAGAATCTCTTCAAGACTACTGCTATAAAAAGATTTTCTTTTCACTCTTTTCCAATACCAACAGTATGTTTATATAGGTCATCGACTGAGAAAAATACAATGATTCGCGCGTTGACATTACAAGGTGATCGTATAGCAGAGGTGGATGTTAAATTAGTAAACACGGGTAAAGCGAATACTTGGGTAGATTGCGTAGATCCAAGTGTTCAAGAGTTGCGAACGATTCATGAAAAATTTGAGATTCCTTTATCTGAACTGCAGCATTGTCTTGATCCTGATGAACGTCCTCGTGTAAAAGCAGAAGCTGGATTAGTTTATATTTATTATCGTGCTTTAATCCCTCAAGAATCAAAGGGGACACTTCCTATAACTATAATTCTCTCTAAGCGGTTTGTTATTTCTATTCACAAGCAGAAAGTTGCAGCAATTACCGATTTAGATGTGAATACAGAAGTGATGAAAACTTTATTTAAGGAAAGCACAGAATTCTTAGTCTACAAAATTCTCCATGCATTAAGTAAAGAGACTACAAAAGTTGTTGACGAATTTGAAAATGAACTCGACCGCGTAGAAAGTGAAGTCATCAAGAGATGTAGTGAGCATACACTTGCGCATGTTTTTAGTCTCAAGAAAAAAATTGTCTACTTTAGAAGAGCTTGCATAGGTGATCGAGATGTCCTCTCTGTTATGATGAATGACCTTCCAATAATCAAAGAAAAAGGATTGTTTGCAGAAATTGAAGTGGAGCTTATGCAGGCTATAGATTCTATAGAAGTATTGCGAGAACGATTAACATCTATTGTAGAGATCTACGTAACAAACACCTCAAATCGTATCAATAATGTTGTTAAATCAATCACATTAGTAGCCACATTAGTCTCATTCCCTATCTTGATTACAGGATTATATGGCATGAATGTAGCCCTTCCTTTGGAAAATCACCCATATGCTTTCTGGATTATTACGGGTTTGCTTATTTTATCAGTGTTCACAACAATTGTCTTTTTCGCGAGAAAAAAATGGCTGTAAAAAAATACCTGCTAGCGATTCTTCTTCTCTTGACGGCAATAGGAGTTGTTGAAGGAGCCAATCAAAAAATTATTATAGATATTCCTGGCAGCTTTATTATGAATGGAAAAAATATTTCCGTTCTTGGATCAGGCAGTGATAGTGTTAGTGTAGATGTAGATGGTGTTCTTGAAAACGTAATGCAGGATTTTATCACTAATGAATCAACTTTTGTCAATGGAGTATATGTACATATCATAGCGCTCTCACGTTCTCCACAAAGAGCAGTTTTGAATATTACTGTGCTCATTAATTGTGGCAATAATGTTTGTGAAAGTGGGGAAGATTTTACTATCTGTTGCGCAGACTGCGGCTGTAGTACCAGCAATCAAGTATGTAGCAGTAATAGGTGTATTGAAAATATAAACAAGCCCAATGCAAAACATCAATGTTATACAGATGCAGATTGTGCCGATACTAGTGCCTGTACTGTTGAAAAGTGCGACACAACAGAATTTCCAAATCGCTGTATAAGAACTGACATAAGCGCATGTGTCGCTGGTGATGGGTGTTGTCCTAAATTATGTGATACTGATCAAGATGCAGATTGTACAGAGATAGATAAATGTGAGAGCGATGCGGATTGTGTAGATAGTGAATCATGCACTCAAGAGACATGTCAAGGAACTCCTAAAAGATGTCAATATACGCATCAAGAGGGATGCACTTATGAAAATGCTTGTATTATTAAAGGTACAGTAAAAGAAGGAAAGTTTTGTGAAGGGAAATCGCATGAATGGCTGTCGCAAAAAGTAGATAATCAAGCATGTGTAGATGATTTTGAGTGTATTGCGGGCATCTGCAATAATGATATTTGTGGGCAATCACGATCAAAGACTTTGACGTACGCTTTTTACACTATAGGAATAATAGCTGTTATAATAGTAGTATGGTATGTTTCTTTAATAAGAAGACCTAAACCATCACAATAGTCTTAGGGTCTATTCTAACGCCTTGTTCATCAATAGTTAATTTGACAGTTTTCTCAGCAGTTTTAGTGCCGCGCATTTTAAGAATCTCTAAAGCGCGCTGGCGTATTCCTTGTTTCTTAAAGTGATATAAAAGAATAATGCCATCGACTTCAAACTCTAACTGTGAGGTTAAATCATCAGGACTAATTTGTGTTGCTTGTGAAGTCAGTAAAGCTGTGCATCCCCAATTGTTGATTAATTCGAATAAGGCTAAAGCAGATTCTTTTTGGCTTAATTGATCTTGGAATAGAAGTGCAAAAGAAGTAATGCTATCAATAACTAAGCGTTTGACTTGCATCTGGGTAATAATAGCGTCAATAGTTCCTCCTCCTTCTACTAAAACTCTTTTGATTTGTTCAGGGCTATATTCCATAAATTTGAACACCCCCATATCCTCATATTTTTGTAAGTCCCAGCCAAATTCTAACATGTCATCAAAGAGTTTTTCTCGTTTTTCTTCAAAAGTAATGTAAACAGCAGCTTCACCACGTTTAACGCCTTCCATAAGAAATTGAATGGAAAAAGTAGTCTTACCTGATCCAGCGCTGCCTGCAAGAAGATTAATGCTGCCCCTCTTAAATCCGCCTTCAATAAGATCGTCAAATCCTACAATACCAGAAGGAATGCGCTCAAGACGTTGTGGAGGTGGAGGCATTACAAGTCACCTCGTTCAATAAGTGAGAAAGGTAATTGTTGAGCATAAACTTGAACTCCTCGTTCATCAATAGCAAAGGGATAAATGCCTAGTTGATGAGACTGGCCGCGCATCTTAGAAATATTAATGCAACGTTCAAAAGAAGCTCCTTTACGAACTTTAGTTAGTAAAATCAATCCTTGGAAAAGAAAATCTTGTGCTCCATATTCAATGACATCAATATTAGCAATTTTTTTCTCTGATGAAGCCATCAAGGTAACACCCATTTCTTTCATGATTCTGATAAACTCAATAATTTCTCTTCTAAAACTCATGGCACTCATACTATCCATGAATTCAAATAGTGTAATGGAGTCTAAAAATACTCTTTGGATTTTATTTTTGCGAATCATATCTACAATAGGAGCAAAGGTTACTATTTTTCCAATAAGAGGAATGCTTAACACAGTCACTAAGCCTTTTTGTATAAGTTGAGTATAAGGCATACTGAAACTTTCTGCATATTCTACGATAGAAAGTTCACTTTCTTCATAACTGATAAATAATCCTGGTTCACCTCGTTGTGCTCCTTCATAAATATAATGCATGCCGAAAACAGTCTTGCCTGCACCAGGCACCCCAGCAATTAATACTGAATTAGTTTTGCGGATGCCTCCTTTCAAAAGTTCATCTAAACCAGAAATTCCTGTGCCTAATAATTCTAACACCATAGAAGGAGGAAAGAACTGAACTATAAAAAGGTTACTCCATGGGAGTAAAAGTCCCGAAACCTTTATATCTTGCGAAAATGTGGAAAAGATATGGTTGTAGGGGACATTATAGAAAAAAGTTTGAGAGGTATTAATGAGTATGTTGCTTTAGCAACAGTTGACGCAGAGCATTATCAGCAAACAAATATTGACCTAATTTATTATTTAACAGAAACAGATAATACTCCAGGTGTCTATGTAACTTTAAACAAACCCTTTACAACTATGGAATCAATATTTAAGCGCGCAAATATAAATACAGATATGATTATTTTTATTGATGCGGTAACACGAACTACTGGTGGCAATGTTGAAAAGACTAGCAAATGTTTATTTATTGGTAGTCCAGAAAATCTCAGTGATATCTCTTTATCTATGGATCAGGCAGTCCGGGCTATTCCCGGGGATAAAAAATTCCTCTTCTTCGATTCATTAAACACATTACTTATCTACAATAAAGCAGCAACTGTTGCGAAATTTATTCATTTTTTGTCAGGAAAGATGCGTATATGGCGAGTAAAGGGAATTATAATTTCATTAGAAAAAGAATCAGACAAGGAGTTGTTGAGCGAATTAAGTCAATTCTGTGACGTTCGTCTCGACTTGTAAAACCATGAAAAAAAAGAACATAAAAGTCATGATTACTTTAGTTATATCAGGATTATTACTCTTCCTTCTAGGATTAATCTTGGGAAGGAGCATTACAGGTGCCTTTACTGGCAATATTTTGCAAAATTATGAAGCTCTTTTTTCAACAATTATTATAGCAGGCATTGCCTTAGCGATTCTCTTGTTCTTTCTCTATATTAATCGAGGGAATATTGTACAATTAGGAAAAAGTTTAATTAGTACTTTGGCAATTTTAAGCGGTTTATATGCTCTATTCAAATATGTGCACGATATAGAGTTAATTAGTGTCTTGTTGACATTATCATTCGGAGTTTGGGCTATTATCTGGACCATCAATGCTTATAGTGTCTTATCTAAAGGTTCAACTATCAGACAATATACTGGCAGTTTCTTAGCCTGTCTTATTTTTGTTATGCTTTATTCTTTATGGGATTTTTCCATCACTATTTTCAAGTTAAGTGAAGTGCTAGTATATGTCAAGTATATTATTATTATTTTTGTGTATACCACCTTCGTCTTTACTGCCTATCGTATTTACAAGATAGGAAAAGAATTTGGTTTTGCAGAAGAATCTTCGCGAATTAAAAAGATATTGACGTTTCAAAAAAAGAAGTCAAATTAAAACTGGAATAATCCTCCCAAAAGCATCTTGATGGAGAATTTGACTAAAAAATAAAGTGATAAAGTCACTATAATCAGTATGGGTAAATATTTTAGTCCTTCTTTTTCTTTTCCTTTAGCGATTAATCCTAAGATCAAAGAACCCATAATAGATGTAAATATCATAGAAACAATAGTGTACGTATTAATAAATGAGGGCGGTACAGAGACTTTCGTAAAAGATAAGGGAAGATTAGTGGTTTCTTGCGGAGGAAGCTGTACTTTAGAGAAAATATCTGAAATAACTTCTACTAAAAAAGAACTTAGTCCAAAAAGCATGGGTGCTCCAAAAGCTATTGCAGAGAAGATGAAAATAACGTAGACTAAGACACTAGAACGAACTCTTTGTTCTATTAGGCGTTGTTGACGCAAGTTGCTGGCAGTTTGCACTAAGAGTTCTGCTAATTCTCCACCAGAAGCCATGGCAGACACAATAATCTGGAAAGTCTTTTTGAGTTTATCCGATCGAATGCGAGCGCTTAATTCCATTAACGCAGCTCCAAGCTCTTTTCCTGTAGCTAATTGCTTGCCTACATAATTGAGTTCATCTTTAAAGTGTCCAAATTCAGGGCGTGCTGATAATAATAAAGCTCTATCAACAGTTAAACCTGCTCGTAAGTTAGAGGACATCAATTGCAATGCATCGGGTAAGAGTTCTTCAACAAAACGTGCACGACTATCCGCAGTTAGAACAAGCCAGGTATATATAATTCCCTGAATCAAAGCAAACCAGGCTACCAGAAGAATCAAGAAGTTGACATCAAAGAAGATTAGCGTGAAAAGAGTCAGTACAATAGTTGCTATAACACTAACAAATGTACAAACAGTTAAAAAACGATTAACATCCATCACAATGTTGCAATAGATAAGAAGCTGCTGATAGCCATTTTTCAATTTTACAGGATACAGACGTTGAACAAATTCATACATGGTTAGCTAATTAAAGTAGGTCTCCTTGTTTTGATCATACCCAAGAACATAATTTGGAAAAACAAAGTAATGATGAAGAGAGCGTAAAATATTGCTTTGGTTGTAGTTTCACTTAAGGCAATAAATGAGGATAGAATAATAATGAAAGTAATGCCTAATGAAGGTGCAATAATAGCAATCAACATGTAGAATAAAGCCAAAGGACTTAATTGCCCACCATATCTTTGAATCTGGGTTAATTGTTCATCAGATACTGCCTGCATGACTTCTTTGATTAAGGAAGAAATATCAGAACCTTCTTTCATGCCGCTGACCAGTTGCCAAAGAGCACGTCTAAATAATGTGCTTGGATTACGCACGGCCATCTCTTCTAAGACCTCGACTTGAGCTCTGCCAGCACTAATCTCTCTTACTCCTTTAGAAAATTCTTCAGAAACTCCGCCATAGTCTGCATGTGCAATATTAACTAAAATACTAAATAAAGGAACTCCAGCATTGAGTTGAATAAACATATCTTGTAGTGCAGGCAATAAATTAATTTCTATCCCTCTAATACGTCGTGAAGCTACTAGTTTTGGGTATGCCATTTGTTGCATGAAGACAAATAAGCAAATAAAAAGAACAATAGGAATGCTAATAAAAAGAGGTACTCCCAACGCAACAATAAAGAAACAAATCACTAAACAGAATGCAAAAAATACAGTGATAGAAGCTAGACACATGCTGATATATTCAAGAGGTTTAATGCGTGCTTCTGTTTGTTCTAAGTTTAAAGCAAGAAAGTGAAATCGCGGTTCTAGTTTTTCAGAGAATCCAAGAAAATAACGCGAGTACTTATACAATAATTGTGGAGGTAAAAAAGCAAAGGGGATCTTAATCATTAGACTCCTCCAACTTTGGAGATGATAGTCTCAGGATCTATATAGTAATTACGAATTAATTCTCCTACTTGGTCGACGTGGCGAATATTATTAGCTACCATCCAGTCAAGTATTTTTTGTTTCTGCAGCATGTCTTTTTCAATTTGTGGTAGTGTTAGTCCAGTGTGCCTGCTTAATTCTTCAAAGATACGTACTGACGCAGAATGTTCTACCACTTCATCAGTTCCAGGTTTCCAGCGATAAAGAATATTAGGTTTCACAGAAGCAGTGCCTTCTTCCATGGTAGGTAAAAATTCTCCTACTTGGAAGACTCTTCTAATACCTCTTCTTCTATCTCTAAACATGACAACATTCAAGTGCACACCCGTTAACAAGTTTCTTGGAACTTCAATCGGCGGGTTAATCAGACGATCAATGGTTTCTGCAATCGAGTCAGCGTGCACAGTAGCATAGACTGAGTGACCAGTGTGCATCGCTTCGAACAGTACTGAAGCTTGGTCTTTCTTACGCATTTCACCTAGAATAATTCTGTCCGGTCTCATACGCAAAGAGTTGACTAACAAGTCTAACATAGTTACTTCACCCTTTCCCTCTGGATTTGGCTGGCGAATAGTTAAAGGACACCAATAGAGGTATTTGGGCAATTGGAGTTCTCTCGTGTCTTCAATACTAACAATTCTGTGATTCGGTGGCATAAAAGGCATGACAATATTCAGGAAAGAAGTTTTTCCGCTACCAGTACCGCCACTGACTAAGATATTCATTTCATATTGGATTGCTAGCCAAATAAGAGATAACACTTTAGAGCTCACTGTCTTATTTTTGATAAAATCAGTTAAGGTCCAAGGATCTCTGGCGAATTTACGAATAGTGATAGTGTGTCCTTTCGTGCATATCGGGAAAAGTACAGCGTTGGCACGATCTCCAGTGATTAAGTGTGCATCTAATAAGGGATTAAGTGTGGTAATTTGTCTGCCTACACGACGTGCAATAATATTGGAGTAGTTCAATATCTTTTCCTCACTTTCTAGAGTAATATTTGTTTCTAGCCATCCATATCTTTTATGGAAGACACGAACAGGTTCACTGGATGAATTAATGACAATCTCTTCTAGTGCTTCATCATTCAGGAGATATTCAACATCTCCAAGTCCTAACATTTCCTGCATTAAAATATTAATCAAGAGTGTAGATGTTTCTGCCGTGATATTGGGAAGCTTATCTTTCAAGAGAGTAACTGCACGCTTGCTAAATTTCTCTTTAAGCTGTACAATAGCCTTAGGATCTAACATTTCCCCAGTGCTAACAGAAACTTCGCTGATTAAGCCATGTTTGATGTAATTCATTAAAGCGCGTGTAGCAGGAGCGACTGTAGGCACATCTACAGAATAGGTCTTCATAGTACTTTTGCCACCAAAAATGGTGACAGGGACTACCATGTCATCTACTTTTATAGTGTAATCCTCTATTTTTTCCATAGTAATTCAAGATCTCCTACTGTTGGATAATGTAGTTCTATTAAACCTTGTTCTTTTAAGATTTTCCCCCATTCTTCTGCTTCTTTTCTAGAGACATTAAATCCTTGTGCTACTTCAGTAATAGTGAGTTTTTGCTTCTCAGAGATAAGACGATAAAGCTTGTCAAAATCAGTTTCATAGGTTCCTCGAACAATGGAAGTAGGCATACGTTGCAGTTCTTCCTTTATTGCATTGACTTGTTTGTCTTCAGCAACTTTATAACGTATTTGTTTTACTTGATACGCTTTTCTTACTTTCCTTACAAAGAGCAGAATAACTAGCAGAAAAATACCTATCATAATAAAATAAAATTGCGGTGATGCATCACTTAGAGAAGAAACCCAGTAAGGAAGAAGAAACATATCAGAGCTGTTCAAGAGGAGTAATAAAACAATAAGTGCTACTACTAGGACTAGCAAAGTCATAACCTTCTTTTTTTTGGCAGTTTTAGGTTGTGCTACCAAGAGTGCTTGTTCTATAAGAGGAACAGGCCACCCAGATTGTTGTGCAGCTGCACGAATAGCTTCTAGAGGGTATTTTTGCTGTAAGGATTGTTGCACATATGCAACTAATGTAGAGAGATGTTCTGTGCTTGAGGATGATGATGGTTGTTGAGTTGCTGGGGCTGTTTGTTGTGATGCAATAGGTTTTGTTGGTTGAACTACTGGTTGTTGTGCTAGTTGAGGCATAGTCTTGGGTAATATTGGTTCTGATGATGGAGTCTGTACTGGTTGGGATAACAAGGTAGTCAAAGGATGTTTATGTAGGTGAATAAGCTCAGCTACAGAAGCGCTCAAAAGAGTTAATCCTAAAAAGAGCAGGCTTACTACAAAAGCAATATACTCTTGGAAGGAAATAAAGAGACTTATGCCTATTAAAATAAGGCTAACACAAAGTAGCATAATAAAGAGATATTTTTCATGCTTACGGTCCTTATAATGCAGGTAGTGCAGCAGAGAGAGATGATGTGGTGATGATAATGGTGTTCTCTGCTGCGGGCTAACCTGTTGGTACCGCGTGTCAGAAGATTGTGAAATGACTTCACGGTCTTCCGCATAGCGATTGTGATGATCATGAGTTAATTGTTCAGCTCCTATTGGAATATAATGTTCTAACCCTTCTTCAAAAGGTAACAAAAGTTCAGAAGAAGAAGTTGATTGTAAAGAAGGACGTTGTGATGTCAGTTCTAGTGATGGAGTTTTTGGTTGTTGGAGAACTCTCGAAAAGCTAACTGGTTGTGAAGTAGTAGGTTTTTGAAAAGTGCCTATTTTTTGCTGTTGTTGTAAGTGAAGATCAGTACTAAAAAGCTCCTTGACATTATCTAGGGAAGCTATAGACAACCCAGTTGATGTTTGCTTTGCTGTAGGTTTATGATGAAAATGTGAAAAGAGTCGCGTAAAAAATCCTTGTTTGAGAGGTAAAGGAGAAGACGATGGTAGATCAAAAGCATGAATTTCTTTAAGTGGAACAAGTTTTTTTGCAACAAGAGCTGGTTGTTGTAGTGTTGGAAGGATAGATTGTGGAACGGGTGCTACTGGTGTTTGCGAGGTTTTAAGTAAATACTGTTCATAGAGGGAATAAACTATAACCAAAATACCTCCGCAAAAAGCTAGAATAAAATATCCTATAGAAGTAGCATAATCAATAAAGAGCGAACTAGCGATAGAAATAACTCCTATCCAAAATATACTGCGAAATATCTGCTCCATCACCATCTCTAAGATTTATAGGTTGTTCTAGGCTTTATTAATTGTTGCTGTACTTCAAGAATGGTTACAAATGGTGCTATTATAATTCATTTAAACCTGGCTGGGCGATGTATTCTCGAAACATTCAGTGATGATAAGGAAGCAGTAACAGTTTCTGTAGAGTAAACTTCCAAAGGACCAACAGAATACTTCAAAGTTACTTCCCATTTGATAGGATTATCATATTGAAGAAGATAAAGAATATTATTACCAACAGTAATGGGAGTTTCAACAGTATTGTTTACGCCATTGATAAAGATAGTCGGCCTTTCCTTTGATGCACCAGAAAAAGATTCTCCATGGAGGAAATTATATCCTTGTAGAGTAGGGTCATTCGTTAGATTGTCTAAGAAGAGAATCTGTGAAAAAATAGTGTTGTCACTAGTTCTGTTGAGAATAGCATCGCTTTCTATTTGCTTAAATCTAGAGTCAGAAGGAAGACAGTTTCCTGCCTGATCATTTGTAATAACAGTCATCTTTACTTTGACTTCGCCTTCAGCAGGAGTACCACTTAGGAGTCTAGCATCAGTCCAATTAATGATAGGACATCGTGTTGGATGTGTTGCACTGATGGTAATTTCTGTGAGATTAGAAAGACTATTGCCGAGAAAAAACATTTGATAGGTGGTGTTAACAGGATAAACAGAATAATTATTGATAAACAAGCAACAAACTGATTCTCCTGCCTGAGTATGTCTAAAATTATAGTCTTTAGTAACCTGACTAGGATCATTGCTGTAAGCATAGAACAAGAAAGATTTAGTCAAATCATTCACATAAGTGGGATAATAAAAGGAAAGAATCAGAATATTTGGCCAGTTATAGCCGTAAAAGTTGTCAACAGTAACAGATCCATAAGTCAAGCTTTTTGCTAGGCCATTTAGGAAGACATCTGTAGTTTTCATGTTAAAAATTTGATCATCATTAGATTCAGGAGGATCATAATAGGAAGGGGATCCCTGACGTTTGGTGTCTTTAACGATAGTAATAGTATTATTATTGAGAGTAAGATTAATGCCTGTCAAGGGGAAGTAACTGCGGCTGATGCCTCTTTCTAAAGAACTTGTTAAAGTATAAACGCGATCTATAGAGGATAATTCTGTTAATCGTACGTCAGAATTTTCTGCATTGCGTAAAATCAAGGTGGCAAAAGAGAGCACTATAAGACAAATGAAAGTGATTCCTAAAGTTAACAAAACCCCTTTTGATTTTACAAAAGCCATTAAGATCCACCTGCAGTTTTTAACCAGATCCAATAGCGAACTAGATGATAGCCTTCAAAGTCTCCATCAGATTCTACAACAGTAACAAATCGTTCTCCTGTGCCAATAAAACGATCTTGGGGAATAGAAGATTCTCCAGAAGAAAAAGCACTACGACTATAAGATTCATCGCCAGCAATACGAACCCATTTGATTTGAATAGGAGTAGTTCCAGTATTTTCTAGAATAATCCAATTATTGTCGCTGGGACCAGCTTCAAAATAAGGAAGCCTAAGAGGATTAGTGGCTGCAAAATAATAGAAGTATGAACCAATGTCCTTATCAAAAATAGAACTCGAGTTAGTAAGATTCTGATCATTAGATTCATCAAAATGAGCAACTTTTAAGTTAAGGGTAGGAAGAGTCACAGTAGATTGGTCAGTGCTTACAATCACGAAGTGTTCTCCTTGATTTATAATATTGGCTTGTTGTGTAGGTTCTGTAATAGGTTTGATCTTCAGCCATTCATCCTGATCTAAAGTGCAGCCAAACTCATCGCAGCGAACATCTGTGTCAGTTTTACAATTATCATTTTCACCACCATCAGGAGGACAATAAGTCGAGTCTCCAGAATCGATAGTTCTAGTTTCTTTCATGTCAGTAATAGCATATTTCATCGCATAATTTTTAGGAAGATAAGCAGAAACATTCAAGTTAGCTTGGGGAATAGTGTCTCCATCATCTTCACTGTCTTGTAAAATAGCAGAATTAATATCGCCTGAAAAGTCTAAGAGCGCCATGATATCGCTGCCAATGCGTACGGGTTGCAATTGTGATAAAGATTCTTTTGAAGAAGTGCTGAAGTAATAGGAGCTATTAATTAAAATAATGATAACAACACTAACTGCTAATGCGGCATCCAGAGCAAAAATGATGCCTTTTCGTTTTATTTCCATATGGCAAACTCCATGATGACTGGTTGATTGTTATAAGAGACAATACGCGCGAGATTGACAGCATATTTTCCTGAAGGAAATAAACCTGTGTTTAACAAAGGAACTCCTGTTTGGTTGCGAATAACAAAATAATAATTATATAAGTTAATGTTTAATGCATTTTTAATCGCAGCAGGGTCACTATCACTCAAAGCTTTAAACGCATCCACCTTTTCTGGAGAAAGAACGCGTTCATTGTCTGCAAGTCCTATGACTTGAGGTAGTGCAGTATTATAAGTAATGTGCCAGTCAGGAGGAATGCCTTTGCTTTTCACTAAAAGATCGCTGACTTGAAATCCTCGAAGCATCATGTCATCATAGTCAAATCTACTGGTTAATCGAATATTATAAAGATTCCAAGTCAAAGTAGTTATAGTTATAAGAATAATAAAAACAGAGATAGCAATAAATAAATCAGTAACAGCCGCTTGACCTTTGGTTTGAGAAGACATAGTAAAGATTATTTGTTGTTACACATACAATTTGATTTACATTCATTACCGCCACATATTTCGCTTGAGTCCTCTGGCGGATCACATTCTTCATCTTCGCTAATAATACCATCACCACAATAAAATTCTTGATCATCACTAGGAGTCACTTCTAAACTTACACAAGTACTTATATCTGCATCTGGATTTACTATAGCAACATCATAGTCTCCAACACCTGTTTGTGCAGTTCCAATATCTGCAACAAGACCTTCTTCGCTAATAGTTATAGTTGGACTAAGTTCAGCACAGACACCATTAGTACAAGTATTGCCTACAGCACAGTCGCTATCTATAGCGCAACTAATCATAGTTTGACAACCACCATTGCTGCCTTGAATTTTGCTGAGTACTACTTCGCTGTTGCTGTTGAAATTTGCCCCTAAAATACGGAATCCTTCTGAAGGATGCACAGTAGTATCTATTTGACATTCTGAAGAATAAGGATTTTCATTTTCTGGGCAGATGCCTACTACTTGTGGTTGTGTGCCTATAACAATTGTATCTAAATAAGTGTAGACTAAAGGAACTGTCATAAATCCATCTCCGACTAGAGCTTCGCTTCCTATAACTGTATTTAGAGAGGTAGATTGTGATGAATAGGTTTGTCCATTGGTAGTGAGAATTGAAAGAGTATTGCCTGCAATATCATTCTGAGCTATTTTTGCTACACGAACTGGAACCGAAAACTTGCTGCCGACTCCACCTAAATTTGCTAAAGTTTCTGTAGCTTGGCTGACACGAATAACCATGTCAGCATTCATTTGGTTATTATATCCACCAAGTAAAAAACGGAAAAAACTATAGAAGAAAGGTATTGCTAGTAAAAGAATAAGTCCAACTACAATAATATATTCAGAGCTTATTTGTCCTCGTTTGTTGTTCATGCGCATGCTTGTAGTCCTAAACTTAATAAATAAGAGTCAGTTATAGCACAAAGATCTATACAATTAATAGGCACAGGAAAACCACCAACTAGAATAGTAACAACATCATCAACATCATAAATGCTTATCTTTTCATTAGTGTTGAAAAAACAATAAGGACGGCCATCACCTGTAAGCTCCAAATAGTCTTGACCAGCAGTAAATTGTCTAGTATCAATATTGCCTACAAAAGTACAGGGCGTCTCTTCAGAACCGCTTAAAGAAGGATCAACAGTGATACGTCCAGTATTAAAAATCCATACTTTATTGTAAACTGTAACGACAGCACGTGTATTAAAACCTGCCGAAGTTAAACTTGCTAAGGTATTGGAAATTTTCAAGCACTCATTCCTCTTTTGAAGATAATCATCCATTTTTCGTAATTCGCTGCGACGATTGAAAGAGATTCCCGTTAACAACAGGAAAATCATAATCATAACGCCAACTGCATACATGATCTCTGTACTAATTTGTCCTCGTCGTGACTTATATAGTTTTCGTCTCATCGTTGCGTAATATTAACTAGTCCTCCAGGTAAAGCTTCTACTTTAATAAAATAAGTTCCTTTAGTCATGGGGAGATTTCCAACTAATCTTGCTTTGGTGCTTACATGAATGTCTGAAACTCCGCCAGAGCCAGTTACTTGCAATAAAATTTCCCGTTCTGTAGATCCACCTATAGTTGTACTTTGAACTCCTTCTGGAACAGTTATTGCAATAATTTCTTGAGATCCTGGGCCTAAAGCATATGCTGCATCTGCAGCTTTTCCAAGACGATTCACAATATTTTCTACTTGACTTTGTTTAACGCTGTTCGTTGCTAGGGTTAAAGAGTAATAAACAATAGGAATAAAGAAAAATAAGAGCACGCCAATAAGGACAATATATTCTACTCCTGCTTGACCTGAACGCGACATAGACACCTCTTTTCAAGAAAATCATCTTATGAACTATAAAAAGGTTTCCCATAACCATTCATAAAAAGAAAGTCTTTAAAAGTCAAAAAGAATCTAAGAAATCGATGAAAATTATAGTCTACTGCAGAAATGATGATCCTTATTCCCAAATGTTAAAAAATATGTTAAGTATGAATGAGATTGTTTTCGAGAATAGAGAGATAACACGTGATAAAAAAGCATTCGATGAAATGTATGAGTTATCAGGTCAAGATAAAACACCAGTCCTAGTCATTAATGGTCGTGCATATACAGGATTCGATCGGGAAATGATTAAACAGATTATTCAAAAAGAAAAAGAAGCAGAGCCAACATCACCATGAGCTTTCCTAAAGTATTGATTGGTTCACCAACAGCAGCTCCTTATACTTATTGTCTTCCAGATTGGGCTTCCCGTGTCAAGGAATTATCCTATCCTAATAAAACAGCAGTGCTAGTGGACAACTCAGAAACTATAGACTATACAAAAACCATAGAAAAACAGGGTATTCAAGCAATTAAAGATCCAGAATTTATCAAGGACTCTCGCTTGCGTCTTCCCCATAGTAGAAATATCCTGCGTGAAATGGTGTTGAAAGGAGATTATGAATATTTCTTAAGTCTAGAACAAGATGTTATTCCTCCCGTAGATGTTATTGAAACACTCATGAAACATAAAAAAGAAATTGTCAGTGGTGTCTACTATAAATATTTCAACATTGATTTCAAGGTTGATGGGAAAAGTGTAAAGACTATGAAAAAATTAATGCCTTTGCTAGGTGGAGTTATTCCTGGTATCAACAAGAAAATGGATTTCCTTTCTGCGGAACAAGTAGAAGAGCCAAAGTTTATACCTATTCGTTTTTGTGGTCTAGGTTGTGTGTTAATTCATCGAGACGTCTTAGAAAAAGTACCCTTCAAGGCAGAAGACACTTTTCAAGGACATGATGATGTATGGTTCAGCAATGATGCAGCAAGAGCAGGATTCAAGCTCTACGCAGACACCAGCGTTAAATGCAAGCATATGCTCTCTGGTAAACCTTCTGGGTTATTCGATGATTTTCAGAAGTCAACTGTAAATGCATTACCTTAAGTCTTGAACTTTTCCAAAAGGATAAATCTTGTCTTCTACAACATAAACATCAAATGTTCCAATACCTGGTTTCAAATAGGGACTCAAAAATCTGTCTCTAGTAATATCGCTTCCTTCTGTTAGAGGATTAAACGAAGGCATCACAATCAGTATGCTTTTTTTCCACTTACCCACTAAATAGCATTTATATTTGTCTCCAGGTTTGTCTTTAAAGGAAACAGCAGGATGTTCATGACCGACAACTAAGAGAGGCGCAGTTTCTTTGACAACTTTATGGCCATGAAAAATGAGCATATCTCCTACACGATAAGATTCAACCACTGCTATATTTCTTTTGGCAGCAATAGGATCAATAACTAAGTCATGATTGCCTCGCACAATAATTATTTTCTGTACATGCTGCAAGGCAAAATCAAAAAATGCTAAAATGTCAGTCCATTCTTGGTCTAAAATAGTGCCTATAGCGTGCTTTAAATCTCCATTAATGATTAAAAATTCAGCTTTGACTTGAGTAAAAATCTTGCTTAATCTCTCAAGAATATCTTGTAATTGAAACTTCGGTAAGAAAAATCCTTGATTATGCGCTACTCCTTCTGACCCTAATTGTAAGTCTCCTAAAATAAGGTGTTTTTTATAGAAAAGTGCCAAATCTACGAGAGTTATACCATGACCAATATCCATAAGATAACGCTTATATAGGTGTTCAAATATATTGTGGTTAGTGTGAAACGAAAATATTTTACTTTGGCCCAGGCACGTATAATGCTCCCTGAAGTTCGTAAGCATCTACAGAGAGTTAATCGTCTAAGGCATCATTTGCTCCTTTTGGATAGTGTGGACATTAGTCATGATGATCCGGAACAAGATGATCGTATTCAGCGAGCTTTGGAAAAAGAATTCCATGGAGCTTCTTTTAAAGTGTATAATGAGCTCGAAAAATTGGACCAAAAAGGCCTTATTCTTCGTGACTTAGAAGAAGGATTGCTTGATTTTCGTTCAGTTTTTCAAGGTAGAGAAATCTATCTCTGCTGGAGAATCGGTGAGCCAACAATTAATTTCTGGCATGAAGCTGACGATGGTGTGCAGGGAAGAAAACACATTCATGCTTTGCAAAAAGACAAATTCCATGATAAACACGCTCATCAAGAACACAAGGATGAGAAAAAAGAGAAGAAAAGAATTCCCAGAAGATTGTCTGTGAAGAAATAGATTGAAAATTTAAAGATAAAGAATATTCTAGAAAAATTTACTCATATCTCAGCGCGTCAACAGGTTTCAACTTCGAAGCTTGATAGGCAGGTAACAATCCAGATAATGCACCAATTAAAAATGCAAACACTAAACTACCAACTACTAATTGCCAAGTAAATAAAGGAGTAAAGACGCCAAAACCAGAAGCTGCAATAGCTGTACCAGCAACTGAAGACAAGAGATATCCTAGAATCACACCAATAATTCCTCCAATCAAGCTCAACACTCCAGCTTCAAGAATAAAGACAAATAAAATAGCACTATTCTTTGCACCAATGGCTTTGAACACGCCAATTTCTTTAGTTCTTTCTAAAGTAGCGGTGTACATAGTATTAGTAATATTCACCGCAGCAACAAATACTGAGATAAACGCAATTAAAATAACAACACCAGTAATAATGCTTAAAATAGATTTGAAAGTGGCAATGACTTGTTCAAAACTCTGGACATAAAAGTCTTCTTCTCCAACATCTTGGTGTCTATGATCTCTCAGTTCGTCTTTAACATCTTCAGCTAACTCTGTAGGATTTACGCCCGGAGCAGCACGCACTAACATCCATAAATAATTCTCTGGTGCAAAAGAACTTTCCATAGCATCTTTAGTAATATAAATATTGGAATCATCTTGAGGATTACCCACAGCTGCATAAAAGCCGGCGACTTCAAAAGTGTGATTATTAATGAGAATTTTGTCTCTGAGTTGAATAGGCTTTTCAAATATCTTTTCAGGCAGTTGATAATTATAGCCTAAAAGCACTTTAGATTTTTCATTGCCTCGCAAAGGAGTGCCTTGATCTAAGTCCAATGCAAAAACTTCTTCCAAAAGTTTTCTATAGTTTTTATAATCAGAACCAAATAAATATCCGTACTTTTTTTGATCATTAAACTGCACTTCGCCCGTAATTCCATACATACCTGTAGCTTCACTTACTCCTTTGACGCTGCGAATAGTATCTAAATCTGTTTCATCCATGCGCACATTGCTATCTAGTGAAGGAGGTCCAAAGCCAAATCCTCTTGCTTGCACCATGAGCTTGTCATTACCCATCTCTTGTGAAATTTGTTCAACATAAGCAGAAATGCCTTGTCCAAAACTAATCAGAGTAGTAATAGCTGCTATCCCTATAAACACAGATAGTATAGTCAAAAAACTTCTTCTTTTTCTTGCTCGTAAACTATTCAAAGAATATTTAATTAAATCAGCTCGAATCATTTGACATACCTCAAAGCTTCAACAGGAACTAAGCGTGATGCTTGTACTGCTGGTAAAAATCCTGCAACAGTGCCGATGACAAAAGAAAATAAAAGTGCTCCGAGAACAATAAACCAATTCAGAGAAACTTGAATGAGATCACTGCCTAAGAAGGTTGATCCTAAAAATGCTAGTCCATAAGCAATGCCAGCGCCAAATAATATTCCTACTATTCCGCCAACAAATCCCAAAAAGCCAGATTCTAATAAAAATAAAGTAAAAATCATCTTGCGTTGCGCGCCAATGGCTTTCATAATGCCTATCTGCTTAGTTCTTTCTACAACAGAAGTATACATAGTATTTGCAATACCAATGCCGCCAACAATAATGGAAATGCCAGCAATGACATACACAAAAATTTGAATAGCAAATAAAGTAGAATCCAAATTAGCTAATGCTTGCTCCGGACTTTCTACAGAGAAATCTTCTTCTCCTTTTTCTACATCTCGTTCCTTGCGTAAATAGTCTTCTACACGTACTTTTACTCTAGCCATGTCTGCTGGATTAGGAACAATAGCAACTATCACATCATAAGTGTCATTAACATTGAATAATTCTCGCATCACTGCTTCATTCATTTGAATGGCATTGTCAATAATAAAGCTCCCTTTCTTTGCTAAAATACCTATAACTTCAAAAGATTTACCATGAACAGTAACACTATCACGAATTTGGACAGGTTTGCCGAGTGTTTCAGGATCTAAATAATCTATACCCAGCACAACTTTGTTCATATCACCATCTTTCAACAGGCGTCCATGAGCAAGTTCAATATTTGCTATACGTTCAATCTCTTTTCTGTCTTTTCCGTCAGGAACACTAGAGGCATAGCTAAAATCTTGAAAACCATGATACCCAATTTGTGTACTTTCAATCAATCTGCCTATAGCTCTGTCAACGCCAGGAATTCTGCTGATGTCGTCAACATAAGAGTCTAGCAACGGATTAACTACGCCTTCTCCAGGAGGCCCATTTTGAAGGCCAGAGGCTTGAATAGTTAAAACGTCCGTTGTCAGAAAATTAAACTGACCCATAACAGCAACACGTAAACCTTGTCCTAGTCCAATGAGAGAGATCACTGCAGCTATCCCTATGAAGATGCCCACCATAGTAAGCCAGCTTCTGACTTTTCGATTTTTCAAAGAGCCATAAGCAAGCTGCAGATAATCACGCATCATCGTTTTCTAAAACGTTTGCGATACACAATATACCCTACAATGACTAGCACAATAACAATTGTTATCCACATGCCAGTATTGCTTTGCACCAAGCCAAGTTGTTTTGCTTCACTCGTGCTTAATAAGTCCAAAGTTAAAGTGTGCTCATCAGTGTAGATGGTGTCATCAGCTTCATAAGTCAAGCGAATAGGAATCTTCACTTGTTCAAGATCGCGATTAACATAGATATCAAAGTCTTCTGACTCAACATCATCTGCATCTACATCACCTATATAGACGTAATTGCTTGTTGATAACAGACGATAATTATCAGAAGGCAATAATTCTAACTCCAAGGAATTAACATTATAGCCTCCACTGTTTGCAATATCAAGAGTAATGCTTCCTTTATTGCCGCCGACTACAATATCGCTTGAAGCAATATAAGGTCTGAGTTTGACTTGTTCATTTTCAATATCAATAAAGAAGAGGTCTTTGTATTCTATTTTAGCAGTGCCTGTATAAATATTAATTAAGAGTTCTTGTTCTCCATCAACTGCTCTGGGATCAACACGTAATTTAAAGTCTGCAAAAACTGCGTCAGCACTTAATTTTCTTCCTTCAAGACGTCCCAAACTTTTAATGTTACTTTCCCCATAAATGGTAAAGGGATAACTAGGAATAATTTCTATGCTAACATCTTCTTTAGTGTCTTCCCACCAGTTTTCAATCTTGAATCTTACTTCTACGACATCGCCTGCTCTGACTGGATCAGGGTCTTGTCCAATTAAATCAACTCGAATTAAGCCTTGTTCTTCTGCTAGTACAGTAGCACTCAGCAGCAACAGACTCATCATCAATAAAAATAGGTTTTTCATCGTTTCTTCTTGCCTCCTGGAACTATTTTCTCAACCATGCCATCCTTTAAGTGAATGACACGTTCAGCGTGATGGACTAAATCTAAGTCATGCGTGACTAAAACTACAGTCTTGCCTTGTTTTTCGTGAATATGTTCTAAGGTTTTCATAACTTCTAAACCTGTTTTGGAATCTAAATTGCCTGTTGGCTCATCTGCTAAAATAACATCAGGATCATTTGCTAAGGCTCGTGAAATAGCTACTCTTTGACTCTGTCCACCAGAGAGTTCATTGGGTTTATGGTGAGTTCTATCTCCCAAGCCAAATTTAGTCAAGAGTTGTTTAGCTTTTGCTGATCTCAGCGCTAAAGGACTGCCCTGAAATAACATAGGTAGAGCAACATTTTCTAAAGCTGTAAGTGTCGGAATTAAATTAAATTGCTGGAAAATAAATCCTATAGTTCTACCACGAATAGATGCTAATCTAGATTCAGTTAAATGAGCAATGTTCTGGTCATGTAAAAATACAGCGCCTTTAGTAGGAATGTCTAAACAGCCAATAATATTCATCATCGTGCTTTTACCACTGCCCGAAGGGCCAACTACAGCTACGAATTCTCCTTGATGAATTTTAAAAGAGACTCCTCTGAGTGCATGCACTATATTGTCTCCCATTTGATAGGTTTTCCAGACATCTTTCAGTTCAATCAGGACTTTTTGCATATAGTATCAATCTCCTTGGTTGTTTGATGAAGTAGTGTTTTAATCTGGTGTTTTTGTTTATCTGTTAGGCTCAAAGTAGATGCTTTGAACAAAGTCTTGCGAAAATGCAAGGCATTGAAAGTAAAAACTCCAAAGGGTGCTTTTCCCTGAACAATACGCTGAAAAATCTGTTTCATGTCTGATTGTTTTTGTCCGCAGATGTGTTCCATATATTTGTGAGTTCTGTCTAATTTAGCAAGCATCTCTTGTCTATGGCTTAAAAGTTCTCGTAAATGCTTTTTGCCCAGCGCTGTAAGATGATACAGAGTGCTTCTTTTTTGGATGCTGCTGGAAATAAGTTGTTGGCGTTCCAAATCTTTCAATAGAGGGTACATAGATCCAGAGCTCCTGTCCAGACAGAATTTTAAGTACACTAAGTTTCAAGTAACCTTCTTGCATTATGTCGACACCGATATATCGGCAACGATACTACTATATAAAGATTCCGAGTTTAGTCATATAGGGGTAGTTAATAAAAAAGAGATAAATTTTTATAGGGAACTAAGAAGAATTAATTTATGACAGAACAATTAGATGATATTGTAGGACGATCAACAATTCAACTAGGAAACGGCTTTCAAGAGCATGAGCTAGATCGCTTATTTTTACATATAGAACGCACTCTCCCTGGGAAAGTCCATTATAGAATACAAACAGAAAAAGATGCAGTTATAGATAATGGAAAAATATATTTACAAGCACAACAATTATCCATAGTAGGATCTTTTACAAGAAATGATGGCGCATTTGCAGAGTTCACATGTCATCCTTCAAAAAATGGAATTCTAACTGTAGACCAGCTAAAGTTTGAAACCCTCTTGGATTTTACTGTAGCTCAACATAACCCAGATCAAGTTGCTTTATGGGATAGAGTAAGAGAAATTACGCAGCAATATCTTGCGCAACAGACAGTTGTTCCTTTACCGACTCGCGAAAGACATTGCGATGATTAATTCTCTTTCACCATAATTTCTTGAACATCATATTGTTTCCCAAGTTTAGCAATGACATTCTTATGCATCCTTCTAATGAAGTCTACTTTGTCTTCCATCCTGAGGATATCTGTGTAGCTTTGAGTAATCAACGTAAATGCAAAAGGACTAGGTAAGGGAGTATGAAATTGTTTGATTTCAATTTCGCGTTCTCGCATCTGTCGTAAGATTATAGTAGCATGGTCAATATCCATCAAATCCTCCAAGACTTCTCTTCTTGCTTCCTTAAGAATAGAAAAATTATCACTAATACGTTTAATAGCACTCATTAAGATCATGCTGCTCACTTGTTGTTTCCCTACTTTTTTCTGTTGTCCTTTGTAATTTCTTAAGATCATTAATGCTCTGCCTGCGCAATGTCTAAATCTTCTTTTCAAAACTTCGGTCTTCTCTAAAGCTAGTTTCATCACAGCCCAAAGATCTTCCTTCTGCACTGCTTCCAACGCACGTAAAACTTGTATAGGTTTGTCCGATGCTAAAAAGAAACCATTATCATTAATACCTAATTCAACATCTCTTGGTTTTTTCTTTTGAAGTTTGTAGATAGCATACGCAATAGCTCTGCTTAACACATCATTGACTCTTCTCCCATACAACGAATGAAACAAAACATATTTCTTATTCGTTTTGTCATCCTGATAAAATTCCACTAACATTCTTTTATCATGAGGAATACCAGCAAAGAGATGTTGTTCATAGAAATATCTATAGAGTGCTTGCGCAGCATTCTCATCAACATACAAATAACTGCGAATAAATTCCAGAGTCTGTTCCTTTTTGTATTTGTTCACAAACATATCATCCAGTAAGCGTCTAAACTTCTGGATAGAGACTGCTAGATCATAGCTCAAAGGTAATTGTTCAGAAAACCAGCTGGGAACGGTAGGTTGTCTTCCAGCAGCAGCCTTCACTTGCGCAACCATGCCTCTGGCAAACAAAAATTCATACGTCTGTCCGCCTAAGACAAACACATCTCCTCGTTGTAAGCGTTCTAAAAAAGGTTCATCTAAAGTCCCAACAACAGTTTCATTGACTTTAACAAGAATATTAGTCTGATCTGGAATAGTTCCTATATTAGTCATGTAAATAACTCTGCTCATTCTTCCTCTTCTGCCAATTTCTCCGCTCTCATGATCATAAAAAATCTTAGCATAAATATGTCTGTCTTGAAGTGTTGCATATTCTCCTGCTAGATATTTAATCACATCCATGAAATCAGCTTCTGATAAAGTTCTATAGCAATAACTTCGTTTGACTACAGTAAGCACATCTTTGATATTCCATCTATCAGCAATAGCCATGCCAAAAATATGTTGTGCTAAAACATCTAAACAATTTTCAGGTATGTGAATAGTATCAATCTTCTTTTCTACAGCATTTTTCAAGAGCACTGCACATTCAACAAGATCATCTCTATCCATCGGAATAAGTCGCCCTTTGACTTTTTCATGCAAAGAGTGTCCAGCTCTTCCACAATTATGAGTAAGAATACTATCTACAAAATAATTATTAGGTTCTTTTTGAAGAGTTAGATTATAAACATGATGTTTATATCTATTTTTTCTAATCGCCTGTATCTTTGTCCAGCAAATATTTTTTTCTATATGGTTATTATTCTGTGTAAAGTGTACTCTATTTTGAGTAAGTTGTTCAACTTTTTTTCCATTGAAAGTGCAATATTTAAGGAAGTTCTGCATAGCTCCATTTCTTCCTATATGAACACAGAAGATCTTTTTTAAATTTATTTTAGGGACGAGTATAGAGGGTTTAGCATCCATTTCTACAAAATAATTATAGATTCCACCGCGGTTAAGAAGATTATGTAATCCTTGAGCAAATTTTTTGCTTGCAGAAAATAATCTTATAGTATCATTGCTAACACTACCATCCCCTTCAAGGACACCTTCAATATAGGGGATAATGAGATCCTTAGGCATTCTATAAAGAATGTTAGAAACCGCAATCTCACTGCTTTTATTCTTCGTTGTTAATCCCAAGGATAGAATCATCTGTGCTAGAAGTTTAGAACCACAATCTAAAGTTTTAAATGACTGTTGAGAAGGTCTCTTTACATTTAAGATTTTTGGGAAAAATCCATATTTATTGAACACTGATTGGCATTTAAGAAGAATATTTTTGTCAGTATTCCCTATTTTGATTTTATATTCTTTAGTCTTCTTATGTTGTGTAATTGAGCCGTCAGAAGCAACAATGCCTGCTAACCACATAAAATCTTTATCAACTTTAAGAGGCAGAGGCACTCGATGATTTGATTTGCTTTTTAGTTCTTGGAGATAAGGTAAAAAAGTTTTACGAGGTACTTTGCAGAGGTTCATAAGTTTCAAGAAAATATCAAGACGAATGCTTTTTCTTCTTCCTGTTCGTCTCATATAATTTTGAAGATGATTTTGTTGAATACCTATTAGTTGAGCTATAGAACTATAAGAGAGTTTTTTTTGTTGTACTAAAGAGTCCACTATTTTTCTCAAAAAATCTTGTCTATTTTCAACATAAAATTCAAGTTGATTAATCATTTCATAAATATAAGGAGTCGTGTCTTTGTTAAAGTCAAATAATTCTGCAATTTCTTCTCCTTCATTGAGGTCAGATGTTTTTTTCCAGCCATTTCTAGTGAGTAAAGGATGTTCGGGAGTACATTCTAAGATGGATCCAGAATGAGTTTTAAGAGTTATAATAAAATCAGTTTTGTTTTTGTGATACGTGCTTATTCTATTTTTTATGAAGCCTTTATGTTTATCAAACGATAAAATCTCGACATCTAGTTTATTCTCTACAATATCACCTATTTCCCTATAAGTGCCATCTGCCAATAAAATCTTTGCAGTATAAGGCAAACAACGTTGTAAAAATCTAGCAACAGACTTTGGACTACCTAAACAAATAACTAAATCAACATAACCAATATCCATTCCAAGTTCAAGGCTTGTCGAACAAACAACTGCTTTTAATTTCCCTTCTTTCAAGCGTTGTTCAATGTCAAATCTATGCTTCTTGCTTAAACTTCCGTGATGTGCTCCAATATTTTCAGTGTAATTCTTAGGAAAACGTTCTTTCAGATGATGCACAACTCTTTCTGTTCCTGCTCTAGTATTAGTAAAGATGAGTGTAGTCTTATGTTCTTGAATGAGTTTGTCCATAGTTGCATAAATAGCATTGTGAAGTTTAGCATGGGTCGTATCAATTAAATCTGGCAATGGACTAATCACTTGCAGATCAAATTCTTTGTTATATTGCACATGAGCAACTTTACAATCTCGCATACCCACTAAATAATTTGCAACTGCATCAAGAGGCTCAACTGTAGCAGACAATCCTACTCTAGTCATGTTAGGTGCTAGTTCTTGAAGTCTTTCCAAAGACAAAGACAAATGCACACCACGTTTATTTTCTGCAAGTGCATGCACTTCATCAATGACACACCAAGTCACATCACGCAAGAGTTCTCTAAACCTATCACTAGAAAGAAGAATAGCTAAAGATTCTGGAGTAGTAATCAAGATATGGGGAGCTTGTTTCAACATCTTCTGTTTTTCAGCAGTGGTTGTATCTCCAGTCCTCACACCAACACGAATGGGATAATCTTTATGTTTTTCTTGAGCTAGTTTAAGCATTTCTGCTAAAGGCTCTTGAAGATTTCTAGCAATATCGTTGTTTAAGGCCTTCAAAGGAGAGATATAAACAGCATAAATCCTTTCTTCAAGCTTCTTTTCATCAGCTAGTCTTATTAATTCATTTAAAATAGATAAGAAGCACGTTAAGGTCTTCCCAGATCCAGTAGGAGCTACAACCATGATATTATTCCTATCGTGTACTTCTTTGACTCCATACAGCTGCGGCAGGGAGAAATCTTTGAATTTGCTAAAGAACCATCTATTAACTAAAGGATGCAGTATACCTTGTACTGTCTCTTTCGTTTGTGGTTTGTCTAAAAAAGTGATCATAGCCAGTACTATAAAGAAAATCCATTTATAAAACCTATGGGGACACTTTGAGAAGTGAAAAAATTCTGGAAATAAGTAAGATTCCAAATAAGTTATCAGCAAAAATACACCATCAAAACATTTAAAATAGGCACTATAAACGCTAAGCTAGTTATTTTTAATCAAAAGGAGGAGAAAACAATGGCAACAGAAGGATATTGTGTTAAATGTAAAAGAAAAGTAGAAATTAAGAACCCAGTTGAAAGCAAGACATCAAGAGGTACAAAGATTGCAAAAGGTAAGTGTCCTAAGTGTGGAACAACTGTATGTAGAATGGGCGGAATAAAAAAATAAGTCTATCATACTACAGAAATAGATGAATAAAAGATCAGAATAGCTAGTTAGTACCTTAAACAGATGGAATTCTAGATCTCAAAAAAATTGCATAAAAAGCGAAAGATTTTCGAAAATAGAGACATATTCTGAAAATTCTAACAAAGATATCGAAAAAAAGAAACAAAAAATCAGAAGACTTTCGGAATTTTCTAAGAAAAAGAGATAAAGAATAGAAATAGACTAAAAATAAATGTTTAAAAATTCAGAACATTGGTTAAGAAAAAGAAAAAAGAGACAAGACATTACAGAAGATATAATTGAGTATGGTATCAGAAATTCAGATAGAATAAGAGATAGGCATTGGGAAGATGTCTGGAATGCTATAACAAGAATTCCTCCATCAGGAAGAACATTAAAAGTGGTATATAAAACAGAAGGCAAAGACATAAAAATACTAACAGCTTATTGGATTGATTGAAATGAAAAGCTACTACGACCAAAAGGAAGATATTCTGGACATTGAATTGCAGAAAAAGGACTATTGAAGAGCATAGAACTACCCAATGGTATTATCATAGATATAGCAAAAGATGGTTCCATTATTAGTATTGAAATCCTTAAAGCAAGCAAAATATTTTTAGGCGATAATAAGAGAGTTATTGAAATGGCAAAATCAGCAGCTTAACAGAACTTTAAATAGCTTAAATTAAAATCTATCAAATAATTATTCTAGCTCTCTCTTCAAAATCTTGTGAGCATTATTGATCTTCTTGAACATTTCAGTGTCTCCTCCAGGCATATCAGGATGACACTTTTTTGCAAGCTCTTTATATCTTTTATCAATCACTGCCATATCTATAACATCAGGTGCAAGACCTAGAGTTTCTCGTGCTGCTTTACGCATATGTTCAACATCATCTTTTTCAGTGAAGTCGGAAAGGAATTCTTCAAACGTCTTTTTTTTGCTCAGAAGATCAACTACTTCAAACTCAATGACTTTGAAAACAATATAGAGATTATCAACATAACGTTTGGCAGATTTATAGCTGTAATACATCCTATAGCCTTCTAAATACCAAGTTGCAGAAGCAGGAACATTCTTGATCGCCACAGGGTCAATATCTATAAGGATATCATCATCAGTTAAACCAAGTTTGCCAAGGACAGTAATAATGTTATTCTTGTATTGCAAGGCTCTTCTCCCAAAAGAATCTCGTGCTGTTACAGGAGTAAAGGTGTGTCCTTTGATAGTAATGTGAGTCATTGTTTTCAAACAAACTGTGAAGAGGTTGTAGCATACTGGCAAAATAAGCGTTTATAAAGGTTGAGATAGTTTATTCAGTATCTTGCAATAGTGCTAATTCTAACTTCATCAATCTTGCCTTTAAAGAAAGCGACTGGAACAGGATCAGTATCAAGAGCAAAAACAAGTCGTGCGCCAATACCTAAAGTAGTAGAAGCGCTACCAACAGTGAATTGTGCTGGATATTCAGTAATAATTTGTCCATCCATAATAGTTTTGATGGTTTGTCCGTCGTATTGTACAGCTACATGATGCCAGCTATTTTGAGGAACAGTAGCAACACCGTCACACCACGTATTAGGACATAAAGAGCCTGGTTGATCAGCAAAAGTAAATGCTAAGTTGTTAGGGAAAACATTGTCGCCTATGCCGAAGATATACTGGTAATCTTTGCCAACAATAGTATCAATAGAAGTATCTTGTAGAGTTCCTTCAAAGTTAACATAAGCTTCAATAGTAAAAGCATTGGTCAAGACTAAGGAAGGACTGTCAGAAACATTCACATAATCATCAACGCCATCAAAGTGCAAAGCAGAGCCGTCAATGCCCGTTGTCCATGATGCGCCGCGAACTTGTCCATTGTTGCCATTGCCGCTGAAGTCTGTAAGCACATCTCCCATATTTTCATCAAAGTTCCATAAAGCAACAGTGTTGCTGTCTGAAATAAAATGACGAGGCATAATTTTTACTTTTCGAGATTGGGAAATAGAGAGAATAGCTTGAGGCAAAGGATTATGAAGATCAACAGTCACAAAACCAAAATAAAGATCTTGACCTGCTAAACCAGGATTGTTAGGAATGTTCCAAAATGCAGATCCTATGCCATTGCTGTTAAATCTACTTTGTGAATTAAATAAGCTTAAAGAAAATGGACTAAAGAGAGAAGTCTGCAAAAAGAGATCATAGTTCAAAGGAATATTGCGATTATCAGATAAAGTCATTCCAGGTGCGTTGCCTAAAGACATAGCAAGAAGATAATCTGTATTAGGATGGCTAGAATCTGAAAGTTCGATGTCTAAGGTAGTGCCTATACGAGGAGGATTCAGAAGACGTGGTGTGTCAATTAAATAATAAGGAGAGGTATATTCAATAATTTGATCACTATAAGGTAATTCTCCTCCAAAGCAATAGATTTGATGGGTCATAGAATTTCTTGCACAGGCAAGAGCAGATAGACCACCCATAGGTAAGGTAAATGGTCTAACATTGAGTAGATCAGTAGAAGGTTCATATTCTACAATCTGACTAAGACGATT
The DNA here is from genome assembly GCA_018302985.1 of Candidatus Woesearchaeota archaeon. Taxonomy (GTDB): domain Archaea; phylum Nanobdellota; class Nanobdellia; order SCGC-AAA011-G17; family UBA489; genus JACOVP01. The sequence goes on along the minus strand of JAGVZA010000017.1, from coordinate 10,962 downwards.
TCCACTAGATTCTGAGCCGCCAAAGCAATAAATATTTCCATAAACATTGGGTGCACAATCAAAAGCTGCACGAGCAGTTGGCAAAATTGCATTTTTAATAGAAAGAGTATCTGTTAAAGGGATATATTCTATAATCTCTGTAGTATGAGGTTCACCCCCGAAGCAATAGATTTTATGATTAATAAGAGATTCCTCACAGGATAAGCCTTGTCTTGAATTAGGCAATGTTGCTTGTTTTATAGTGACAATATCTTGGTTAGGATTGTATTCTACGATTTGGTTTCCGCTATTGGTACCTCCAAAGCAATAAATTTTATGAGTAGATGAATCTTCAGTACAATCAAAATAATATTTAGGTACGGGAAGAGTTGCAGTTTTTGGAACTAAGGTATCTGTAGCTGGATCATATTCAGTAATTTGATTTAGCGCACTTCCATCATATCCTCCAAAGCAATAAATTTTATGAGTAGATGAATCTTCAGCACAACTTAAACCAAGTCTTGAGCCTGGTAGTCCAGCATTTTTAACGACAACAACATCATTAAGAGAATTATATTCAAATATTTGATTGGTATATGGCTCGCCTCCAAAGCAATAAATTTTATGAGTAGATGAATCTTCAGCACAGGCTAAATGTGATCTTGAAGCAGGTAATGTAGCTTGTTTTATTACTACACCTTCAGTTGCAGAAGCAAATTCTACAAGAGTAAAAAAACCTACAGAAAGAATAAATAAAGTCAATAAGAATTTAAAATTCATTCTTGTTCTCCAGAATCTTGCTGTTGTGCATTCAATTGTTCAAAGCGAAGTTGAAATGCTTCTTCTGGAGTAAGCGAGTCATATTTTTGAAGAGTTGCTAAAGTTTTTTCTCCATCTGGTTGTTCAGAAAGAAGAGATTCAACCAACGCCCTATCAGAAGATAGTGCTGTAATAGTGACTGTTCCCAAAACTAGAATCGCAAGAAATAGAATAATTAAAAAGAAAGGTTCTTTAGTTAGCTTTTGAAATGTTCGCATAAAAAAACCTATAGCCCACAGTATATAAACATTTCTCTAGTACATAATAGGACCATACACTTCGTCTTTATATGGTAGTGTAATCGTCTTATGTTCAACTTGTAAGTCTCGCAAATCATTCATCTTAATCTTCTTAGGAGATAAAGTATACAAGACATCACCAATATACAATGCTCGTCTAACTTGCGTAGAGTAAGTGTCATAAGGTTTTGCAGGATCATACGTCGCATGCGTTACTTTACCTTGAACAGTAAATCCTACATCAGGTCGTACGCGTAAGACATACGCTCCTTGCCAGACATGTTCCCAATTGCCATTCTTAACTTCACTCACTGGGAAGATAACAAAGTTTCTTTCTTTGTCAAGTAAAAATGCTTTATGATCATAAAATGCTTCAGAGGAAGTGCCTTGTCCGCCAATAATCAATTTAGCTTCTTCTTTGGGATTGTTAACATCAGTCACATCAAAGAGTGCTATCTTCAAACCACCAGTAGTAGTTCTGCCTTGTTCTTCTACAGTGTCTTGTCCTAAACCTATAATATGGTTCTCATCATAAGGATGTAAGTAATTGGAGAATCCAGGAATCTTTAATTGTCCTAAAACTTTTGGTGCTTCCACATCAGATAAATCAATCACAAATAAAGGATCAATTTGTCTAAACGTAACCATATAGAGTCTATCACCTATGAAGCGAGTAGAGTAAATTCTTTCAGTCTGTGCTAGATTTTCAAGCTTTCCAACGACTTTAAGATTATCATTCAAGATATAAACATTGTTATAACTTTGAGAGCCTTGGGATCCCCAGAAGTCAACAGTAGTAGCGACACGTAAATACTTTTCATGTTCATCTAAAGAAAATTGGTTGAGCAAGTTGCCTTTAACTTCTCCTTTGTCTTCATATTTAACAATGCCTTCTTGTAAGCTTAAGCGATGAATTACAGTCTTCATGCGTTCTTCCTGAAGTTTGAATTCATACTCTTGTAAAGCTTTGTCAATTTTTGTTTGGAGTTCTTGACGTTCTTCAGCATCTAGTTTATTGTAGTAAGTTTCTAAAGCCTCATACATTCTTTGTTGTACAAGATTGAAGTCTTCTTCACTTGCTAATAAGCCATACATAGTCTGTTGTAAATCATTAGGTAATAACGGAATAATGATTTCAGTAAAGCGTGATTTTTGGTCTTGTTCATAGTAAGCATAAGGAATTTGTTTTTGATAGGCAATATACAGGTTTTTATCAGAGACATATAAAGTGTTTGCGTAGCCTAGCATGAAAGTTTGTAAATTCACATCTTCGACATCTTGCACATTAAAGGAAGCAATCGAATTAAAGTTAATTTGAGGTTCCCAATTATCAAAATAGTACACTGGAGATTCCATAATTAATTGGTCTTCAGCTTTGATTGCTGGTAAAGGCATTGGTCCTCCACCATAATAAGCATTGTTTTGTGCAATAACATAGACATAGTCACCAATCATTCTAGATTGTAAATAATTTCCTTCTACAGTGTAATTAGCTACAAGTTCAGGATCTTCTTTATTGGTAGTATCATAAATGAGTACACCAGTTCTTGGAGGTTGGTAAGGTTGTGGAGGCCAGATTTCAGGCATTGCAATCTTTGATGCTGCTCCAATTTCTCCTTCTCCAGATCCGCTGCTTGGAGGACTAGAAGCTACATCTGTGTCTTCCATCATGCCTCTGGTAACACCACCCAAAGCATAATATTGAGGATAGAGATCAGTGAAAACAACTAGTCTATTTTTGTTAATGAATAAATCTCGCGCGTTGCCAGCAAGTTCTAGAGTAGTAACAATTTTTGCAGTAGTAGGTGGATAAGCGTCAACAATAACTAATTTGTTTTGTGTTAAAGTATAAATGTATCTGTCATCATTTTTAACAATATCAGCTTCATCTACTCCCTCTTCTTGTACATTGGTCTGTGAATAACTTCTACCAGCGTTGGAATCTGCAGATTTTTGTGCAGTAGGTGATGCAACTGGTGCTCCAGAACCTTCATTTTCAACAGCATCTCGAGCTGCCATCATAAAAGGACCACCATAATTGCCGCCTTGTTGATCTTGATGTTCTTTTAAGAAGGCTGTAAGTTGTTCGCTAGTAGAAAATTCTTTCAGACGTTGATCAGAAGTACTTATTTGAACTTGATCTAAAGGAGTGCACGCACTAATAACTAGTAATAAAACCAATGCGAATGCTTGTAAATGTTTCATGAGTTTGAAAACAACCTAGAAACCCAATACAATTCTATACAATCTGTCCTTTAAAAGCTTTTCTAAAGATTTGAGATGACTAAAAGTTAAAGCCCATAGTTAATTTAAGTGCGCTATTTTCTTTATTTTCAAAAATACCATGTTCATATTCTAATTCTGTAGCTATGGTTTCAAAAAAAGGAAGACGTAAAGTAAGGCGGGCTTTATTATAATCTAAATCAACTTTTAATCCAGATTTTGGACCTAAGAATAATTGAACAGGTGTATCAGATGCTTTTGCTAGCGTACTCATGGTGCTGCGATAAGTTTTAGAGACAGGATCATCGCCTTGAAAGAGCAGATAGCGTGCTACTTTCCAAATTTTGCTAGTAGAAGGATATTTAGTGGGCTCAGAGTCAGTATTTCCCCCTTCAACCATCCATGAATTTTGTTCAAGAGCATCAGAAGAAAAAGTAGAAATAGTAGAATAAGATCGTCCTGGAGAAGAGAGAGTAAAAGGAACTCCTAAGATTTTGCTATGACTATAATGGCTTCGTGGAAATCTGTTTACTAAAGTTGAAGTAGCTTGTGGATCTTGTTGATAAGGTTGAATCATTTCAAAAAGATGAGGTCCATACTCTTCAGCAGGATCAGAAGGTTGAACGGAAGCAGCAGGTAGAACAAAATCTATACAAGGAGCATTTGGTCCATGAGTATTTTCTTCCTCGCGCACTCGTGTTTCAAGGGGCAGAGTAGGAAGGGCTTGTGTTTTCTTTGGAGAAGTATTTTGAAAGCCATCAAAAGGCTCAGAAGATAAACTTGCAGGCGTATCTAAATAACTTCCGGGATAAAAAGGAGAAGAACGAGACATATACTCCGCTGGCTGACAAGCCGTTAGTAATCCTAAAGTACTCAACCCCAAAATATGTAGTGTGTGTTTCGTAAAAGGTCCCTTCGTGTGAAGAGTTGAACACTGTCTGTGTTATCTCTATATATACTTTTTATATCCTATATACTTATTTAAAAGGTTTTTGGTAGAGTCTAAAAGCAGTTTAAGATCACTTAATTGATGTTTAAGTTCGGGTAAAAGGATATAATGATCTACAAATAGCTTCATAGTGCTATAGATGGCAGATAAGGTCTCTGCTACATGTTCTCTATCCACTTCCAGCTTTCTTTGGTCAACAAGCTCAAAAAATTGCACTGTTTTCTGTAAAGCAGAAGTCATGCCAACAATTAATAAATCCAGTTGGTTAAAATCCAGTGTTTTGACATATTCTGAAAATTCTCTCTTCGGATTAAAAATCAATTGATTCAAGTCTTGCAACGCTTTCGATAAGGAGTAGAAATGAACCCAAGTTTCTTTGACGCTGCGTTTAGTAATTAATCCCTGATGCACTTTATCCATTAATTTGTTAATATCTAAGGTATATTGATTAATCGTGGAGCGTACACGGCTTAATTTTTCATCATGGGAAATAGAATAAACCTCATCAAGAATAACTTCTTGTTTGATAGAAACTAATTTAGCAATCAGCATACCAAAGAGCAAGAGTCCTGTAATAGCTTCCAAAACTGCAAAAAATCGTGCTATTCCTAAAGGAAAGACATCCCCATAGCCTTGGGATGCAGAAATAGAAGTGATAAAGCTAAAATATTGAGTAATTAAAAAGCCATTAAGACCTGGTTCTACTACCTTTCCTCTATAGAGAATAACATCGCCAAAAAAAGTCAGAATAAAATAAAATAAACCTAGTAAAAACATGAAGAGGAGCCAAAAGAGTAAGAGTTCCTTAAAGCTGGCTCGATCAATAAGACGCATTAACTTTTTCCCAAACGTATCCATAAAAAGACGTGTACAGAACTTGCTTAAATAGATTGCTACTTAGTTGGTGATGTGCGAAACTAGACCTGTAGAATCCTGAAATTATCTTAGCAAGAACAAAAGACTAATAGGCAGAGCACTTCTCAAACACCCAAGGAAGTTATTTAAAGCCTTAACAACCTCAGAGAATTAATGAGTTTAAAAAAAGGTCAACAAAATAAGGGGTTTGTTGTAAAATGACAAAAGACTTGACAATCAAGAACAGCACCGCTGAATTTTTGATATTTAGCGCCCAGTCAGGAGAAGAATCTATTGAGGTAAAATATGCGGATGAAACTGTTTGGCTCTCTCAGAAGATGATCGCGAGATTATTTGATAAAGGCAGAAGTACCATAACTGAACATTTGAATACCATTTATGCAGAGGGAGAATTAGATAAAAACGCAACATGTCGGAATTTTCGACAAGTTCAAACAGAAGGAAATAGAGACATAGAAAGAGATGTAGACTTCTACAATTTAGACGCGATAATTTCTGTTGGATATAGGGTAAATTCACAAAGAGCCACGCAGTTTAGGATATGGGCGACTAAAGTTTTAAAACAATTTGCAATAAAGGGGTATGTTTTAGACAAAAAAAGATTAGAGAATGGGAGTTTCTTAAATCAAAATTATTTTGATGAACTTTTAGCTGAAATTAGGGAAATACGGTTAAGTGAAAGAAATTTCTACCAGAAAATTACTGATATTTACACGACAAGCTTAGATTACGATAAAAACGCAGAAGCGACGAAAGAATTCTTCGCGAAAGTTCAAAACAAACTGCATTATGCGATTCATAAGCACACAGCCCCTGAATTGATTAGGGAAAGAGCAGATAGCAAAAAGGAGCATATGGGTTTAACATCATGGAAAAGTTCTCCTGAAGGTAAGATTATAAAGACAGACGTGTCTATTGCTAAAAATTACTTAACAAAAGAAGAACTAGAATCCTTAGGAAGAATAGTAAGCGCGTATCTTGATTTAGCAGAAGAACGAGCAAAAAGAAGAATACCTATGACTATGGAAGATTGGTCAAAAAGGCTTGATTTATTCTTAGAATTTGATGAGAGAGAAATATTAAAAAATGCTGGTAAAATAACAATGAGAATTGCAAAAGAATTTGCAGAAAGTGAATTTGAAAGATATAGAATAGTCCAAGACAGATTATTTGAATCCGATTTTGATAAATTAATGCAGAAATCAAAAAATTTATTGGATGTCGACAAAGATAAGAAAAGTGAAAAAAAGAGATTGATCGGCTAGTCTATAAGTTGTATGAATTAATACTTGAGAGCAAGGAATTAGATGAAGCCTCAGTTAGTGCAAAAATGGCACATACTATCGGAAAAAACATATTTAACCAAATATTGCTACTTATTTTCGTAACTTCTTGATACTAATGATTATCAACAACACTAATTCAATGCCGATCACAAGAACACGCATCAATTTGCTCATATTGGAGAAGTATCTCATAGTGCCGTATGCCATCAATAAAATACCACCAAACATCATTCCTGAGCCAACAACTTCTAAGCCTATAAACAAGCCAAGAATAATAGCTATTAAACCTAAAGGCGTAACTATGTAGAAAACATTTCTATTGTATTTTTGTAAAGTTTGGTCAAAGTCTCGTTGACAATAGTTGCATTCCTTAAAGCTAGTCTGGCATCCTTTGTCATCAAGATTGTAGTCAGGCATACCTTTGCTGTCAAAACATTGGTCTATGAGTGTTCGTTCTTGTACAGTTAAGTTATAAGGTTTGCATTGTTCTGGATACAGAGGATAAGCTTTTTCAGGATAAGGACGTGCGGATTGCTTGCAGAAGTCTTCATACTTAGGCTCTACATATAAAGCATCAACTAAAAGTCCAACAAAAAAAGCAGAGAGGAGTGCTAGAGCAACAACCATGGCTACTTCTTTGACTTTCATAGGGGTGTTATGGGAATGAATCTTTTAAAGCTTTGCTTTTCTAAGTTTCTAACCAACGTAAGGATTCTTAGTAGGTTTCTTTTCTTCCTGCTGTTTCCAGTGTTCGGGTAAGCGTGCTATAAAAGTTGCGTAGATTTTCTTCAAAGAAATCCATTGTTTGAAAGTTTCATGAATATAATGTGCATCTTGTTTTTCATCGCCTTGCAAGTCCAAAACAAAAGAGGTTCGTTCCAAAGCAATCATTTGTTGTAAGAGGTCTCCTATCTTGAGTTTCTCATCGCTGGAAAAAAAAGAGCTTTCTCGCATAAGGACTAAAGATCCAGGATTAGGTTGTAATAAAGCTTGAAGATAATTGACTGCATTACCAATGCGATCTGCCATGCGACGTCGAATAAATCGTAAAGGAAAATCCAAAGAAACTAAAGAAGCTGAGATATAGAGGAGTTCGAATTCATTGTTCAAGTCATGGTAAGCAGGAAGAGTATACTTCTTTTGCAAGGCTTCGTATGCTTTTGGTAAATCTTTGATGTCCATAGACAAGGTACAAAAGATAGCTTTATAAATATTTGTTCAAAGAAGTAAGTATATACTAGAAAATAGAGGTTACAAAAATGAATAAACATAAACCAGGATCAATTTGTACATTCTTAATGGAAAAATGGTCTAAAACTCACATGTTAGCAGAGGCATACATATTAGACATAGGTTGTGGGAAGGGAGCAATAGGCTTACAATTAAACCCTTATATCGCAGAGTATATAGGCCTTGATTTGAACTTAGAAAAAGAGGTAGTAAATGCTCAAAAAAATAGAAAATTTGTTTGTGGAAGAGGAGAAGAAATGCCCTTCGCAAACAGAACATTTGATCTACTCTTGTTTTCCATGTCGTGGCATTTAATGGAAAATCATTGGCAAGCCTTACAAGAAGCAAAGAGAGTTCTAAAAGCAAATGGTCTAGTATCAATCTTAGAAGTAGCAGATGATAATGAGAACTGGAAATCCAAAAAATTAAGAAAAGACAATCCATTATTCGATTCTGACGTATATATACATAAAATTAGGTTGTTACAACATGGAGCTTATTATTTAAAGATACAACAAGATTTCGAAATAGTAGAGCAACAAACATTTGGCATTCCTGTACCCCATGAACCACCTGCAATGCTCAAGTATTGGACACTAAAACCAAGAGCGCAACTGTTTTAAATAGGAAATAATTACTTTTCAAAATGGATATTGAAGGAATAAACATTGAACGTTTAAATCATGATTGCTTTAAAATCAAAGCGCAGAATAAAATAATTTATTTTGATCCCTACCAAATTGAACTTCAAGAGCAAGCAGATCTTATTCTCATAACTCATGAGCACGCTGATCATTTAAGTCTCAAAGATATAGAAAAGCTCCTCAAGCAAGGTACTACTATAGTAACTATTCCAGAATGTCAAAGTACTTTGTCAAGAATTGCAGAGAAAATTAGTAGTGTAGTCTTAATAGAACCCTTCCAGAAAAAAGAAGTCCAAGGAATAACTATAGAAACTATTCCAGCATATAATATTAATAAATTTCGAGCGCCCAATATGCCTTTTCATCCCAAGCAAGATGGTCGTGTAGGTTTCATCATCACAGTAAATGGAAAAAGAATTTATCATGCTGGCGACACAGATTGTATTCCAGAAATGCAACAGCTCAAGAATATTGATATTGCTTTATTGCCAGTTTCAGGAACTTATGTCATGACTCCTGAAGAAGCTGTGCAGGCAGTCAAGATTATTAAACCAAAAATTGCTATTCCTATGCATTATGCTGCTGTTGTAGGAAATGATACAGATGCAGAGAAGTTTAAAATCTTGGCCACACCATTTTGTCAAATCCTAATTCTGCCAAAGGTTTTGCAGTAGCATCGTAAGCAGTTTCAAAGACAAGATGACCTAAAGTACCTTTCTTCTTTTGAGAGGGTTGTTGCTCTTGAGGTAATGCATACGTTCTAACATCACAAGTAATACCATTGCTCGCGACTTCATTAAGCCTGGTAAGAAGAATAGTACGAAAGAGTGCATCCGCAGCATATCTTTGAATACGTGACCAAGGTAGTGATTGAGCTACAGGTAAAAAAAGAGATCTTTCAGAGTGACGAAGAAAGTCTGGATGTTCAGTTCGAATATACTGCCAAAAGAGTTTAGAAAGAATTGGACAATGTTGTCCAGTTCCAAAAGGATAATCCTTAAGCAAAACATCTAAGTTAAGCACGTTGGTCATTGCAAATATCTCTTCCTTGTTGTTGAAGGAGTTTTGAAGACATATACACTGGCACTTTGAGACGTTTTGCTAAAGCCAAAGCATCACTAGGTCTTGTATCTAGTTGTAAAAGTTTATCATTGTCTTCCAGTAAAACTGTTGCATAAAAAAAATCATGTTGTATGCGTTCGATCCTTGCATAGTGCATAGTTATTTTATAATTAGTTAAAATATCAAAGAGTATATCATGTTGTGTAGGTCTAACATCAAAAGCCCCCACTTCTCCGCGTTTTATAGAATAAGTTTTTTCATAAGGCATGGCTAGCCAAATACCTTTGCAGTCTTTTTTGAACAGTACTCCTTCAGCAAGAACATCCACTTCAACTTGGGTATAATCTGTTAAGTCAAAAGGATCGCCTAAAGAAAGTAGAGGAGTAGTCAAAGAATCTGTAGGAGTTCTAACAAAAAGCCCAGTAAGAGAATCTTGGAAAAAATAAATAGCAGAAAATCCAGCAACAAACAGGAATACAGAAAGAAGTACTTTACCCCAATGTGATCTCCACCAGAGTCCAACTTGCCACCAAAAGATCATAAGAAATACTCCATAGCTTCAGCAACAGTTTCCACTTCAACAACTGTAATGCCAATATCTTCCCCAATACTTACTATTTGACCAGGATAAGTAACAGAGCAATAGTCTTGTCCATTATAAGTAGTGCATCTTTCTACACGTGTCATGTTTACTACACTGCTTCCACTGCCTTTAGGAACTAAAAATAAAGTTGCATCTCCTTCTTTTGCAGCAGCAGCTTTTGCTCGCAGTCCTCCGGCATTCACTACAGCACCATCAGCAGAAATAGATCCAGTAATAATAACATCAGAACGCAAATTTTTGCCTTGTAATGCTGCAATCGTAGAAACAGCCATGATAGATCCAGCACTTTGTCCAGCAACCACTCCAGCTTCTGATTTCAAATTATAAATGATATCCAAAGTAGAAGTGTCAATGTGAGTATAATTGCTTGCAACAATGCTTGCTAGTCTTGCGCTATATTGCGTAGTCACATCTGCCAGAACATTATTCACGTTCACTAGCACTAATCCTTGTCCTTGTCTTACTTCAGTCTCCAGATCTGAAACAACACCATTGCCTTGTTCGTCAACAGCTACAAATTGTGCTTGCACTACGTGTTCATAGTCTGCATCTAAGCGTTGCAAAGGTTCTCCATTAGAAGATTGGAAAACAACAGTAAGCAAACTACCTAAAGAAACTCCAATGATCACCAATAAAAGGCCAGCGAAAAAGATCTTCTTCTGCATACATAGGAAATTCAGTTTCTAAGCTATAAAAACATGTCGTCTTTTCTTCGTTACTTGAAAAGCACAAATAATATAAGGTCCATAAAGGAAAAAAGAAGTATGAAAGTAATCCTGCTTCCAGGCAATAGCAAGGAAAACAAGGTATGGATAGAAGAAATAGAAAAAACACTGAAAAAAGAGTGCACTACAGAAGTCATCTACTATGAGCATTGGAAAACTGGTGAAGAAACAATAGATATAGAAGCAGAAGTAAAAAAACTAGAACAGGTAGTAGTTAAAGAAGATTTTATATTTGCAAAGTCTGCTGGATGTCTAGTGGTGCTAAAAGGAATCGCAGAAAAAAGAATCCATCCTAAAAAATGTATGTTCGCAGGAGTACCCGTCAG
>JAGVZA010000002.1 GCA_018302985.1 Candidatus Woesearchaeota archaeon | reverse complement strand
TTTATTGCAAGAACTTAGAGAAAAAAGCAAATATGTTCAATGGCATATACATGGGAGAGAGGAATACTTCTACTTAATAGCAAAATCATTTTCAAAGAATATCGAAGAAAAGAATGTTCTCCTCTTAGATCTTAAAGATATGCAGAAAGAACTGCTGGAGACATAGGCGTTGTTGAACATCTAGTTTTTATTGATTCTTTAAATTCCTAACATTAGAGAAAACAGGGTTTTTTGCGCTAAACTCAGAACTACATAATTCAGAGACTTTCAACAGAACAAAACCATCATGATAGGAAGGTTTATATATTACTTATAAGTAATAGTATTATTATAATAAGGTAATAATATGAAGAATAGCCTCAGAATCCTTACATTTTTTATGGAACATAGAGAAGAGTTTTTTAGCATTTATGCTGTATCTCAACGTCTCAATATCAATTATAGAATTGCTTTTCAGGAGATAAAGAAATTAGTGGAAGAAAAAGCTCTCACTCTGGAGAAATTAGGCAACTCTAATCAGTGCACTTTCAACTATGTCTTTATAGAAAAAGTTCTCACTGTAGAACAACAAAAAAAAGAGAACCTGCTAAAAGAGAGAAATCTCAAAGTATTAGATACCAGACTACAAGAAATAAAAAATCCATTTTATATAGCTCTTGTATTCGGATCTTACGCTGCCGGAAAGCAGACAAAACAATCAGACATAGATCTCTGCATCGTCACAGATCATGAGGACATAAGAAAAAAAGCTGGCCAGATCATAAGAACGCTTGCCCTGCCTATCCATTATCTTGACTTCTCAACGCAAGAATTTATAAGTATGCTCAAGACTACGGAAGAGAATGTAGGAAAAGAGATCATGAAAAAGAACATACTTTTGCAAGGAGTTGAGGATTTTTACAGGATGGTGAGCTATGCTAGATGAGCAAAGGATTAAGGAAGCAACAACCAATATGAAACATTATCTTGCTGACAAGCTTATACGAAAAGAACCATTTAAGCAGATAGTTTTTGATACTTATATGAACAATCACAAGGAATCACTCTCATTGGCAGAACACATGCATACCAACAATCTTTCAAAGCTCTGGATTGTAGTAGTCAGTTATTATTCCATGTTTTACATAGCAAATGCAGTTATTTACAAGATGGGCTATAAAGTCGGAGAGAAATTGGCACATAAGGTAACTGCCGATGCCTTGATAACATGGGCAAGAACTAAGTTAAAAACTTCTCTCTTAGAAGACTATGAAGCAGCACAAGAAGAGGCTTTAGAACTGGCTGACACCAAGGCAAATATGATTGTTGAGTCTTTTGACCAGGAACGAAAGAAAAGATCCTTCTTCCAATATGAGACTACTGAGGAAATCAAGGCCGGTAAGGCAACAACCTCATTTGAACGTGCAAAGCAATTTAGCACAGAAATGCATAAGCTCTTGGAGGAAGGCAAGAAGAAGAAAAACGAAAATGCTCAGAATGGTGGATCAAAAAACTAGAAATCTATTGAGACCTATTTAGAGACTTTCAACAGATTTTTAAGACCATAATGTTTAAATAAACAGGTTGCACTACATTTTCTAACTTAATTAAGACATTAAAAGAGGTTAGAGGCACTTGTATCAGAAGTTTATTACAAAAAAGGGAAAGAAGATAGGACCTTATTTCTATGAGAGCATTCGCTTGCAAGATGGCAAGGTTAAAACAGTCTATTTAGGCTCTAATGAACAAGTTGCACTACAGAAATTACAAGCATTGCGTAAAGAGCATGGACTTCCTGAACAACAAATAGCACAAAAAACAACCCCTTCCCAAGCACTGCCTCAACAATCTCAACCTCTTCCTCGCGAAGCAATTCTTTATCAACGCATTCGAGACCATGAACAACGCAAACAAGAGCTCTTAGCACAATATAAGCTCTTACAAATACAATACAAAAAAAAGATTATCTCTTTAGAGCTTTTTGAGCAGAAATATAGTGCACTGTTTGGAGATCAAGGGCATATCCGCACGTTCATTAATCATGATTCCGAGATCAGTGTCTTAGAGCAAGAAATTTTACGAATTCGTCAAGATACCACACTCCAATCTACTCCTAAGGATCAGAGTATATCTTCCCCACAAGTATCTCTTCTTCCTGTGCTACTGACCATACTTTTTATTTTTGCTGGATTTTATTTTTTCCAGCCTTCTTTGACAGGGTTTGCTTTCCTTTCACCAGAGAATATAACTACAGCAACAGCAGTTGAGTCTCTAGATATTATTACTAATACTACTACAACTTACATTCTCAATTTTACACCAACAACTTCTTTGCAATCATTAAAAGTTAGCGGCTCCTATGAAGCTGGAGGTTCTGTTCGCATCTATCTTGTTAATGATAATTATTTGATTTATGACAGTGAGCGTCAGACTATATCTAGGCTAACTAGACTAAGAGAAGCTCTTTCTTCCTTTCTTTCAGGCATTACAGGTGGAGCAGTTCTTCAACTAACTAATGAGTCTTTTTTTGTTATGGACGAAACATGGACTGAAATCAAAATCCATGGTGCACGAAATGAAGAGAATCTTACTATTTTTTTAGACGAAATCTTGCCCGTCTCTTTCTTCTTTAGTAATGTTCAAGGAAATTCTTTTATGTTCACCAATAATTCCCATGTTTTAGTGTCTCCTGAAGAACTTTTTTTCATTACCTTTTATGCAATTAATAGTACAGATTTAAATTTTACTGAAGCTTCCTTTACTAAAGTTGCACAAGGCATTCAATTGTATCGATGTTCTTTCTGGGACTTTGAATCTGGTCTTTGCCTCGGATCTTGGGAAGAAGTGCTTAATTTGACACCAGGAACTAATTACACTGTTCCTATTTCTCAAGGACTTATTGCGTTTGCAGAAGCTTCACTTACACCTTTAGAAGAAGAATTGCCTCTAACTATTAATGAAAGTTCTCTCGAAGAGCTTAATCAAAGTGAATCTTCCTCTATAGATAATCAGATTTATTTCTCCCAACAATGTGTTGATACTTGCGAGCTTGTAAACTTCTCAGAACCACAATATAAATTAGTCATTGTGGTGCAGAATACTACTGTTAATATTTCATCTGTGGAGTACACCTTTATCTCCTCGGAACAACAGCAAGAACAACTGATAAGCCCATTAGAAAATGTTTCTCAGCAACTACAACAAAAACAAAAGAAAGATAGATCTGCCAACATTACTATAACACCTTATACCCATAAGATTCATCAAAAAGAATTCAACCTCTCCAAAAACACTATTACTGGAGATAACTGGGAAAGATCTTGTCAAGGCAATTCCTGTAAACAAATCATTTATAGAGAGTCTAAGTTCTTTGTTAAAGAGGATGACACTGTAGAGCTTATTGAAAATGCTTTAGAGGCTACTTGTGATGGCAAAGGAGCATTATGCGCTCGCGGTAATGACTATCGCGCAGACTTCAAAAATACACCCGCTGAAAAAGAAACCATTTCCTTCACCAAAGAAAATAATACTATTTCCTTCCAGCCTTTGCGAATTCGCTATGTTGATGATGTGCAAGAAACTGTGTTATCCCATGCTAACCCAGTCTATGGCTATGGTGAAAACAACATTTACACCTATCAAGATATTTTTGGTCTTGGCACTGCAATACGCTTAACCTATGAGCCCAAACGCTTGAAAGAAGAAATTATTTTTGCTGATAACTTCTTGTTGCTTGACAATAATATTTTAGGAACTACTGGATATATTTTTATTGATTATCTCTTTCTTACTTCAGAGAATATCTCTTTGTTTTCTGAGCAAGGCGAACTTGATCTGGGACTTAATCAAACTTCTTTTTTTAACACCAGCACCATTACCAGCAACAATGAAACTCTTGCCTTACTGCCGCAGCCTTATGCATATTCCAACACCAGTTTTGATCTCATTGACTATGCACTCACACGAACTAATGAAGGATTGAGACTTAGCCTTCGCATACCTACAATTCTCTTTTCCCAAGCTACTTATCCACTTATTATTGACCCGACTATTATTTTAACCAGCGCTAATATTCTCGCAGATGGTTATGTACAGTATGATGTTGTTAATGACTGTTGGATAAGTGATTTTGTTACCTCGCCTATGGAAATTGGATATTCTAATATCATTGCAAGTTGTGGTGGCGGTACAGCAACTATTAACCGCGGAGATATAGAATGGGACTTTACTTCAATCCCTAAAAATGCAGACATTATTGATATCAACCTTACTCTTTATGTAGCTACTGTTGCGATAACTGAAAGACACTTTGAATTTAATCATATTCAGTTGAACAGCACCAACTATGCCGGTAATGATCAAGGTCTTTACGACGAGATAGGTGATGGCACTCAATATTTAGACCAAAGAGTTGATACAGGCGGATATAATATGTTCAACTTAACTAATAGCACACAACTACCCCCTGATATAGAAACCATTCTCTGGCAGCAACAAAGATGGTGGGGTATAGGCATTACTTCAGAAGAAACAACACCTAATAAAAATTATCAAGTAGAAACTAGTGAAACGGGGGTTCCAGCTCAAGCACCGACTCTGATGATTCAATATGAGCTTCCTCCCCCTTGGATTGACTTGAATGGACCTGTGAATCAAACTACGATCTATGATATCACAGAAGCTGTTTTGAACGCTACTATTTATGACAATGAACCACAAATAGAAGAAGTTGTCTTTTTTGCAAGCAATAAAACTTTACCAGATGGCGATGATATTGTCTATATAGCAAGGAATGTTACTAATAGCAGCGAGGTTGCTTTTACTTTCCAGAGGCCTGTATGGGAAAGCGATGCAAATACAGTTTTGAATCTTCACTTTAACAATAGATCTCTCTATGGAGAGAATGATACTTATGTTATAGATTATTCCAATGAAAGTAATAATGGATCTGTTACTTATGTTGTCTCTAATCCCATCTTTGTTAATTTTACAACTGATTGTGCGATAGGTTATTGTCTTGATCGCCCCAATACTATAGATGAAGTTGGTACGAATGCGAATGTTACTCTCGGAGATCAGGATGAGCTTATAGGCTCTGATTATACCTGGATGCTGTGGCTTACACCTGCAACCACTTCCAGTTTTGGTATTTTTTTCACTAAATTTAATGCATCTACTTTGACAGGTCTAGAAATGGTTAGAAACACTACCAGCCTCGTTATTAAAGTAGACACTAAGGAAATTCCCTTATCTAACTTCTTTGTTGCTAATCAACCAGTACATCTTGCTGTCACTTTAGATTCTTCTGGTGTTCTAAGAACCTATAAAAATGGCATGCTAGTTAATGATACTACTGGAATTACCACAATCACACCCAATGCTATTCCTCTTGATCTTTTTGTCACTCAAGATGATGGAAAATATGTAGGCACCTTGGATGAAGTTGTTATTCTCAACCGCACACTTCAAGATATGGAAGTATTCAGCGCTTTCCAAACACCGCCAGACACTTATTACTGGTATGTCAACGCGACAGATTATAGTGGAGAACCTTTGGGAGTGAATATGTCTGATCTCAGGATGTTTACTTTTATTTCACTTCCTTATGCAATTCTCTCTACGCCCCCTAATTTATCTAATATTACACCAAGTGGCATGGACATTATTCTTAATACGACTGTTTATAGTGATCTCAACTATACTTTAACTGTTAAAATCTTTGGAGAGAACAGCACGACTACACCTTCAACGGAAGCTTTGCTCTACATGGCAGAAAATGTTGCCAATGGCACTGAAATTAAATATAATTGGACATCTCCTCTTGCTTTCAAAGATGACAGCACTAAATTAATTTTACACTTCGATAATAGAAGTGAATTTTATGAAAATGATACTGTGTTTTATGATTTTAGTGGACAAAGCAATAATGCGACCTGTAATGGATCTATCTGTAATGTAACTTTTAATGAAACTAGTGGAAAGTTTGCCGGTGCGTTTGAATTTCCTGGCGAAACTTTTGGAGGCAGTATGCCTCTTATACCTTACCAGTATTATTTCAGCGAGCTTCCCTTGACAGTAGAAACTTGGGTCAAATTCTCAGGACTTTCCACAGAAAATGGCAACAATGGCAGTTCTGTAGAAGTCATTGCTCAACAAAGTCATGCTATTACCCCTTTCAATTCTTGGACGCTCTCTATGCGTAATAATGATGATATTTTCTTTTCAGTCGCCAATTCCTCTGGTTCCAACAACTTTGGTCTTGCTTATACTCCTGCTATTGCAAAAGATACTTGGTATCACTTTGTAGGAACTGGAGAATCTAATGGGACATTTAGTTTGTATGTCAATGGAGTAAAGGTCTCAACAGTTATTCAGTCAGATTTGTTCAACGCGACAGGTCAATTTAAAATTGGTGGAGGCAGCTCTACTTCCCAGCCTTTGAATGGCACTTTAGATGAATTTGTTTTCTATAACCGCGCGCTTTCTTATGCTGAAGTCACTGCGAGATATAAATTAGGAAGAGGAAAATATTTCTGGCAGGTCAATGTTAGCGATGGATTTAATGAAAACCAATCCGAGACTTGGGAATTTAGACTTAATGCCTTGCCTACTATTGTTGATGGACCAACCTTGTTACCACTTAATATGAATACTTCTGAGACTTATATTTGTAATTTTACTATTACTGACGATGATGATAGTGATGGTATATCTTATGATCTTGAATTTTTTAATTTTACTGATACTTTGGATATTCTTCAAGATAGCGCAACTAATGGTACTGCTATGGAAATACCAGTTTCTTTTGGAGATGTTCAAGGCAAGAATGATCAAAATACTTGCAGAGTTACGCCCTTTAATAGTCTTGATGGTATTTTTGTTTATGGAACTGCAGCTACTTCCAATACTGTTACTGTCCTTAATAGCCCTCCAAATCCTGTATCACTTATCGCTCCTGAACATTTGAATCAAACTTTCAATAGAACATCTTCCTTTGATTATAATACTACTACAGATCCTGATGGAGATGAATTGAATTATACTTTAAACTTAACTTGCCTTTCCATTGCAGGTGGTAGCTGTAGTGGTGCAGGTGACAATCGCTTGTTGAACTTCACTTCGAATGTTTCTGGTTTGACACCAGAGTTGTTGTTTTTTATTGATGATGGCTACTTCTATAACTGGACAGTCTTGGCATTTGATGGGGAAAATGAAAGCGACTGGACTAATCCTCCAAGAAGCGTTAATATTAGCGCTCTTGTTGATATTGCATTACTTATTAACAATATTGACTTTGGAGGAATGGGTATTGGAGCAACTACTGATACTGATAGTTTTGATATTGAGGCTTTTACTTTGCGCAATAATGGCAATGTTGAAATTGAAGTCAACCTTTCTGAGAACAGTACCTCATCTCTCTTTACTTCACAGACTGCTCCTTCCATTTACTATCAATTTAAAGGCGATAACGATACTATAGAACTTGGTGCTTTCTCATGGTCAGATTCCATTACAACTTGGACTAATGTTCCTCGAACACCCACTAATTTAACTGTCTTTAAGAAGTTCAACCATACTGACAGTATTGATGAAGCTCAAATTGATATTAACATTAGTATTCCTTTGGACGAACCTGCAGGATATAAAGAATCAACTCTAGAATTTATAGGATATTATGTGAGTGCTGCATGATTAAACCTTCAATATTTTCCCTGATGTGCTGTATCTTTTTGTTAGTTTGTACACTTCTTCCTATAGATGTTTCTGCATTTGCCATAGCACCTGGAAAAACAGTTCTTGAATTTACCCCAAATGCTGTTGCACAACAAGAGATCCTCCTCTTTAATACTGAACAACAAACTTTGACTCTTACCCTTGAAGCAATTGGAGATCTTGCTCCTTATATTAAACTCTCCAAGACTCAAGTCACTTTAACGCCGGACACTTCAGTTATGATTCCTTACACTCTTCGCTTACCATCAGGATTTCCTCAAAGCGGCAGCATCACAGGCATGATTGTAGCACATCAAACTTCAAAAACTTTCTCTGGTGATTCAAGTGAAATAGTTCGTGTTGGCGCTGTTGCTAGTGTTGCATCGCTCATCCAAGTTAATGTTCCTTATCAAGGTAGAACTTTGGAAGCTAGCGTGTATGTTGCTCCTACAGATGCTTATCAACCCGTGGAATTTTTAGCACAGGCAAAGAATGTTGGTACAAATGACATAAGCAGTTTGCAGATGCGAATTGCAATTTATGATACTGAAAATCATTTACTTACCACGCTATCTTCTGAAGAACAAAAATTAGCATCAGGAAAACGCACTGATATTGTAACTGTTTGGGATCCTCATATCCTCTATGGAGATTATCATGCAGTCATTACTTTTTTGTATAATGGCAGAAAGCAAGAAACCGCCTTGGATTTTACAGTTGGCAGATTTCCTGTAGAACTTACAGACTTGCGTATTGAACATTTTGTCTTTGGTTCACAAACCAATATTATGCTCCTCTTAACTAATAAAGAATCTAGAGACATCAGTGTAATAACAAATATTACTTTACAAGAAGACTCTTTACAGTATAGCACTTCTCTTGATTCACAAACTCTTACTCTTCTGTCTGAACAAGATAAACTCTTACTCTTCACTTGGAATCTTACAGATGTCGCTCTTGGAACTTATCAAGGGGAAGTTTCTTTGACTATTGAAGACACTACTGCTGTTCGTAATTTTTATATAACTCTTACGCCTGAAGGTGCTTCTGCTTCTTTTGCTCCGGTACAGTCTATAACTGGACAGATCATTTTTTTAGATCCTACAACAGATCCTTCACGATCTAATTTTAGTGCGACTCTAGTTCTTGTTATACTTAT
Source organism: Candidatus Woesearchaeota archaeon (assembly GCA_018302985.1). Taxonomy (GTDB): domain Archaea; phylum Nanobdellota; class Nanobdellia; order SCGC-AAA011-G17; family UBA489; genus JACOVP01. The sequence goes on along the minus strand of JAGVZA010000002.1, from coordinate 107,741 downwards.
AGTGTTGGTAAATATATTCTTGTTTGGTTTTTGGTATTATCGTCGAAGGAAAAAAGCATCAGAACAACCACCACTAGTAGAGAGTACTTTCTAAAGAGTAACTCTCATTTCGAAATGTTTATATAGGTCGAAAATGGATATATTAACATGATTAAAAGCGAGGTTGAAAGGGAAGTTTTAGCCCTTATTTTAGTTACTATTATAATCATTTCTTTATTAGGCACTTGGGCAATTTTAGGCGTTATTAATCAGAAACAAGTCAAATCTGTAGACCAATATTATGATGGTAGTGCTCAAGTTTCTCTAGTTATTCTTCCTATTGCAGAACAACAAACTCAACAAGAAAAAACAACACAAGGAGAATCTACATGAAAGTGTCTAATAGAGTTTTAGTATTTTTGTTAGTGGTTGCTTTGTTAAGCATTGTTACTAGCATGATTCTTATTTTAGAAAGATTAGGCGCTCCAGGATTTTTAAGCGGTTTAGCAACTTTCGATACTGGTGTAGTGAATGTAACTATTGCTGCTACCACAGATATTAATCTTATTGAACCTGCCAATGTTGATTTTGGATCAGGAACTTTATTGACAGGAAATACTTCCGTGAATACAACTGATCCTGCTTGGGGTGGAGGCACTAATCCTACTACCTTTGACGAGCCTGGACCTTTCACAGTTAGAAATGATGGTAATACTGAGGTGAATATTTCAGTAAATAGCAGTAATACTGCTGCTACATTTATTGGTGGTACAGACTCAGGTTATTATTTTGTTCCTTCACCTACTGGCACTGGAAGAGATGGTTGTGGTGGAGACGATAGCAATAATCTTAGTGCATGGAATAGCACTCTTGTTGCATTCAGCAGTACTGCAGTTCAAGTGTGTGAGAACTTAACTTTTGCAGATACAGGTGACGAGATAAATATTAGTATTTTTATTGATATTCCTCAAGGTACGACTACAGGACTAAAAACCGATAGTGGATTTGAGGTTCATGCTGTTGCTCTCTCTTAAGTGCAAAATCTATGGTTCGCCAGTTCACTTTTATTCTTGAAATTTTTATTTTTTTACTAGTAAGTTTTTCTTTTGCATCTGCTATAGGCATTTCACCTTCAAAACTAGAATTAACCTTTGAACCTAATCATCATGAAGAATTTATAATTAATTTAATTAATTCTGCAGGTCGACCTTTGAATGCTACTTTACAGCTTGGAGGAGATTTAGCACAATACATGAAAAGCGAAGATGGCTTTTTTGTTATTCCCCCTTATCAATCTAAAGCTTACATTATTACTATTGATTTTCCTTCAGTTATACGAAAACCTGGCGAGCATATTGTTACTGTTAATGCAGTTCAGGCACCCATCAATACAGGAGAAGAAATTCGAGGCATAGGAGCAGTTATTTCTATAGAAGGAAAAATAGTTATTCGCGTACCTTATACTGGAAAATATGCAGAAACTACCTTAACACTACAAGACATCAATGAAGGAGAACAAAGCACAGCTACTTTCAGTATTGTTAACTATGGATTAGACCCTATTCAAAATGCAATGGGAATACTACAGATTTATGATGCAACTGGCGCTTTGCTGGATTCTTTATCAACACCTCAAGTTTACATACCTGCTCAAACAACAGAAACTGCACTTATCTCTTTAGACTCAAACCGTTATGGCGCTGGTATTTTTCCAGTCATTGCTTTCGCTGAATATGATGGAGACACTACTGAACAAATTACTAAAGAACTTCGCATAGGCACTTTGTTTGTAAATGTGACTGATTATACCAAGGAAGTTTATACTAAATCTTTAGTTCCTTTTCAAATACAAGTACATAATCGTTGGAATAATCAAATTGATCATCTTTCTGCAGACATTCGTTTTCTTAAAGAAGGAGTTCTCGTTGGTGACCTCTTAAAGACGCCTTCGATTTCTCTTCCTGCTTGGGAACAATTACCACTTTCTGCTCTTTGGGATACCCGATTAATTGACACGGGCACTTATGATGCTGAAATAACACTTTATTATAATGAGAAAACTACTGTAGTCACTGTTCCAGTTACTGTAAAAAATAAATTTACTTTCACCACCACCCTCATCTTAACTATTATCATCATAAGTATGTTGCTCATAGATATTATTGTATGGCTGGTACACCATTTTAAGAATCATGAAAAAGAAGACTAGAAAAATATACTTGTATATTGTTCTCCTTTTAGTGTTTACTCTTCTCGTTACTGTTCTTGGTTATTATGTTCTTCATCCCCTTACTCGGCAAGAAATTCCCATATATCTCTCTGTAGGGGACTATGTGGGCATTAATTTGGACAAAGATGCTTTATATTTCGGCACATTAAAACCCAATTCCCAAGTTGAACGCCCCTTGGTCTTTAGAGCAGATCATTATCCTATCTCAGTTCAGTTGCTTATTGAAGACATCCCTTTTGTAACTGCTGAAGAATCCTTCTTTATTCTACAAGAGGGCGAAGTCAAGGCTATTCGTTTCTTTGCACAAGTAGATAAAGATGTAGAGAAAAAAGAATATACAGGCAAACTTATCGTCCTTACCAAAAAACTATGAAAAAGAGAATCCACAGTCGCTATTCATCGGACAAACAAAAGATGGTTGTTTTTGTCATCATTTTTTCTTTCTTTGCTTTAGTTAGCTCTTTTTATCTCTTACAGTATTATAATATTATTAGCGGAGCACCAACACAGGGCACTGTTACGCTTACTGTTTTAAGCGGGGGAGGCGGAGCAGCTGCTGGAGCTGGAGGAGAAACACCTACAGTGAGAGAACAAGGAAAATTAATTTCTCTGTTACTTGAAGTTATTCCTAAGAAAGTTGAGATTCATCTTAATCAGTATGACTATAGTATGTTTAATCTGCACCTTATTCATCATGCAGATTTTCCTTTTGACCTGGTTTTTACCTCCAATATCCATATCCTTAAGATTTTAGAGCCGTATGTCGCTCTTGGCCCTGGTGAAGAGCAAGACGTAGCTTTTCAAGTTGAGACTGATCAAGTAGGTACTTTTATTGGACATATCACTATAGAAGATACTTTTGTTTTCAAACAGATTCCAGTGCTTATTCAAATAGATGATCTAGATTTTCATGTAGCTGTGGATATACTTACTAAGACAGTATTACCTGGGCAAGATATTTCTGCACAGATTGTTGTTTCACCTTTATTTAGTCAGAATTTAACACTACAATATAGTGTTCAAGACGCCACTAATAAAGTCTATTATACAGAGAATGAAGAACTAACAGTTGCAGGTACAGAGTCACGATTTCAGAAGACTTTTTCTTTACCTGAGCCTCTTCCTTATAACGATTATTTCCTTGTAGTTACTGCAGAACAAGTAGATCAAAAGGCATCGGGTGCAGATTCTTTTGCTGTCGTGAGCAGTTTAACTCCAACTGAAGAATATCCTGTCCAAATTTATCATCAAAGCCCATTACTCTTCTTTTTAATTGTCTTACTCATCTTGCTCTTACATCTCCTTATCATGTGGAAGAGAAAAAAATAATTATATTTTCAAACTTACTACTTTACTAATGCCGTTGGTCTGCATAGAAACACCGTAAATCTGCTCTGCTTCAGAGATAATAGCATCATTGTGAGAAATGATTATATATTGCGCTTTATTTGCATATTTAGCTACTAATTTAGACAATAATTCTGAATTTCTCTTGTCTAGAGCTGCATCTACTTCGTCCATTAAATAGAAAGAAGCTGGATGATAGTCTTGAATAGCAAAAATGAATGATAGAGCTGCCAAAGTTTTTTCTCCACCAGACAAGGACTTGATGTCTAAAAATTTGTTACCTGCCAAACGTACACGGATTTCTACACCTGCAGCCAATGGATCTTCCTCATTCTCCAAGAAGAGCAATGCTTCTCCTTTTGCAGACAAGGACGCGAATATGTCTGTGAAGTTCTTGGAGAGTTCTTTATAGGTTTCCAAAAACAGATCTTTCTTCTTTGTTTCGATCTCATACATCATCTGCAAGACGTCTTCCTTTTCTGACCTTAACTTGTCTATCTTCTTTAACAACTCATCATATTCTTTCAATAAGTTGTCATACACTTCTAAAGCACGCAAGTTGATATTGCCCATGTCCTGCATATGTTTTTCGAATTTGCTAATTTCATCTTTTAATTTGTCTAAAGAAATGTGTTGTCTTAATTCTACACCTTTGAAGTCTTCATATTCCTTCTCTAAAGCCTCTTTTTCTGCAACTCCCTTAGCGCGTGTGATATTAATCTCATTAATCTTGTTTTGTATTTCCCGTGTTTTCATGTCTTCTACAGTAGCGTCTGCTTCTCCTTTGGATATCTCCTCAGAGAGCTTATTTCTGCGTAGGAAGAGGTTTTTGTATTCTTTTTGGAACTTGAGTGCCTTTTCTTCTTGATCTTGCAAGGACTTCTGGTGCTGCTTTAATTGAGACTCTAAAGCATCTGCTTCCTTAGTAAAGTCCTGGATTTCTTTATCATGCTGCTTTACAATCTTGAGAGTTTTTTCTTCTTCTGGCCTGTAGATGCCTGCAATTTGTGTGTCTATATTTTTTATTTCTGTTTGGAACTGCACAATCTCTTCACGAGCTTTTTGCTTTCTTTCTTCCATATTGGTTAATGAAGAGGCAACTTGTGGATTGGACAAGCCTTTCATACCTTCCATGAATTTTTCTCTTTCTTTCTTGAGCGATTCTAACTCTTCCTGCATGTCTGCAATTTCTTTAGTTGCTGTTTCTACAAAGGAAAATACTTTATCTTTAGCACGCTTTTCACGCTCTTCCATGAGTTGTTCTACATCTAAAGAACCTACTGAAGCTTCAACTTTAATCATTTCTCCTTCCATTTCACTCTTAAGCTTTCTCAACCTTTCGATACGTTGTTCTAATTCTTCACGACGTGTTTCTAAAGTTGTTTTCAGTTTTTCTTGATGTTCTACTTCTTTTTCGAATTTGCCTAAATTTTCTGAAGCTTCTTTTTGCTGGAATCCGAGGCCTTGTGTTTTAGCCCTGAATCCTCCGATCATAGCACCAGAGACTTCCATTAAGTCGCCATCTAAAGTGACCATGCGAGCTTTTCCTATACCCATGCGACGACCTGTTTCTACATCATCTATTACATAAGTAGAACCAAAAACAAAAGAGAATATATCCTTGAATTTTTTATCATAAGTTACTAAGTCTAAAGCACTTCCATGCACACCTTTTCCTGTAACTGCAGTGCCTTCGGCACGCCCTCTTACTTTGTTTAAAGGTAAAAATGTTGCAATACCTGCGCGAGATTCTTTGAGCATGGCGATACATTCTGCAGCGATTCTATCATCCTCTACTACAATACTTCTGATACGAGGACCAGCAGCTACTTCTAATGCACGACTATATTTTTCTGATACCTTTCCTAATTGTGAGACTAAACCATAAATCTTTGGATTGTTTAGACCGAGAATCTTTTTGATAGCACCATCATCTAACATAGAACTTTTATAACCGGCTTCTTTTGCTTGCGCAGCGAACATCTGTTCTTGTGATCGTTGTATTTTTTCTTTGACATCTCTTAATTGTGTTGCTAAGACACTGTCTTCCTGTAATGATTTTTGTAATTCTGCTGAGACTTTCTCTACTTCTTTTTTCTGTCTACCAATATCCATACCTTTGCCTAATTTTGTGAGCTTGCCAATTTGTTCATCTAATTGCTGGATTTCCGCTTCTAATTGGAATTTCTTACGCAATGCATCTTGTTGCTCTTCAGTTTGCTTTTGGATTTGTTCTTCTATTTTTTTTACTTTATCTTCGATTTTATCCAAACCATCAGTCGTGCCACCAACACCATACTTCTCCTTGAATCTTTGGATATCTTCTTGTAAGCGACTATCTTTTGTTTTTGATTCTTCAATTTTTTTGTTGATAGAAGAGCGGGACTGTTCTAGTTGTTGGATGGTTCCTTTTATGTCTTCTAAGCCTATTTTAAGCTGTTTTTTACGTTCTTCGATCTTGGTAATTTCATTCTTAACTGTGTGCAAACGCTCTGTCTGCTTGATTAAAGTAGTTCTGATGGTTTCTACTTCTTTTTGGACTGCGATAGCTTCTTTTTCTCCTTTCTGCTCAATGTCTTTACCTATGTCTTGGAGCTCTTTTTTCTTGTCAGCAATAGACTTCTTGAGTTCTTCAATTTTCTTGGTGAATTTTTCTTGATGTGCTTGATGATCTGCAATCTTCTTCTCGATATCTTCTACTTTTTTCTTTTTATCTTCTAATTGCATATGAATAAAGGTTGCTTTGTTACTCTTGATGTTTTTTTCCAAATCTTTGTATTTGACTGCTTGATCACGATCTTTTTTTAACTCGCGAAGATTAGCTTCACGCTCAGTCATGATGATAGTTGCTTCATTTAATTTTTCTTCTACTTTAGTTAATTCATTGATTGCTTTTTGTTTTTTATCTTCATAGACAGAAATACCAGAAATTTCTTCAATGAGTTGACGACGCTCTTCAGTCTTCATTTCCATGAAGTGGACGATGTCTCCCTGTAAGACAATATTATGACCATCAGGATCTATTTTTGCAATGGATAACATATCTACTACTTGCTGACGTGTATGCACTACATCATTAATCTTGTAAATAGATTGACCATTTTGGCGAACAATACGACTGACTTTGATTTCTTCTGCTTCTACTGGAAAATCTTTTTTTTCATTATCGAATACAATAGAGACTTCAGCTTCCTTCATGGCAGATCCTTTTTTACCGCCGTTGTAAATTAAGTTGGCTGATTTTTCTACTCGCATGCCTTTAGCAGACATTTTTCCTAGAACGAAACAAAGACCGTCGATCACGTTGGAATTGTGTAAAAACATACCATTAGCGACAAAATTATGTTGTCCTTCAATTGCAAGATCGTAAACGTATTTTGCTCCTTCGACTTTTTCTATGGAAACTATTTTGTCCCAATAAATATCTGAATATAATAAAGCCGTAAGAACTTTTATAATCTTAAGAGCTTCCATTGTTCTTGCTTGGATGGTCTCTTTGATAAAATCGTGATATTTTTGTAAATTTTCTGTTCTTGCTTGGAATGTTCCTGTTTCCCAATAATCTACAATCGTACTTCTTGCTACTCCTATGTATTGTGCTGCTTCAACAGTAGACAACGCTAAAGTTTTTCTTGCCGTAACTAAAGTTGTTTGATGCACTTGTAATTGTTTATAGGTGTTTACCATAAGGTTTAAACGATCTTCAAATATAGAAAGAACCTCATTTAGACCTTGTCTTGTTGGGCAACATCTATTCTCCATATACGCTGCAAATTTTGGATGTTTTTTTCTTAAGGGTTTGCAACTGATATTTAACAATTCTTTACATTGTTTGATTAAGATGTTCACTTCTTGAGGTAAAAGATCGTGGTTTGGATTTTCTTGGTAGTAATTATTCTCGAAATGTTTTAACATCTTTTCCAATCTTTCTCGTTTATAGGAACATTTGAACGTAACATTTTGATAGAATTTTGTAAGATTGCCTATATTGTTAATATTGAGATAATAATAGGGTCTTTTAGTTTTCTTTTCAGTATTTGTTGCATATTTTATCTTTCTCTTTTTCATACTATGGATACCAAATCTTAGCAATAACATTTGAATATCATCAACTAATTTTTCATTTTTTGAGCTATATTCTATTTCAGTACCATCTTCACTGACATAACCATCTGTGTCAAATAAACCACCTAAAAGAGCTTTAATAACCTCATTTGAAGACATTAAAAGTTCTTGTGGAATGTTTTTATAAAGATTTGTAAGAATTTTGCTTCTGAAGAGACGTTGGAAAAATCTAGCATGTTCGACGTCGTTAATCCTTGTTCGAAACGAATCTTTATCCTTGTATGTTTTAAAATTGTTAAAAGAAAAAACTTTTTCGTATATATTTCTAAAATTTTGAATGATATTTTGATTACTATTAATGAGCTCAAGATATTCTTGTTTGATATACCCATCTCCTATCAGATAACCTAACATGCGAGCAAAATCTTTATTGATTGCTTTGTCTTCAAACTTCACTTGTTTCTTTGCTTCAATCTGTAGAGAACGTGGCGTCGCAATCACATTATCTGTGGTTAAATGTTCTACAACTTCTGAACACACTTTTCCATTTTTAAAAGTCATAACTGGATGACAACCTGTTGTTATTGCACTCTTTCCTGATTGTGTTGTAATTTTATATAAATATGGTTCTCCCTCACGTTTAATGAATGCTTGAATCGGACATTTTTCTATCTGCATCGTTGTTTTATTCAGAGCTAAAATATATAGGTTATCTGGATTATCATAAGTGTATACCCCATCATCAAGAGCAATATGACTCTTGCTTTTATTGAGATACTCGTCTACCAATTCTCCGATTTTTCTTTTAGAACCATCAGCTAATAACACTTGCGAGTTATAGTCTAAACTTTTTCCCGAGCCATTTGGTCCGATGATTGCGTTAAAACCAGTTCCAAACTCTAAATCTAATGGTTTAGCAAAACTCTTGAAGCCTCGAAAATGGAGCTTTTTAATGATAGTCATTTACCTTCTTTTGCCACTTTTTTTCTTTATAAACGTTTTTGTTCACTGCTGGGGACGAAAACTCGGTTAAAATTCGCCTAATTTTTTCTGATCTTTGCCGTTTTTATGATTTTGCCATGAGATCCATGATTTTCTAAAAATTTCTGGGTGTTTATCCCAATTTTCCTTGAGGAATTTCTGCGTGATAGCATTTGATGTGTATCCCGGGCCTATTTCTCCATATTTTTTTCTGATTTCTTCTATGATGCGATCCCGAGTTACTTTTGCTAGAATGGATGCTGCACCTACAATTTTATGATTGACATCTGCTTTATGTTCACAAATAATTTTTATTTCATGCATACCTAATTTCTCTTTTATGTAGTTAGTGTATTTTGGAATATTAGGACTAGGACAATCGAGAATAGCTTTATTGGGTTTTAATGCTTTAATAATCTCTACAGATTTTAATGCCTCTAACCAGTTCAAATTTAATTCTTCTGATAACACTGCTTCATCAATTTCTTTAGGTTCAATAATAATAATTTTATATTTACAGATTTGCTGAATTTTTGGAAAGAGTTCTTCACGTTTTTTTGGCGTGAGCAACTTAGAATCTTTGACTCCTAATTTATCTAACTTTGGCAAATCTTTTTCGTCAAGCATAGCTCCTACAATAACTAGAGGGCCTATGACTGGACCACGACCAGCTTCATCAACCCCTGCTATCAAAACCATGATTTTCTACTCTTCTAAATATTTATAAACTGTACGATACCCTTATAACACCTAGTTCCCATCATATACTATGAAATTCCTTATTATTGGTGATTTGCACGGCAATAGACCTAAACTTTACTTTAAAGAGTTTGATGCAATTATAGCTCCTGGTGATTTCTGCTCTGATGCCTTACGCACTGTTATGTTTCAAGCGTTGCAATTGCGACTCAAAGATCCTAAATCCAAAGTGATGTGGTGGGAATTAATTAGTAGAAGAAAAGCACAAGCCATGATTGACAAGTCACGAGCAGATGGAAGAAAAATCTTGGAATATCTCAACACGCTTGGCGTTCCTGTCTATGTTCTGCCTGGCAACTGGGATTGGACGAAAGATCCTGAAAGTAAATTTGATTATCTTCGAAAAGACCACTGGAAATTTTTGATTAAAGGTTTAAACAATATTCATGACATGCACTTACGCTTTTTAGACATAGGCAAATTTCAATTGATTGGTCATGGTGTTACATCTGGACCAGAATATCCACAGCATAAAGAAGAGTTAGCACGTTTCACTAAAGGACAATTAGTACAAAAGAAAAAGAAGTATGAACAACTTTATTCACAAGTTGATAAGTTCTTCAAGAAAGCGACTAAACCTGTTATCTTCTTAACCCATAATGTTCCTTTTAATACGCCTATTGATGCAATTACCGATGTCAGATCTCCAAGATATGGCTATCATTTTGGATCTTTGCTAGCGCGAGAAATGATTGACAAACATCAACCTCTTGTCTGTGTTGGCGCGCATATGCATGAACATTTTACTTCTCATCAGATGGACAAGACTACTGCGATTAACGCTGGCTTTGGTTCAAATGTGAATGTATGGCTAGAAGTAGAGGGCAATAAGATTAAGAAGTTAGAATTTAAAAGAAGATAATTTATTGCCAAAACATAACTTTACCTTGTAGACCTTGTGTTCTTAACAAAGCTGTGAATACTGTTCGATCTTGTTTTGCAAGCGGTTCTACAGCCGTTACAAATCTATCGTCTTGTGTCTGACTTGTTCTCAATGCATATCCTGGAACAACGACTGTACTTTGTGGACCATAAAATTGTGTAAGCGCTGCTCTGAATGCAGGCATATGTTTTCCTGGACCCCATAATTCTCTAGACACTTGATGTTTTCTATAGCCTCTAACTGCTCTTAACATTGTTGCTTGACTTATAGATGGATCTTGATCTGCTGTTGTTGCTAAACCTAAATTTCTTTCTGCTAATGCTAAACCTGCTTGTATTTCTGCTAGATCTTCAATAGTAGCTTCATCTAGGCGAGGTAAGAATAAAGTATACAGCACTTCTTGTCCTCTAAAATTTGTAGATCCTTCAGCAAAAGGGAGAATACTATCTACTCTTAAAGCAGTTACCGGACACATTTCTGCGATGTGTGTATAGTCTTTTGTCATTTTACAAAGCATATTCTGCTAATTTTCTTACGGGACCAACATGTCTCTCTGTTAAACCTCGTTGTCTAAATTCTTTTTCTGGTTGAACACTGTAATGGGAAAGTTTTATAGGAGTACCATCAGCTTCAATATGCACTTCTGAGAAAGTTCCGTGATCGAAACTCATTACAGTTTCTAAATTGGGCATCTTAAGTAAATCAAAACGACCAAGATTTCCTGGATTAATAACTATTGTCCTTTTTCCAGAACTTTCACATCCTGCTATACCCTCAACACCTTTTGGATTATTTGCATTTGGACCTGCTTCATGAATATGACCACTTAAAATTAATTTAGGCATGTGCTGTTGAATATAAGCTGTAGTTGCAGGTGTGCCGACATTCTGACCCTTAAACGTAACATCACAAAATCCTTGTGGAGGATTATGAATAATTCCTATCATTGGTCTTTCTTTGGAGAGAAAATCATAGAGTTGTTGATGATCAAAAGGAGTAATCTGTCCTAAATCTACTAATAATTGAATATGCCGCGGGTGTGAATTTGCACCACCATAACCAGCTACTTTTGCTTCACCAAATTGTGCCGTTTTTAAATGTAAATCTCTATCTCCAAATACAGGCTCCAAAGAACCATCATAGTTACCTGGAATGACATGATAAGGAATACCGGAATTATCCATTCTTCTTTTCATTTCAGTCAACACTTTAGAATTATGTCTGTTCTTTGCATCAATAAAAGCCTGAACAGCTGATTGAGGAATTCCTTGTGCTGTCTCTTGGGCAACTAAATTTTGTAAATCTTGAGCAGTGTAAGGACGTAGACTTAAGTCACCAAGAAGCAATATACGATCTGCTTGTTGTGCTTGTGCAAAATCTACAAATACTTCTAAAGCTTCTACGTCGTCATGAATATCGGATGCGATAAAAAGTTTTTCAGTCATTGTTTATTTCTCCGTAGTTGTTTGTAAAGAACTATACTCTAAAGTACTGGTGAAGCCCTTTTTTATCTAACTAGTATCTCTTTTCTCATTTATAAAGCTTTCTATTAGTAGTTACTTATAAGTAGTTACTTTTAGTATATTTAGGATGTCTTCTTTTGACCTTGCTGTATTGAGCTTTTCTCGCAGTCTAGCGCCGTTAGTAATGCCTTTGGTGAAATATTGACAAATCTGTTTCAAGCGGACAAAGGAGCCTTCTGTATCTAGTTGCGCATACTCAAAACAGAGATCTAGTTTTTCCTGTGTTGTTTGCTCCAGAAATTCATTAGTTTTTTCATAGTGGAGAATATTTTTGAAGATCATAGGATTATGCTGCGCAGCACGACCGATCATGATATAATCACATTTAGTTTCTTCCAATAATTGGAGTGCTTTTTGCGGACTGTCTACATCGCCATTGCCAATGACAGGAATACTTACTGCTTGCTTCACTTGCTTGATGAGATTCCAATCTGCTTTTCCTGAGTATTGTTGTTCTTGTGTTCTAGCATGGATGGTTAAAGCACATGCTCCTGCTTTTTCAACTACTTTTACTAATTCTAAAGCTTCTACTTTCTGAAAGCCAGAACGCATTTTGACTGTAATAGGTTTGTTGACTCCACTGACTAATGCTTCAATAATTTCTTTGACTTTGTCTTTTTCTTTTAACAAAGCTGACCCATATCCTTGAGCAACTATTTTCTTTGAGGGACAACCTAGATTCAAATCTATGACATCGAAATTCTTTTTGAGTTTATTTGCTGCTTCTACTAAAATTTCTGGATTACGACCAAACAATTGCAATCCTACAGGCTTATCTTGCTCATTAGTTTCTGCTAGTTTTAACGTTCTTGTATTTTCTCTGAGGATGGCTAAAGAGGATAACTGCTCTGTATATGCCATGGATGCGCCATATTTCCTACATAAGAGTCTAAAGGCTAGATTACTGACATCGACCATAGGCGCTAAAAAGAATCGATTTTTTACTTTTGGAAAGTGCATATGTTGAGGATTGTTGTTTGCTATAAAAAGATGCTGTTTAGAGAATTTTTCTCATTTCTTCCAGGCGTTTTTCTGCTGCAATTGCCGTTGAGAACATTTTCCAAAAGAGTTTTGTCAACCATTCTGTCCATTCTTTATCCTTGATAGTATAATAGAGGAACATTCTTTTGTTTAACTCATTGAGTTTTCCTGTGGGTTCACTTACTTCTTTTATGCGAATGACTTTGTTATCTATGATGAATGCTCTTAAGGGTTGATCGCGATGATGAATTTCCACCATTTCTTTTCCATATTTAAAATTTAGGGACAACATTTTTTCTACATTTTCTTTTCCAGCAATATCCACTCGTGCGATAATTTTAATAGGTATTTTTTGTTTTACTAACTGTTCTAGACATGCAAACAGATCTGCATCTTTTTTCTTGAGATTTACTAAAGAAAGATTTCCTGAAAAAATAAAGACTTGTTTTTTTGCCTGCCTGAGATACTTGACGAGCTCTTCTACGTTTTTTTCTCCTTCTTCTTTTCCTTCTTCCAGAGAGACTTCTTTTTGAGTGTCTGCAATGTATTGATAGATATCAAATGCTGAAAACTCTTCTTTTTTCTTTGCCTGCATTATAGTTTCTTCAAGTTTTTGCTGGATGATGGAATGGCTGATATTTTCTACGGCAGCCCAATAGACTATCTTTAAAGAACCTCTAGTTCCTTCTCTAAATGTTCTTGTTGCTATTGTGCCAAATTCTTTTTCTATTTGTTCAATATAACGATCTGCTGTTCTCCAGTTCTTTTTGATGAGCTGAGCTATTTCCTGGACAGAACGAGGCTTACTATAGACTGCATCTTCTATTTTCTTAATAGTTTCTGCTGTAAGCATATTTTAACTCATGTGTAGATTTATTTAAGCCTTTTCTTTTGTACAACACTACGGACAATTATTGGTCAAAAATATGTATATACTTGTACAACTCTGTTTCCTTATATCAACATGTGAGGTGACGATTATGGAATACACAGGCGATACCAACGAGGATGCTTATCTGCTTATGAATGAAGGAAAAGAATTACCAAAGTATGACTGGTTAGAATATATGTTAAGAACAATTCATTTACATGAGAACCATCCTTTAACTTTTTATAACCCCGAAGAAGAAAATTTTCTCTGGGAATTTCTGTAGTTATTCTAAAAGTAATAAAGTAAGCATTATAATAACACCTAAAATAAACATAGCTAATTGCATAATGGAACGTTCTACTTTAATTTCATGATGGAGCTCTGGAATGAGGTCTGAGCCAGCAATATAGATGAAAGCGCCTGCTGAGAAAGGCAATAAGAACTGTGTTAATCCTCCTATATAATTATTTAGGAAAAATGCTATCAATACACCTGCTATAGCAGTAAGACTTACCAAGAAATTATACCAAAGTGCTTTTCCTTTGGACATGCCCGTATGTAAAAGAATACCGAAGTCTCCTAATTCTTGAGGCAATTCATGCAACAAGACTGCAATAGTAGTTGCAATACCTACTGGAATGCTTACTAGATAGCTAGCAGCAATAATAACACCATCGATAAAGTTATGTGTAGCATCGCCGAACAAATTCATTGTCGCTAAAGTACTCCCTCGCTGCTGATGATCTAAATGATGTTTATGACCTGCATGATTAATATGATGGCAATGGTGCCAATGTACAAACTTCTCTACTATGAAAGAGAGTACGATTCCCAAGAGGATAGGTACAGATATAGCTAAAGTGAATCCGCCCACTGCTTCTACGCTTTCAGGCAAGAGATGAATAAATGCGTCACCAAACAATGCACCTGCACCAAAACTTACTAAATAAATAAGATGATGCTTGAGAAATGAGGAGCGAACAAAGAAAGTTATCACTCCAATTAAAGAGAGTACACTTGAGAGCAAAACACTTCCCAATGCATAGACCAACATTTCATTCATACTACAACATCACATCTCTTTCTTATTACTATTTAAGCATTTTCTTAATAACATTTTATTATTTTATTTATAAAGACTTAATAACACTATTCTGCAAACATACCGTGTGTTTTTTTGTAGAGATTATATATTATATAAGCGTCTGACTTTGCTATTTTTTCTGCTGATCCTTTCTCACCTAAATTCTTGCTTTTCTTTCCCCTGTTTTTAGTTGGGATTTGTGCTAATTCTTTGAAACCTAGAAAGAGGTGCTTGAAAGGATTGAACGGACCATCTTTTTTTGCTTCCTCCTCTTCTTTTTTCTTGATATCGCCGCCTTGAATCAGATAATATTCTAGATCATCTTTTAATGCTAAAATAGAGGCATCGACGGCTGCCAAAAGCTCCATATCCTCTCCTTCTAATTTCTGCTCATACTCTTTAATATCATCTCTGATAATATTCCCATCGCTATCTTTTACTACTTGCGCAACAAAAGCTTCAATAGTCAAAATAGTTCTTCCCCTATGAATAGCACCGCGCTGTCCTTCAGTCTGATATGCTATTTCAGGCATTGCAACATGATCTATTTTTACACGAACTACCGGAAAGAACTCTTCGAATTTCTTGAGCTGCTTACCATATTCACCGTCCTCTTCATATTGTCTCTTGATGCCTATTACTTCCAATTGTATTCGTGATGTCTCAAAGGCTGCAATAATTTCCTTGTCATGTCTGGTATCTTGCATTTGTAATCTTTGGACATTCTGGAGATAGGGACGAAGCCAATTGAGATATAATTTAATCACATGATAATGCTGGCGCAAATATTTTAACTTGAACTCATATCCTTGTCTTAATTCCTTATAGGTTTTTTCTTTCCAAGTGAGATACTGTGTAAGCTTTCTTCCCAAGACTTCACGCACTTTTCTGTTAAAGCCACCTTTTTCTAACTTGTCTACTTCACGATCAACATCTCCTGGCGTTTTTGGATGGACTGAAAAGAATAAATCTGGCAAAGTAACAAATCCTACTTGTGTTCCTAAACCTAGGACTGAAGCTGCATTCTTTGAACCACCTTCCACTAAATCTACCCAAATACTCTTTAAGGCAACTTCTGAACTTCTATCTCCTGCTTCGCTCTTCTTATAGAATTCGAGACGTTCTTCGATGATACGTAATTCTCTTAATAGCTGAAATAATGTTTTGAGGAGCTGACCGACATTGGCCATGAGCTGCTGGAATTTATCCTGCTGTACACCTTTTCTCTGCTCTGACATACCCCAATAAGAAGAAGTTTCTCCTGCAGTATAAATATCTTTAATTTTTTTTATTTCTCCAGTTTCTCCAGTATAATTGAAACCGAAGGGGGGCTTGTCTTCCATATTATGAATAATCCAGAAATAAATGCCTTCGACACCAGCAACAGGAGAATCAATAACCATGCGATATTGTGCTTTGCCTAAACCAAACTTACCTGGAGCAAGCACTTTATTTTTAGCTAGATCTCCTTTAGGATCTTTTCCTTCTTTTTTTTCAAACTGTGCTGTCACCAAATCTGCCATGTGTTCTTTATGGGTGAAGTTCTCACATTTAAAGGTTTTGTGGTTGCTAGATTTTTAACAAGAAGCTATTTAAACTCCTTAGCATCCTTTTTCCTATGGGTATTTTTAGTTTATTCAAAAAGAAGGAAGCAGTTCAATCACCCATACTTAATGGTGCTGCCTGGCAAGAAAGTTCTTTTCAAGCTGCAGAAGCTTTTCGTGAACCTTTATCACCTTTAACAGGCTTAATGCCTCCTCCTTCTTTAGAACGACCGCAGAGTATTATGGCAGCAGAATCACAAACTATTATAGCAAAATTAGACGTCCTTGCTGCGCGTTTAGAACAAGTGAATCTTCGTTTAGAAAAGATTGAACAAGCATTACGCGGCCAGCAACAATCATCACAATCACCAGCTTATCAAACTGTACGACGATGGTAAAATCCATACCTTGGTTATTTTATGTGACTGGCTTAGTAGTTTTTCTTCTGGATCACTTTAGCAAATCTTTTGTTGTAAATAATGGATTTAGATATACTACAAATACTGGTGCTGCCTTCGGAATTCTTCAAGGACAAACTTGGCTTTTAATTTTTATAGCCGTAGTAGTGATTGCTGTGCTTGTGTATTATAGTCATGAATATCAACTTGCTTTAGGTTTTCTTTTGGGGGGCACTTTAGGTAATTTATTAGATCGTGTTTTCTATGGGTATGTGATTGATTTTATTCATGTTCCTTTCTGGCCTAGCTTTAATCTTGCTGATAGTTTTAATGTGATAGGTGTTGGATTACTTTTATTAGATGCTTTTGCGAGAAAAAAATAGTTACTAAGTTTCACGCTTTTTCTTAATAAACCTTATAAACTAAGACTGCTCATTTCTTCTATGACTATCATCAGCATGTCCTTACCAGATGACCTTTTACAAGAGATTGATCAGCTACAGACTGCACTAGGGTTCACTGGACGCAGTGAGATTATTCGGGCAGGTTTACGCAGCTTGCTGACAGAACATAAAACACAAGCACATCTTAAGGGAAAAGTTGAGGGAGTATTATTAGTTACTCATAAAGATCAACATTCCAAGGAAGTTTCAGCTCTTCGTCATGAGTATCGTGATCTAATTAAAACGCATTTTCATACCCATTTAGCAAATGAACACTGTCTTGAAACTTTTATGGTACAAGGAGATGCTACTCTTATCAAAAAACTTCTTCAGAAACTGCAAACAAGCAAAAAAATTGATTTTGTCAAATTGATAGTTTCTTAACCCATGCCCTCCAATCTTCCATTTTGGAAAACAAAAGACATTCAACGATTGCGAGGACTAGGACAAAAACGCATTTTTCTCTTGAATAGCAAACAAGATGATCCTACTGGAGACTATGTCTTGTATTGGATGCAGATGACGCAAAGAACAACTTTTAACTTTGCCTTGCAGTTTGCGATTGAGCAAGCGAATAGATATAAAGTTCCTTTAGTTGTCTACCATGCCTTAGACGAAGATTATCCTTATGCTTCTGATCGCACGTATACTTTCATTTTAGAAGGAGTGAAAGAACTCTATCAACGATTTAAGAAACTAGGTATTAATTATGGATTTTATTTAGTTCGCGGGAAAAAACAACCTGCACTAGATACTTTCCTGAAAAAAGCAATTTGTCTTGTAAGTGATGATTATCCTTCTTTTGTGACTCCTCTTGAAAATACTACTGTTACTCAACGCTGTTTGATGAGTCATTATGTTGTTGATTCCTGCACTACTGTGCCTATGCGCTTTTTTGACAAACAAAAATGGAGCGCTGCTACTATCAGATCCAAGATTCATAAAGTCTTAGCAGAAGCCTTGGAAGATGTTACTAATCCTGTATTGCTCAACAAAAAGCCGTTTGTCTATCCAGAGTATTTTCTACCTCCAGATTTTGATGTCGCTAAGGAAGTCAGCAGATCATCGATAGATCACACTGTAAGACCTAGTGCTTTCAAAGGTGGAGAGACTGCAGCACAAGAAAAACTTACTTATTTTATTGCTCATAATTTAGATACTTATGAAGTTACCAAAGATGACCCAACTTTACAAAGAACATCACACTTATCGCCTTATCTTCATTTTGGGATGATTTCACCTATTGCTATAGCCAGACAGATTTTACAGCACAAAAAACTGAGCGTGGATCGTCTTTTTAAAAGTCTGATAAGTCCTGATGCAATACACATTTATTTTGATCAACTTATTGTGCGCAGAGATCTAGCGTATAATTTTTGTCATTTCAATAAAAAACATGCAACCTATCAAGGCATGCCAGTCTGGAGCAGAAAAACCTTGCAAGAACATAAACAAGACAAGAGACTTTATCTGTATACCAAAGAACAATTGGAACGAGCACAAACTCATGATCCTTATTGGAATGCTGCTCAATTAGAAATGGTCTATACTGGAAGCATGCATGGTTTCATGCGCATGTACTGGTGCAAACAACTTCTGACCTGGACAAAACGACCTCAAGACGCGTTTAAGATCGCGGTATATTTGAATGATAAATATTCCTTAGATGGACGAGATCCAAATGGTTATGCGGGCATTGCATGGGCTTTAGGAGGATTACATGATAGACCCTGGTTTACCAAACCTATCTTTGGCAAAGTGCGCTTGATGAATATGTCTGGACTAGTGCGCAAATATAATATGCAAAGATATCTTGCTGCAGTAGAAAAAATTATGCCTGATACAAGTTCAAGAAAGCCTTGATTTCATCAATAAGCTTATTAGTCTCTCTGATTAACTCATCTTCCATCTTGTTATATCTTTGACGAGCAACGACTTGATCATACAGTCTTCTAAACAAAGCCATGAATCCTTTGCTCCATTTATCATCATAATCTTTAATCATTGAGGAAGTAATCTTAAATTCTATAGAACATTTGTTCGTCTTTAACTTGAGACCATTACGATCAATTTCAACACTTTCCAATCCTAGAATAAGCATGCTAAGTTCTATTCTCCACTTGATGTAGAGATCCATTTTTTTCTCAGCAGTCCAGTAAATCTTAAGATCTTTGTTTTTCCCAGTATCTTTTTCATTGTATTCATCCTCAGAAAAATCATATCCATAATTTGCAAACCAGTTAAAAAGAGCTTTATAGAATTCAGTCATATTGACGACGGATTCTTGCTTGATCTTAGCGTCGTTAATAACCACCTTCTTTTGCCCTGGCATAGCTTAGCAGAGAAGTTTCAGCTTAATAACACTTTTGGTCGCTGCAACATCTTTATTTGTGTACAGAAAAAGATGTGCTTAATTAAGCACTCTGTTGACGTGTGAGATATCTTAGTTGTAGAGGTATTGCATGAACTAATTCTTCTTTAGGAACATATACAACTTGATATAGTTCTACAAGACCTGCAGTTTCAGAATCCCATACTGTATTTGATGCATGATTAATACCACGATTATGCAAGGCCGCAGTTAATTGAACAAGAGGACTTTCGTTGCCAGGTCCTATTGCTTCCTTTGCTAAAAGAATTAATCCCTCTCTATCCATTACAATATCATATTCATCTAGATTAGGATTTGTTTGTTCTGTAGTCATAGGAGAGATGCACCTACCCTCCTTTATAAGATTTACTTGTGCTTACAGAATGCTTACGGAGACGTTTTTGACCCTATTTACAACGTTTTCTGAGGCTAGAACACTCTTAAGACAGTCTTGTGCATGTGTAAATTCTCGAGGGACTTCTGCATATAAACGACCTTTTTTCGTGAGTATTTTCTTGTGTTGTTTTTTGAAATGTAGGACTCCTTCTGGATGTGTTAAAGGAGGACCTTGTCTCAGTAGTGTTGGTGATAGGGGTTTTTTATCTACTACAAAATAGAAAAAAGACGGAGCAGCATATTGCCAACCAGATTTATAGAGTTTAAATTCTGCACGTTCTAAGGTTTGTTTAGTGAAATCAAATGCTTTTAACATTTTAGCTCCAGCAACATCTTTTTTCTCTGGCAAAGGAGTTACTGCGCAATACCATACAGTTCCTTTCTTTTTGATTTTTTCCCAGTTGATCTCTTCTTCTTCGAATAAATTTTCTGAGGGATGCTTTAGGAATTTTTGACAAGCTTTGATACATTGCTGATATTTTTCTTCTGATAGAGCAGCGGCTGCATTTCTTTCTGGCTGGACAGGATCTACCAAAATTAAAGGAGATACTTTTTTTGCTGGATTAAGACTGAGCGCTTCTTTTTTATCGCCGATGATGGTTGTTTCTTTCCATTTTGCAACTGCACGCATCATCTTCATGAATGAACCATAGTGAATAACTAACAACTCCATAACATACCCAGAAAATCCCTGCATATAACTTTCTGCACCATAGATGCCTTGGGCTTTTGCAAATAATTTTGCTAAACGAATTTCATCTGCTGCTTTTTTGTATTTTTGCACGTAGGCAACGTGTAAATGTGAAAAGTCTGTGATATTTTTTGCTTCTGCAGCTTTTTTGATATCTAAAATAGGGACTATTTCTACTGTATATGGGGCTTTGTATACTTGATAATAATCTCGAGAGCCATGCAAACGATCTAGCTTGAAATGTTTTTTTAGTGCTTTTTCTAAAATATCTGCTAGTTGATCTGTTTTGCGACTATATTGTTTTACATTAAATTTTACATAAATATCGATATCATGCGTTCCCCTTAGCCAGGTATTCTTGGCACCTGAACCACCTAATATGGGTTTTGCACCGGGAATCTTGATTTTACTAAGTATTTCCTTCACTAGTTTTTGCAAATGCAGTTCCTCTTCTGGCGAAGGTTTACAAGTTGCTAATATTTTTTTGAAATCCATGAAAAATCTCTTTTTTCTCAATCATATAAACTTTCTGTTGCGAATCCAGCGTGGTATTTCCGGAAAAATGCTTTCTTTTCGCAAAGTTTTCGGCGTAGGTTGTTTTATTTTCAACTTTTTCGCAAAGTTTTCGACATTTTCGTAGCAAGTTTCTTTTAAACTAAAATCTTCCTAGTTCTATGACTTCGATTAAAGGATATGTACTTGCAGGGGTGGGCGTGTTCACGCTTGGTTATTGCACAGGTCATTGTGGACGTGCTGAAACTCCAGTTACTTCTCCAGCTTCTACCCCTATATCTTCCTTAGAAAAAACTGTTGCTGTACCTGTGCAGATATCACAACAAGTTCCTGAACCTCAACAACCCATTGCACAACCTCTAACGATGGAGCAACGTTTTTTACTATATTTGAAAAATCCTTCTCGAACAGGTGCTGATCCTTTACCTTCTCCTGTTCCTTTCAAGCGACCAAAAAATACAGCAGATGCTGGCGACAATCTTTTGGAGAAACTTGACGCATATGCCTGTCAAACTGCTGTACGTGTTCGCAATGAAGTTGTTTACACTTATAGAGAAGCTAAAGACTATCTGAGAGAAAAAATTGGAGGAATAAAGAAATGAAATTTATCAAAACTGTTTTACGTATAAAATTCTATGCTGCATTATTTGCCGCTGGCTATCTTACTCATAGTTGCGTCACTAATGATTATAGATATCGTGTGCGACGCACTGATCAGGAACATTATCTTATTGACACTGTCACAAACAATGCCCAAGAGATCCAACCTGAACATTTTCAACTGGGCAATACAGAATATCGTATTCGTAATTTATGCCATGAGCATGATTTACAACAAGTTCTAGAAAAAATAGAAGCTGAAAAGGAGACAAAAAAATGACATCACTTACTGGAAGATTAGAAATTACTTTAGGACAAGATTCCTACAGACATTATATGCAAACTCTTCGCGAAAAGAAAGAAGCATTAGCAGGAGTCAAGCAAGACATTGATCGTATCACTGGCAAATGGTCTGGTATTCTTTCTCTGATTGGGAAAGCAGACAAAGCAGATTTACGACACTTAGTGGATCAGGAGATTTGTGTTCTTGGAGACATTAGCGGTATTTTGGATAATATGACACTGTTATATGGAGGAGAACGTGAGCACTTATTGGCTTATTTTGATTTACTGCAGAAACGTATGGAAGATGCTCAGGGCTACAAACCTGCGGAATTACTACCCATTGAACAACCAACAGATGTGCTCTCTTTTGTTAAGTCTATCAAAACACGCGCTCACAATGGTTTTCAAACTCTGATGGGCAATCGTCAAGCAGTTATTGAACAACAAACACAGCAATATGCGCAGGAATCTGTCGCCTTAATGGATCAATGTCAACAAGCGTATGGTGTTTTCCTTACTACAGGAGACCAAGTTCGTCATGCCTATGAACATTTACAGCATACTGGACCAGCTTTAGTCAGCCTGATAGAATTGAATGAAGCAAGAAAAGTAGTCGGTAAATCTGTTGGTGATGTCAAAGCTATTACAGGTAGTATGTATTCTACTGTACAGAATGGCTATTTGCAACTGACTGGCTTTCTGCAACAGCATCGTGTACCTCTCTTAAATCCAGGGACGAGACGCATTGAATTCTTAAAACCAGAATAGACTAGGAATCTATTTAAACTTCTTTTTTTCTTTTCTTGTTGATGAAACTGGTTAGCTGGAATGTCAATGGTATTCGTTCAGTCATGAAAAAAGGATTTATGGATTGGCTGAAAAAAGAGAAACCAGATATCTTATGCTTACAAGAAACAAAATATCATACAGACCATATAACTGAAGAGTTCAAAAAAGTTGATGGCTATTCTACCTATTGGCATTGTGGCGTCAAGAAAGGGTATGCTGGTGTTGCAACTTTTAGCAAAGAACAACCCAAACATGTACAGTGTGGCATGGATCTCAAAGGGTTTGATGATGAAGGTCGTGTATTAATAACGGAATATCCTCAATTTACTTTACTTAATATTTATTTTCCTAACTCTGGTAGAGGTCATGATAGAGTACAATATAAATTACAGTTTTGTGATCAAGTGTTAGCTTATTGTGAACAGCTACGAAAACAGGGAAAGAAATTAGTTGTTTGCGGAGACTATAATATTGCTCATGAGGCTATTGACTTGAAAAATGCCAAACAAAATCAAGATAATGCTGGTTTTTTGCCTGAAGAAAGAGCATGGATGACTAGGTTTTTATCAAAGGGCTATCTAGATATTTTCAGAAAACAGCATCCTGGAGAAGAAAGTCATTACACCTGGTGGAGTTATATGTTTCAAGCACGCAAAAGAAATATTGGCTGGAGAGTTGATTATTTTTGTATTACTCCTGATTTAGAAAAACATGTCAAACGCACGAAGATTTTGCAAGAGGTAATGGGCTCAGATCATTGTCCTGTACTGTTAGAATTGGATTTCAATCCTTAGTTGTTAACTAGTAGAGATTTATTCGACTACCTACATGGAAAGTAAATGTTTAAAAGGAAGCAAATTCTTTCTGTTTTTGTGGTAGGGTTAAAGAGGACATTAGGTCTATTTGATGTTACAGTCGCTAGTGTAGGAATTATTCTTGGCGCAGGGATTTATGCGCTCATTGGACTTGCCGCACAAAGTTCTGGCAATGCGACGTGGCTAAGTTTTTTGATCACTGCAATTATTGCTATCTTCACTGGATTGAGTTATGCTGAACTCTCTTCGATGTTCAAGGGCGATGCTGGAGAGTATGATTATTTACATGCTGCTTTCAACAAACCTTTTGCTTTTGTCATGGCATTCTCTATGATCTGCGCAGGATTTATCAGCGCTGCTACAGTCTCTCTTGGCTTTGCCGGCTATATCTCCAACTTACTTCCTATTCCTGTTTTGACTGGTGCAGTTCTGCTGGTGATTGTTATGACTTTTATCAATTTCATAGGCATTCAAGAGTCCAACAAATTTAACATGATCTCAACGTTCATTGAATTTATAGGGCTTGCAATCATAGTTGTCTTGGGTATTCCTAAACTAGGCAGTGTTAATTATTTAGCTATGCCTCATGGATTTTCCGGAGTGTTCAGTTCTGCCGCCCTAGTTTTTTTCGCATATATGGGTTTTGAAAGCATTATCAAATTACGAGAAGAAACAAAAAATCCAAGCGTTACTATTCCCAAAGCTTTAGTGTATTCTATTTTGATTACTTCTGTACTTTATGTGCTGGTTGCCATGTCTGCTGTCAGCATTGTTGATTGGCAAGTGATTGCAGCATCTGAAGCACCTTTGGCAACAGTTGCACAAGCTGTTTTAGGAAGCAATGCATTTACTTTACTAGCCATCATCGCTTTATTTTCTACATCCAATACTGTGTTGATTACTTTAGTTACTACGTCACGTATGATCTATGGCATGGCAAAAGAAAAAACCCTACCAGCTTTTTTAGCTGAAGTGCATCCTACGAGAAAAACACCTCATTTAGCGATTCTTGTCTTGATGTTCTTGACGCTGGCTTTTGTTTTAATTGGAGACATAGGACTTGTTGCAAACTTAACTAACTTCTTTTTGTTTGCCACTTTTGCGAGCGTGAACTTAAGCCTGATTGTTTTGCGCTATAAATGCAAACAGACTAAACGCAGCTTTAGATGTCCAGGTAATATAGGGCAATTCTCTATTATAGCATTCCTTGGTTTTTTAAGCTCTTTATTCATGCTTCTCTATGTGGTTAAGAACTTGCTGGGCTTTTGAGCACAATCTTTAAATAGCATATTTGGGACATTTCTGTTGTGAGCCGGTGGTCTAGCGGTTATGATGCGTCCCTTACAAGGACGGGGTCGAAGGTTCAAATCCTTCCCGGCTCATTTTCTTTTCTTTCGGATTTTCTCTCTGTTTTTCCGGATTTTTCTCAGCAACTGTTTTAAAGAGTGAAGTTTTATTCTTATCTATGCATAAAAATGGAAAGATGGTGCTTCTAGGGAAAATCATTCTTGTAGCGATTGTAGCATTTATCTGGTTGTCTTTTGATTCTATTACTGGCAATGTTGTAAAAACTCCTTCTGATACTGATCCTTATCCTTCGAAAGATGTCAAAGCACTGACTATTGCTACGTGGAATCTTCAAATATTTGGCGTGACAAAGGCAGCCAATGAGGAATTACTGCAGGATTATGTGTCCATTCTTGATGATTTTGATATTGTATTTGTGCAAGAGATACGGGACAAAAGCGAATCTGCATTCCAAACGTTGTGTGCTCGGTTGCCAGATTATACTTGTGCTGTTTCTGCGAGAGCAGGACGTTCTGCAAGCAAAGAACAATATGGAGTTTTGTATCGCGACGTCTCTTTGGAAACTGGAAAAAGTATTAAACTGATTAAATTACAAGACTCTACTCCTGACCAACAAGATCGTTGGGAAAGGCCTCCACTAGCAGCTACGTTTGCTGTTGATGGTTATGTGTTTACTGCGTATACTATTCATATTAAGCCAGCAGCTGTACAACAAGAATTAGCAGCTCTTGAAGCTCTTGTACCAGATAAAGGAAATATTCTAATTCTAGGAGATTTCAATGCAGATTGTAGTTATTATAATGCTCAACAAGAACAAGAATTTGATACTTGGCATTGGATTATCAGAGATACTGCAGACACTACAGTTGCACAAAGCTCCTGCACTTATGATAGAATTTTATTGAATGATGATGCACTAGAAGAGTATGGGAAAAAAGGCATTGTTACTGAGGGCATTACAGAAGCGCATTCAGATCATTATCTTGTGTGGATAGGATTAGAACCTAAGGAAAAATAATCAGTTGCTCCACTTATTTATCACCGATAGTTACATAAGTGAATCCGAATCTAACATGAGCACCACTATTTACATGTCCAGGTCCACAGTTGAAATATTCAGTTGGAGATTTACTTGGCGCTGTTAAGATATCTACTTGGTCTTCGAATACTTCAACACCATATTTTCTTCCGAAATGTTCGAATGCCGCCCTAAGATTTGGATCATTACTACCTACACTTACTGGTTTTCCTGTTGCCTTGTATAGTGCTGCCGCTTTCTCAGCTAGACTTCCTAGAAATGCAATGCCATAATCATCACTCCATTCTGTCGCGTCAAAGTCGTCTACTACTATAGCTGGACCATCATTATGCTCAATTAATCGTGTCATTGGAGTTGCTATAGCCTTACCATCCCCATTAGTTATGACATACATTTCTTTGTTTGCGTCCGCTACGAAACTTAAGAGTGAGTCGTTGAATCCATCGCCTCTCTGATGTTTCCAGCTCTGGCAATGTGGCACTGGTGTTTCTCCGAATCTCAACAATTCTTCTAAATCATCAGTACTGTATATTTGAATCTTTCTTGCATTTCTATAGGCTGGCTGATCTAAAGTTTCTCTTACCCAGACCGCAGCATCATACAAAGGGTGATTTGTTCTCTTTCTTGCCAAGGTTTCCGCATGTTCTAAGAATTCTGCATATTTTTCCTGGTCTAAATCTGTCGCTACTAAAACTAACTTTGCATAGTCTACTTGTTCTCTGAGTTTACTTGTTTGATATCCTAACTCTTTTCGCGCTGCTTTCGAAAGACCTTCTTCTCTCAGCTGCGTCTCATTTGTTACTATACTTCTTTCTAATTCTACAAGACTTTCTACTGTACACTCTTGATTATAATATCCTTTATAGGTTTCTTGCAGTTTTTGTGTTGTTTTTTTTACTGCTTGAATATGAGCATCTAAAGCGTTTAACTCACCTACTATTCTTGTTACTCTGCTTCTTTCTTTCCATGCCGCAACGGCTTGTTCATCTTCTACTCCTCCAATAGGCTGCAGTTGTATATCTGCCAAGTCATGACTATATTTCCATTCCTGAAATTTACCTGCTAATTCTGCTGTCGCTATCTCTCGTAAGAGATTTAATCTGTGATCATCTTGATAATGCTTATATCCTGCTAAGGTCGTGATTATGTTACTAATCTTACTAAATCGCTCGTCTTTTTCTATTCTTTGGATATAAGTTTCTAAAGTATCTGGATCAAATTTTAATCTTCTGATGCTTTTGTCTACTAAATGTGTTCGTAAATGTCTTACTATTTCTTGTTCTTCTGTTACTTGGAAAGGATAAGTGAATTCTGGATCTTTATACACTTGTTCTAACGCCGCAGTTATTCTTCCAAATCCCTTAACATCTTTAGCATTTCCAATTATATGCGCTAAGATGCGTTCTTGTTCTGGTAATGTTTCTATGAGCGCTAAACCTGTATAGACTCTTCGTTGTACTTCTCTTTCATCCGCTAAAGTTTTCATGCCCGGTAATTGCATAAACGCATTTCTTGTCGCTTGCTCTGTTACAACACTGTCAGCCATAACTTGTAAAGGCAAGGGCAAGGTACTTTCAAGCACTCTCTGAACTCCATAAGCTCTGATGGCTTCTGCTATTTTTTCTATGCCTCCAGGAATGTTGAGTGTTCTATCTAACATGAAGAGATTATCTATAATATTTTCATACAATCTCTTAGCTTCATTTACTGATAGTGATTTTGATCCTTTCAATGCACGGAAAACAGGAGCTAGAATTCTCTGCGCAAAAGGCACTAATCGCTTGTCTTGTGTTGCATAGCGTGTGACCTCTTCTAGAGCAGTTTTTACCAAGGCTGGCTGTTTCTCTACTGCACTTGCTTGCGCTACAACTCCTACGCCGCTTGCTATGTCTGCTTCTTGCTTACTGAGATGTTCTACAAACTTAAGGAGATAGTGCTGCTCTTGTTCTCTTCTAAAAAGAGCATGCTGCGTTACTGTCGCCCATGCATCTGCTATTCTTCCAGGTGTGTCTTTTTTGTCTGCTTCTTTTTGTGTACCTAAAGCTACTAATATTCTTTTTGCTAAAACCTCATCACCATCATAGAGTTTCATTAATGATGTCAGGTTGCCTGCTAACTTTCCTAATCTTGCTTGCAAAGGATTAGTGAATATTGCCCTATTGGTTTCTAAAGTAAAGTGAGTTGGATCAAAAAATTCTCCTTTGTCTATAAGACTTAAAAGTTTTTTGAGAATATCATACTCTGATATTTGTAATTCTTCTCCTTCTGTTCTAAAAGGAGCTACACCTAATTCTGCTGGCGCTAACATTTGCCGCATCTCTAGACGTTGCTCTAAGCGTTGTGCTTGATGCATACCCATTCCCATGTGTGGCATTTTATGTTGCTCCTTCCCAACCTTCTATCATTTTTACAAAGTGTTCTCTTTGATCAGTTGTAAATGTAACTCTTTGTAGTCTTACATCTTCAACTTCTTGTTTTAATTTTGCTAGCTCGGTTGTTTCTATGTTCGGTTGTGCACCTGTTAGAGCACAGTAAGCATATAGTGGAAATCTTCCATTAAGATATCCTGAACTTTCTTTGTACTCTGTGTAGAGAAGGGTTGCTCTTTCGTTTGCTTTTGCTTGTCTATTACCTAAAACATAAATAAAGGAAAGATCCCTTATTAAAGTTCCATTTCTATTGTGTGCTTTAATATGGCTTCCTGTAAAATCTTCATCTATAGCGTCTGCTACAGTCGTTAGTTCTGCTGGAGTAAGAATATCTGCACGTTGATATAGGTGATGGAGCCAGTCCATACTTTTTATGAGCTTTTCATTGCCTACTTCATGATCTTTTAATCCTAAATTCTTAACTTCTTCTGCAATACTGTCTTCTACAGGCAAGTTGAATTCTCTTAATCGTCTAACAATTTCTGGTAGACAATTTGTGTTAAAATATTCTCCTTTAGAAAGATCACGAATTGATGCTTGGTAGATTCTTGTTGCAGTACTTTGTTCTGGTGGAACGTTGTGTGTTGTTAATAATCCTAATAAAGGACCCCATCTTGGAAAATGTCCGCTATGACCTTTACTTACTTCTGCTTCAACTCTTTGTTGTAAATCTTTAGGCTCATATTTGACACCTGTATCAGCCATTAGTTCTTGTACTGCTTTTATTCTTTCTTCATAAGCATAAGTTATATTTTCAAGTCCATTAATATTTCTATCTTTTAATAATGCCTCATATCTTCTTCTTATCTGATCTGGATTAAGCGTTGTATTAAAAAATCTTGCAATATGACTTGGATGTTTCGCACTGCTTCCTCCCTCAAAATATTTATCAATCATAACTTCTAATTCAGCAGGTGTTGCTGTAAGAATAATCCCTGATCTATCCCTCATAGCTTCTGCTTGTTCTCTGTGCAATGCCTCCAATGCCTCGTATTTTCCATCTGTTAAGATTGCTATAATCGTCTTTCTTATTGTTTGTGCTTCTCCAGCAGTTGGTGGTCGTTTTATAGACAATAATGATTGTAATTTATCATAATCGCTAATATTTCCCTTCCCCAGTTCAACCACGCTTCTTGCTTGCACTGCTTCTTGAAGATCTGGTGGAAATGTTCTTTCTCCAATAAGAGCTTTAAGATAATGAAGAGTGCCTTCTGGGCGTGTAAGCATCTCTTGTCCTATCTTATTAATTTGTTGATCATTTAACGTGACAGACATTCCTGCTTTTTGTGCATTTTCCAATACTTTTCCGGCATCTTGTCTTTCATAATTTCTTTTGATGTGATTTATTAACGCTCTATTTACAGCAGTTTCATTTATTGGTATACCAACAGTTTCAATAAGTTGCGGCAGATCTACAGTTTTTTCATCCATTGAGCATTGCGTCAAGAATGTTTCTAAACATGCGATGTAAGTTTCTTGAATGAATCTAGCGTCTATTTCAGTTGTTTGGAGATGTTGCTCTACAGAGCAGTTTGGATGTGCTCTACGTATGGCTTTCAAGTCCTTAATGTGTTTTCTAACATTTTTTCTTGCTGCTGTTGAGTATTGTCGCCATTCACCCAGATTACTTCCGGGCATAGGTTGGAGCGGCGAACCATTACTATATTCTTTTGCGTATTTACTTACTAATTCTCCAAAAGTAGTTCCTAGTTCTTTTACAAGTCTTTCAAGCTTTAACGCTGTTATTGTTTCTGATGACTTTATTCCAAGTTGGGTATAGATTCTATCTACTACTCTAATTCTTCCTTCTAAACCTCTATCTTCTTCTCCTGTTATATAACCTTCCAGATACATTTGACACGCTCTCGCTACATGCTCTTCTGCGATAGCGCTACCTGCTTGATGAACTAAATTTGCAAATCTAATAAATGGTTCTAAAGATTCTCTCAGTCGAACAGTATGCATTCCGTCGTGAGCTATCATAGATCTTACTGTTGTATCGACTACAGCATCATCAAATCTTGGAGTTGTTGAAGTTTTTGCTGCTAGTTCTTCCATGCGTGCAAAGTTTTGCTTTTGTAGTAAATCTGAATACACTTGAGTTAAAACTTTTTTTCGTGGTGCAATCCCTGTTTGTATAGCTTGATTAACTATAGTGTCTATTGCATCTGTTGACGCCAATGTATCATAGGCATCTTGAACATTACTTACTGCTACGCGTTCTTTTTCACCAACACTATTGTATAGATCAAAGAAAGTAGAGATTCTCCCATTACGTACTGCTGCTAGTTGAAGCGCTTTTGCAAGAGCTGCATCTGTTCTGATGTCTATAACAGCGTCGAGTTCGTCTAAAGTTTCTTTTTCTAGTTTATCTGTTGTTACTATGAGATTTATTAAATTTGTTCTCAGTGCAGATGTTTTTTCCGGTATTACTCCTGTGACTTCTACAAGTTTCTTCATTCTCTCAGAACGTCCAGCTCCTGCTAATGTTTCATATGTTGTTTGAACTAGTGCAGGTGAAATAGTAATTTTTGTTTCTTCATGCACTGCTTTAACTCCTTCCATATTTCCATCAGCTAATGCTCTTGAGTATACTGGTTCTACAAGTTCTCGTGTGTAGTGTGGTTCTCCAAATTCTCTTCTTATGCTACTAGGAGTATCTCCTTCTTCTCTTGTTGGTCTTCTCAGAAGTGCTTCAAGAACTATAGTTTCTAAAGTTCCTTTCTCTAATTTTCCTTCTTCTGTTAAACTCAGAGCTGCATTCAACAAAGGCCAATCTTTTCTTTCTATTGCTTTTTCTAAGTAAGGCTGCATTTCTCTTACAGGAGGTCTTACACCTAATGCTCCTATGGCAGTTCGTGCTTGATCAAGCGCGTAAGTTAACAATTCTTGATCTGATAAGGGTTCAATTTCGCTATCTTCATCACCAGTCTCTTCCAAAATAAGACGTTGTCTTTCTCTATGGAGTTGTTCTGCTCGTTCTCTAAAATTTTGCGATCTGAGCTGCTCTAGAAATCTACTAAGCAGTGCTTTAGCAAAAAGAGTTTCCATTTTACCAAATTGCACTGTTTCTCCTTGCTGGATCTGTGCTACAAACTGATCATATTGATTTTTTGCTGCTTTCATGATTCGAGCTCTTCTATGAGTTTATTGAGTGCATATTCTACTAAATGGCTTTTATTCCTAAATTTGCCAGTATTCACTATAGTACGGAGCTTTTCAACCAGTTCCATATCTACTGTAACACTCAATTTGTCTTTCATCTTACTCAGTGGGATACTATACCCCATTTATATGCCTTTCTATTTGTAACTACTTTAAAGAGATAACACTAATAACCTTTAAATAGGCCTTCTACCTCTATAAAAAGTGACTTATTATGATCAAAAGAACTATTCACCCTCTTGGACGAACTACCTATGATCCTAAAACACAAATTCTTACCTTTGAAGATGGTGTTCTTGAGGAACATGGGAAAAGAACATTTGTAAGTCCTGCTAGAAGAACTTATACAGGGATTGAATCTTATCTTGAAGGATCTCTTGATTTGAACGCCTTACCACTCACTGTTTGCTTAATAGATTTAGCCCCTGAAGAAAGAGCGTCTATTATGGAAAAAATAATGGCTAGAGAACCTACTCTAGTAAGCATTCTCAAGGAAACTTCTTTGTCACAACTTCCTAGAGCTCTTGCAACACATGTTCTAGATACAACAAAAAAATATGTATCTCATCGAGCTCGAGAAATAAAAATAGGCATGAGAAAAAGAGCACTACAAGCGAGAGTTCCCCATTTAGATAGTAGAACACTTGAGAGTTTAGCTTTTGACTACACTCAGGCAAGCTTTAGTTATGCTACAGTACTTGTTGAGGAAGCTTTAATTACTGCGGGAGAAGATTCTGAATTTTTCATAGACCTAAGTCAGCAACTGCTTACTCCTCAACAAAGAAGTAGATTATCTGATAATTTAAAGCGTGGTGAAGTTCCTTCTTGGGGCATTCTTGTTGGAGTAGATATGGTCTATGCGGTTCCTCAAGCCCAACACTTATTTACTGCTGCAAAAACTTTAGCTGAAAGGTTTAGTATGGGCATAGGAGATTATGCTATTCGTTTGCAAAGAAGAGTGGAAGCTTCACCTTTGCACAAGCTTTCTTTTTAAGAAATGAAAAGCATATATTCTTCAATCAAATTTCTTATAATTCACTTATTCCTGAAACGACTTAAACAATTATTGCAATTCATAGGAAATTTTATAAATACTGATCTTCAATGTTTACTATGGTAAGTACACTTCATTCAACAAGCACTGTAGTTTTAAAAAGAGTTCTTTCTCAACCAGAAGTTACAAGCTACTTAGATCTCTTACGTCACCATCACAAAGAAAGTTATAGTCATAGCATGCGTGTTGGTTTTTTGAGCATTGATTTAGGACTGGACGAGAGATTAGCTGATGAAGATTTATTGTTACTTGGCTCTGCTGGACTCTTACATGACATAGGAAAAACAAAAATTCCTACAACAATCTTAGCTAAGAGAGGTCAGCTTGATGCGCAAGAAAGAACACTGATGGATGAACATCCAGTACATGGATTTAATTTATTAGAGGCCTTACCTGATCCAAGAATTCGACAGATAGTAATAGCTCACCACGAATATAAACCATCACCCTATCCTAGAGAAGGTGTAGAAAGAAGAGATAGTGCTCGAGATGTAATGGACAGAAGAAGGAGCGACTCCATGATTACTTCTTTAGCACAACTAGTTGCAGTAGCTGATCTTTATGATGCATTAGCAAGCAGAAGATATTACAAACCAGCCTTACCAAAACCACAAATAGAACAACTCTTGCGAACACAATTCAAAGGAAATCAGAAATATATTACTGCAGTGCTTCGGAGATAAATAATACTTCTACTTACTCTACTATACTTCTAGTTGCAATCAAACCATTAGGAATTGCTTTTTTATCAACATACAAATTACCCTGTTCATCTTGTGCGATTCTTCCTTCAGCCATCAATAATAATGTCTGTGGAAAGATGATCCAGTCACCTTCTTTTTTTAAGCGATTCTGATGTTCATCAACAACTCTTTGTACTAACTCTTGGTCTTTTGGATCAAAATCTACAGGCAGTTGTACTTTGACAGGAGCAGAGCGCATGAATATTTTTCCATAATCTACTTTTTCCTCAAGAACATGCGTACAAGAACGTAAATAGAGTTCTCCAGCAAGAATTGCATCTCTAACTGCATGATCGCCAGTGTATTTTCTTCTCTCTCCTTCCAGAATAGAAAGATCTGCAGGGTGGACGTTGACTCCTTGATATGCTTCTAATAAAAAGTTTGTTGCAATGCTCATATATCCTGCATACGCAGCTACGGTTGCTGTAAAGGGAGCTAGTGCTCTTACTGTTGCTGCATCAAATTCTTTTCTTACCCCCATATCACTTCTAGGCTTGCCGCGAGCAGCATAAAATGATTTTAAATCTCGAACAACTACGGGAAGATCATAAGTCGCTCCTATTTGGACTGCACTACTTGTTGCTCTGTCTGAAAAAATACCAACTACAGTATAAGGAGATTGTCCTCTTTGCTGCTGTACTCTTTTTTCAAATTTAATAATTTCTGTGAGATTAGAACCACTGCCAGACATGAGTCCAACTACTCGCATAGGTCCACTACTTGGATTGTGCAAAGGTTTTAAGATCATGTTATTCTTTTCCTGAAAAGTAAACTACTTTTCTGGGTCTTGGCTCTATTTCTACACCGGTTTTACCATCAACTGCTTGCTGTACTTGTCCAACAATTCTTCCTTGCAAACACATAGCCTCTATTTTTGCTATCGCTGCTTTAGGTTGTGCAGTTGTTACAAATCCATCATTACCCCATGGCCATTTTGCAAATGCTTGTTCTGCAGAAGTAAAATTTGCACCAGCCAAAGTAATTTCTCGCCAGTCTGGAGGAAATAAATTTTCTAATCTGACAAATAAATTATTGGCTGCTAAAGGTTTTGCTAGCTTGCCATTATATGCTCCGCCGCTCATATGATACACATTGGATGCTAATCCCTGATCAATCAAGAGTTTAAATGTAGAATACAAAATAGTCGAGGGTTGAGCTAAATATTCTAAGAATAACCTTCCCATAGGAGTATGCTGATATTCTGGACCGAACAGTTGGACCATGGCTCTTCTCTTATCAGTTATACCATTGGAGCGAGGATTTGTTCTTCCTGTTATTGCAATAAGGTAATCACTTGCCTGTGCTTGTAAGGGCGTTTGCGCAAGCGTCTTATCAATAGTACTTACTACTGCACCACTCAAACTATGGGTAAAATAAGAATCCCCATGAATTCTTCCTGTTGCTTCTTCTTGTTGGATGAGGATAGATATTCCTAACTGTTGTCCAAGTCTTCTAGCACGACTCATCATTTCGCTCATAGGTATCGCTCCAGTAAATTCAAGAACACCACTAAGGGCTTTTGCTGTAGCTCTTAATTTACTCGTATCATCAAGATTCATAGCTGCAAAATCATCTACACTGAATTGTGGATTTCCTGCTTTTTCATGCAAATCTGTTTTTGTTCCTACACCATCAGCATTGATATAAACATACTGACCGTTATGACTAAATCGAGCAAGTACAATATCATGGCGAAGCAAAGGAGTATCTCTTTGAATTTGTGTATTTTCTTTTGGGACTATACTAATCATAGTACCCATAATATTTGCTTCTGGTACAACTCTGTCTCCCAATATTGCATTTTCTCCATTCATAATAGCTAGACCTCTACTATTTGCTTCTTTGACTAAACCAGTAACTGCTGCTTCTAACATTTTGAGATCACCGGTTCTGGAATCAATCACATTTGCAAATGCTATTGGAGTAACTCCTAGTTGCTGTGCTTGGAGACATAATCTAGTAACTACAGATCTTGCATGCTCGTGAACGTCTGTGATTTTAGGATCACCAGTTGCTGAATGCACAACGACATCATAAGTTTCAGGAAGATCTAATACTCCAACATTTTGTATTGGTCCTTTTATTATTTTTACATAGGGACAGTTTCTTAGTGTTGGTGCACAACGATTTCCTAAGAAGTGAGATCCTTGATCTCCTCTTTGAATTACGTCAGTAAGATAATCGTCAAGAGTTGTCATGGTTTCTTCTCCTTACTTGAAATACTTCACTCCATTTTCAAATATTTGCAATCCCAGACAAGTCTTAGGGACTGATGCTCCTATTCTTTTTACTATTTCTTTTATTAATGACCAATGAGGAAGATGTGTAAATGCTATGGCTCGTTCAGGATGAGGCATCATTCCTAAAATTCTTCCAGATTCATCACTTAAAGCTGCTATATCATCTAAAGAACCATTGGGGTTTGCAGGCAAGTGTTGATAAACGCACATTGTTCCTGAAACATATCTAGCAGCAATTAGATCTCTCTGTTGCAGTTGTTCTAACACTTCAGGGGGTGCATACAATTTTCCTTCACCATGCGCAATAGGTAAACTCATTCGATCAACACCTTTTAACCATGGACTTATCTGTGAACATTCGAGATCAACCCATCTATCCAGATATTGCGCTCCATCATTATGCAGTAAAGAAACTTGTTGTGTACCATAATTTTTATTGACTGCAGGCAACAATCCTAAACGAACTAGGGCTTGAAAACCATTACAAATTCCCAACACTAAATGATCTTTTTCAACAAACTCAGCTACTTTCTCCCAAAGATTATTGCGTATTCTATTTGCGAGTCCATTGCCTGATCCAGTATCATCTCCATAAGAAAAACCACCTGAAAAAGTTAGTATTTGATAGTTCTCCAAACGTCGTTGACCATCTATGAGATCGTTAATATGTACAATATCTGCTTGTGCTCCAGCTTGTGTGAAAGCAAATTGTGTTTCTCTACTACAATTAATACCATATCCTGTTAAGACTAGAGCTTTTGGTGTTGTCATAAGTTAATATCCTCGAAATGTTTCTGTGTATGCGTGCTCCATAGTTTTTATGTTTGCATCAACAATAGTTTTTCCAGTAATTCCACGAATTCTAAAGATAGCATCTCCTGTAACTTTTCCTATTGCTGCAAAAGCATTTCCTTGCATGTGCTGTTCAAATTGTTCCTTATATTGTGGGGCTACTGTAACAACTAATCTTCCTTGGCTTTCAGAGAATAAAGCAAAATCATCACGAGACACTTGACTAGGAAATTGTTCTAAATCTATTTCCATACCTAATTTTCCTCCTATTGCTGTCTTTGCCAAAGCAACTGCTAGCCCACCTCTATGCACACTTTGCGCAGATGCTACTAATCCTTCTTTGATACAATCAGTCAGTGCATTATAGAGAGTTTTATTTCGGTGAGCATCTACTTGAGGAACAGCATTTCCAAGATACCCTTTTCCTCGTTCTTGTTCTCCGATCATGGCATAATATTCAGAACCGCCTAATTCTTGATAAGTTTGTCCTAATACATAGACCAGATCACCTTCTATTTTAGCATCTAGAGAAACTGCATTTTGTACATTGTCAATGACTCCTAGTGAAGAGACTAAGAGCGTTGGCGGCACAGAAATTTTTACTGGCTTTCCATCCTTGTCATATCCTTTGAAATCATTGTGCATACTATCTTTACCAGAAATCCAGGGAGTGCCGAATGCAATAGCATAGTCATGACAAGCTCGAGCAGCTTCTTTGAGTTGTCCCAAACGTTCTGGATCATCCGGACTGCACCAACAAAAGTTATCTAAGAGTGCAAGATGTTCAAGATCTGCCCCAACAGCTATAGCATTTCTAATAGCAGTATCGATTGCGCTTGCAGCCATGTGATAAGTGTGAATATCACTATAGGAAGGATTCATTGCTTGGGAAACAACAACTCCTTTTTGTGAATCTAAGACTGGGCGGGTTACTGTCGCATCACCATTAACTCTTCCTCGTCCTTGTAACGGTTTAATGACAGAACCACCTTGTACTTCATGATCATATTGTTGTGCAATAAATGCAAAACTTGCGATATTTAATCGTCCCAGCATTTGATGGAAGGTTTGTGTAAGATCTTCTAGATCTGGTAAGCTAGGCTCTTCATGAACTACTCTTTTGTAGGTTGATTGCATAGGTCGCTGTGGCAAACCATGATGCAAGAACTCCATTTCCATATCCATGACTGTTTTTCCTTTATACTCAACTACACATTTTCCAGAATTTGTAAATTCTCCGATGACTGTAGCTTCTACTCTGCGTCGCTGCAGTAATTCTTGCAATCTTCCCCAATTTTCTTTAGGGACTGAGAGAGTCATACGTTCTTGTGATTCAGAAATCCAAATTTCCCAAGGAGCAAGGCCTTGATATTTTACAGGAACTTTTTCTAAATCCACATGACATCCGCCCGCTTCCTGCGCCATTTCTGCAACTGAACAAGATAATCCTCCAGCACCATTGTCAGTAAGACTGGTATACAATCCTAAATCTCTTGCTTCATCAATTAAAGCATCACTTAGTTTTTTCTGAGTGATAGGATCTCCAATTTGCACTGCAGTTGCAGGACTGCCAGCATCCATGGCTTCAGATGAAAATGTTGCTCCATGAATACCGTCTTTTCCTACACGACCACCGATCATAACAATATAATCGCTAGACTGTGCTTGCTTTTCATGGGAAAGTCTTCCAGCAGTTTCTCGTGGAATGATTCCTACAGTACCTACAAACACTAGAGGTTTTCCTTCGTAGCGTTGATCAAAAAATAACGAGCCCGGATGTGTTGGAATACCAGAACAATTACCTCCAACATTCACACCTCTAATGACTCCTTCCATAATGCGTCGAGGCGGCAACATTTGTTGAGTACGTCCTTCTCCTTTGTATAGTGGATCTGTGTCTTTTGGATCAGCAAAACAAAAAGCATAGCGATTAATAACTGGTCTAGCACCAAGTCCGAAACCGATAGTATCTCTATTTACTCCAACTATACCTGTGATTGCACCACCAAATGGATCTAAAGCTGATGGACTGTTATGTGTTTCTACTTTATCTGTTACAAGCCATTGGTCATCAAAAGCAATAGCACCAGAATTATCTTTAAAGACAGAGACACAGAAATCTTTAGTGCCTTTTGCTCTTCTGATTTGTTCTGTTGCTCCTCGAATATATCTTTTGAATAATCCTTCTGTAATGTCGTCCAAAGGATCAGCAAAAATAGTATGTTTACAATGCTCTGACCAGGTTTGTGCAACTGATTCTAGTTCTACATCTGTTGGGTTTCTTCCAAGTTTTCTAAAATGTGCTTGAATAGCTTGCATATATTTGAGATCTAATGCAAGAGGTCCTCTTCGCGTTCCATCAACATTAGCAATACCTTTTTTTCCAATAAGAGCTAAAGCTGCATCATCTGCTTGCAAGATATCAACAGTATCAACAGAAGGTTCAAGACCTAATCTTACTTGTGGAACAACGACACCCATGCCTTGATCTCTTCGAAAGACATCAAAACTTTTTATAGCAGTCCGTTGAATTAATGGATTTGCCATAGTACTAGCAATTTTTTCCACATCAGCTTGCGATAGATCTCCTTGCAGAAATGTTACTTGAGAACTATACACACCTTGGTCTGGTTGTAATTTTGTTTTTAATAAATCTTCTAAACCTTCTCTTGCAGTTGTTGCAACATTATCAGTAACACCTGGATGAAAACCTACTTCAATTGCCCAATCAAATTTTTCTGGTGCTTGAGGAGTATCAACACTCGCACTTTCTGTTATAGTATCAGCAAGCATGCTTCCGACTCTTTGCAGATCATTTCTTTCTAGAGGAGCATCAACAGTATAGACATCTACTAACTGCACACCTTGAATTTTTCCATCAAATCCCATGCCTTCTATTTGCCGCTTTCTCATGCGTGCACGGGCATCTTCAACAGTAGGTGTGATTTCTATTCTTGTTGCCAAAATAATTTACCCCCTTACTCATAAATCTCTTTGAAAAATTTACAAAACAGCCTATAAATACCTTTCTGCACTTTCTTTTATTATCAAACAGTGAGTATAAATTTACTAGAATACAGATGCTATTTATTTTGGATATATCTAAAACATCTTAACAATCCTTATATACTTCTTTGAACCATCTATACTACTAGTGGTGACGACGACTCTCGATACACTTACACAAGACTGTTTAGATCAATTGACCACAACAGTAGAAAGATTACGACCTGCATTACTTAGACGAGGATATAAACAATTTTCACTTTCACGAGATGCTGCTGAAGATTGTGCACAAGAAACTTATCTTAGAGTGCTTCATAGAATTGCAAGCGATGATGGACCAAAGATTTTTGAAAACTTACCAGGATACATATGGGCTTCTTTTCCTAATGTTTGTAGAGATTATTTGAGTTCACAACGTCGAGCTCAAAGAGCATTTCCTTTAGATGAACAACAAGATTGTCCTGCCAAGGCAACTCCTCTTACTGAATTAGCTACAGAAGAAACCGTGGCAAAAATTCAACGAGCTGTTGCTTTGCTACCTGAAAAATTCAGGAGTGTTTTTAGACTTTATGCATTTGAAAACCTAAGCTATGTCGCTATTGCTCAGCAACAGGGAGTAAATCTAAAGACAACATCTACAAGATTGCATAGAGCACGAGCTTTTTTACGAGAACACTTTGGAACTCATTTTCATCCTTAGAAAAACTAATATTTTTCATTCACTTGTAGTAACCAACCTTTAAATACAAGAGCTTACCTCAAAACTTAATTACCTATGGGGGGTTGATTTATGAAAGCATATTGGAAAATAAGTATTCTTTCTTTAGTTCTTTTTTTAGGCTTTGTTGGTTTAATTTATGCCAAACCTACTCCTGCACAAACGTTGTTTACACAACCGACAGGACAGAATATTCAGATGATAACGAATGTTAATACACCACAATTGATTACAGCACTACAACAATTGCAAGCGCAACCAGCTTCTTCGAGCGGCAACAATAACAATCCACAAACGATGGCTGCTGGAAGTCTTTCACAAGTTGTACATCGTGTGAGCGGCAACTTCAACATTGGAGGAACCATCCTTCTGGAAGTACAAGCACCACTCACTATGGCTAACTTGCCTTATATTCTAGCAATCTCTTTTACTGGAGATTATCCTGGCTTAGACATTCCTGGAGCAGGACATATTCCTGTAAATCCACCTTATCCTGTGCTCTTCTTTGGACTCTTGGATAATTCTGGTCATGGATTTATTCCTATAGCTATTCCGAATGACCCTGGATTACTAGGATTACCTTTTACCAGCGCAGTTGCTGTGCATGATCCTTTGATGACACCGAAGCCATTTATTATTTCTAACCCAGTCAGTTATACTGTTGGTCAAGGAATTGTTGGCACTGGTTGTTGTACTTTGGGAGTTTTAGGTGGACCAGGAAGCGAATGTATTGCTGAAGGAGTATCTCTTAATTATTGTCGTTTGACTACAGGAGGAGCAGTACAAAATTGTGTTCCAACTGAAACAACTTTAGATCCTGCACCTACAGCTCGTGTCAATTTGACTTTAGCAAATCTTTCTAGCCCTGCAGTCAATACTATTATGCAAGCAGTTGTCGCCAGCAGAATTAGCAACTTAACTTATAATGCAACAACTTTTGATTGCGATGACTTCGCGGACACCTTAGAACAGAATTTGACAGGCGCTGGATTTAATGCAACCTACACTTATTTTATCAAGTATAGAGGCAATACTAAC
This sequence comes from Candidatus Woesearchaeota archaeon, assembly GCA_018302985.1. Taxonomy (GTDB): domain Archaea; phylum Nanobdellota; class Nanobdellia; order SCGC-AAA011-G17; family UBA489; genus JACOVP01. Next base: position 66,661 of record JAGVZA010000002.1, on the reverse strand, counting down.
GTGACAGATTATGCACATGCTGTTACTGATGTCCATTTGCCTGATGGTAGCATGTTCTGGATTGAACCTCAAACAGGACAAATCATCAGTCTAGACTTTGATAATGATGGACGAGTAGGTGTGAATTATGAGAGTAATCCTTACAGAAATGGCTATCATCCAACAGATGACAATGCAAAAATAAGCGTGTATGACAATGTTGGAACTGCAACAGCCGCTGGCGCACCACGGGACTAAAAAATCTTTTTTATTTTTTTCTTTTTTATTTTTCTTAAGCATTAATGTTTTATCTTATAATAGTTTGAGTTCTTTCTGGACCAAAGGAAATTATTCTAATATTTACGTCTGCGCGATTCTCTATGTGCTTCATTATAGCTCTAAAATTTCCTGGAAGTTCATCATATGCTCTTGCTTCTCTAAGGTCTTCATGCCAACCAGGCAATTGTTCATATAGAGGAGTGCAATGCTGTAAAACTTCTGCTGCTGGAATAGCCGTAAACAACACTTGACCTTTCTTAAGTTCAGTTTCACCCACATACATATTTGGACCTTCATATCTATAAGCATGACAAATATTAATAGTATTACATCCTCTCAATACATCAGGTTTAGTTACTATAATGTCTGGACCATTTATTTGTGCTGCAAAACGTAATAAAGGTAGATCTAACCAACCTACTCTTCTTGGACGACCAGTAGTTGCGCCAAATTCCTTGCCTTCTCTTCTAATAGCAATACCTTGTCTCAGGGGATCTGTATCATTTACTGATACTCCTGGATATTCTCTTTGTTCTTGTTCTCTTGTTGAGGCATTACAATGTTTTGCGGAGTCTACTCCTCCTAATTCTGTAGGGAATGGACCTTCACCAACACGAGTCATATAAGGTGCTTTCACTATACTTAAGACTAAATCCACCTCTCTCCTGTTAACACCTGCCCCTTTTGCTAATCCTTCAATAGAACAATCTGAAGAGGTAACAAAAGGAATGGTACCATAATCTACACTTAGCAATGTTCCTTGTGCTCCCTCTAATAATATCTTTTTTCTTCCTACATGTTCACGTACATATTTTTGTGTATCTCGCACGTGTTCTTTTAGCTGAGCACCGTATTGAGTATAAAATGCCATCAAAGCATCTAGACTTAATCCTGCTTCGGCATTAAAAAAAGATCCATTTCTAAAACTAGATACTTTGGGATCACTAAGTATTGCTTTTACTAATGCTGGATCATAGGTTTGTAAAACTCTTGCTCTTCTTTCTAAATTCCTTTTTAATTTTTTGTGTAAGATATCTGGATTGAGCAAATCATTAACTGTCAAAGCAATTCTAGCAGGAACATCTTCATATGCCTTGCCAATACCTCTTCCTGTGGTTCCTAATTTTTCTTTGCCTGCAACAGCTTCTTCCAATCTGTCCAATAAAATATGTTGAGGCAATACTAGTTTAGCGTTATGAGAAATCATCAAATTATTTGTAGTATAACCAGCCTCATGTAATCGCTGTATTTCATGTAGAGTCTCCCATGGATCGAGAACAACTCCAGGACCTATAATATTAGTGACTTTTTTGTCGTGAAGAATACCAGAAGGAATTAAGTGTAATATTATTTCTCTCTCTTCAACTTCAAATCTAACTTTATATCTAATTGTATGCCCTGCATTAGCACCGCCAGTACCACGAATAACTATATCAGCCCATTCTTCTGCAAAAAAATCTACAAACTTTCCTTTACCAGTATCTCCCCATTGAGCACAGGGAAGTGCAATAGTTTTTTTGCCTTCGACTAGAGTTTCTAAAGTCATGTTGTATTGTTCCTATCTTTTATAATTCGGTGCATCTTTTACTATTCTGACATCATGTGGGTGTGATTCATTTATTCCTGCGTTTGTTATGCGCTGAAAATTTCCTTTAGCACGCAATTCTTCTATAGTTGCAGCTCCTACATACCCCATACCTATTCGCAATCCACCGATATTCGTACTAATCACTGTTGCTAATGGGCCTTTATAAGGAGTTAATCCTTCTACACCTTCAGGTACTAATAATGATTTTCCTGTTCTATATCTCTCTCTTGATGCTGCGTGTTGTTGCATAGCTCCTTCAGAACCCATACCTCTATAACCTTTCCATTGTTTTCCTTCGAGAAAGACAATCTCTCCCGGGGCTTCATTTGTTCCTGCGAACATATTTCCCATCATCAGTGAATGAGCACCAGCTCCAATAGCTATAGGAATATCTCCAGAATTTCTTAGACCACCATCAGCACATACAGGAACTTTATATTCATCAGCAACTCTTGCACACCAATAGACTGCAGTCACTTGAGGAGTTCCAACTCCCGCCACAATTCTTGTTGTACAAATAGAACCTGGACCTTGACCAATTTTAATGCCATCGGCGCCTGCATCTAGTAATCTTCTTGCTGATTCTTTTTCAGAAATATTACCAACAACTACATCCAGTGAAGTGTATCTTTTTTTAAGTTGTTTGAGTGTATCTATGACTGGTTTTGTATCTGCATGTGCAGTGTCAATTACCACTACATCTACTCTTTTGTCTAATAATTTTTCTACTCTCTCAAAATCATTTACACCAATAGCTGCACCTACTCTGAGCTGTCCATTGTCATCAACATTATAATGTGCACTACTTTCTGTAACAATTCTCCTGACATCACTAAAAATATAGAGACCTGTAAGATGTCCTTGTTTATTTACTAAAGGCAATACTTTTTTTCTTTCTTGTATCATTCTATCATAAGCTGCTTGCACTGTTGTTCTTGGATGACTAGTAACTAAATTAGTGCTCATAACTTCTCTAGCCAAACGCGATGGATCTATACAACAATCAAAATCAGTTTCTGTTAGAACACCTACTAATTGTCTCTTTTGGTTGAGTACGGGAAAAGTATGGAATGTATATCCTTTTTGTTCTTTTAATTGTAAAAGTTCGCTTATAGTTATAGTTTCATTAACGCATATAGGCTCTGTGATCTTTCCATTTAAATGATATTTTACTCGAGCAACTTCTTTTGCTTGCATCTCAGGCGTTAGATTTCTATGAATAATCCCAAGACCGCCTGCTTTCGCCATAGCGATAGCCATTTGGTGTTCTGTTACTGTATCCATAGCAGCACTTACAAAAGGTATTTGCAATGGAACATTTCTTGAGAAGAAAGTAGTTATATCAACAGCATCAGGCATAACTTCTGAAAAACCCGTTCTTAAACGAACGTCATCAAAGGTTAATGCAAGTTCATCCTCTATGTTCTCAAAGAAACGATCTTTAGGCAATGATTTTCTTTTGCTCACCATGATTTTTCTTTTCAGTTCTACCATATAAATGTTCTTGTTCTTTTTTGTTACTCAGCTAGGACATTTTTTTACAGCAAGATTTATATGCATCTTCTTCTCGTTGCAATTAGATTTATACATGATAATTACAAGGGGGTATAGTTATGTCTGATCGATTTCGAGAACTCGTAGAACAAAATATTGGGTGCGCTGTTATTCTTGCTGGATCTGGGAGCGATGAACAACATGTAAGCGAAATTTGTGCTGCCATGGCAAAATATAAAATTCCTCAAGAAGTACGTATTCAATCTGCTCACAATGACTCTGAAGCAGTTATGAGACTTGTAAGACACTATGATAATATGAGCGGTGCTCTTGCATATATCACTGTTGCAGGAGGTGTAGATTTTTTATCAGGCTTTGTTGCTCGACATAGTCTTAGACCTGTTATTAGCTGTCCACCAGATGTACCGAATGATGGTTGTTTAGGCAACCCCCCATTAAGTTCTAATATGTATGTTAGAAATCCAAAAAATGTAGCACGAGCAGTTGCACAAATATTTTCACATCTTAATTCAAACTATGTAGACCAACTCCTTAAAGATATTCATGATAAAGGAGAAGAGCTACAAGAAAAAGATAAATCACTGAAAGCTAAATTAAGTTGGGTACCGGAGGCATAAATAATGACTATTCGAGAAAACAAATTTCCTGTGAAGAATGTTATTCAACCACAACACATTTTAGTGAGTGTTTTTGACAAAACAGATTTAGCGATTCTAGTAAATGGTATATTAAACGCAAATCCAGCAGCTCAGTTCTATTCTACTGGTGGTACCGGTGAGAAAGTCGTCAATGTTTTAGGTCCTCTTGCAGAAAAACATTATACTTCTGTAGAAGCATTTACTGGAGCACCAGAGATGGATGGTGGATTAGTCAAAACACTACATCCTAAAGTACACGCTGGTCTTTTAGCAGAAAGAAATAATCCTAAACATGAACAATATTTAGCTGCTATGGGTGGTGTTTATTTCGATGTGATGGTAGGCAACCTATATCCTTTCACTGACGTCGTTGCAAAACCAGATTGCACTGCTGAACAAGCTCGCATCAATATCGACATTGGTGGACCTGCAATGATTATGGCCGCAGCGAAAAACTGGCATAGTGTCGCTGTTATAAGCAATCCAAATCAATATCATTTAGTTAGCGCTGAATTAAGTACTCGTGGAGGACTTCCCTTATCTTTCAGATTTTTGTTAGCACAAGAAGCTATGCGAACTGTTGGCAGTTATAGATCTGCGATTGGTCAGCACTTTGGTGGACTTAATTTTCATAGAGACGTTCTTCCCGGATTGCAGGTAGAGGAGTAAGCAATGACACGAGGCACTGATGTTACGGATTTCCAGCGAACTTATAGAACTGCAAGAACAGAAGAGTTTCCAGAAACATTACAACTTGAGCTAGTGCGACAAGCATCGTTGCGTTATGGTGAAAATCCTAATCAACCTGGAGCAATTTATCATTTTAAAGACAGCACATTAGCACCACTGGTTAATATTCGTCTTGCAAAAACAGGCAAGGCTGGATTATCTGCAACTAATTACATGGATATAACTCGAGCTTTACAAGTTCTCAAGTTTTTCACTCAACCAGCAGTTGCAGTCATGAAACATTTAATTCCTTCTGGATTTGCAAAACAAGTAGATGGAGAAAGTTTAGATGAACTCTATAAAAAAGCAAGAGATGCTGATGCACGAAGTGCTTTTGGATCAGTTGTAGTTTTTAATAGAAGAGTAGATGCTGCGGCTGCAACAGAACTCATGACTACTTATGTTGAAGGCGTCGCTGCTCCATCATTTACTGCTGATGCTCTAAAAATTTTAGGAGAAAAACAAGACTTACGATTGATTCTCTATGACCATCTTGATAGAATACCTAAGTTCACAAGTAGTTTAATTCAGGGTAGAGTTAATAGAATGCAAATACCCGAACTTAAAGGATTACCAACAGAAAGTGTATTAGCACAGGCACCTTATCTAAGTAGTATTCGTAGTCCTCGAGATCTCATTGTAGATCCTTTAGTCAGAACACCTGATGGAAAATCATTTGTTGTTAAAAGAAATCCTACTCCTAGAGAACTGGATGACATGATCACTGCATGGTATGTCAATGTAGGAGCTGTACGAAGCAATGGTATTGTGATAGTAAAAAATGGTGTTACTTTAGCTGTAAGCTCTGGTAGAACAGAACGTGTCGGTGCAGTCGAACAAGGATTAGTTCAAGGATATCAAAAAGCTATGGATCAGGCAGGCATTAAGTATAATCCTTTAAATGGGGCTAGAGAAAGACATCGTCTAAAGCATAATCCTCTTGAGGGAGCAGTACTTTCTTCTGATGCTTTTTTCCCTAAACCAGACTCTATTGAATTACTTGGACGTTGTGGTATCTCTGCTATTATTCAACCTGGCGGCTCAAAAAGAGATTCTGAAATTATTGCAGCAGCAAATAAATATAAGATGGCAATGGCATTTACTTTGGAGAGATGTTTTGGTCACTTTTGAGAGGAAGATGTTATGAGTAAAATAGTCAACACCAATGTGCTTTCCAGAAGATATGCAACTGAACCTATAAATGTAATTTTTTCTGAACAAGGAACAATCATTGCTGAACGCGATCTCTGGATTGCAGTCATGAAAGCGCAACGAGAGTTAGGCGTAGATATTTCTGCTGAAACCATAGCCAAATTTGAAGCTGCGAAACATAGTATTGACTTAGCACGGATCTTGGAGATAGAGAAAAAAACCAGGCATGATGTGAAAGCACGCATCCAAGCTTTTGTTGAAGCAGCACAAGCTCCAGAACAAATTCATCTAGGCATGACTAGTAGAGATGCAACAGACAATGTTGAACAAATGCAAAATAAAAGAGCTGGCAAATTTATTTTAGGAAAATATGTTTCAGTTTTACGCCATCTAGTTGATAAATCAGAGCAATATGCTCCTATTTTTTTAACAGCACGCACCCATCATCAAGCAGCACAATTAACCTCTTTAGGAAGAAGAATGTCTATGTGGGCTGAAGAACTGTATACTCATATGCATTCCTTTGAACATTTTCTCCAAGGTTATCCCTTAAGAGGCATTAAGGGACCAGTAGGTACACAGTTTGATATGCTGACTTTGCTTGGTAGCAAGGAGAAAGTACAAAAGTTAGAACAAAGAGTTGCTGAACAACTGGGATTTACTACAGTCTTAGATGCACCTGGACAAGTGTATCCGAGATCTCTAGATTATGCATTAGTTAGTCATCTTGCTGCTTTAGGATCTGCACCTCAAAATTTTGCAATAGGCATGCGTTTGATGGCTGGTTATGAATTAGTCACAGAAGGATTTCAAGAGGGACAAGTAGGCTCTACTGCTATGCCTCATAAGATGAATACTCCTGGTTCTGAACGTATTTGGTCTTTAGGTGAATTATTAAAAATGTACGGAGATGGCGCTTCACGCCTTTCTGGAGCTCAATGGGAAGAAGGAGATGTCTCTTGTTCTGCTCTTCGCAGAGTTGTTCTTCCTGATGCATTTTATACTTCTGATGGACTTTGTGAAACTACACTTACTGTCTTAAATAAAATGGGAGCTTATCCAAGAGTTATTCAAAAAGAAATTGAGCACTATTTATCTTTCCTTGCAACGACTGAAATCCTTACGATGGCAGTTAAAGCAGGCATTGGAAGAGAACAAGCACATGCCGTTATCAAACAACATGCAGTTGCTGAAGCTTTAGCAATGCGAGAAGAAGGAAAAGAACCAGCACTAGCAGCTCGCTTAGCAACAGATCCTTTATTCCAAGCAAATAATATCACACAAGCAAGCATAGAACAACTTCTTCAAGACACTACACATTTCATTGGCAACGCTCGAGATCAAATTGATCGAGTGAGAACTAAAGCACATAAACATTTTTTTGAACCTTATGCTGCAGAAGCTCGTTATGAACCAGGAAAAATTTTATAGGAGGACACAACAATGACTAATGATTTTTTAACAGAAGGTGAAGCAGAAGGTTTAGTAGAGCAATACATGGCAAAAGAACAGAGACCATTCACTACTCAGGATGTTATTCATTCTGGTATTTTTCCACAACTCAGAGGATTCAAAGTGCGACCTGGAAAAGTATCTGATTGTATCTTTGGCGGTGGATACTCTTTTGGACATTCAACTTATGAAAATCCTCCTTTAGTAACTAAAGATGGAACTCCTTTGCGTATTATGGTTAGAACGGATAGAATTTCAACTCATGATATTAACCGTGGAGAGATTCCTTTCAAAGATCAGATTTTGGCTCAAAATCACCACGTCATGCGGCGTTTAACACAAGACGTCTTGGGAACTTCGCAATTTGATGTACCTGGTTTAGCAGATACGAGTGTTGTGATTGCTGCTGAAAATTTGAAAACTATCCCTATAGAAATGGTCTTACGAGCATATATGGCAAAAAGCACAACTTCAACTACCCTCTATCAAGCATGGTTACGAAAAGATTTAAACTTTTGTGGTCATTTTGTGGATAATCGATGGATACCTAATGGACGTTTACCTTATGTTATGGATACGCCATCAACAAAATCTGATGAACATGATCAGTCGGTTGCGCCAGAATTCCTTTTTAAAAATGGTCTTTCTATTCATGATTACCAACAGATAAGAAATGCTGCACTTGTTGCTTTTGGTGTTGTTAGTAGATTCGTCCAAGAAAAGGGATTAATTCTTGTAGATACCAAAACTGAACACGGTGTTAATCGCAATGATGAGATAGTTGCTCAAGATGAATTATACACTTTGGACTCCTCACGTTTTTGGTTAGTTGATGATTATGCAAGACAACTTGAACAGTTGGCACGAGGCAATATTCCTGAACTTAATCCAGCATCCTACTCCAAAGAATTTGCCCGTAGTTTCTCCCAAGGAAAAGAAAAATATACTGATGATCAGCGACGAGCGATTGCAGTTAGATATATTCTAGGCATACAACACTTAACTGGAGAACCTTTTAGACCTGATATGCGATCCAGAGAAGAAAGAGTTGTTTCAGGATTGCAAACCATTGTGGAACAACTAATAGCCTAATTCTTTTCTTTTTTCTTCTTTTTTTATTTTCACTACTTACCTAAGATGTCTTTCTTCTTGGCTAGCTACTTTTATATAGTGTTAAAAAATCGTTTTTTGATGGCTACTAAAGACTTTTGGAAGGGATCTGATACTTATATTTGTGATCCTCAGTTAGCAGTTGCGTTTCAGCAAGCACGCATTCTAGGTAAACCTCTACTTTTAGAAGGAGAACCAGGTACTGGAAAAACTGATTTAGCAATTCAATTTGCAGCATCAACAGGATGTTCCTTGTTCCAATATCCTTCAAGTTCAAAAAGTAGTTTGGAAGATGTAGTTGCACGCTTCGATCAAGTGCTCTATCTCACTGATGCACAGATGCTGGTCTTAAGAACACAATTACAACAACAAGGTGCTTCTCAAACTCTAGCAGATTCTCCAAGAAGAATTGAACATCGTGAAGATTATCTTCATTTTGGACCACTTGCACAAGCTTACCAACAAAAAAATACAGTTCTTCTTATTGATGAAATTGACAAAGCACCACGACACTTTCCTAATGATCTTTTGTATATTCTTTCTCAACGGAGATATGTTATTCCGGATACAGGAACTGTTATTTCAACAACTCAGGAAGATATGCCTACTATAGTGATTACTAGCAATCGTGAACAAGAATTACCTTCTGCTTTTTTAAGGAGATGTGTTTATCATTTTATTGAATTCCCTTCTCCAGAATCTATGCGAGCCATTGTTGCCAAACATCATCCAACAGTTAATCCTACTCTTGTCCAAAGTGCTCTACAAATATTTTATCAGTTGCGAAACCTTCATCTAGAAAGATTACCTTCAACGAGCGAATTATTAGAATGGATAGCATATGTTCATACCACTACGCCAGGAATTACAAAAAAAGACCTTGAACATCTGCCAGGCGCAGGAGTATTGCTTAAATCAGTTAGAGATCAACCTCTTCGACGTAGTATAGAACAACATGGAGTTTATCGCGCCCAATAGTCATCATAACTCTCCCTATGTTTCCAACACTTCCTCAAACTTTTCAGCAGTATAAAGTTCCTGCAGATGTCAGAACATTGTTCGAACTTCAGACTTGTATGCAACATGGTATGGTTTCTACCTTAGGAGATTTATATGTTGTCTTGCAAGGGCTTGTTGTACATAAAAAAGAAATGACAGGTCCATTTACTGCAGCATTTTATGATTATTTTCTTGGTATTTCTGTTGCACCAGGCCAACCTCTTGAAGAAGCAGTACAAAATTCAAAAGCATTTCATTCTTGGAAAAGTCATTTTCTTGAAACCTCTGATAGTCATGATCTTGCACTTACAGATCTTATAGATCGTTTCTTTGACTATGTACATACCACTACTCTTGGAATAGGAAGAACTGTTGATGGTTCCATTCTTTTCGATCAAGATGATCCTAATCGTGTTGATACTGGTGAAAGTCGAGAAGCACCTCGTCATAATATTTTAGTAGATTATAGTACGGTTGCTCTTAAAGACTTAGAAGAACGCTTACGAAAAGTTGCTGAAGCACAACGTGAACGCCATAGTGGTGGAGACCATTGGATTGGAACTGATGGTTATTCACCTTTTGGACATGATGGTTATGTACAAGGAGGCATACGCGTTGGAGGAAGGGGAAGACTTAGTCAAGCCAGAAGAGTTTTTGGAGATATGACTTATTTTCCCGTTGATAGCGATGCAGTGTTGAGTGATACTTCCATAGATGCTTGCCTTGCTGCACTTCAAGGACTTTTAGAACCCACTTCACACAAGCTCTTAGATATTGATGCCACTATAGATCAAGGTGTTAGAAGAGGAGGCATTTTTGTTCCTGTTTGTAAAGAAAAACTTGAGAATACTCTTCAAATGCTTCTTTTTATGGACAATGGTGGATTTTCTATGAGCAGTTATACTTCTGTTGTGCAACAATTGTTTGGAAGAATGAAGAGACGAGTCAATGGTAATCTTCGTACCTTTTATTTTCATAACATTTTGCATCAAACAGTTTCTGAAGATGAGAGGAGACTACAGAGTACTGTACCTCTTGAAAACTTAGTTCAAACACATACTAAAGATCATGTGTTTGTTATTGGAGATGCTCATATGGCTCCTGACGAATTATTTTCTCCTAGTAATAGAGAAAGTACTCCACTGGCAGTTTTAAAATATCTTAGAGCACATTTTCCTAAATTAGTATGGCTTAACCCTCTTCAAGAAGATTATTGGCAGCACCCTACTGTAAGCGCTATTGGAAAAGTTGTTCCTATGTTTCCTTTGACTCCTGTCGGCATTGAACAAGCAGTACTCTATTTAAATAAGCAAAGATAATTTTCTTTTTTATTTTCCCCAACGCCATCGAGGTTTTTCTCCAGTGAGATAACAAATGACTAATAATATTCCTGTTAGTATGAAGACTGCAATCAGATAGAGGGGCAATACCATGGTATGACTGTTGACTTTAATTATGAGACTAGCAAAGAACAAGATATAGATCCCTAAAACCAACCATCCTTGCCAAGTTGCTGGATACCAGCCCCATCCATAAGTTTTTGTCTTAAACCAATACTTTTTCATCTTTCTTCTCTGTCACCATAAGTTTTTAATGTTTACTTCTTTCTCTTTCTGCTATGACTAACAAACATCGGACAACAGAAGATCATGGATTATTATTACGGCCTTTTGAACCTCCTGCTGCACCTACTCCTACGCAACGCTTTTTCAAACGCTTTGGAACTTTACTTATAGCTCTCTTTTTACTTTTTTTACTGCTGGTGTATTTAGCACCTGGATATGATCTGCTTTCTGTATTAGAAGGAAAAGCTGCAAGCGATGTGGTTGTTAATCACCAACTTACTCTCAGTGATGGACGAACTATTATCTTTACTCCTGAAGTTTTTACACAACTTAAAACATTATATTTTGAGAATCAACACCAGGAATTTAGCGCTTGCTTACTTGGATCTCAGACAGCTACAGTTTATACTCTGGATCGATTGATTCTTCCTAGAACTTATGAACAAGATGTATTTCATGTCCGAGCAGATCTCTGTCCGAAAGAAACTGTGATCGCCTTGCATAGCCATCCCTATAAACATTGTATTTTTTCTGCAGCAGATATCAACTATTATCAAGCATTTGCAAAAATTAATAAAGATGGGCTGATTGGTGTGATGTGCGAGCCTGATCGCTTTGGTTTTTATCCATGACTACAAAACAACCTGAAGAGAAAAAGAAAAAGAAAGATCCTTTGGAAGAAATTATAGACATTCTTAATGAGTATGAAGAAGGAAGTGTGCCAAGAACTGGCAAAGACTATGAAATGTAAAAAAGAAAAAAAGGAAAAAGAATTATTTCTTCTTTTTATCCATCAAAAATATCAGTGCTAGGGGTGCTGCCCAATTTGCCCAACGTTCCACGAAGTCCCAGATGGGTTCTCCTGTCAATGGACGAACTAATGCAGTCCAGAATCCCCAGAATACTGCCCAATAAAGCACATATTTATGAGGCTTTAACAAAACTGAAATACCGACAGCCATGTCCATCAGACCTATTAAAGGCAATGCAGTAATAGCAAATGATTCAGAAAATCCTAATGCTGTGAAATAAGGGATCCAACTTTGTTTAACCATTAAAGCGAATACACCATGACCTAAAAAAGTACCGAAAATACCAATGCGTAATGCCCACATTGCTTTTTCTGTAGTATTCATTTCTAATCACCTCTTCTTATTTTTGCTTTTCTTCTTGTTTATATAAAGATACCCTTTCTCAAACGATAGTTAATATTTCTCACACTTAACACATTCTCTTTCTTCACATCCAGCAAAGGTTGCATCATATTTTGCACTCCATGCACGGAATTGTGTTAAGAGCTTCTGCAATTCTTTTCCTTTTTCTGTGATAAAATAAGAAGTTCTTGTCTGATCTTTGTCTGCTGTTTCTTTTTTGATTATATTTTGTGCTTCTAAAGCTTTCAACCGCTCTGTAAGAATTTTAGGACTTATTTTTTTCATCTGCCGCATGAGCTCATTAAATCCTTTACCGCCATGCAATTCTATTTGCTGCAACAAAGGCAAGGTCCATTTCTTTCCTAATAATTCTGCAGTTTCGAAGACAGGACATTGTTTCATAGATACCACTTTCTCTTGAGAAACTGAACTCTTTATATAGCTTTTTGCTGACGCAACTTATATAAGTAGAGGAATTATCTCATTTCAAAAGAGGGAGCAACTTGATCAAAACAAAAAAGTCTCATAAAGGACTCTACGTTCTATTTATTTTAGGTATGCTAGTCTCCTTATTCTTAACTTATGAACACTTCTCACCTTCTGCAAGCAAATTCTGCACTTTTGGCAGCTCTTTTGACTGCGGCATTGTCAATAAAAGTCCTTATGCAACTCTTGATGGAATCTCTTATTTGATGACTGTTGACTTTGGATGGAATATTCCTTTGATTAATTTAACTCAATATGGACCCGTTGTTGAACTCTTAGTCTCTAATGCTTTTTTAGGATTCTTGACCTTAATTTTCTTATCCCTCTTATTACGAGCATATCAACATACCAAAGGCTTTTTGTGGATTCCTGCAAACAAAGTATCGAGCTGGATGCAAGGCATTTTGATATTTGGTGTCTTATATGGATTTTACTTATTTTTAATTCAACATTTTATTTTAAAGACCTATTGCATTCTCTGCATAGCACTTGACATTGTACTTATTATTTCCTTAATTATAGTCTGGAGGATGAATCATGGCAGTCTCAAATAAACTTTTTTTGTTCTTCGCTACGATGCTTGTTGTCGTTGCAGGATGCAGTTCTGGAGGCTATCCACAACCAGAGATTGATAAGTTGGCACAATGCATTACTGAAAAAGGCGGAGTATTTTATGGCACTTTCTGGTGTCCTAAATGCGCGCAAGTCAAGAAAAACTTTGGCGGAGCCCTGAAATATCTTACTTATGTTGAATGCGATGCTCGTGGTGAAAATGAACAATCTGAACTCTGCATCAAGAAAGGCATTGACAAATATGCTACCTTTGTGTTTAATGATGATCCTAACAAGGACAATTGGCTAGTTGGTGTTCCTACATTTGAAGAACTAGCAACGAAAGCTGGCTGCCCAGTTCCACAAAAACAACAGTGATCTTATGGCTCTTGATATCTCCTTACCCACATGGCCAGTCGTATTCGGGACTGCTGCAGTAGATTCTATTAATCCCTGCGCGATTGGAGTTCTTATCTTATTGATTGCAACACTTCTTGGTTTATCTCATAATCATAGAAAAATGCTTTGGGTAGGAATTATTTATATTGGAGCTGTATTCTTAACTTATCTTATTGCTGGATTTGGATTGTTATTTTTTATTCAGCGGCTGAATATTGCTGATGAGTTAAGTTGGTTAGTTGGAGGATTAGTCATCATCTTAGGACTCTTAGAAGTCAAGGATTTCTGGTGGTATGGACAAGGACTAACACTGAGAATTCCTGCAAAACGTTTGAAACAAATCAAAAAGTATATGCATCATGTCACGATTCCTGGAGCCATTATCTTAGGAGCATTTGTTGCTGCTGTAGAATTGCCTTGCACTGGAGGACCTTATTTAGCAATCACTACCTTGCTAGCAAAAATTGGATTCAGTCTAGAAGTTTTTTGGTTATTAGTAGTCTATAATTTTATCTTCGTCCTGCCTTTGATAGTTATTTTATTGCTTGCTTATTTTGGAGTCAGCACCAAGAAGATGAAGGACTGGAAAGACAAAGAAAAGAAATGGATGCGACTAGCCATAGGATTAGTGTTGATCGCTTTGGGAGCTATCTTAATTTTATGGGGCAATGGCTGGATTGGGCTAACTTTAACCTAAGAAAATGTTTATATACTCCTCAAAACTCCCTATTCTATGCGATTCATCGATAAAGTAAAAATAGTTTTATTTCAGCCAACTTCTTTTTTCTCCCATTTGAAGAAAGAACAGGGCGTCAAAACAGCATTTAAGTATTTTGCAGTTATTTCTTTCATAGGAACTGTCTTAGGACTTATAATCTCGCCTATTTATACTCCTTTTTTTACTTTCTTAACGAAACTCTTTGGAGATCAAATAGCAATGCCTACTTTTGGTCAACAGATCATTGCAAATCTCATTAATTTCATTTTAGGTTTAGGAATAAGCTTTGTTTGTGCTGGTATACTCCATCTTTGGATTAAGATTTTTGGTGGACGAGTACCTTATGCAAAAACCTATCAATTATTTACTTATAGCAGTACTCCTGGTTACCTCTTAGGATGGATTCCAGTTTTAGGTCTCTTTAGCGTTATTTATAATTTAGTTTTATTAATTATAGGAACACAACAAGTGCATGGTTTATCCAAGAAAAAAGTTTTGTTAATGTATTTGATTCCTTTGGCTCTCTTCCTTATTCTTTTAGCAGTACTTGCAATCGTAGGCTTCTATATTTTTAGTAAGCTGAGTTCGCTTCCTGTTGCTTAATCTCTTTACTACACTTATTGTTTATATTCTTTTAATCCAAGCTTTTCTTAAGAATTCTTTTCTTTCAATCACTTTTTCTAGAGCTTCCTCATCTTGAATAGCTTGCTCAATATCTTTTTGTAAATTTTGAGTCATAGTTATCTGCAACAAATGCCGCTTTCAATGCCCATAGTAACTGTACCTATCATTACTTTTCCTTGTGGACACATAACACCAGCACCAGGATTTAGAACAACTATACCGTTCTGGCTTTCACATTTTATTTTAGTTATTTTTGTTGTTGGTGGACAATCATAGAATTCACAATTATTAGAAGGATTACGACTTACCATAGTATTACCGGGGCAAGATTTTAACTCTTTTGTGCATGCTTGCATTGTTGGGCAAGGATAGAATTCACAATTATTGTAAGGGTCACGACCAACTGCTGATGCACCTGGACAATTTTTTACCTCTTCAGTACACTGTCTTGGTTGAGAACAGGAATAAAATTGACAATTATTGTTAGCATCTCGACCTACATAGGTTCCATCAGGACATGCTTTAGCATCTGCTGTACAGTAGACAGGTTCATTAATTTGTACACATCCGCTTAGCACTAAGATCATACTCAGGCCAAAAAGAAGAAATAAACGTCTCATTGGCTTTGGTAAGACGTTTACCCTTATAAACCTTGGTATATTCTTATTATATACTTATTTCTTCTACAACACGGTCCTGCGCTGCACGACGTTTCTTTGCTTGTGTGTTGCAAGCTAGACAACGACCACGCTGCTTAATGGGACGATTGCATTCAATACAGTACAATTGTTTCATGGAATTTCACCTCCGATGAGGAAGAAAGTATTTTCTTTTAATAGCAGTTGCGGTGATTTTTCCGAAAATACTTCTATCTATATCGTAAAGTTTTCGATTTTATGCTTCATTTTTTCGGTTTTTTCTGAGAAAGATTCTTTAACCACTTCTACTTGCTTATTGTCATGACCAACACAACCTATATAAATAATGCAACCCATGAACTTTTTATGGCCAAGAAATATACAGTGATCATAGAGAAAGATGAAGATGGCTGGTTAATCTCAGAAGTTGTAGGACTTCCAGGATGCCATACGCAAGCTAAATTTCTAGATCAACTTTTGGAAAGAACAAAAGAAGCTATCAAGACTTATCTTGACCCTATTTCTTCATAAACACTTTATCGACACCCTTAAAAATGACTCTTAAACCATTTCTCCAATGAGCAAGCGAAAACATGATTATACTTTTGTTGGACGGTATCAACTCTTAGATAGAACTTCAAGAGCTCCTGGCGTTGCTTGGCCTATACAAGATGTTTTTTCTCACTTTGGCTCTGAACTATCACATGTTCTTTCTATGGGCTGCTCTGTAGGTATTAATGAAGTCATTTTAGCAATACAGAATCCCTCTACTCAGATAACTTGTATAGATATTGACGAGGGAGCTATAGCACAAGCCCAAACAGGCGTATGGAGGTTAGATGATATCAGACCATCAGGATTTTCTATTCCTAGCGACAATAAAACATTGACTTCTCTATGTGCTCGTTTTTGTCCCCTAGATTATTTTGCTTTAGATTTTAGAGCGAACGTTTTGCAATTATTACGACCAGTTACCAATATTACTTTTAGAGTACAAGATGCTACACAAACTAGCTATGTTGACAGCTCTTTCGACTTAGTTATGATGCATATGTTAGCTGGAAAAATTTGTTACCCTCATTCTCCTAGTTATGTACAATTAGGTAAAGAAACTGAAAGATTACTTAGACCTCAAGGATTTTTTTGGAATCAGGAAGGATTATTTAAAGTTACACTAGTTTCTCCAGATGTTTCTCCCTATCGAAGAGTATTACATAACAAAGACGCTTCTACCTTAGAGGATGCATTCACTCCAAGAGAAAGTTTATTTCCTGGTCCTCTGAATACAATGCACTTTGCTTTACCCTAACTTTATTTCTCCATAAATACTTCTTCAACAGGGAAACGCACTTTTGGTCTTGGCTTCTCTGTGGTGTATCCTAAAGTTACTAACGCTGAAGGAACTATGTTTGCTGGCAAGTTCAAGATCTTTGCGTATTCTTGTGGATTAAACCCTTCCATAGGACAAGAATCAAATCCTAAATATTTTGCACCGTTGACTGCATTGCCTAACGCGATATAAGTTTGTCGTTGTGCCCAGGAAAGCTTTTGTTCTGGAGTCATAGGTTTTTCAAAGTCTCGCATCATCTGGATATATCCTTTAATCTGATCAGCTTGGGCACCGTTCTTAATCATGAGTTTTTCCAACCTTTCAATGTTTTCTTTGATATTGGTGTCTGCACAGAAGACTAACAGATGTGAAGAAGAGGTTATCTGCGGTTGATTCCATGATACTGGAGCTAATTTTTCTCTGAGTGCTTTATCTTTAATGACTATAATTTTCCAAGGCTGGATATTGAATGAGGATGGAGCATTATGAATAATCTCGAATAATTTCTTTATTTTTTCTTCTGAAATTTCCTTGCCGTCAAAACTTTTAGTAGCAAAACGCTCCTTAACTATCTGTTCAAAATTCATGTGTATTTCTGATGATGTCATGTGGTTCAATTCTCCTGTGTTTTATTATTTATATTTACGTCTATGATAAGTATTTTTGCATCTGTGGTTGCTTCTAGATTTATTGTTTGTGTATCACTGATTGCAAGAGCATCTCGTGGATTGAGAGTTTCACCTGCCACTGTTACTGTACCTTCAATGACAAAAAGATATGCTCCTCTGGATGGATTTAATGTATAGATACTCTTTTTTCCTTTTTCTAACTCTAAGAGATTGATGGTTGCATCTTGATGAATAAATAAACTCTCTTTGTTCTTTTCTCCTGAGACTATTGTAGTGAGAGTATTTTTCTTGAGCGTGAATTTCTTTTGATCATAGCGTGGCTTCACATTGAGTTGATTAGGGGTAATCCAAATTTGTAAGAGATTTACTTTTTCTGTAGTTGAAGGATTGACTTCTGAGTGTCTAACACCTGTGCCTGCTGACATCACTTGCACTTCATGCTTGTGTATTTTTCCTGTGTTTCCCATGCTGTCAGTATGTTGCAATGTACCTTCTAGAATTATAGAGATTATTTCCATATTGTTATGGGGATGTAAACCGAATCCTTTGTTAGGTTCAATGCTATCATCATTTAACACTAAGAGATCACCAAATCCATTAGCGTCTTCATTATAATATTCTCCAAAGCTGAAGCTATGTTTACTATCGAGCCAATCTATTTTTGTTGTTCCTCGTTCCTGAGCTTTGTAAATTGTTTTTTGCATTTGTTTCCTGATAAAAAAAGAAAGAAAAGCCCATTACTGAGCTTTCTTTAGCTTTTTGATGGCTTCATCGACGCCTTTTGCTTCTGACTCCAACCATTTCTTATAGTCTTGGAGCTTTTCAGCCTTTTCCTCTGCGGTTAGGAAACGACGTCCTTCCATCTCTGATCCGCAACAACTGGTTTCACATTGCATTTCTTTCATGCCTCCGTTTTCATCCATATTGGATGTACGATATTGGATAACCGATACTTCTATATAAAGGTTTTGGTTGTTAGAAGACATTCAAAAAAAGTTCTAAAAAAGTAAGTCACTTATGCATGAGTTTCAACATTAGGCGCTTGGACAGTTTGCTCTAAAGACTGCTGTTGATGTCTTATTAGACGGTTTCTTGCTGAACGCTGCCATTCATAGAATCCTGAAGCCAGATTAGTGAGGAGAGGTATAGCCCATATAGAAGAAACTCCTGCGACTTTTGGACAGTTATCCTGCATTGTCCAATAAATTCCTATTTGTGTAACTACGCCAGTAGCACCTATAAAAAAACCAAGAGTATCAACTGTATTATTATACTTTCCTGCATCAGCAAATCTTACGCTCCTTGGATCTTCATTACATCTTCTTAGAAGTGTTGCAACAGTATGGGGAAGCATATTCCATTCTCGAACAAGATATCCTAGTCTTCTTGTAAAGGGATGAGTTAGCATATTATATAGAGGATTTACCACAAAGTCTTGTATGGGGTGCGCAAGATCTTTTGCCATTTGGTAAACGATATCTCTTCTCTTTGGTTTATATTCTGTATTAACCATCTCTTGGTGCTCTCTTTTTATTTTATAAGCTTTACCTTCTTTTTTTTTGCTCTTGACAAGTAACACTTATATAGCAGTTGGATATCCAATAGTGTATGAAAGACTCTGGATGCTCTACGAAAGGATTTTTGTCTTTACTGATCTTGTGGATGGTTAAGAAAGAAGCCAAGACTGGCGCTCAACTAGCTACTGAATTGGAAGCAAGAAAAGGAACTAAGCCTAGTCCTGGAACGATTTATCCTGCACTCAAAGACTTAGTAGAAAAGGGATTATTGAAAGTCAATACTAACAAAGCATATTCTTTAACTTCTAAAGGGAAACAAGAATTAGAAACTGGACTGCAGACATTTTGCACGTTGTTTAGTGATTTTAATGAGATGAAAGGCAGTTGTTGTAAATAACATTGGTTTTTATAGATCGTAAGAAAAGGAAGCCCAGCATTCCCTCCGAAGAAGTCATACTGGGGAGTTGAATATATTCTGTTTCTTTTTTATAGTTTAAATAGTTTTTCTTATTTTACCTTACTTTCAAGAACAGTTTATTGTTTGTCATGTTTCTTAAGGTGTATTCTCTTTTCCGACTCTATGAATGTAATTTTGAATTGTTCAAAAAATCCATCTCTTCCAATCAATATAGGGAAATCATCATCCATATCTTTCGCTGAAACATAAACACCAACACTAAAAGTATAATTTTCTTTGCCTTTCTGAATATTTATTTTCATCGTTGAGGGAATAGATAATACTGTGCCACTAATGCCTCCAATATCTTGAGGTTTTTCTGTAAGATCCAACCCCAGAACTTCTGCCATATCATAAGGAATAAAAGAGAAATCAGCACCAGAGTCTAATAGTCCAATAACGTTTATTTTTTCTTTTGGGCCTATAAGAGTTACAGGTATTGCAGGAGCAGCTTCAGAGGGAAAAGGTTCTGGTCTATCTATACGTTTGTATTTGAACACTAAAGTCATTGTTTAGAGGATCATTACTTTTTTAGAAGGAATCTTAGCAATAAGAGGTCTTTGCTGTGGAAATTTCTGTTTTGTTTCTGTATATACTTCTTTGAAAGTATTTTTTACTGCAACGACATCACCATCAATAAGAGCAACCCATTTATTAGGATACTCTTTGACACTTAAGTTCAAGAATGATTTATAATTTTGTTCTGCTTGGAGCATACCTATAATAACGCTATCATCTTTATATGCTTTTCGTTAAGATTTAAGCCATTTCCGGAAGATTTTCGGTTAGGACTTCTGCTCTGCCTGCTGATCTTTCTTTTCTTTGGCCTTTTTCCAGAGTTCTAGAATACTTTGCGCGTTTTCTGGAGCAGGAGCCTTATGTTCTTCTGGGAGATCTACTTGTTGTCCTTCTTTATGGAATTTTCTAAACCTGATGCTCTGGTTGTATTTGCGCTTTCCGCCACCCATACGATTAAATGATTATTAGAAGTTCTTAAAGGTGGTGGTTACGAAGGGGAAAGCTATACTTGTTTTGCTACAGCTCTTCTCACTACTTTTTCAAAATGTATTCCATAAATCGCCAATTCTACAGCCATGGGTAAAGCTTTACGTTTGGTCAGTATAGTCTTGACAATTAATTTCCAATATCTCAGCCTTGCTCTTGAAAGAATACCTATGTTCCAGACACTTTTCAAAAATGCTTGTACATCCCTAATGGTTATTCTTGCATGCACTGTCGGCTTGTACTGTTTGATGAAAGTTTCTATTCTTTTGTAATAATATTTTCTAGAGTAAATCGTTGAGAAAATTCTTTTGTATCCTGCTACTAGCTTTTCTTTATTCATCTTGGGAATGAAATTGAGAATACCATCAGTATTTTCTCCTGTTGCATCAGTGAGCAATCTTTTTTCTGCTTTTAATCTATGCCAGAGCCTTGTCTGTGGGAGGACTGTCAACAAACCAACCATTGCAGTGACTACTCCGATTTCCTGAATGAATTTAATCTGCGTGTCGAAAATACTTTCTGTGTCTGTGTCAAAACCAACAATAAACCCACCCATGACTTGCATGCCATTTTGATGGATGGTCTTTACTGCCTGAGCTAAATCTCGAGTCACATTCTGGAATTTACCGCATTCTTGTAATCCTTCTTTTGAGGGCGTTTCAATACCTAAGAATACTTTGCAGAAATTTGCCGCGCTCATCAATTGCATCAGTTCTGGATCAGCAGAGAGATTAGTGCTTGCTTCAGTTAGAAGAGTAAAGGGATAGTCATGTTCTTTCTGCCAGGCAATTAATTTTGGCAGCATCTGCTTCACGTGTGTCATATTGCCTATGAAATTATCATCTACGACAAAGATGGAACCACGCCAGCCAGCATCATAGAGATTCTGGAACTCTTTAACAATTTGTTCTGGTGTTTTCACTCTGGGAATTCTTCCATTCATGATAATAATGTCACAGAACTCGCAATTGAAGGGACATCCACGTGAATATTGGATTGCCATAGTTGCATAATTTTTGAAATTGATTAAGTTCCAGAGAGGAAGAGGCGTTGTTGTAATATCTGGTCTTATAGGAGAAGTGTAGACTGGCTGCAACTTGTTGTGCTCCAGATCTGCCAAGAATAAAGGCAAAGTAACTTCAGCCTCATTGAGAATGAAATGATCCACATTCTTAAAGTTTTCATGCTGTGTAGTAAACACTGGACCACCAGCAACAACAATTTTGTTTTGCTCTTTGCAACGATTGATAATTTCCTGAGCGCTAGCCTTTTGAACTATCATCGCGCTGATGAAAACCATGTCTGCCCACGCGATGTGCTCGTCTGTGAGCTCTTCCACGTTTAAGTCTATGAGCTTCTTGTTCCAAATTTCTGGGAGCATGGCTGCTATGGTCAATAATCCCAGGGGAGGGAACGCAGATTTTCTCTTGATGAACTTAAGAACGTGCTTAAAACTCCAAAAGGTGTCTGGATACTCGGGATAAACTAAGAGGATGTTTTTCATACTAGAGTATCTCTTTCTAAAGCTCCCTTTCTTCTTAAAGAATGAAGTTACTTTTTGGAAAGCGTTTTCTCTTGCCGCGAGTTGATAAACTTGAAAGGTTTGTGGATGCCTATGTTTTCATACTGCTGTTTTGTCTCTTCTTCTGGATTCCGAGGCTGGATTACAAACACTTGATCCTCAGGTCGCACACGCTCTTGAACCATGAAAGAAACTTCATCGCCTTTTCTCGCGCTAACAATTATTTTATTTTCTTTTCTGAGTTCCGGTACTTTAGTTTTATAAAATCCAGTTGTTTGTCCAGTGAAACAAATTTCGTCTCCTTTCTTGAGCTCTCCTTCTTCCATGAGCACTGCCGCTACTTTTAAATTTGGATAATATTTAGTTACTTTTCCTATCTTAACTTTTTTCTCCTGCGCCGCTGATCCATAGAACTTTGTCCAGGAATCATTAGTCGGAGTTCCCAAGAAAAAATTATCTGTGAATCCTCGATTGAAAACTTTTTCCAATTCCTTGACCAATGCTAAAGCTTTTTCCTGCGTGAATTTCTTCTGACTGATAAGATCGATTGCTTCTCTGTACGCTTTGGTTACGGTATACACATATTCTGGACCTTTTGCCCTGCCTTCTATCTTGAAGACGTCAACACCCGCCTCTTGCAGTTTATCTAGAATTGGGAGAGCACAGAGATCTTTGGGAGACAAAATAAAATTCTCATCAAGAATGAACTCTCTTCTCGGATCTTCGACGTCTGTGATCTTGTATTTTTTCCTGCAGGAGCCATGGACAAATGTTTCTAATTCTATAGGTCTTCCTTTGTAGTTTAAGTTGTCTTTCTTGATCTGCTCTTTCAAGGATTTTATCTGATCGATGCTACATTCTCTTGCCAAAATAATTCGTGGAGAAAAGTTCGCGAAGAATTTAATGGATTCATAATTCGCTACTGACAATTGCGTGCTGATATGAACTTCAATATTTCTTTCCTGACACATCTGGACTATTGCCATGTCTGTCGCTATGACTGCATCTACTTTTGTTTTCTTGACTTCTTCGAGAATTCTTTTTACTTTGTCTAACTCATGATCATAGATGACTGTGTTTAAGGTGAGATAGCCTCTGATCTTATTTTTGTGGAGCTTGTCCATGACTTCTTTCACTTCTGTGATGTCAAAATTTCTGGCAGATCCTGCACGCATGTTGATCCATTTGATGCCAAAGTAGACTGCATCTGCTCCTGCCTTGATGGCTGAGGATAAGGTTTCCCAGTCACCTACTGGAGCCAAGAGTTCTGGTTTCATAAGAGTTTTTTTCCTTTGTCATAGATATGAATGCAATTGACTGGACAAGCTTCTGCCACTTCTTTTTGTTCTCCTATTTCTTGTTCTGTTATTTCTCTGATTTCTTGTTCATTGTCTTGTGCATGGTTTGCCAGGGTTGCTTTTCCGTCCGGTCCTAAACTCCAATTTCCAGGATCTATGGCAGCACAGGCACCACACCCTATACATTGTGGCTTATCGTGGATGATTACTGTTTTCATGGATCTCAGAAAGTATACTCATTCCTCTTCTTTTTAAAGAATTAAGTTACAAGATGGAAAGTTAGAAGAAGAAGAAGAAGAGAAATGGTCTAAACCTTAACTGTATCGTTCTTCTTTGAATGCATCGCCGTGATTATTATACCCTCTAACTTCCCAGAAGCCGGGCTTATCAGTCTTTGAAAATTCCAACCCAATTAAAAACTTACTCGTCTTCCACGCATACAACTGAGGAATCACCAATCTCACATAGCCATGCTCTTTAGGAATAGGCTTGCCCTCGAGTTCATAGACCAAGAAGACATCATCATGTTCAACATCTTCTCTAGGAACATTAGTGGAGTAGTTATCTGCACCATACTGGATAAGAAACTTCCACGAAGGATCTGGTTTCACTTTCTGCAGAATTTTTTTGAGAGGAATGCCAGTCCATTGCACGTCTTTTTTTGACCACGAAGTTACACAATGAAAATCTTGCACTACTTTTTGTGGACCTAGTTTTTTGAGATCTGCCAAGGAAAGTTCTTGTTCTTTTGCTAGGCCACTTATTTTTAATTTCCATGTCTTCATATCCATCTCAGGTTGAATGCCTAAGTCTAACACAGGAAATCCAGGAGTCCAATGCTGACCAGGAGGAAGACGTTTGTCTTGCAACTGCTCATGATGCGTACCTTTGAGTGTTTCAGCTATAGTTTCTTTGGCTTTGATCCAGCGCTGGTTGAGGGACATATTTATACACACTAGTGTGTATGTATTTATAGAGCTATCGACAGACTATTCTCCACATCAACCTTTTATTGCTTTTTTACACTCTCTCAATGACATTTTTCTGACAAAATCATTATAAGCTCATAGTCTCTTGTTTTCCGGGGGTAAAATGAACAAACGTTTTGTATTGGTTTTGTGACTTTAAATCTTACACAACCATTTCCAGGATTGATTTACAGTATCTCCTTCACAACAAATTATCATACAACCTTGATTAATTCTTACCATGACCGATGACTACACCCCCAAATATGTTCAGCGAGGGGCGCTTGCTTTTTTACGATGGATTCATGATAAACCTCTTGTTGCTGCATCCTCTTTCTCACCACAGACAGTCGATAGAGTAGTAGACACTCTTTTGAATTTCCTTCCTGATGAGAAGGCAAAAACCATTTTTGTACTCTACTTTGGCTTGTTCGATGGCAAACAACTAGGAACTTACTTTATTTCCCAAGAACTAGGAGTACCCCCTATAATTGCCACTTATCAAATGGCTTGTCAAACCATAAATTTGCGAAACCGTTTTCCTCAGAAAGCTCTTGAAACATTGCTATCCGAATCTTCGTAGCTTTTTTCGGAGTATTTTCTGATTAGTGTTGCTTATGCAGTTAACACTTGCATAGGTATAGCAATTTTCTTTGTTAGTGTTGGAAACTTCAAGCTAAGAAAAATAATATGCGCCTGAGGATTTCGTTTGTCAATAATTAATTCTGCGTCGGTGATCTGTGTTAATTGTTCTTTGGTAATATCTAATTGACTAAAAAACTCTGAAGCCCATTCTATCTCTATGCCTACTACTTCATCTTTTTTGTTGAGATCAATACAAAAATCACCTAACTCGATACTTCCTCTGTTTATTTCTCCTTTCCTGTGTACATGCAGTATATCTGAATAGGTGCTATAATCCCAATAATAGTTGTTTGTTTTTACCATCGTCTCCTCCAACTTAGTTTCGCGCTTTTATATAATTTTCTATTCATCATCTTCACTGTTCTAATCCTTATTTTTTTATATTCACAGAGATCGAGAATAACCTTTAACTGTCTTTTTTTAGTCAATTGAAAGTAAACCCTGTAGACTTGTGGACGAGCTTCAATGATGTTTGTTAACGTGTTTGTTTCATGCAATAGTATATGCAGAACCTTTTCCTTTGTTATATCATTTTCTCCACAACGAACTAAAACATGCGGTTCATCAAAAACAATAGTTTCCTCAGTGCAGTTCTCCAAAATCTTTTTCATTGATTCTACATTCATTCTCTACTATGTCAAAAGAATCTAAATAACTCTTTGTGAGAAAATTCCGCAAATTCACCTATCCCATCCGCAAGTCTTTCGATTTCACTCTCTGTTTTTCCGGTTTTTTCTCCAGCAAGCATATTAATCTTAGACAACTTCTTAGTTCATGGACTACGAAAAAATCAAAGCAAGTTATTATCGATCAAAACGCAGAGCCTATTTCAATCAAAAATACAAACGAGAACATATTCGCAGTTCTTTGAACCTTGTTAGATTTAGCAACAGGTGTGGAGGCCATGTTAATTGCATTCGTTTTTCTCTGGGAGAAAGCTGGCAGCACATAGCAAAGAAAGTTGAGGTCTGCTGTTCCTTACGAGAAATGGGACATGATTTTCTGACAGAAGCTATTTTTCTCAATGGAAGCAGATGTGATGTGTTGGATATTACTGAAGGGGTTGTGTATGAAATTTTACATTCTGAGACTGATGAACAACTAGGAGAGAAGATCAAGAAGTATCCTGAAACGTTGGCAGTGATGAAGGTCAGGTGCTGATGTATTCTCTTGACTTTCTTAAGAAAAAAATACAAAAGAGATTTTACAACTATGTCTCTCGAAGACAAGATATTCTTCCAAAACTAGAACGACTTAAAGCAGATCCAAGACGAGCTTTAGATGCACATCCACTTGATAGAGAGTTAGAAGGTAGTTGGAGTTGTTGGTTAAGCTCTAATCTTCGAATGGTTTATCTCATTGATGATGAGCAGGAGAAAATATTAGTTTTAACTATTGGAACCCATAATGCTGTCTATTAATATTTAGATTTCCAGATTTTTCCTTTCTTGAGATTTTCTAAACTATCCTTAATGTCTTTCATCATTTCTTTATCTTGTAGAACTTCTGCTGTTGACTTCCAAGATTGGAGCTGTTCCTTAGTATTTTTTACTTCTGATTCCATTCTCTTTAACTTCTCATATTCTTTCTTTTGGATAGTGACTGTTTCCATAAATTAGCAAACATTTTAGGATTTATAATTCTTCTGGTGAAAAAACCGCATTTTTTCCGCTTTATTCATACTTTCTTTCGAAGCTCATAATCTTTAAATAGTCCAGTTTTGGGTCTTATTCTGGATGCGGTAGTAGTTAAACCTGGTTAGAATATTGCCTTGCCAAGGCAATGATCCGGGTTCAAATCCCGGCTGCCGCATACTTTCTACTTTCCAGCTAACAGATAGCTTTTTAAACATATATTTCTCAGTATCTATATGAGCTTCAACTTTTTTGAGAGATTAAAACGTAAGACTCCAGAAAGAAGTCGTTCTCCTAGACAGCTTGATTCTCAATCAACAGAACAAGGCGTTTATTTACCGCTAGACTGGCAAAGCCCGATACAACAAGAACAGTTAGCATTAGCAGTTGTTGCTGATCAAGAAAGACTTAAATTCCTTAAGAAAGCTTTCGATGTTACTTTTTTTACTCCACAAATAAATTATCGACTAAATACTCTGACTGATAAAGATGCTGCAATCGCATACTTTTCAGGCATTCATGAATATCTTCAAAAGAATCTTGAGACACGTCGTTTTCTTTTCAAAGACACTTTATTAGCAGATGCCACTGATTCTTTGACACATTCTGTTTTTATGTCTCTTCTAGGCTATACAGAACTTATGCCTGCTACTCTTGTTCGTTCCGGAGTTCAACCTCAATCTTTAGATGTTGCAGTTGCTTACAAAGTTCCTGGTTGGAGTGGTGGATTTTTTGTTCGTGAAGACCAGCACTTAGATGTTGGCAGCGGAGAACAACGCTACAGACGTATTCCCAATGATGAAGTCATTCAAAGACTTAAACAGCTGCAAACACCAAGAACCAAATAAAAGAGCATACTCTTCTGTTGACTGTTTATTCGCCATCTTTATTAACTCTTTTTTCTTGATATTCTCATGCGCTTCAAAGACAAATTCATACAGAAATATTCCCAGTTAACTGATTTTGTAGCCTATCAACAGAGTGTTGCACAATTTTTACGACGTTCTATCAGAGTCAATACCTTAAAGATTTCTATCAAAGCATTGCTTCAACAATTAACACGCCAGGACTGGACTTTTGAATCTATTCCCTGGTGCAAAGAAGGATTTTATATGAGTGGAGAAAGAAGAGATATTGGGAATTTACTAGAACATCAAGAAGGATTATTTTTTGTGCAAAGTAGTGTGAGTCTGCTTCCTGTAGTTGTGTTAGATCCTCAACCAGGCCAGAGAGTTTTAGAATTGTGCGCTGCTCCTGGCGGAAAAACTACTCAAATGGCTGCGATGATGCAAAACAAAGGACAGATTATTGCTATTGACTCGAATAGCTTTCGTGCCACTATCTTACGCAAGAATTTACAGAGATGTGGCGTGACTAATGTTGATGTACTGTGCATTGCTGCAGAAAGATATTTAGGCAATCCTTTTGACAAGATTCTTTTGGATCCACCGTGCTCTGCCTCTGGAACTATTAAAGGAGAAACTAAACAAACAAAAAAGACTTTACTTGAGTGGAATCCTAGGACTATTAAACGTTTAGCAAAATTACAAAAGAAATTAATCAAACATGCCTTCTCTTTATTGAAACCTGGAGGCACACTTGTGTATTCTACTTGTTCTCTGGAGCCTGAAGAAAATGAGGAAGTAGTCCAGTATCTTTTGGATAAAGTTGGTGGCAAGTTGGAAACGATTGATTTGCCTATCAAAGCTGATCAAACTACAGGGCTAAGAATCTGGCCACAGTATCAAGACACTGAAGGATTTTTTGTAGCTAAAATTAGAAAATAATTATTGTGCCCAGAACACTAAACGAAGTACTTTTGCCGGGGTTGTTGCTATTAGCCTACTATCAGTATAGAGTGATTTATCCAAAGGTAATGCACTAGAACAAGTACTTGCACTGTTACAAATTTCACAACGATAGTCATATCCTTTGGGTTGATTTTGTTGTACGAATGTGTCTATGGATGGACAGAGAGCTGCGCATTCTCCAGCTGCTGTTGGAGCTAAATTTTGGATACAGGTACGCTGTGCTTCATTGGTGCTTATACGATCCAAGATAAATGATTGCGCTTCCTTGAGACTTTCTGGAGTTTCAGATTGCTGTGAAGAAGGTTTTGGTGCTACGACCAAGATTATCCCTAATACTATAATGACTGCAATGACTGCTTCCAATGTTCTGACAAATCCTTTTTTGTTCATGTTACCAGACTCGAATATTAATTGTTGTTGTAGTTTGTGTGCCATCTGCTGCTACCAGATTCATGTTTGCTTCTTTTACAAACACCTCTACTTGTTGCGCTGGCTCTTGGCCACCGATGATCTTATGACCATCTTGATAAATTGCAAATTCTTTTTGGAGAGGATATGTCCAGGTGCTTTTGATAGCATTATAGTCTTGCGTACCTAATAAAGTGATTTTACTTTGCTGCATGCCTTGATGAGTGATGGTTGCACCTAATACTGCAGCGCAGGCTATAGGATCATTTAAGGGAGTGCAAGTTATTTCCATTTGAGTTGACTCTTGTACTGTGTTTGTTGTTCCGAATAGTTTGAACTGGGTATTATCACAATTTATTGCATTACAATTCCATCTTACAGTAGTTGCAGGGAGAGGAGAAACTATAAAAATATTACTTGGGGGAGGTCTGATAGTGGTTAAACGCATCATATCAGCTTCTATTTTAATTTCCACTGGACTGCCTGTACCATAGAGTGCTTGAAAATGTTCTATAAAGAGGGGAGTTTCATGGACAAACCATTGCGTTTCTTTAGTGAATTGTTGCTCTACAAGATTGATTAAGGTATCTTGATTATGTTCTGGACGCGCTCCTGGCTTGAGAAAGACAAATAAAGCTGTGATAGCTACAATAAAAATACCCATACTAATACTCCAGTCAATGTAGTCTAATCCTTTTTTTCCCCTCATAGAATACTTCCCTTTACTGTGGTGATAATTAAGGCTGCAACAGTCATCAAAATTAAAGCATGCAATACCCCTTGCTTGATAGTGCCTTCAGAGAATTTTCCAATCATAATGCCTGCAAAGAATCCTTGGATCATAATTAAACCAAAGAATGTTGGATTCAAGTTAAACTCTCCTGGTGTGCTGCCTCCAACAGAAAGATTACCTAACTTAGGGAATAACCATAACTGCAAGATGAGCATGATGACAATGAAGATAAAATAGACAATGTATCCTTGCACTATTTGCGAATAGACTGATGATTTTCTTTCTTCACGCATCTTCTTGATGTTGATGACAGATTCTACAACAGACTCCAAAACATTAGAAATATCTCCGCCGCTTTGCTCTGCTTCAACTAAAATAGAGACTGAACGTTTGATAACTCGATTATTAGTGTCTGCACTGAAAGTGAGCAAGGCTTTTCTTGTTGGGATGCCCCATTCAATTTGATGTGCTAATTTTTTTAAGTAAGGACTTAATGCACCAAAATCTTTCTGAGCAATATTCATAATGGATCGAGGAATGGAAACTCCAGATTTGACAGATTCCACTAAGGTACGAGCGAACTCTACGAATTTCAGTTCAATTTCCTTTTGCCTTTTGTTCTCTGCAAAAAAATCTATCCAAAAATGCAACCATCCTAAAGACAGGACTATAATAGCAACAGGCCAAAAAGGACGTTTTCCCCAGAAGAAATAAACATCTATGGCTACAGCTAACAGAGAGATAAAAATTTCCACCATGTAACTGAGTTTGAATTTGTTCATTTGTCGGGGTTGATAATATTGAGGAATAAAATAAATGCTACATTCAGGAAAGGAATAACAATATAAGTTCCTGCTTTAGCCAAAGTATTCACTGAAAATCCTCCAATAGTTCCTCCTAAAATATTGATAATAGCCAAAGTTACAATAAATAACAAGGGAGCTGCAATCAAAACTGCAGTGTAGATATCTGAATAAGTTGCTAGTGTCTCTATATATTTTTTTCTTTCTAATCTATAAGCATTCATGGTATCATCAGCCATACTTCTGAGATAAGATTTTAATGATCCTCCAGATTCTATAGTTGTTGTAATACCAGTTAAGACATCTTTCCATTGCTTGGAAGGCGTTGTTGATGCAACAGTTTTCAAAGCTGTAGACAAATCATAACCAAATAAATTGACATAATTTACAATTCTCTTTACGTCACTGTCCAAACCTTTGTACTCATTTGCGTTTAATAATAATTTAAACATAGCCATAGGCTCAGCACCAGAACCAGCAATAGTAGACATGTGAATAATAGCAAAAGGCAAATCATTTTTTATTTGATGACTTCGCTTGCTGACCACAGTAGCAGGATACACTGCAAAAATAACACCACAGACAACTGTTAATCCTATACCTATTAAGGCAGCAAACAGAATAGTCGTGCTTAGTGTAGCTTGCACAAGACGTGCTGCTAGAACTGTGCCTATGGAACCGATCAAGAAAGTAATCAGCAGAGCAAACACCATCATGTTCAGATAGGTTTGTGACAAGACTTTCACGCTTGCCATGCGCAATTGATGGGTAATATTTTTAGCAAAGGCAGGAAAGAGATGTTCAATAGTCTGTGCAGAGGAACCTACAAAAGTGTTAGCAACTTTTCCAAAAGCATTAGGCTTGTAGACAGTATACTCAACTTGCAGAGGTTGCTGTTTTTTTGGCGCTTTCAAACGTTCTAATACTTTGGGATCTGCATTAATGTCTCGCAAGTATTGCTTTCGTTTCTTTTTCGATACCATATATTTATTAGAGTGTACATTGTCCATGATCAGAGATTAAATTTGCGGATTATTTCTTGCGGGGTTTTATAATAAGCATTAATTATTTTTTGGACTTCGCGATAGTCAATAATATTTCTTTTGTATAATTCTATGAATAATTTTGTTCTTCTGGAAAATTCCTGCTGCAAATACTCAGGAGACAGGCCAAATTCCTGCACTAACTTATTGAACATAACACTTTCAGTTTTGAAAAAGAAGGAATCTGTTTTTGGATCCCAGACAAAAGGAGTATTAGTGATTGCTTCTCCCTTATCACTGACTGAGACAATTTCTACGACTGCCTTGACTCGACGCACTTCTTCACCTTGGACATGCACTTGCCCCATAATGCAAACAATATCAATGGTTTCCAATAATGATCCTGACAAGTTAATAGGCTCATTTTCCAATCTGCGAATCATAGTGTCTACATCTTCAGCATGGAGAGTACAAGCTACAGCGTGACCAGAGGCTGCTCCCTGGAACAAGACATAAGCTTCTTTTCCTCTAATCTCACCGACAATAACATAATCTGGACGCTGACGGAAGGATTCCTTGAGCAAGGCAAAAAGATCTACTTCACCAACATTGCCTTCTGCACCTACGCCAGTTGCTTCTCTTGCTACTGATGGCAACCAGTTTTCATGCATAAGATTTAATTCATGAGTGTCTTCAATGGATACTATTCTTGATTCTGGTGGAATGAAAAAAGCAAGACTATTGAGCATAGAGGTTTTACCTGATCCAGTTCCTCCGATGACTAAAAAACTAGCTTCGTGTTCAATAACTAACCAGAGGTAGGCTAACATTTCTGGAGAGACAGTTTTCAATTGCATAAGTTTTGTTGGGCTGTAAGGTTCTGCAGTAAATTTTCTGATAGTGAACGCTGGACCTCTAGTAGAAATATCCTGTGTATAAGAAGCATTAGCTCTGCTTTTATCTGGAAGTCTTCCATCCAAAATAGGATGAGCATAAGAAATATATTTACCACATTTTTGCGCCAGCTTTTCTACGAATGAAGTTAATTCTTGGGGATCTTTGAAAATAATATTAGTTTTGATGTTCCTGTACTTTCTGTGGACGATATACAGAGGAGCATTGACTCCGTTGCATTCGATGTCTTCAATAAAATAATCTTTCATCAGAGGCTCGATCTGATTTAAACCTACAAAATTTCTATAAATGTAATACATAATCTTGGAGAAAGTTTCTTCTGAGACTTTAATGCCTAACTCCGCCAGCAACACTGCAATGTTTTTTTCCAGATAGACTATAACTACGTCTGTTCGTTTAACATTAATGAAACTGATATTAATTAATTCTTCAATGCCTTTTTCTACCACGCTGAGAATATGAGCTTCATTATCATCTAATTTTGGCTCTTCGACTTCATATCTCAATTCATCATTGGCAGGATCCCAGTAGATGTGAGCAAAAGCATATGGAGGAATCAAAGGATAGATTATGTTCAATTGAGTCTTATCATGCACGTCTGGCAGGGTAATAACTTCTGGAACAGAGTCTATATGAAAAGAAATTCCTGCCGTTGGTGCTGGTACACCTGCGTCTTCTTCAGCCATGTTTCACACTCTTTTTACCTGAAGGAATAGGGTTTTCTGGTGTTTATATAGCTTTTTAGAAATGTTTTCTGTATTTTCTTAGATATGTGGCAGAAATAGGTGCCTTTGATAGCCTTTTCTTCTTAGTAATTGTGCATGCAGAGGCCTTACTTTCTCTACTAGTTCTGGGTGTTTTAAATAAGTCAATGCGGCAAGCAGTTCTGCAAATTCAAAGGGCCATCCATCATTGAATTCCCTTCTTTCACATTCCCATGCTACATTGAAAGTGTTTAGTGCAGTATATTCTTTTCTATCTTTGAATACTGAATCTTGCTTACGTTCTATTCTCCATCTGGGATGATCCTTAAAAGTAGATTCAACAAACGTTCCTAAATCTAATTCTATAACATGATACCATTCGTGCAAATATACCTTTGTGAACCAGTCAATATCATCTGCATGTTTCTTCATTGCTTCTGCACTGAACATCATTCTATGTGGATTAAATTCTACGACGGCACCAGTTTGTTCAGACAGTCTCCCATCTATAGTTACAGGTATCGATTGCTGGAAAAGACGTTCATAGAATGGTTCTAAAGGAAAACTTTTCATATCTTTTACTAACATCTGGGCTGCATGCACATCCGCTTGGTAAGGACAATCTATAGTTCTACCTTTTTTAAAATATTCTGTATGCACCATCTCTTCTAAAGAGCACCTACTTCCTTTTGGAATACAAAGCAGAGAAGCAACAATAATAGGAACAGAATGACCATGCATCATGATAGATCTATCTTTATAAAAAATACTTGGAAAATCCCCTCTGCTTAGATCGTAACAACCTTGATGCCCATACTCATTATCGGGTTCTCCACCTTTTCCTCTTACTAATTCTTGTTGACTTTCTGTAAGGAGTGTTTCAGGTACATGATAGCTCGGAATAAAACGATTATCATAAGGATTAAAATAAAATACAGGCTCCATATAAACTAAATTTATAGATACTATAAAAATCTTTTTCTTTTGAGGACTGTAACCACTATAACTATTAATTATCATTTAAAGGATATGCCAAAAATCTCAGCAAGAGCATATTTACGAAAGAAGGGAGAACTCTGTTTTCTTAAGCCCCGCCCAAATAGACGCTCTTAATCTTGGGATGCTTGACTATGGACTTATTTCCTTCCAAAACTATTTTTCCCTCTTCCAAAAGATAAGTTCTGTCCGCGAGTTCAATAGCTTTCTTGGCATTTTGTTCTACAATAACTATGGCAATACCTTCATCTCTAAGTTTTTTAATGGTAGCAAAAATTTCTGTTTGTGCTTTGGGAGATAATCCTAAAGAAGGTTCATCCATGAGCAATAACGAAGGGTTTTGCATTAAGGAACGCGCAATAGCAAGCACTTGCTGCTGACCGCCGCTGAGACCGAAGGCTAATTGTTTTCTTCGTTCATGGAGAATGGGGAATTTTTTATAGATTGCTTCTTTATTTTTTTCTACAACTTCTTTTTCCTGTATGAGTTCTGCACCTAGAGTTAGATTTTCCTCTACTGTTAAGTTTGTGAAATTAATTCTTCCCTGATTGACATAGCTGATGCCTAACTCTACTAATTCATGGGTCTTCAGATGAGTGATATTCTTTTCTTTAAATATTATTTTTCCAGACATGACTTTAGCAATATTAAAAATAGATTTGATGATAGTACTTTTTCCAGCACCATTAGGGCCAATTAACGCAACTATTTCTCCTGCTTTGACGTTGAGACTGACATCATGTAAAATATGCAACTCTTCATAACCTGCATTGAGATTTTTTATGGAAAGCATACATTTTACTTACTATGAGAGCATAAAAGGTTTACTCTTCAGTATCTTTGCTCTTGTACTCTATCCTGCTTGTACAAGAGGCTGGCAAATTTATAGGAGTTATCACCAAAGCTGATGCTATTAAGAGCTTGAGATGAATTTAGATTATTTCTATTCAACCACAATCTTTCTATCTTGAATCGATGCTCTAGAAGGAATCACGCCCACAACATCTCCATGCTCATCAAAATGATATGCACCTAGGGCTCCTTTAAACTCTTTTATTGCATAGATATAATCTCTTATACATTCTGTATTAGTATCAGAATTACAAAAGTCTATAGCTTCCGCGATTATATACACAGCATCATACCGAGCAGCAACAGGATAAGAAAATGCGAAGAGAGGGATAGAGCTTGCTTTAGAAGAAAATAATGATGAACATATCAAGATTATATTTGAAGACTCACAAGGAGACAATAAAAAAGCTTTAAGCAGTTATCAAAAACTCAAAACTATTGATCAAGTTGATGCTATTATAGGACCCCTCTTACAAAGTGAAGTAGCTGTCATCGCACCTTTAGTAGAGCAAGATAGAATACCAGTTATAACTCCAAGTTATGCTCCCACTAAAAATAGACCTAATCCGCGAAACCCGCTTATGATCTGGATGGATGCAACTCTTGAAGCAGAACGGATGGCAGATTATGTCTTTAATCAAGGCATAAGAAGAGTAGGAGTACTAGGCACTTTGGACAACTGGGAACATGAGGTCTCTGATGCATTTGCTACTAAGTTTGAAGCATTGGGTGGAACTATTGTAGCTAAAGAAATAGTACAAACAGATGCGACTGATGTAAAAACGAGTGTTGCGAAACTCATAGACAAAAAACCAGAAGCACTATTTTTAGGAACTTATTATCAGTTTATTCACGCTACAAAAACAATAAAGGAATTAAAATATGAAGGAAAACTCTTTAGTATTGAAGTAGATTCTTATCTAGCTGGTGAAACAAAGGAATTTTCAGATGGCATTCAATTTATAGCCCCCAGCTTTTATGCTGATACTTTCATAACAAAATTTGAAGAACGCTATGGGCAAAAACCAGGCATACCTGCTGGACAAGCCTATGATGCCACCATGATCCTCCTTCAATTGCTAAAAGAAACAAAAAATAAAGAAGAGATAATCAAGAAGATGGAAGAACTCCAAGAATATACTGGAGTCTCTGGACGTATTGAGATCACATCAGATCATAGAACGTTGTTACCAACAGCTATTTTTGAAGTACAGAAAGGTGAAATTGTAAAATTATAATTGTGTTATAAGCTCTTTATTTTTATTCTCTCTATAACTTTTCTTTAGTTGATATGGATTTCAATCTCTGGTTTGTTAGCAGTAAATCTTCCAGAATGACGCACTAATACTGAGAAAGTTCCAGCAAAAGGATTATTGAGCTGTGAAGTTAAATTGAGATCAATATTAGTATAAGTTGTACTCATAATAAAGTTGTATTTTCCTTCTGTCTTTGTTTCTTCTAAAAGTAGTGTTAAGACTCCTTCCTTAATGCCTATATTTGGCTCTTGGATAAGCGCTTCAGTTTCTAACGTCCAATTGATTTGCTCTACATCTTGATAAATACTTAATTTACCAGCACCGATAGTAAACGGAGATAATTCTCGTTGTGATCCTGGACCTTCATTAGCAACACGTCTGATAGTTTCATCTAAAGTGAACAGGAGTTCTTTGGTTTGTGTGACTGTATTTCTGTCTTTGATTTTATTGATAAATGGGACAGCCGCACCAAGAATAAGAGAAATAGCAATAACTCCTAAAGTTAAATAGAGAACTGCTGAGACCCAGAGATCGCCTTTTTTTGATTTCATGTTGTTGTTATAATTCTCTTCTCTTTTAAATCTTCTTACCCAATTTTTTAATAGTTTTATCAAGCGTCTTAAACAAAACACCCATATCTTTATTTTTATAGGCACGCAAATGATTTCTATAGATAGGCAGGTGCTGCAAAAACAAAAGAACATCTTTTTTCTCGACAACATCCCTATGAAGTCCATAGCCTAATTTCTCCACATAATAAGCATTTACGATTTGCTCAAATTGCCCTTGAATAGGTTCAGAGAGTATTGGTTTTCGTAAGTGCAATGCTTCAGTCATCAGTGTAAATCCGCCATTGGTTATAACCGCTTTGCAAGCCGCCAAATCTTTTAAAAAGCCTTGTGTAGAGAATTTCTTAAAAGTAAGATTTCCTTTCTTTTTATCTTGATCATACCCATAGATTATGAACTGTTCTGGCATTTGCTGTAGAAGAGTAAGCAACCGCTGATTGGAAGTGCTAGTTTGGTATACAAGGATAGAACTGCCTTGTGTTGGCTGAAGATCTACTACTTCTTTTCGTAAAATAGAAGGAAATAAAAAAGTCTGCTTTTTCGTAATTTTTTCCTTAAAGAAAGAAGTCACAAAATAAGCATCAGCTTTTGGAATGAAAAGAAGAATAACTACCTTACATAAGAGATATTCTTTTCTATATCTTTTTGGAACGTCCAAGGCAAGATTTGTAATCCTATGCTGATTATCTAGAGAAATCAAAGGAAGATGATAGAGCTTAGAAAGATAATAACAGGTTGGCTCAAAGTCAGTGATAATAACATCAGGCTTGAAACGCTCCAGCAAGGTTCGCAATTCTTTGAATTTCTGCGATGAGGTTATTAAGTTTTGTATATTTTTCTTGAAGGTTCCAGCATAACTCACTTTATTATTCTTAAAATCGAGATGAAGTCCATAAATTTCAGTTGTTGGAAAATACTGTTTGAGATAAGGGTAGGCTTTTCCATAAGTAATGACATGAACGTTGTGCTTTTTGGCGAGGTGACTTAATACTTCCTTGCTTCGAGAAGAATGTCCAGATCCTTCTCCTGAAACGCCATATAAAATGTTCACCATGAGTCTCTAAGAATCTCTTTTGTCTTTTGCAAGCTTAAGGAGTAGGTGGAGCAGGACAATTAACAGTTGCTTCACGGACAGCACTACTGCATACAATTTCAGTATTGTCTTTAGCCTTGACTGTTGCAATAGCATCGACTTTGTTTAAAGTATGTAAATCAGCAACAGCAAAAGGAGTTTTACCGAAAGCAGCAACGCCTGGCTTGTCTTCCACAGTTACTGTACCATCAGGTTTGTGTAATCGTAATTTTAAAGCAGTAATATCAACAGCGCCACGATTGTCTACAGAAACTTTGCCACCTGTACAATCCACTTGGAGTTGAAATTCTAATTGGCTAGTACAAAGTAATGCAGTATCTCTTTGCTTGTCCACATTATCAGTTGTGCCGCGAATGAACTCAGTACCCCAAGTCATAATGATTGCAGCCAAAGCTACTGTGAATCCAATTAATAATACTGTAGCAATTAAAGGTGTAATGCCTTTGTTGTTTTTGATCATATGTTTTCACTTCCTTATACTTTGTAGGTTACTTTTTGACTGGAACATGGCTGGAAGACTCCGGCACCAATTCTGATTTTTGGAATGATATCTACTTTTTGTCCTGGTTGCACACTGGATGCTATTTGCTGAGTATTGCCTGGCTCTATAGATACAATTTGTTCTTCTGCTACTCCGTCTACTACCAAACTGAACGCATCAACACGACCACTGCCAGCATTCTCTATCGTTAATAATCCACTACTTTCGCTGAGGACATTAATCTTGACATCAGTAGCACAATTCAATCTTTGCTGGGAGACAGCACCTTCTTTTTCAATAATTTCTTCAGTGAAGCCCTTGCCCCAGAAGAAGACAATAGAAGCAGTCACGACAACCATGCCTATAACTAAGACACTAGCAATTAAAGGAGAAATACCTTTTTTTCCTCTATGGACATATATGGGTAACTTTTTTTGTAACACAGACAACCTCTTTTTCGTTGAGAGCAATGATTGGTATTGCTTCAAATGCTAGTAACGTATCGATGGTGTTTGTATTTAAAGTTTCCGTTTGCTGTGGAGGCAAGCCATTGGGCAAGACTGAAGCAATATCTTCTATGTTGGTTTGTCCACTACTGGCATCGAGTTGACGAAACTTTACTTTTTTCAGAGTGAATTTTCCAGTGTTAGTGACAGTTATATCATTAGTAGGAGTTATACAATCTACAGCAACATTCAGAGTAGTTTCAGCACAGCGTAATTCTTGTTCCGCTTGATCAATTTGGTCTTGAGTTGAGGATTCCGCGCGATCTTTGACCCACATAGTCACTATAGCGGCTAACCCAATAACAAAGCCCACTAATAACACCCAAGAAATAATCTGACTATCACCTTTTTTCTGCATGTTTAAGAGATCACCTTTACCTTTTTAAATCTACTTCTTACTTATTTTCCATGAGATATTGTTTTATTTCACTTACTTTTCTTGGATTCAGTGAAATATGATCATCAGATCCTTTTCCTGTTTTCTTAGTCATAACAACTATCCATTCATCATTCGCAAGCTCTTTCACTACTTTTTCAACAGTCTTTCTTCCTTTGTGAGTATTCTGATAATGTGAAGGTATTCCGTTTTTAACAAAATCGATGGGTGTGTGTTTGCCGCCCCAGATATTAGCACGCACTAACTTCTGTAAAATGTGTTTTTTTATGATGTCTCCCTCTTCCATATTTTTTATATTTTAATACTCCTTAATAATCATTTCTCAACTTCATTGTACATCAATGTATAATAACGAAAGGTTTAAATATGTAGGGATCATTGTATTCTTATGACTAAAGAAACATCTATCTTTCTAGACTATGTTGGAGACACTCCTCGTATGAGGGTCTTACAATATTTCATAGAGGGACGCGAATTTGACTATATGCTTACTGATCTCTTGAATGCTCAGGTAAGTTGGGGCACGTTAAACACTTTAATTCCACTCTTAGCTAAGAAAGGAGTTATTATCAAAACCCGTAAAATTGGAAGAGCAACCCTCTACAAGATTAATCAAGAAAGTTTTGTCGCACAACAACTGATGAAACTTTATGATCATTTAATTCTTGAACAATTAACCTCTCGAGAAAAATCTACGAAAGAAGCTCTTAAGCAAATTGTTTAAACATTTCTTCCTTTATTAAAATTGCCTTTGACA
The DNA here is from genome assembly GCA_018302985.1 of Candidatus Woesearchaeota archaeon. Classification (GTDB taxonomy): domain Archaea; phylum Nanobdellota; class Nanobdellia; order SCGC-AAA011-G17; family UBA489; genus JACOVP01. The sequence continues at coordinate 26,815 of JAGVZA010000002.1, read as the reverse complement.
AAAACTTTTCTTTGATTAGCTACTTCCTCACGACTGACAATAATAATCTCAGGACGGGAAGGTTCTAAGTCTACCTCATATTCTATGTCTTCTATGAAAAAAGTGAGACGATTATTGCCTGGGACAGCAAGATCTAGCATGCAATCATCCAAAGCATTCATTTCTACTGGAGTAGGCATCCTAAAACCACTAATGACTATTTCTGTATTCAAGTCCTGATAACAACCTGGCAAGTTTCGATTTTGTGGAGGGGCACTTGGGATGCGAACTTCTTGATCTAAATAGTTACCTATATACAAATGGGGGCCGTAAATGAAAGCATAAATAGTACCAAATTCTGGATTTTTTGTTTTAGCGTAAGAGGAAAAGACAATAGTAAATTTCAAGAATTCCTGAGGAATACTGGAGCTACCTGTTTCCAGCAACTTATTCATGAATTTTGCACTTTCGACTTCATAATTTTTCGCTAAAGATTCGAAATCATCTTCTATGACTGTTTCTTTGACTAGATTGGTTTCGGCGACTACTAAGAATATAATTAATCCTAGAATTAATGCTGCGAGTAAATAAATTTGACCTCTTTTTCCTTGTTTTTTCATTTTTCAAATTCCATGCAATACCAACTCCCAAAATTTCTCAGGATTATTCAAGATAATATGATTTTTTAGCGCCTGCTTTCCAACATTTTCCTCTTTATCTTGAAGCATACTAACAAATTCCTTTCTTGTTACGAATAAGGGATGAATCTTTTTCTTGAATAATAACTCGTATTTCGCAAAATATACTGATTGCTTTCCATCTTTGTTAATCGCTAACAGGTCTATATCACTCTTCTCTGTTTCCTTACCTTTGGCATAACTCCCAAACAGCAAAATGATATCTTTGGTATTGAGTTCACTAACAATCTTTTTAATGATGGGTTTTTTCTGAAGATATTCACTTTTCTCTTCATCTGAAGCTATGGTTAAATGAGCTTTAAGAACAGGATTATCTGTCTTTAGGTGTACTATTTTTGATTTTCCTATTGACTCCGTAGAAAGGATATCTCTCATTTGCTGTATTGTTCTATAAAAACTTGCATAAGGAATATTAACAATCTTACTGAGTTCATGCATACTAAAATTCTTTCCAGTATTTTTTCCTAAGTAGTTGATGATCTTAAGTCTATTATCCATTTTCGAATAATATTATCCATTATTGATATATAAGCTTTTCGTTTATTGGATTTTTTATTTCTTTATTTATCTGTTACTCTTTTATAAAACTCTTTGGCAGATTTGAAATAAGGTAGACCTAATTTTTTAGCATGCTCTCGTGTTTCTTTTCTATACCCATACAAAGCGATAGGTCTTATTCTAATCGGTTTGTGAAAGACAGCCTCATTGTATTCTACTAATCTATACTTTTGCTTTTTGAGCTTTTTAAATCCATGAGCTTTTCTAAATTTGTTGACTTCTTTCCATACAAACATCGGAGAAGGATATTTTTCGATCATGCTCTTAATATTTTTAAAAACAAACTTCTCGAATCCTTTGATTAAGTCATGATTATAATAAATATGAAGCTTATCTTTTATACGATAATAATGCACAATAATGTTCTCTGTGTTGCTCAATAAAACTATATCAAAAGGAAAGACATAATCTGGTTTTTGTTGCGTTTGAAAAATTATGCCATGCGGCCTATAAGTCTTAGTATAATTCTCACTTAAAATGGTACATGATAATCTTCTCTTTCTGCCAAAACTTTTAGTATTAAGTTTAATAGTTTTTGTCTTTACAATATCATTTACTGTCTGATAGGTTACTTTCTTTTTTCCTTGTAGAGTTTTTGTTGCGAAGTCCTCTTCAAGCGATTTAACGTAATATACTTCTTTTTTCATGGTTTTCCTTAGTTCATTTGGTCTTAAAAATACTTCGTGTACCCCACCAAATTGAACTATCATTCTTGTATTTGTCGCTATCTTTAAGTTTAGTCAAATAGAGAGTGGAGTTTCCATCATATTTCAGGTTAAGCTTTAAGAGAGTGTGCTTATTCTTCTCCATGATTAAAGTGTGTTTATCTTTCTTTTTATTAAAAATAGTGCCGGAGATTTTAAATCCTTTTTTCCTAAATTTCCTTAGATATTGACTTAATTTAACGATCTTTTCTTTTCTATAGATTACAAATCTAGGTGTTTCTTCATTTAGTTTTAAAAAATCTGGAGAACCTGTGTCGTAGCTTGAATCTATATGAAGGTAGGCCTTTCCTCCTACTTTTAAAACTCTCCATACCTCTTCAAGAACTTTTGCCTTATTGCCAATATAATGAAATGCAACTTGGCTTATGATTATATCAAAAAAATTAGATCTAAACCTCAAACCTTCTCCCGCATCGAAAAAATATGGCTTTGGCAGATTAGCATTTGGTATTACCATTCCAAAGAGTTTAGCATTTTTGAGAAAATCACTTTGCTTATACATATTTCCTGTTTTTTTATTATTTACACCATATAACTCAACATTATTATTAGGAAATTTAGCTCTTAACTCCAATAAACATTTGCCTTCTCCAAATCCTATTTCTAGAACTCTTACTGTTTTTTCAGTTTTTAATTTTAAGGCTATATCTTTTTCTATGACTTGCTTTCCAAATCTTTTCTCCATCTTTTCTAATCCGCGAGAACGATACCAGAGACTCTTTTTTTTCATGGATTTTCTTACTCTTCTCTTTTATAAAAAGGTTGCTTCTCTGATCTCTTTCAACTATTACAAGAAATCTTCATGTAAAGATCGCTTAGTTATTTCTCCACGCAGATTTTCATGCATGAGAGCTGCTACCTGAGTTTTAGGATAATTACTGAGCAACCAAGCTAGCTTGATGAAAGCTGTTTCTGGCAAGATATCGAGATAATCTCCCAAGACTCCTGCCTCTTTGAGCACACGACCTGGAGAATAGACATTCAGATTAATACGACCGAATAAGGTTTGTGATGTAATGACTACTGGTATTTTTTTAGCCAATTGTTGAATGACTTTGAAGATCTTCTCATGCTCTTTGGTTTCTTTATCTAGGGTGTTAATAGGTAAATGACCCATACCAGTTCCTTCCAGAACTAAACCCTGGAAGGTAGAATAGACTTCAAACTGTTTTGCATACATATGTGTATGTGTTTTGAGTAATCCTACTTTGAGATCTTCTTTGAAGGGTTTAACAACGAGCTTTCTTGCTTTGTCTACTTTATGATACTGTTGATTAATCCAGGTGATTTTTCCTTCTTTAGTAATACGAGCGAAAGGTCTAGCATTGACTGTTTTAAAAGCATCTCGTCTACTGGTGTGGAATTTTCTTGTTTTTGTTGCCGGTAATAAGACACAACTCTCATCACTACTGGTTTCATGCATACATAACCCTACTTCTCCAAAATCTGATTGACTAATGAAGCGAAATGCTGACAAGAGATTTAATGCTGCATCCGAACTACCACGATCAGAAGAACGCTGACTTCCTACTAAAATAACTGGAATAGGAAGATGTTCCAAAGCGAAGGCTAAAGCTGCAGAAGTATAGGCAATAGTATCAGTACCGTGGGTAATAATTATACCGTCAACCCCTTCTTTGATCTCTTTCTGAATTTCTTTTGCTAAGATATTATAATGGGGAAATCTCATATCTTCTGAAGACATGTTACGAAGTAAACGAGAACGAACATTGGCTGTTTCTGTGAGTTGTGGATACTTGGCAATGATTTCTTCTGGTGTGAATCGACCAACGACTCCGCCAGTTGCATAATCTATTTCTGATGCAATAGTACCACCAGTATGGAGAATAGCAATAGTCTTGAGCTCTTTTTTATGTTGAACACTAGGCAACTTAGTTTTTTCCTGAACAATAACAGTAGCTTTTTCTTTTTTGACTGCAGTTATAGACTTTTTCTTGAGAACCATGTTATATCCAGTCTTTAATTTGAGCACTACATTTTCTGCATTCGGTGAAGGCATAAGAACACCAACATATTGTTTTTCCTTTGTAGTGAGAAGAACGCTATCACCTGGTGTAAACTCATCTTTTTTAGGCATAAGAGGTGCAAACACACGTAGTTAATTAATGATTTATATAGTGCAATATAGTTATCGAAGTAAAACAATGTTTATATATAAGTTAAGAAATAGAAAATATCTATACGTTTGTTCATTCCTTGGCGGGAAAAAAACAATATATCATTTCAACTTGGCGGTTGAAACACATTATAAATCGTGAACCTCGAAATTGGCGTTTCTTAGTTCTTAGTGAAACTTGTTTTCTCAAAACTTACATCATGAATCAGTAAGTCTTATTTTGTTTCTTAGATGGTATCATACTCAACTACCATATAAATATTATGGTGCTCGAGAATATACAATAAAAACAAAAAACAAACAAGGAAACAAAACCTGGGGAACGCAAAGGGGGAAAAACACATGGAAAGTCTCATTTCAGATGCAATGAAGGGTATGCCTTCAACAACAATAGATGGCCTCAAAGTAGGTCAAGCAAATATTACAGTAGTAGGATGTGGTGGCGGTGGAAACAATATGGTTTCTTGGCTTCATAAAAAAGGCATCCAAGGAGCAAAGATTGTAGCTCTAAATACAGATTTACAACATTTGAATATGACAGATGCAGATCATAAAATCCTTATTGGAAGAGAATTAACCAGAGGATTAGGTTGTGGAGGTTATCCACAAAAAGGAGCTGAAGCAGCTAAAGAAAGTCTGCATGAAATCAAAGCACAATTAAAAGATTGTGACATGACCTTTATCTGCGCTGGATTAGGCGGCGGAACAGGAACAGGTTGTGCTCCAGTCGTAGCTGGATTAGCAAGAGAAGCTGGTTCAATAGTTATCGGAACAGTTACTATGCCATTTGACGTAGAACGTGCACGTGTTGACAAAGCTGAATTCGGTTTACAACAATTGAGAGAAGCTTGTGACACTGTTATCGTGATTGACAACAATCGTCTAGTACAAATCGCAGGTAATTTACCTATCCAACAAGCATTTGCAGTTGCGAATGAATTAATCTCTACTATGATTAAAGGTATTGTCGAAACCATTTCGGTACCGTCCTTAGTCAACTTAGACTATGCAGACGTTCGTGCTATCATGACCAATGGTGATGTAGCAGTTATCGGTATTGGTGAAAGTGATACTGATGCACGTGTAGAAGAAGCTACAAGAAGGGCATTAACAAATCCACTCTTAGATGTGAGCTATCAAGGTGCCACTGGTGCTTTGATCCATATTGCAGGTGGACAAGACTTAACGCTTGATGAAGTTAACAAGATTGGTGAAATTATCACTGAATCTATGGACGCTGATGCGAACGTTATCATGGGTGCAAGAATTGACCCTAAGATGGACGGACGTGTTAGAGTTATGACTATCATGACTGGTGTAACTTCACCTTACGTGATGGGAAGAACTTCATCCAAGAAACAAACAGCAGCAAAAGAAATGGCTATGAGCGACGACTTAGGCATCGACATGATCGGTGCTTCTGCTCCAGTTAATAGACCAAGACAAAGAATCTTTTGAGGTTGAGACTTAGCAATCAAATGGGCAACCCCCCAAATCTCTGCCCTTTGACTCTTGCTGATGCCCATCTATTTCTAAACCCGGGCATCGGCTTTTTTTTCTTTTTTTATTTTCCATAACTTTTTATAGTATTTTATTATTTCAATTTCATCCTATTTCTCTTAGCATTAAGTATTCTTCTCGTCCGTCATCATTTATGAAAGTGCCCTCTTTATGATATCCGTTTTTCTCATAAAAATGAATAACTTTTTCTTTACATCCCAACCATATGCCTTTCTTTTCCCATTTTCTTGCGTATTTTTCACATTCTTTTAATATCTGAGAACCAAGACCTTTTTTTCTATACTTAGGTATTAAGGCTATCCAAGTTATTAGTACATACTCTTTGTTTAAGATTTCAGAAACGTTTTCTTCTACATCTTCTCCTTTTATCCCAACAAAACCAATTAATTTACCATTTTCTTCTACTATGAGTAATCTTTTCTTCTTTTTTGAGTCTAAATAGCTATCCAATTTTTGTTCAGCCCATTCTTTATTTCTGTTATCTGTCAATTGGACTAATTTAATCCATTTTTGCCTATCTTCTTTTTTAATTTCTCTGATTTTCATCTATATTTTCATAGATAGTACCTACTTTTAATTCTTCTTGTTATGAATTCATTTGTTTCCATAACTTTTTATAGCACTACTCTCTTGATTTTTCTATGACCCTTATCTTCGCATTTGGCACGAGCACTACTTATGGAGCTTGGGATGTTGAAGGCGGTTGGGTGCAAAGACTAAGAAAATATCTTGATCAACAACAATTAGCAAATCTTGATCTCTACTATGTTATTTATAATCTGGGTGTTTCTGGAGATACTTCGCAAGATATTCTTGAACGCTTTACCTTTGAAACAGAACAACGAACAAAGTTACAAGATGAACAAGAGGACATTATTTTTCTGTTCTCTGTAGGCGTTAATGACTCTATGTTTGATAATAAGACCAAGAAGCATCAGATACCTTTGAACACTTATGTAAAAAATATCTCTGCTCTTATTCAACAGGCAAAAAAGTATACCTCTCTTTCTAAAATCTTTTTTCTAGGAAGTAAACCTGTGGATGACACTAAAGTAGATCCTATTCCTTGGAAAGCTGGTTGCTCTTATCTGACTACTGCTGTTGAACTCTATGATGCAAACTGTGCTGAAGTCTGCAAAAAGAACAAGATTCCTTTCATTGATATTTATATTCCTTTCAAACAACAACGTAATTATTCGAAGCTTTTATTAGATGGAGTGCATCCCACTACAGAAGGACATAAGTTTATTTTTGAGTTAGTAAAGGATTTTTTAGTTCAACAGAAAGTTATTCCTTAATTTTAAACTTTTATTTGTTGGATATTATCTACAGTAATCCAAGCTGCCTGCACACCGTAGCCTTGCTTATTAATAGCAAAAGGCTGTATTTGTTGGATATCTTTTAACATTATGAGAATACAATACTTTCGATCTAGCAGTCGAGGAACAGAATCTAGACCTATACCAATCTTTTTTCCGTACTTAGTGAGAATCTCTCTTATTTTTTCTTCTGTAAGTGTATCAAAAAAAAGAGCTTCTTGGACTGTTGCTTGAGCAGTGACTGGCTTTCCTGTTTCTTTGAGATAGATATGATCTCCTTTGCTGATTTTCTGATAAGGTGTTCTTTTTTGCTTGTACCAGCGTGATTCTATAGTTTTTTCACCAGCAAGAATTTTTTCTAACCAGTGCTTTTTGAGAATTGCTAAGTGATCAACCATACTTTTTTTAAGAGATTTTTATTTATATGACTTTGTAACCTCTTTGAGAGTGATTATTTATAAGAAAAAAGAGAAAAAATAAAGAAAAAAGAAAAACAAAAGAACTAATGTTCCTTTGCTGCATCATATAATGCTCTTAGAGCAACAACTGCTGCTGCTGGTGCAACGAATATCACTACGTTTGACACATAGGGTGATAATGCTTCCCAGACCAAACTAAGACTGGATGCACTCACTAAAAATGCTATTGCAGCCACTAAGAACAATTGCGACTCTGAGCCGCTAACGTTTAAGAGACCTACAATCAGTCCTAATATTGCTAATATCCATACTGTGGTACTTCCTGTTCCCATAAAAGCCATCACCACTGCGATGATCAGACCGAGAACAAAAGCCCAACTTCCGACTTTTTGCATCATTTCTGACATGTTAATCTACCTCCTTAAGGAATTTGTAAGTCATTAGAAGGCTCTTTTGTATAAAAACGTTTGGTTTTAGATTTCTTCAAAAATATTTTAGAGTTTAATTATTTTCTGAACCAATTTCTAAGTTTTTCTAGAGGTTTATGTTGCTCTGATGACTCTTGCTGTTGGTTAATGCCAGTTGCTTTTTCTAAGACTTTAGCAACATTTTCTCCATATTTACTTAAGGGGAAGAAAGATTTTTCTACAACGTTTTTTCCATGCTCATCAAAGAAAGTAACACGCTCTACAGGGACACGATCCATGCCTTGTTCCAGTTGATCACTATAGCCTATGGTAATGATCATCTCTGGAACGATATTATCTGGTAACTTGAGGATTTTTGCAAGTGCATATTCATCAAAAGATCCTACCCAACAAGTGTATAGGCCAACGTCAGTTGCTTTGAGCATGATATTCTGCCCCGCAATAGCGCAGGCTTGTGTTGCATAGAGCTTTCCTTTTCTGGAGAACATGTCAGTTACTTTTTTTACATCGTTACAAATAATAATATGCACAGGAGCACCACGCATCCAGTCTTGCTTATGACAAGCAGCTGCAATAGCAAAGCGTTTTTCTTCAGTGCGAACGACGATGAACTGCCAATTTTGCAAATTTCCTGCAGAAGGAGCAAAAGTTCCTGCTTTCAGCATTTCTCCAATGAGCTCAATGGGAACGGACTTGTCTAGATAGGATTTACAACTTCTTTTTTCTACCAAACACCTCTCTAGATCCATGATGAACTGCATTTTTCTACGTATAAAAAGGTTGTTGTTGCCTAGCTTTACTAAACACAATCTATAAAAGCAACTTCCTCTTTCTTTTTTGCATGGGAAAGGAACATCGAGTGCATCATCGTTGGCTTTTTTTCTTACTTTTGTTTCTGGTTTTACTCTTGGCATTTTTTGCATCTGGCTGGCATGATCCTAATTATATTCCATTCAGTAAACCCAACATTGAAGCACTATCCAGAACTGCTTATCGCTTCACACAACCAGAACCTCCAAAAGATCCAGTAGGCAACATCATGTATGGAGATGAATGTGGCAAACGTGGAGAAAGCAATGACCTTTTAGATTGTCAAGAAAAAGAAGGATTTGGTTATTGTGTACAAGGCTACCGCTGCAGACAAACTGGATTACGTCTAGGCAATAAATGCGTCTGTGGATAAATAACCATAGCAAAATCTATATATAACTCACTTCTGTATTTTTCTCTATGCAGTATCAAAGACTAGTGGATCTTTATCTTAAGCTTGAAAAAACGACTAAACGTTTAGAAAAAACAGCTTTAGTAGCTCAATTTCTTAAAGAAGTTCCTGCAGAAGATGTTGTTGATGTTGTCTATCTCTTACAAGGCCATGTCTTTGCTCCTTGGGATGCACGCAAGATAGGCTTTAGCTCACGACTCGTGTTGAAAGCTATCCATGTTGCTTCTGGAACATCTGCTGAAAAAGTTGAGCAGCTCTGGAGCAAACAAGGAGATTTAGGATTAGTAGCTAGTGATCTCATTGGTAAAAAAACTCAATCCACTTTAGTAAGCCATGCACTCACAGTCAAAAAAGTTATCGCTAATATTCGCAAATTAGCAACTCTAGAAGGAGCAGGCACTGTAGACAGAAAAATTAGTTTGGTTGCTGAATTACTCACTTCGAGTTCTTCGGACGAAGCAAGATTTATTACTCGTACAGTCTTGGAAGAATTAAGAGTAGGTATAGCGGCAGGGATTTTACGAGACAGCATTGCACAAGCTACTGGATTGTCTGTAGAGAGTATTGAACATGCCGCAGACATTTTAGCAGATTACGGTACAGTAGCGCAATTAGCAAAAGAAGGAAAGCTGGATAAAGTAAGTCTAGAGCCTGGAAGACCTATGCAGATGATGCTTTCTATCCCTGTGAAAGATGTAACTCAGTCTTTTGAAGAACTAGACAAACCTGCACAATTTGAATATAAGCTCGATGGCTTTCGTTTACAAATTCATAAGAAGAACAACCAGATTACTTTGTTCACTAGACGCCTGGAGAATGTGACAAAACAATTTCCTGAAGTGGTAGACTCTGTTGCTAGAGCTGTCAGGGGAGAAAGTTTTATTCTTGATTGTGAAGCTATTGGATTTGATCCTAAAACCCAAACACCTTTGCCTTTTCAAAGCATTTCTCAAAGAATTAAAAGAAAATACGACATTGAACAACTGGCCAAAAGATTACCTGTCGAACTCAATGTCTTTGATGTTATGTATTACAACGGCAAAACATGCATGGATATACCTTTACATGAACGCAGAAAACTTTTGGATAAAATTGTAACACCTATTCCTCTGAAGATCAAAACCACAGAAAAATTAGTAACAGACAACATTAAAGAAGCACAAGCATTCTATGATAAGTCTTTAGCCAAAGGCAATGAAGGTTTAATGATCAAAAAAGTCACTTCTTTGTATCAACCTGGACGTTATGTGGGAGGGTGGTGCAAGCTAAAACCAGTGTTAGAACCTCTTGATCTAGTAATTGTTGGAGCCTCTTATGGTGAAGGAAAAAGAGCTGCTGCACTTTCTTCTTATGTTATTGCATGTCAAGATGAAGAAGGCAATTTGTTAGAAGTTGGTAGAGTGAGTACGGGTGTGAAAGAAAAAGAAGAAGAAGGAGTTACCTTTGAAGCCTTGACTAAGCTCTTGAAACCGTTGATTACTGGAACAAAAGGACGAGAAGTTTTTGTGACACCAAAAATTGTTGTTGAAGTTGCTTATGAAGAGGTACAGAAAAGTCCGACGTATGGATCTGGATATGCACTTAGATTTCCTAGATTTAAAAGACTTAGAGTTGATGAAAAAAAAGTTGAAGACATCAATAGTTTAGCAGATATTGAACGCATTTTCCACGTGCAAAAAGGGAAAAAACCAATATTATAATTCTTTTTTGTCCCTTAGTTGGTGCAAATCACTACCATGTCGGTATAGAATATAACAACTGCATAATAATAATGTTTATATACTCGCTCAAAATACTATCACTATATCATTACTACACAAGGTATAGCACTTGCAAAAAGTACTTGTTCCTGTTTGGTAAGAAAAAAAGAGAGGTTTAACCTGGGAGGTTGCTTGTATGATTGTAAAGGAGGATTTTTTAAACAAGCTCCGCAATCTTTTCGGACTTAATTTATACGAAGTTCGCATTTGGACAGCATTGTTATCACGAGGCGTGTCCACCGCCGGAGAATTATCTGAAATAGGAAATGTTCCTAGATCACGAGCTTATGATGTTTTGGAAAGCTTGGAAAAAAAGGGATTTATTATCACTAAGTTAGGCAAACCTATTCGCTATATTGCAGTTGAACCTAAAGAAGTTGTTGAACGCGTCAAAAAGTACTTTGTCAACGGCGCCAATGTCCGTGTCAAACGCTTAGAAGAATTGCGAGGCGGAGATGTTTTAGGAGAATTGAACACTTTACATAAAACAGGTATTGAGTTCATTGAACCTTCTGACTTATCTGGTGCTATTAGAGGAAGACATAATATCTACACGCACTTGGAAACTATGATCAAGGGCGCACAAAAATCTGTAGTCATTATGACGACGTCTAAAGGATTGATGCGTAAAGTTGAAGCACTAAAGCCTGAATTGGAACGCTTAAAGAAGAAAGGTGTGAAGATCAAGATCGCAGCACCTATCTCCAAAGAAAGCGCAACTGCAGTTCAAGAAATTCAAAAAATTGCAGACGTGAAGCACACTACAGACGTCAATGCACGTTTTTGCATCGTAGATGGCAAGGAATTAATGTTCATGGTCTTAAACGACGATGATGTCCATCCTACCTATGATGTTGGTGTGTGGGTGAATACTCCCTACTTCGCATCAGCCATGGAACAGTTGTTTGAGAATAACTGGAAAGAAATGGACGATGTAGGCAAAGTGACAAACTCCAGTAAATAATTTTTTTCTTTTTTTACTCTTTCTTTATTTTTTATTTCATTGCTTTGTCCTGTACACTGACAAGAATCTTTAAATAGTTTCATAGGTTTGCATTTTTATGGACTTTAAGACAGCTCTAGTAGATTTATTACGCAAACATTTGAAAAAAGATGTGAAAGACCTGATAGAAATACCTCCAGATCCTACTTTAGGAGATTACGCGTTTCCCTGCTTTTCTTTAGCAAAAGAGCTGAAGAAGAATCCTAACCAAATAGCACAAGACTTAAGCAAACAGATCAAGGCTGACTTTTTAACGAAAATTGAGACTAAAGGAGCTTACTTAAATTTCTTTGTAGACAAGACCTTATTGACTCAAGATGTGCTCACTACTGTGTTGCAAGAAAAAGAAAAGTATGGCCGATCTACCCTAGGCAAAGGAAAAACTGTTGTTATTGATATGTCTTCTCCCAATATTGCTAAACCTTTCGGCATTGGACATTTACGCTCGACTATTATAGGCAATGCTTTGAGAAATTTATTAATTTTACAAGGCTATAAGGTTATTCGCATTAATCATCTTGGAGACTGGGGAACACAATTTGGCAAACTCATAGTTGCATTTAAACTGTGGGGAGATGCAAAAAAACTCAAGAAAGATCCTATCCCTTATCTTCTAGACCTTTATGTAAAATTCCATGACGTTGCAGAAAAGAAACCAGAGCTTGAAGATGAAGCGCGAGCTTGGTTTAAAAAATTAGAAGATGGCAATAAGGAAGCATTAGCTCTTTGGAAGACTTTTAAAGATTTAAGTTTAGTGGAGTTCAAGAAAGTGTATAAGCTCTTGGGAGTAGAGTTTGAAGCTTATTCCGGCGAAGCCTTTTACAATGATCAACTAGAGAGTACTATTGAACTGATCAAAAAGAAAGGCATTACAGAAATGAGTGAAGGCGCACTAATTGTCAATTTAGAAAAGTATACTATGCCTCCTGCGATTTTGCGCAAAAGCGATGGAGCTACTCTGTATTTAACTCGTGATGTTGCAGCTGCTCTGTATAGGAAGAAAACTTACAACTTTGATACTATGCTCTATGAAGTTGGGGGAGAACAAAAACTCCATTTCCAACAACTCTTCAAAGTTCTTGAACTGCTAGGTTATACTTGGGCTAAAGATTGTACACATGTTGATCACGGACTTTATCTCGGATCAGATGGCAAGAAATTTTCCACTAGAAAAGGCAAAACTGTTTTCATGACTGATGTTTTGGATGAGACTATAAATCTAGCAAAAAAAATTATCCAAGAGAAAAATCCTAAGCTGAAAAACAAAGATGCTGTTGCACAACATGTTGGAGTAGGAGCAATTATCTTTGGAGACTTATGCAATGACAGATCTAGAGATATTCTATTTGACATAGACAAGTTCACTTCTTTTGAAGGAGAAACCGGACCTTATCTGCAATATACTCACGCGCGCCTCTGCTCTATCTTGCGCAAAAAGAAATTATCTGCTGGTAAAATTACTTATAGTCTGTATGACAAGACTGAACAGGAAATTATCAAACATCTTGGACGTTTCTCTGATGTTGCTTTAGATGCTAGCCATCAGTATAAGCCTCATATTCTTGCGAGATATTTACTAGATTTAGCTCAAATGATCAACAGCTTTTATGTTTCTCATCCTGTCTTACAAGACGATAAAGACCTTGAGAAGGCACGTTTGGCTTTGATTACTGCTGTAAAGATAGTTTTGTCAAATGGATTAGGAATTTTAGGAATTACCTCACTTGAAGAGATGTAATCTTATTTCTATTTTCAAACACACACATACTTAAAAAGCTACTCTTGCTTTTTTTTTGATGAACCCAACCAAATTTATTGTGGTTACTGGCGGCGTCATGAGTGGCGTCGGCAAGGGGATTGCTACTGCTTCTATTGGAAAGATTCTTCAGATGTATGGCTTTAAAGTTACTGCAATTAAGATTGATCCTTATATCAATTTGAATGCTGGAACTCTTCGACCTACAGAACATGGTGAAGTCTGGGTGACAGATGATGGCGGAGAAATAGACCAAGACTTAGGCAATTATGAACGTTTTCTCAATGTAGCATTACCTAAACAAAATTGCATGACTACTGGACAGATTTACAAAGCAGTCATTGATCGAGAAGTTGCTGGTGATTATTTGGGAGAGACTGTACAGTTTATTCCGCACATCCCTGAAGAAATTAAACGTCGAGTCCTGCAAGCAAGCCAAGGATATGATATTTGTCTGATTGAAATTGGTGGTACCATAGGAGACTATGAAAATATTCCTTTTCTGTTTGCCATGAAGGGTTTAGAACGAGAAAGACCTGGAGACATGCTCTACTTCCTGATTACTTATTTACCTATACCAGACCATATGCCTGAAATGAAAACAAAACCAACACAATTAGCCATCAAGCTGCTTACAGAACATGGTATTTTTCCTGATTTTATTTTATGCAGAGCAAGAGAACCTTTAGATCAACAACGCAAAAAAAAGATTGAAACTTATGCAAATATTGGCGCTGACTATGTTATTTCTGCTCCTGATATTAAAACTATTTATTCTGTCCCTCTTAACTTTGAAAAAGAAAAACTTGGAGAGAAGATCTTGCGAAAATTAGCATTACAACAAAAAACACAACCAGACTGGACCGCGTGGGAAGAATTAGTCAGGAGATTAGAACAACCTCAAAAAAGAGTCAACATTGCCATGGTCTGTAAATATGTAGATAACGGCAATTATCATATCGCAGATTCTTATATTTCTGTTAATGAAGCCTTGAAACATGCCGGAGCACACCTTCACGCTGGCGTTTCTATTACCTGGTTAGATGCTAAGACGTTTGAACAACATCCTGAACAAGTAGCCATGCTCAAACAATTTGACGGCGTTCTTGTACCGGGTGGTTTTGGAGCTACAGGCGTTGAAGGCAAGATGATGGCCATCCAATATGCACGCGAACAGAACATTCCTTTTTTGGGATTATGTTACGGCATGCAATTAGCAGTGATTGAATATGCTCGACATGTTTGTGGTTTAACAGGAGCACATACGACTGAAGTTGATCCAAGAACTCCTTATCCAGTCATCGATATGCTGCCAGAACAACGCACTGTGAAAGACAAAAGCGGGACTATGCGCTTAGGAACTTACGCCGCAACACTTCAAGAAGGAAGCATAGTTCTAGACCTGTACAACAGAACAGGACGCTTTACTCACGATCAAGCACAGTTAAGTCATGTGCGTGACATGGATACTTTTCGCTTAGGAAAAACACCTCTGCACAATACTATTTTAGAACGTCATCGCCATAGATATGAACAAAATCCAGAACATATTGTTGCACTAACCAAACAAGGATTACTTTTTTCAGGCTATCATCAACGAGACGATGGAACAAAACTTATGGAATTTATTGAACTACCAAAAGCTAAGCATCCTTTCTTCGTTGCAACACAATCTCATCCTTGCTTTAAATCAAGCTTACTAGATCCTGCACCACTCTATGTTGGATTTGTCGAGGCAGCATTAGAAAGACAAGCAGGCATACCTCAACAAGCAGTTCCTTTGCCTAGAAGTATTTCTCTGCAATAGATTATACCATTTTTCTTGGCTTTAAGCTCACATTTGCTTCTTTGAGTAAAGCATAAGTCATTTCATTCAAAGGAGACTCTTCATTAAAAACTAATTCTTTGATACCTGCATTGATCAAGATTTGTGTACAACGAATACAAGGACTTTCTGTAGTATATACTGTTGCATCTTGTGTACTGACGCCGTGATAAGCTGCTTGGACTATAACATTTTCTTCTGCATGATTACAGAGACATTGCATTTGCAATCCTTCTTTATTACAGCCAGGACAACCATTTTCATTGCAGTGCTTAATATGACGAGGAGTATCATCGAATCCTAATGCGAGTATACGTTTTTGCCTGACTAACACCGCACCTACTTTTCTTTTTACACAATAAGATTTTTTAGCTACGACCTGCGCAATTTCCATGAAGAATCCGTCTTCTGATGGTTTTTTTAAAGTATATTTTTTGGTTATATCTGCGAACATGCGATCAATTTTTCCTTGCAAGGATTCTTTATCACTATCATTTTTTATGACAATGTTTGCTGCTTTTAACACAGGAGATAATTGTTGTTTGACTACTTCTTCATCTTCGAGAAAATTTCTTTCAAATTCTAAGACATCATCAAATGAACTCCCCTTACCATTTTGCTGTTTGTGTTGTTCTGTCAATCTTTCTACACGAATTTCTGCTGGCGCATCTATGCGAACCAATAATACCTCATCTTTTTCTTTTAAGAGGTCAATTTGATCGACATCAGTAATATATTCCGCTACATGATTTATTTCGGTATTTATTTTTTCCAATGGCAGTCTTTCTTCTGACAAGAAATGAGGAATAACAATATGATTGAACCCCTTTTTCTGCAGATACTGGGCTACTGTAGTTTTTCCAGACCCCTTTAAACCTGTAATCGCTATAATCATTAGTAGATGTGCAACCAAAAGATGCCTTAAAAAGCTTTCGTACATTTATTTTGTTGATTTTATTATTTTTTCTACTACTTCTTGCCAATCATTTACTTGCTGCACGTGTTGCAGATAGGGTTGAAATTGTTCTACTTCTATAGGATCAGGATTAAACAAATACAAATCTGGTATACCTGCTTCATACAGATACCGATGCACTTCTAATTTATCATCAATAAATGTGGTGATACCATATGCTCTGCAAATATCTGCTTTATCTTTTCTCTCCAGACAAAAATGCACATTTCCTCTTCTCATATTTGTTTTCTCGAAAAAATTATGATACTCCAACCACTCTCTTGTCTTCTGCTGTGTTCTTGGTCCACACATAGAAACAATATGCGCATGCTCTTCTCCAAAGACTTCATCTACTAATTTTCTTAGTCCTTCAAACACATAAGGAGATGCTGCAGCTTCCAAATGGTTGCCATTGAAAAATGTGTCTCTGTCTCCTTGTCTACTAGCTATAATGACTCCCCCTACATCTACTCCAAGAACTTTTTTCATAGAACTGATTTTACAAGATTAGTGATTTAAATTTTTTGTATAAATTATTATAATATTTAAAAAGAAAACAAAAATCGCTCTATATAACTCATCCTAGGAGTTATTGTTGTATACTTATTCTATGCTCTTTAACTATTTTAATTAACTCATAGCCATTTAGATAATTTCCAAAGTGAGCAATTAACTCATCAATTATCGTATGTGTATCTTTTGGATTTAAAACAAGCTCTAAATGCATATCACAAATGCCAATATATTGCATTATAAACACGCATCTTGGATGAGAGGAATAGTAGCTTGCAATCTTTTTATACATTCCTGGCTCATTTAACTCTAGATAGAGATGATAATATGCAAATCCCAATAGAGCATGATTAACTCTAGGTTTTATAGTCAGAATAACATTCTTCATGAGGTTTTTAAAACGATATGCAACTGCTTCTGGAGTGAGATTCATTTTTTCAGCTATTTCTCTAAATGATATTCTACCATCTTTTGCTAATGCATTGATTAAGTCCTTATCTTTTTTGTCTTGAAAAGGACTATCTTCTAGCAAAGAATTATGACGCACTATGATTTCTTTACTATCTGTATAAAGATATTTTTCATTCAAACTAATTAGATCTGTACCTTTGATTACATGTTTTTCTTTGAATTTTGATCCAAAAAGAGCCAAAAGTTCATTCATCATTATTGAGAATTGATGATCTGCAGAAACTATGCTTGTAATAATATAATCCCAATTGCCTTCTGTTGATGCTATCCATGAGATTGCTTTATGATTCATCAGAAAGTGTATAAATTTTTCATGCTCTTCTTTAGCCATATTCTTATTTTTGAAGAGAACCTTATACAGATAAGATTTATTTCCCAATTTAGGGATAATCCAATAACTAGTGATTATTTTTTTCTTTTCAAGATTCTTTAACCTATACTGCACAGTCTCTTTACTTATCTTCGTTTTTCTTCCAATTTGTGCATAGGATGCTCGCACATTCTTGTCTAATTCTTGAAGTATTGCAATATCTTTTTTATCTAGTTGCTCCATATTTAATTAAAGCTAAATATTCTTATATAAATTTTTCGGTTACATTAACTTTTTTATCAGATATTTAATATATATGATATTATGTATATCCACTTTATGGTAGTTACAAAAGAATTAGTTTTTGTGGATTCTGCACTAGGCATTCTCCACGAGCTGAAAACACAGAATCCTGGACAGCATAGAACATGGGACTTAACAGAGCCAAGATTTCATTATTTATCCATAGCACAGGCACAAGACTACCTCTCTCTAGTTCACAATAAAACATACGCTTCAGGTATGCATAGTCAAGAGATGGATTTATTACAGCGCTATGCTCCTTCAATTATAAGATCGTTGCCAGATTCATTTGCCTATATAGATTTCGGACCTGGCTCTGGCGATAAGAGCAGTATTTTACTAAGCGAGGCCTTACGTCAAAATAAAAGAGTCGCTTATCACGGGATAGATATTAGCGAGACTATACTTACTTCTGCACTTAGCACACTCTCTGCGTTAGGATTACCGGTTAGAGGGTATGTTGGTGATTTTATTAGAGATTTTACCAAGATTAGGCCATTCATTGGGCATCAAGAAGCATTTATCTATTTTGGAGCAACCTTTGGAAATTTTCACATACAGCCTATTTTAGACCATTTAAGACAAACGACTAATTCCAGAGATAGAGTCTATGTCTCAGCCCAATTACAATTAGAAGATATGGTTTCTATCATGGATCAATATAGAGGTCTAGAAAGCTCTCCACTTTTTATGCAAGCTCTCGAACAATTAGGATTTAATGCAGAAAATTTAGAACAAGAACCTAGATTTAATTCTCAAACTCACTCTGTGGAACTTTGTGCAAAAGTCAAGCATGTGCCCCCCTTATTAGAAAGAATAATTCCTGGTGTTGTGAGATCTGGTGACTTTATTGTCAATAGTATGACTTTAAAACCAAGCAAGGCATATTTCGATGAAACAGTTAGGGGCTTTTTTCCAAAGTCTGAACTTTACTCCACAAATCGTTTTGTTGGCGCAATCATGGAAAAGATGTAGATACTAACTAGCATATACAGAAACCTTTTTAAATGTCGTTTCAGCCTTAGATAGATGGATTCAGTCAGAATGTCCAGTTAAGATTATAAGCACACTTTTTCTAGTAATTCCTATGAAAACCACACCTAAAGACACTGGCAAAGAGAATGTTCTTCGAGATGCAGATAGTCCTGATCCTAAAGGATTACCAGAAGTGCATGGCTATGATTTTAATAAAGGTGTGAATTATGACAAACTTCTGGAAAGTTATTTGACTACAGGTTTTCAAGCTACTCATTTAGCAAAAGCTATTGAGCTCATCAAACAAATGCGGAAAGACAAGTGCACCATCTATCTTGGCTATACTTCCAATATGGTTTCTTCTGGACTCAGAGATATCTTTCGCTTTTTAGTTGAACATAAAATGGTAGATGTGCTGGTTACTACTGCTGGCGGCATTGAGGAAGATATTATCAAATGCATCAAACCTTTTTTTATTGGCGACTTTACTTTAGATGGAAAAACCTTACGAGAGCAAGGCATTAATCGCGCAGGCAATGTACTTATTCCTAATTCCCGTTATTGTGCTTTTGAAGATTTTTTTATCCCCCTCATTAAAACGATGGCTGAAGAGCAAAGAAAAACTGGCAAAGTCTTTTCACCTAGTGATTTAATTTTACGCTTGGGCAAGACCATCAATAACAAAGATTCTATTTACTATTGGGCATACAAAAATAATATTCCTGTGTTCTGTCCTGCATTGACTGATGGCAGCATGGGAGATATGTTTTATTTCTATTCCTATGAGAATCCTGACTTCAAAATTGATGATATTCAAGACATTAGAAAACTGCATGACATTACTATTCAAGCAAAAAAAACTGGTTTAATAATTCTAGGTGGAGGAGTTGTTAAACACCATATTTTAAATTCCAATATGATGAGAAATGGCGCTGACTATGCTGTTTATATCAATACTGCACAAGAGTTTGACGGCTCTGATGCTGGAGCACGACCAGATGAAGCTGTTAGCTGGGGCAAGATCTTACCGGGAGCACAATCGATCAAAGTCTTTGGTGATGCTACTATTTTATTTCCGTTGATTGTAGCGAAGACGTTTGCACAAGAAGTCAAAAAATAAGAACTAGAAAAGTCATAATCTAATATACTCGTCAATTTATATAAATATTTTTAAACAAACCCCTTTTCCTATATCAATGCCTCATATTCATGATAAAATTGATTTCTGTGTCGAAGTTTTTATTGTATATAATGGTAAAGTTCTTTTAAGAAAGCATGATAAATATAAAATCTGGTTAAGTGTCGGTGGTCATATTGAATTGGACGAAGATCCTAATGAGGCTGCTGTAAGAGAAGTAAAAGAAGAAGTTGGTTTAGATGTTGAAATTATTAATCATACAAATCTCCCTATTGTTATGGATCATAATCATAAAGGTTTGATCCCTCCTGTTTTTACAAATCGTCATCGCATTAGTGATTCACACGAACATGTAGTCCTTGTCTACTTTGCAAAATCTAAGACTGATAAACTTATTCTACCAATCACAAAAGAAGTTAGTGAAGGATGTAAATGGTTCACAAGCGACGAATTAAAAGATCCTAAATTTGAGCTTACTAAACATGTGCAAATATATGCTAATAGTGCGCTAGATGCGCTTTTTTAAAGGATCTCTATAAGAAACTTTGTATTCTCTTTTTGATTTCATCTTTAGGCAGTAAACCAGTAATTCTTCCAGCTTCTTCTCCTTTCTTGAAGACGAGCATAGTTGGGATATTCATCACGCCATATTCTTGCGCCAATTCTGGGAATTCTTCTACATTTAACTTTGTAAATTTGACTTCTTTCATTTCTTTGCTTAACTCTTCGAAAATAGGAGCTAGACGTTTACAAGGCATGCACCATTCTGCCCACATATCTACTAAGGCGGCTGGCTGCTGCAAGACTTCTTTTTGGAATGTAGCTGCTGTGACTTCTTGAACCATAGTATCAACTCCTTATTTGATAAAAACTTGCTAGAATTATTTGTTTAAAAGAATATCGGTGATGGGTTATCGACTTAGAATCTCTTCTAACCATCTTCTATTTTTTCTTACTGCATTTAAAGTATATTGTGTCTTTTCTACGCGAACCCTTTCTATTTCAATAACAACACTTGGTGCTTTAGTTTCTATTAAACTTTTATGTCTTTCTTTTCTTCTATCTCTTTGTTGAGTAAGATCAGCAACAGCTTTTACTATACTTGCTGTAACTTTATCTTCTAACTCATAATTCCCCAATATATAATGTAATGCAAGATTTCTTTCTGTTTCCATACGTCCAAGAGTTTTTTCTTGAACAGCACGATCATAAGGATCATCTTTATTCGAAAGCCCGTACAAAAACTTTCGCTCTTCTGGAGCAATTTTATTTAATAGGATATTTCCATGACTATAAGCTCTAGAACCAGTCATTTGCCATTCTTGAAATTCTTCTATTTTTTCTTGAGAGAATATTCTTATAGATTCATCTTGGGCGATCATCTCGGCATCAGAAGTTATTTCTTCAGTAGGTCTATCTTGTCCATAATCCATAACAGTTTCAACAAATTTTGCATAGTTTAGTCGTTTCCCTCTAGGAGATGTTAAATAAGACTCAGTATCATCTTTGAAGATTAAAAATGCTTGTCGAAAAGCTTCTGATTTATCATGTCCTTGTTTTTGTGCTCTAGCAAAAGCTTGAAGAAATGCTGCATAATCAAATTCAAATACTTTCTCCCTATCATGAACATCACGGCGAACTAATCCCGGCGTTCCTGGATTGTCTCTTGCTGCTGGAACAAGTCTATCATTCAATAAGCCATCATTAAATTCTCTAACTCCAAAATAACTAAAGCCTCCAGTATGTTGGAAATGAGGTTCATTTAATGCATCACTTATAACAAATCTGGTATTTTCACAAAGATTACTGATCTCTTGCCAAGAAAGATTCAATGCAATATTTTCTGATTTTAATGCATGATTGACTGTAGTGCGTAATTGTTCGTATGCTGCTTTACTTCGCATGAAAGCATGAGCATTAGAACTAGAGAGACCATACTGTTGCTTTTACCTTATAAACCTTCCTTATTGTTACTACTTTATAGTTACCTATCTAGAGAGGTATTTTTATATATTATGACAACTTTATATCCCTATAAGTTTGGAGGTGAATTTTATGGCTGTAATCTATTTAGCACCCATTTTATCTATTATTTTCGGGGTTATTATCTTAGTATTCCCGAGAGTCTTGAACTATGCAATAGCTGTCTATCTTATCTTGATAGGACTGATAGGAATCTTGAATATTTAATATATCTAGATCAGAGTTGTGGATTATTTATCTAGCCAATGCTTTAAAAAGAAAAGATTAGCTACATTTACTGTAGCCGCAGTCAAAACAAGTAGGCTCTGAACATCCAGAAACCATTTCTGCATTCGTTGAATAGCATTTAGGACAATGCAATGCCAAGACAAAAAGACCATTATCTGGCTTTTGCACCACTGGAGAACTTCCTAAGAGAGTTTGTCCATTCTCAAAGGGCTTCATTTTGCCAGTCTTGACTAAATGATCTCGCAATGCTTTTGCCATACCATGAGGGATGGAATCTACACGCTTTGGACCGAAGCCAAAGGGACGATCTCCTTTAATGGAATTCAAATGCTTCAAGAGTTTTACTGCATCCCCCTCCATATCCAAGTATTTCGAGATTAAAATAGCCAAAGCAGTTGTTAATCCTGATACTTCTGTACCTGATGGGGAAATATTAGCAAAGACTTTTGTTGGGCCTTGCTGATCATAGTTGATGTGTACGTGCATTGGTCCATGGCCTGTCTCAATCATATAATAGGATGACATCTCCATAAGGTGCTTTTCTTTTTTTATCACAGGCTTTTCTTTTTGCGCATCTGTCTTTTTCTCTGCTAAATTAAGAATCTGCAAAGACTTACTGCCATCACGATAAATAGTCACTCCTTTGCAACCACTTTCGTAAGCTTTCATATACACTTCTCTGATATCGTCAACAGTCGCTTCATTCTTTAGGTTGACTGTCTTAGATACTGCGTTGTTACAGTATTTTTGGAAAGCTGCCTGAATGCGGACATGATCCATAGGCGTCAAATCATGTGACGTTAAAAATAGTTTTTGTATTTTTTCTGGAATTTCCTTGATACCTAAGACAGCTTTGTGATTGTCATCAATCTTCTTGTATAATTCTTCTTTTTTCAAGCCAAAATAATTATGCTGCTGTGCTATTTTTTCGAAATAAGGATTAACTTCGAAGAAAGTATCTTTTTCTGCTGGCTTTTTACCTTCTTTCAAGGCATCAATACCTGCTGCATTATACCTTACATAGACAATAGCAAAGAAAGGCTCAATGCCTGCTCCTTGCAAGCCTGCTGTAATACCAATAGTTCCTGTTGGAGCAATAGTAGTACGAGCACTATTTCTTGGCTCTACATCTTGACCACGGAAGAAACTTCCATTTTTATCATAGATACAATCTTTAAATCCTGGGAAGACGCCACGCATTTTAGCTAAGTTACAAGAGGCATTAAGTGCTTCATCATTGATGAAAGCCATTACTTCCTCTGCTTTTTGCATTGCTGCATCAGAGTTGTAGGGTAAGTTTAATTTGACTAAGGATTCTGCCCACCCCATGACACCTAGACCAACACGTCTATTGCGCTTAGCAATTTCTTCAATTTCTGGAATAGGGTAGTTGTTGACTTCAATAACATTATCCAAGAAGTGCATACCAGTGTGTACACATTCTCTAAATCTGTTCCAGTCCATATCTGAACCATCTTCTAAAACAAATCTAGACAAATTGATACTGCCCAAGTTACAGGGCTCATAGGGTAAAAGTGGCTGTTCACCGCAAGGATTAGTGGATTCAATTTGTCCTTGTGCAGGTGTGGGGTTGGAGTCTGAATTGTTGATACGATCAATGACTACGAATCCTGGATCACCAGAAACCCATGCATTGTTACACATTTTATCAAAGACTTCACGTGCATTTAATTTTCCTGATACGCTTTTGTCTTTGGGATTGATCAAGTCATATTCTTTATTATTCTTGACCGCATCCATAAATTTTGCATCAAGAGCAACAGAGATGTTGAAATTTTCTAGGAAACCATTGTCTCTTTTACAGTGGATAAAGTCGAGAATACTTGGGTGATCATACCGCATGATACCCATATTAGCACCTCTGCGCTGTCCTCCTTGTTTTACAACTTCAGTAGACTTATCAAAAATACTCATAAAAGATAAAGGACCAGAAGCTACTCCTTTGGTAGAAAAGACTGTATCTTTTGCTGGACGCAAGTGACTAAAATCAAATCCTGTACCTCCACCACTCTTATGAATTAAAGCCATATTCTTCACAGATTCGTAAATTTCTTCAATGGAATCTCCTACAGGTAAAACGTAGCAAGCTGATAACTGTTGTAATTTTCTTCCAGCATTCATTAACGTTGGAGAGTTTGGCAAGAATTCCCAATTAGCCATTAAATTATAGAAACGATCAGCAGTTTCACGTACAATATCTGCACATTGCGTATTTTCTTTAGCTAGGCGATAGAGATTCTCGATGAATTTTCTGTGATTTTCATGACGTTGATCATGATTTAATCCTTGATGGAATAAGACCATATTAGG
This sequence comes from Candidatus Woesearchaeota archaeon, assembly GCA_018302985.1. Taxonomy (GTDB): domain Archaea; phylum Nanobdellota; class Nanobdellia; order SCGC-AAA011-G17; family UBA489; genus JACOVP01. Next base: position 2,258 of record JAGVZA010000002.1, on the reverse strand, counting down.
TTTAACTGCACCAGGGCCATCAGCTGTGACAATAGTATGTCGTGTTCCTTCGAATGCTTTTAACCGAAGTTCATCATTTGCATAGAGGATTTCTGCAAGGGCGATATTTTCCGCGATATTTTCCAACCAAGCTTCTACAGAAGGAGAATCTTTCAAATATTTGTCCTTAATAACTTTTAACTGGTTTTCTGTTGCTTCAATCTTTTTTTGTTGGATCATTATACTTCGCGTACCTTCTATTTTCATTCACTTCACCCCTTCCTTTCTACTTGTATGAGTTGTTCTACTTCTTCTGCGAAAGACTCAATATCTGCGAAGTCTTTGTAGACAGATGCGAATCTGATGTAAGCTACTTTGTCTAATTTTTTTAACTCTCGGCTGACTAGTTCACCAATAACAGCGCTCTTAATTTCGTCTGATGCTCTTCCTCTCAAGGTTGATTCTATTTTGTCAATTGCCGATTCCATTTGTTCTAAAGATACTGGACGTTTTTCGCATGCGCGCAACATCCCATTTTTTATTTTTTCTCTATTGAAGGATTCGCGACGTCCATCTTTTTTGATGACACGCAAATCAATTTCAACACGTTCATATGTTGTGAATCTTTTTTCACACTTCAAACATTCTCGTCTGCGTCGAGTTACTTCCAAACTGTCTGTCTCTCTTTTATCAACCACTTTTGTTTCTTCATGACTGCAGTAAGGACATTGCATGCGTTTTTTCCTGTTTTTGTAGCTTTGATAAACCACAACCTGTTGTGTACTCTCTCTTTCGATGGCACAACAGATCGTATATTAGACTAGAGGTTGTTTATAAAGACTGTTGAGAAAAAATGATTATTTCCTGATATAGAAACTGGAGCACTTATGATTGTTTTCTTTCATTGGTGAAGACAGATTGTTTTGAGAAATGAGTACGATCTCTGATTTTCTTGTTCTTTTTCTTTCTTATTGTGCTTTTCTGCCTTCTAAGATCAAATAAGGAGGAACCTTTCTTTCATCTCTCCATGCTTCTTCATCTTCATGTCCTATAATAACAGGTTCATGGACTTTGATGTGTTCAAAACCAGACTCTTTTAACAAAGAGAGATAATGTCCTTTTGATCTCCAATAGTCATAGATAGGTGCAGTCATGCCTGTCAACCAAGTTGTTATCTGACAATTCTCCTCCAGAGTAGCTGGCTTTTCTCTTCTAAAGGAAAAAAATTGTGCATCTACTGTATCTGGATGAGTATCCATAACAACTAATCTTCCTGTTCTTCTTAACTTAGGGCGAATACTAGTTACTATTCTTTTAACTTCTTCATCAGATTTAATAGTCTGCATTACAAAATTCAACATTGCAAGATCTAAAGAATCATCTTCGATAAAAGACAAATCATGATCCTCAATCTTTCTAACTGTTGCTGATGCGCTCTCCTTAAAACAGGATTGTGGACCAACATATGGTCTCAAGTTTCTTTCTGCTTGATGAACTGCTTGATCACTAATGTCAACAGCGTATAGTTTATGAGGACCTAGCCAATGAGCTAGCATTGCAGCAAATCTACCATTCCCACATCCATAATCTAACATCGCTTTGTCGTATCTCTCTTCTTGTGATTTAAATTCAAGTCGTAAGATAGGGTCAATTACAAATCTTTTAAAGAAAACTCTATCTGTTAAATCATTACTGGGAATAAGATAATGTTCAACAGTGTAACTTCCAACAGTAGTATTGTCAACAGCGTAATTCCTCATGAATCCTTCTATTGCTTCATTCCAGTTTGTTGTCTTTACTTGAGTTGTCATGTTACTTTAGTACTTATTAGATTTATAACTTTTATTACCTCCCTAGGAGGATATTGTAGAAAACATTAAATACTGCTGATTGCTCATTATTCTATGGATAATAGACTCTTTGAAGACATAGGATTTAGTAAAGGAGAAGTCAAGGTTTATTTTGCACTCTTGGACTTGGGTGAGAGCACTATAGGACCCCTCTCAAAAAAAGCAGAAATTACTGCTGCGAAAGTTTACCCTATACTAGAAAAATTGATTAAAAAGGGACTAGTCTCATTTATTATCAAGTCAGACACCAAATATTTTTCTCCAGCAAACCCTAAAAGAATTTTAGAATACCTAGATGAAAAAGAAGCTAAAATTAAAAATGAAAAAAATGAAATAAAGAAAATTATACCTGAGATGGAATTAAAACTCAAATTTCAAAAAGAACCTCAAAATGCCCAAATATATCAGACATTCGATGGCCTTAAAACC